>JAPLCQ010000075.1 GCA_026392115.1 Armatimonadota bacterium | reverse complement strand
CACCGGCCCTTCGGGGCCGGTGTGGATTGAAACCTGTCCAGCATCATGGCTTCCTCCTCCAGTTAGGGTGGCTCACCGGCCCTTCGGGGCCGGTGTGGATTGAAACTGAGGTAGGCTCGCCGTCCTCGTTGAACTGCACCTGGCTCACCGGCCCTTCGGGGCCGGTGTGGATTGAAACAGCAAAGCAAGCTCCACATGACCACCGAGGCCGGGGCTCACCGGCCCTTCGGGGCCGGTGTGGATTGAAACCGAACGCCGCCTGCCCGCGTGAGCCAAAATGGAACGGCTCACCGGCCCTTCGGGGCCGGTGTGGATTGAAACCTGCGCAACCCATGCCTCGGGGTTGCCTGCTCGGTGGCTCACCGGCCCTTCGGGGCCGGTGTGGATTGAAACGTCGTGGTCTGGTTCAGGTCGATGTTGTTCCGCCCAGGCTCACCGGCCCTTCGGGGCCGGTGTGGATTGAAACCCGCATCGTGGCGCCGAGCGATAGGTGCTACGTGGGCTCACCGGCCCTTCGGGGCCGGTGTGGATTGAAACTGTCGTCGGCGCAGGCTACCATCTGGCGGTCAGGTGGCTCACCGGCTCTTCGGGGCCGGTGTGGATTGAAACCCGGGCAATGCGGGCGCCTTCGGCTTGCCTGGCCTGGCTCACCGGCCCTTCGGGGCCGGTGTGGATTGAAACCTCGATCTTGCATATGGGTACGATGTTGCCAGCAAGGCTCACCGGCCCTTCGGGGCCGGTGTGGATTGAAACCTCTACAGGCTGGCGCAGGACACGCCGCAGGGCGCAGGCTCACCGGCCCTTCGGGGCCGGTGTGGATTGAAACCAAGACCCGTTCGGCGAAGACGCGCAGTAGACACGGCTCACCGGCCCTTCGGGGCCGGTGTGGATTGAAACGTGTAGGTGCCAGACTACCGGCACTCCGTGAGCGTGGCTCACCGGCCCTTCGGGGCCGGTGTGGATTTAAACGATTCACTGCCGGGGCTTCGCCCTGCCACATGCAGGGCTCACCGGCCCTTCGGGGCCGGTGTGGATTGAAACCAGGAGCGGTTTCAGCACAAGCCAACAGGTAGACGGGCTCACCGGCCCTTCGGGGCCGGTGTGGATTGAAACAAGGCAATGCGTGGGGAGCCCAGGTAGGGCAGGTGGCTCACCGGCCCTTCGGGGCCGGTGTGGATTGAAACGTTGAGCCAATCAAGCCCCATCTTGGCGCACAGTTGGCTCACCGGCCCTTCGGGGCCGGTGTGGATTGAAACCTTTGGGAGGAGCTGCGACATGTGGCCGCGTCCGCTGGCTCACAACTCTGACCACGTCAAGAACCCCCACCCCAGCCCTCCCGCTTCGCGGCAAGGGGAGGGAGCGCGGCTACCGGCCTCGTGGGTACGCCTTCGTACACGAGGCCCGGGTCCAACCTCTCGCCCTTCATGACCACGCTGTGGGGCGTGACGGTTCCGCCCTCGCCCACCTCGGCGCCGTAGAGCATCACCGAGGCATGGGCCACCGTGGCGCGGTTGCCGATCCGGACGTGGTCTATCTTCAGCACCCGGTCCTCGAAGGTGTGCGCCTGGAAGAGGCACTCCACCGTGGCGCCGTCGCCGATGGTGAGCATGTCCGGGTCCACTACCTGCGCGAAGCCCGGACCCAGCACGGCCGATGCGCCCACGCGGGCGCCCATGGCACGCACATAGCCGACCAGCAGGAGCGTTCCCTCCAGCCTCGCCAGGATCGGCCGGGCCAGGTATCCCCATGCCACGTAGTGGAAGTCCCACCGGCTGCACCAGCAGGACCAGAGCGGATGGACGCCCGGCCTGACGCGGCCGAGGAGGAGCCACTTCAGCGCCAGCACCAGGAGGCAGAGGATGAAGCCGCCGCCGGCGGCCGCCGCGGGGCTCCATAGCAGCGCGGCGGCGCTCCCGAGCCGCGCCTCGCAGAGCAGCCAGAGCGCGCCGCCTGCGGTCGCCAGACCAGCGTAGACCACGGGCAACGCGAACCGGAGGAGCTCCCAACCCACCCGGTTCCAGTAGCGGATCGGCGGAGGATCGTGGGTCAGCGTCCGGTCGAACTCCGTCTGCGGCGGCCGGGGCAGGCGGAAGGGCGGATGGCCGAACCAGTTCGAGCCCTCGGTCACCGCCGCCGGGTCGGCCACGGTGCTGACGCCCAGGAGGATGCTGCCGGGCAGCTCCACGCCGGAGGGGATCACCGCGTGGTTCCCCAGGAACGTGTCGGGGCCCAGCCGGGTCATCCTCGCCTCGACCACTCCCTGGTGGATGCGGGGACCGGCCAGATAGACGCCGTCGGCGAAGAACGTGTCGCGCCCGATCTCCACAAGCTCGGGGACGACGTCGATGATGGTGCTGATCTCGCAGCCCGGCCCCACGCGCATGCCCGCGGCCCGGAGCCAGACAGGCCAGTAGAGGCCCCCGCTCAGCCAGTTCCCGGCGGACTGCACCAGCCCGGCCTTCAGCCAGACGCGGATGTAGCCGGAGCTCCATCGCGGCAGGGCGCCGTCGCGAACCGGACCCATGGCGCGGCACGCCAGCGCCTGGAGCGCGACGGTGACGGGAGCGCCCAGAGCCGCGCCGGCGATCCACAGGGCGAGCGGCCAACCGGGATGGGCCAGCGCCGCCGCCAGGCCGTCGGCCGTGCCGCCCGAGAGGATGGCCAGGGCGACGCCCAGCGCGTCCAGCGGAAGGCTCAGGAACAGCATCAGCAGCGCGCGGGCCGCCAGCAGCCGCAGGCCGTAGGCTACGGGAGATATCTCGCCCGCACCGTCGGGGAGCGGCGCACGGTCGGGCGCCTTGCCCGCGCGGCGCGCCGGCACGCCGTCCCACCGCTCGCCGGCGCCGATGACGCCGCCCGGAGGCAGGTGCGACAGCGCGGCCAGGACCCCGCCCGCCTCCATCGCGGCGCCGCCGGCGACCCCGGACCGCGTCTCCAGCGTGGCGCCGTCGCTGATGCGGATCGGCGCGATGACGAGCCGACCGTCGTCCAGGTCCACCAGCCGCAGGGAGCACTCCTGGCTGAGCGTGGCGTCGTCGCCGATCTCCAGCAGGTCCCAGCCGCCGTGAGTCAGGTCCACGCCCCGGTGGATGTGGACGCGCCGGCCGATCCTGGCGCCGAGCGCGCGCAGGATCCAGACCTGCGCCTCGGTCCCCTCCAGCAGGCGCCACGGGACCATCTGCGCGAACTCCATCACGATCCAGTGGCGAAGGTAGAAGCCGCTCCAGACGGGCGCTCGCATGGGCCGGTACCGTCCGATGAGCAGACGCTTGGCAGCGACCGCGGCCAGCACGGCGATCGGCGTATAGGCAGCGCCCGCCAGTCCCGCCAGCAGAGGCGCCACGGCCGCGAGCGGCACGAGCCCGATGTGCCGGTAGAGCGCCGGAAGCGCCCATGCGGCGAGCCAAACGGAGCTCCACGTCGCCAGGGCGACGCCGGCCAGCAGGAGCAGCCCCTGCGCCAGCGTGACGAGCCGCACCTGGGCGGCGGGGACGGGGGGCAAACCAGCGGCATCGGCCATGGGCGCGGCGGCGCGCGTCTCCGGAGCGACCGTCCGCTCCGCGCGAAGGGCCAGTCGGGCGGGTGTCGGCGCCTCGTAGACATCGCGCACCGCCAGCGAGGCGGTTGAGGGATGCCGGCGCAGGGCCGACACCAACAGCGCGGCGCGTAGCGAATCGCCTCCCAGGTCGAGGAAGAAGTCCCTCTGCCGTCCCGGCGCGGAGGCAAGGCCGAGGCAAGCGGTCATCGCGGAGGCGATGCGCGCCTCCAGTTCCGATGCGGCGTTCTCGTCGCCGGCGGCGCCATCGGTCGCGGGAGGCGCGATCTCGGGCAACGCGGCGCGGTTGAGCTTGCCGGAGAGGGACCTGGGCAGGGACGAGATCAGCGCCATGCGCGCCGGCGCCATGGGGCCCGGCAGCCGTTCTGCGATCTCCGCGCGGACGGCGGCGAAGTCGGGCGGCGCCGCGGGATCGGCGGGCGCCAGGTGGGCCGCAAGCACCGCGCCGCCCGCCTCCTCTTGCACGCGGCACGCCGCCTCGCGAACGCCGGGGCAGGCGGCGAGGGCGGCTTCCACCTCCTCCAACTCGATGCGGTGGCCGCGCACCTTGACCTGCGCGTCGATGCGGCCGTGGCACGTCAGGTTCCCGTCCACGCCCATCCGCACCAGGTCGCCGGTGCGGTAGATGCGCCCGTAGTGCGGGTGCGTCGGGAACCGGCGGGCGGTGAGGTCCGGGTCGTTGCGGTAGCCTCGGGCAAGGCCCACGCCGCCAAGGCAGAGCTCGCCGGCCTCGCCGGGCGGGACCGGTCGGAGTTGGTCATCCAGCACCCAGGCCGACAGGCCGGGCACAGGCCGGCCGATGTGTACGGCGTCGCCGGGCGCGATGTCGCCCCGCACGGCCGTCACGGAGCACTCGGTGGGGCCGTACCCGTTCACCAGCCGGCATCCCCGGCTCCAGGTTGCGGCCACGTCGGCGGGCAGCGCCTCGCCGCCCACGTAGAGCATCCGCAGGTCCGGCAGGTCGCCGGCGGGGTCGTCGCACGCCATGGAGCGCAACTGGGTGGGAGGCGGGCAGAAGACCGTGACGCGCTCCCCGCGGAGCCATGCCGGCAGGTCCGGCCCCAGCCGGGCGGTGGCGTCGTCCATCACCACCAGCGTCGCGCCGGTCGCCAGCGCCAGCCAGATCTCCTCGACCGACGAGTCGTAGGCGGCCGACGATCCCTGCGCCACCCGGTCGCCCGGACCCAGCCCGAACTCCGGCAGGTCGGAGGCCACGAGGTTCACAGGACCGGCGTGCTCCAGCATGACGCCCTTGGGCTTGCCGGTCGTGCCGGAGGTGTAGATCATGTAGGCCAGCGCGTCGGGCTTTAGCCAGGGCGGCGCGGGGCGCGGCTCGGCGCACTCGACCGCCTCCGCCGCATCGAGCGTCGGCACGGCGCCGTGCGGCACGGCCCGGAGGCGTTCGCGCCCTACTGCGTCGGTGACGATGGCCGCCGGTGCGGCGTCCGCCAAAATCTCGGCCATCCGGGCGTCAGGGCTCGCCGCGTCGAGGCAGGTGTAGGCCGCGCCGGCCTTCATGGCGCCGATCTGGGCTGCGTAGAGGTCGGGGTTGGAGCGCGGCAGCAGGATGGCCACCACCGCTTCGCCGGAGACATGAGCCGCGAGGGCGCCGGCGATGGCGTCGGACCGCCTGGACAGGCCACCGTAGGTGAGCGTGGCGCGCGCGGGCCGTTCCGGTCCCGGCGGCACGTCGATGGCGACGCGGTCGCGGTGCGCCTCCGCGGCGCGGTCGAGGAACCCGTGCAGGAGCCCGGGATGCGGCCGCGCGGCCATCAGACGCCCGCGCAGTCGGCGCCGGAAGCCTCCCGCCGGAGCAGAAGCTCCAGCAGGTGGTCCGGCAGCAGCGGCCGGAGGCGCTCCTGCTCGGGTCTGCTGAGATGTCGGAAGCCGCGGATGGTCCCGGCGCAGTCGGCGGCGCCGCACCGGCAGGCGAACGGCGAGGCCATCTCGACCTCGGTCGTGTTGTAGTTGAACGTCACCTGCTCGTCGGCGGCGATGTCGCGGAGGGCGACGAGGTCCGGGCCGACAAGCCCGGCGTTGGGCCGGCAGCTGTGGTTCAGGTAGCGCCAGGGCTGCCGCTCGAGCGGGTCGCCGTCGGGGTCCAGGTGCCGCCCGTCGCCGATCTGGACCGTGTGGCGCGTCGGTTCGGACCTGACCGCTCCGGTCAGACGCAGGATCGCCTCGCCCCGGCGGATGGGCTCGGCGGCTGCAATCCACCCGTCGTCGGGCGTACCCGCGACGCGCACGCGGCGCCGGACCGGCGCCGGATCGTCAGTTCCCATGGCCCACTCCCAATCCACCCGTCGTTTCTACTCGCGCTCCTGCTTCGCCCGCTTCTTGAGCCGCCGCAACCGCCGATCCTGCCACTTCTCGAACTCCGCCTCGGCCTCGTCGGTATGCACAAAGGTCTGACCGGTGTGGATCATCATGCCGATCCCCCATCCGAAGAGGGGCCAGACCGACCAGGTCAGGCGATGGGACAGCCAGAGGTCGAGCGCCATCATGCACCCGTTGGCGCCGACGTAGGAGATCAGGTGGCTCATCCACTCCCCGCGCCTGTGCTTGTTGAAGAGGCGGCGCTCCTCAACCTCGGACCGCTCGCCCTTGTACCTGGCGGCCGCGGCCCGGACCGCCTCCGGCGACAGGCCGAGCTCCGACGCCATGCGCAACAGCGCCTCCTCGGAGACGCCTGCCGCGCCGGAGCCCTCGGGCTGCTCGACCTCCTGACGGACGGCGATCCGCAGAATCTGCTCGGCTTCGTCGTGCGTGTACTGCTGCGTCATGGCGCCATAGGCCTCCGAACGGCACGCGGCGAGCGTCGCGGCGTGCCCGGCTGACTGATACCCCATTCCCGTCCCGGCCGAGCAAGGGCCGGTTCAGGGCTTGCACCGGCGAACAACGCCCCCGAACCGTCGTAATCACCTGTGTGCGGCGCCCTTGCCGCGACGGAGATCAGGAGAGTACGCATATGTCCAGAACCCTTACCTGGTTCGAAGTCCCCGCCACCGACGTGGACCGGGCCGTTGCCTTCTACGAGACCGTGGTCGGGCTCACCATCGAGAGGAACCCCGACGACCCCTGCCAGGCCTTCTTCTCGCATACCGACAGCCTGGGCGGCGAAATCTGCTCCGGGCCCTTCAGCCAACCCGGCGGCTCCGGCGTGCTGGTCTACTTCGACGTCACCGGCGGCGTGGCCGACGCGCTGACGAAGGTGGAGGCCGCCGGAGGCGCGATCCTCACGCCTCTGACCGACATCGGCCCGCACGGCTTCATCGCCGTTGTCGAGGACACCGAGGGCAACCGCGTGGGCCTGCACAACATGAAGGGCTGACGCGCCAGGCTACTCGCCGGCGACCACCGGCAGGCCGGCCTGCTCCCAGGCCACCATGCCGCCTTTGACGTTGCTCACGTCCTCGCGGCCCTGCCCCGCCAGGAAGGCGCACGCCTGGGCGCTGCGCCCGCCGGCATGGCAGATGACGTGCAAGGGACCCGCGGGCAGACCAAATACCCGGTCGGGCACCTGACCCAGGGGGATGTGGACCGCTCCGGGCGCGTGGCTGGCGGCCCACTCGCCGTCTTCCCGCACATCGACGAGGGCGGCGGCTCCGGACGCCTGGGCGGCCCGGGCGCCGTTGACGTCGATCTCGGCGTATGCGGGCTTGCGCTTGCCGAACAGCATGGGGTGTTCTCTCCTCGCGGCGGCAAGGGCCACCGGGTCCTGCCTTGCGTTCGCATGCGCTCGGCATAAGCGAAGGGCGGGCGCCGCGTGGCTCCCGCCCTCCCTGTCGTCCTGTGCGGCCTTCGGTTCCTAGCCCCAGTACTTGCGGGTCTTCGGGTCGAAGTGCATGGTCTTGCCGCGGCGATAGGCCATCTCGCCCAGCGTGATCATCACCTGAACGCGGAGCGCCAGATCGATGTTGCAGTTGGGCACGCCGCCGCCGCGGATGCAGTCCAGCAGGTTCTTCTCGTGGATTTCGATCCGCTCGCCCTCGCCCGGCACGGGCTCGGTGGCTTCCTCGACCTCTTCGGCGTAGACGCGCTCGGGCTTGATCTCAACGCCCGAGCCGCCGAAGTAGAGGGAGGCCTTGTTGCCGCGGATCATGTCCTGCCAGCCCTGCTCGTTGATGGTGGTGCCCAGGAGCATCAGGGTGCACTCCTCGGCGAAGTCCACCTGAATGGTCGTGAAGTCCGGCACCTCGCGGTCGATGGCCTTGGTGACGGGGTTGATCTTCTGCACATAGATGCCGCCCATGGAGGAGGCCCGGGTCGGGAACCCCGCCATGCCGGTCTGCGGCAGGTTCATGGCGATGGTCAGCGGGTGCAGGCGGTGCGGGAAGAGGTCGCCCATGATCCCGTTGCCGTAGGCCCAGTACTTGCGCCATCGGAAGAAGCGATCCGGGTCGAAGGCCTTGGGCCCGAGGCCCTTGCGGAACATCTCCCAGTTGATGTAGGCGTCGCCCGTGGCGTCGGGGCCGGCGTCCTTATCGATGCCGTAGTAGTTCCACTCGCCGTCGCGGCCGTTGCGGCAGTAGCTGCCCTGGGCCTGGATCAGGTGGCCGATGCGGCCGTCCTTCACGATCTTGCCCGCCACGTGCCACTTCTGGTCGGAGCAGCCCTGCGAGCCCACCTGGACCAGCTTGCCGGTCTTCTTGGAGGTGTCCCACAGCTTGTAGGCCTCCTCGATCGTGCGGCACATGGGCTTCTCGATGTAGACGTGCTTGCCGGCCAGCATGGCCTCGACGCCCACCGGGGCGTGCCAGTTGTCCGACGTGGCGATCCAGACTACGTCGATGTCCTTGTTCTCAAGGAGCTTGCGGTAGTCCTCGTAGCCGGCGGTCTCGGGCAGCTCGACGGAGGCCAGGGCGCCCTTGATGCGGCGGCGGTAGACGTCGCACATGGCCACGGACTGGATGTTGAAGTCGGCCTTGTTCTCGTTCAGCAGGCGGACGTGGGTCATGCCCTGGCCGCCGACGCCTACGTGGCCGACGCGAATCCGGTCGTTGGCGCCCAGCGCCGAAGCCGGAGACAGCGAATAGACCGAGCTCTTGGCGGCTCCGGCCACGCCGGCCGTCACCGCGGTCGTCACTGCGGCGTTTCGCAGGAACTCACGCCGGGACTCGCCGGCGCCGCTCTTCTCGACACTCATTGAACGCTTCGCTCCTTGTTGCGAATGGTCTTGCTGGTCGTCCTGGACGGCCGCTGTTGGTCTTACAGGGTGAAGATATCGGCGGGTAGCTCGACGCGGCCGCCAGCGAGTGCGGCTTCCTGGACTTTGGCCGCCAGCACGGTGGCCTGGTACCCGACCAGGGCGTCGGCGGCGGGCTTCTTGTTGGCGCGCACGGAAGCCAGGAAGGCGTCCACGGACTGGTAGAGCGCCGTCTTCGTCAGGTCGGCGCCCACCTTGCCGGGCTCCTTGCCCTGGTTGATGAGCTTGGTGGCGTCGGCGACGAGGGCGATCCCCGTCTCATCGCCCAGCTTGTCTTTGCGGGCGTAGACTTCCCAGCCCAGAAGCGGCGAGTCGGTCTCTTTGAACATCCAGCCGCGCTGATCGCGGATCAGCATGGCGAAGTTCGGCCCGAGGAGCGTCTCGAAGGCGCCGTCGAACGAGTTGGTGATGGTCGCGTCGTACGCCACGCGGAGGCCGCCGGGGAACTCCAGCACGGCCTGCATGGTGTCGGGCACTTCCATGCCGTCGCCGCCGCGCGCCATGACGCCGCCCATGGCCGTAACGGCCACCGGGAGCGCCTTCAGATACCAGCAGAACATATCGAACTGGTGGATGCCCACTTCGCCGGGAAGCCCCAGCGAGCTCGCCTTGAAGAGGCGCCAGCTCTGCTCGCGCTCGCGCTCAGGCGTGGGAGCGGCCGACTTCCAGGTGGTCTTCTTCCGCCACTGGGCGCGGCCCGCGGTGGGCTTGCCCATGTCGCCGAGGAAGTTGCGCACGTGGTTGTGCATCTTGTTGGCGCGGTACTGCAGGCCCGTCTGGAAGATGGTCTTGGCGCCGTTTCCGGCCGCGCCGATCACCTTGGCGTCGTCGATGCTGCTCGCCAGGGGCGCCTCGCAGTAGACGTGCTTGCCGGCCGCGAGGGCGTCCAGCACGATCTGCTTGTGCAGGTGCGACGGCGTCGCCACAAACACGGCCTGGATATCCTTGGACTCGAGCACCTTGCGGTAGTCGGTCTGGACGGCGGCGGTGGCCACGATGTCCGTCGAGCGCTTGATGTAGGCCGGCGACGTGTATGTGTCGCAGATGGCCGCAACCGGCGCGCCGCCCAGCTTGGCAAGGGCGGCGAGGATCTCGCGGCCCCGGAGGCCCAGGCCGATCACGGCACAGGTGACGGGCGGTCCGGCCGGCGCATCCTGCGCCGAGGCCCCGGTGATGAGGATTTCCTCGGCGGCCACGGCCATGCCAAGGGAGGTGAGGGTTACCCCACGAAGGAAGTCCCGGCGGTTCACGTTCTCGAGTTCGGTCATGTTCCCTTCCGTCTTCTAGCAGAGCGCCACCCCGGATCGGCCCGCGCCGCGCCTCCGTTGGCGACTTTGCACAGTTTACCTGTTGCGGGGTGAGTGAACAGACTCACGAGTTGGCCGGGGCGATCGTTCCGGCGCGGCTTTCGTCGATGGGGTATGGTGAGGCGTCACTCCTCCCCAGCGAGTCTGCCGTGCCACCGAGGTCGGGCGCCCAGATCGGCCATCCATCTTCAGGCGGGTACCGTTACCTGCTGCTCTTCGTAATGACGGCCCTGTTCGGCGCCGCGTTCGTTGCCGCTCGCCCCCGCGGCGAGGATCGGGGCCTGCCTGAGGCTCGCTTCTGGGCCGCCAAGCTCGCGCACAGGGGCGATACCGATGTGGTGCTGGCCGGATGCTCGCGCGTCTACTGCGGCCTCGCGCCGGCGGCCATGGCCCCCATCCTCGGCGCCGGGCGAATCCTGAACTACGGTTTCAGCAACCAGGCCTACGGCGACGCCTACCTGCGAACGGTCACGCGGCCGTTGGACCCGGCGTCCCGCCGGCGGACCGTCGTCCTCGGCATCGCGCCGCACAACTTCCTGGCCGGTCGGGCCGCGACCAACGACTTCCTGAAGATGGCCGCCCGGAGCGACCTCGAGCACGGCTGGGACAGTCGGTTCGGCGGAATGCTGGACCCGTACGATCTGGGCGCGAACCGGCCCGGCGCGGGCAAGTGGAGCTACCATGTGGAGTACCATGCCGACGGCTGGGGCGGGCTGACCCGTGAGCCGGCGGACCCGCTGGCCGCTATCCCCGCCATCGAGGACCTCTTCGCGGGCGAACTGCCGGATTACCGCCTGATCGACGGCCTGGTAGCCGCCGTACGCGGCTGGTCGCGGCAGGGCATTCGGGTCTACGCCACGCGCCTGCCGCTGCCGCCCAGGGTCGCCGCCGCCGAGGATGCCGCCAGCGGCTTCGCGTTCGAATCGATCCGGTCGCGGCTGGAGGAGGCGGGCTGCACGTGGCTGGACGTGAAGAGCTCCGATCTCGCCTCGGCCGACGGTTCGCACCTTCTGGCGCCTTCCGCCTGGGAGTATTCGCGGCGCCTGGCATCGGCCATGGCCGTGCATGACCTGCGGAGGAGCCGGACGGCCGAACGGCGAACCTACACAACATCCACCACTCCTTAGAGAGAGGGCCAAACGAATGCGTGTCGCGAGCAGACTGGCGGCGAGTGCGGGTCTCGTGGCGATGGCCGCTTCCTGGGCCGCCGCCGCCGACTTCCCTGGATGGCGAGGCGCCGCCCGAGACGGTGTCGCCCGCGAGAAGGGCCTCCTGCGCCAGTGGCCGCAGGCCGGGCCGCTCCTCCTATGGCAGGCCAGGGACGTGGGCTACGGGTTCGGCTCGCCTGCCGTCGTGGGCAACCGCGTCTACCTCATCAGCAGCAAGGGCACGGAGGCGGAATACGTGCAGGCGCTGGACGCCGCCGCCGGCAAGCCGCTCTGGCAGGCGCCCATCGGCAAGGTGGGCAACCCCAACCAGATGCCCAACTACCCCGGCGCGCGCTCCACTCCCGTGGTCGACGGCAAGCTGATCTACGCGCTGGGCTCCGACGGCGACCTCGTCTGCCTGGAGGCCGCGGCGGGCAAGTTGCGCTGGCGCAAGAGCCTCCGGACCGACCTGGGCGGCAAGCCGGGCGTCTGGGCCTATGCCGAATCGCCCCTGATCGACGGCGACAGGCTCATCTGCGCGCCCGGCGGGGCCGATGCCACCATGGCGGCGCTGGACAAGCGCACCGGCGCCGTGATCTGGAAGTGCGCCGTGCCCGGCGGTGACGCGGCGGGCTATGCCTCCACATGCACGGCCATGGTCAACGGGAAGAAGCAGTACGTCCAGTTTCTCGCCGGCGGAGCGGTCGGCGTCGATGCCGCCACTGGGGCGTTTCTCTGGCGCTTCGCGCGCCCGGCCAGCCAGGGCAACGCATCGGACCCGCTGGTCTCCGGCGACCGCGTCTACGCCGGTTCGGGCATGGCGGGCGGCGGACAGGCCACGCTGACGCCGAAGGGCGACGGGACGTTCGACGTGCGGCAGAACTACTTCGACCGGGCCCTGCCCAACGGCATGGGCGGCTTCATCCTGATCGGCGACTGCCTCTACGGCGCGAGCAATATGGGCCTCGTCTGCGTGGACTGGCTCACCGGCCAGGTCCGCTGGCGCGACAGGTCTGTAGGGCCCGGCTCCCTGCTGCTGGCGGACGGCATGCTCTATCTGCATGGCGAGAAGGGCGACGTGGCGCTGATCGAGCCCAGCCCCGAGGGCTACCGCGAGAAGGGCCGCGTCACGCCGCCGGACCAGCCCGAGCGGCGCCGGACCCAGGCATGGTCCTATCCCGCCCTCTCCAACGGCAAGCTCTACATCCGCGACCTCGAGCGCCTCTGGTGCTACTCCGTGAAGGGCGCCCGATGAGCGGCGCGGCCCGTTGGGCGCCCTGGACCGCATGGGGCGTCGTCGTGGTCGCCGCCGGCGGCATCGCCGTCTCGTCGCGGCTGGCGTCCGCGCCAAAGGCCCTGTGCACCGCCGGAGCCATCCCCGAGCAGGCCTCTCGCGCTGGCGATGCGTGGTATTGGATCGAGCGGCCCCGGGGCCGCGCGGCCGCGCTGGTCGCCTGCTCGGGCGGCCAAACCCGCAGGATTGCCGAGGCTCCGGCCATCGGCTCGTATGCCGCCGGACCCGGCGCCGTCGCCTGGACCGCGCGCGAGGGCGAGGGCTGGGCCGTATGGGCCGCCGATGCCGACGGATCGGCCAAGGTCAGGCTTTCCGCACCGAAGGAAGAGCCGAAGGGCGTTCGCGTTCTGGGTGACCGCGTGGTCTGGCTCTCCTCGCGGCCCGGCTATCTGGCCGAGGAGACGCCCTTCGTGCCGCTTGGCCCGAGCGTGCAGGTGCTGGCGGCTCCCAGGTCCGGTGGACCCGTGGCCCGGCTGGCCGGCCTGCCCGAGGCAGTCGCCGGCGAGGTGGTGGGCGAGACGGGCGGCGAAGCCGTGGTAACGGCGCTCCGCCCAGGCAACCCCGGCAGCACGATCTTCTACGCCGTTCCGCTGGACGGCCGCCCGCCGCACCGCCTTGCCGGGCAGGTCGGGCGCGCCCGCGGCATCGTGCTGCCGGGTTCGGGCCTGCACTGGACGGCTCCCAGCGACGAGGCGGGCGTCGGCGTCAGCGCCTGGCGGCTCCGCAGGCCGGCAAAGGACGGCTCCGCGCAGAACCTGGCCGAGTGGCTGCCTTCGGGCTCCCAACCGCACGAGTCGGGCGGTCGCGTCTACTTCACCACCGAGGGAACCGAGTACGGCGTCTGGGCCTCGCCCGACCGGCACGACGTGGCCCAGGTGGTTCCGCTGCCGCCGCGCTTCACGGGAGTGGCCGTCGGCTCGGGCAAGATGCTCCTTCGCGGCCTGGACCCGGTCCGAGGCGGAGTGCAGTTATACGAGGAGGCTCTGCCATGAACAAGGGTCTCCGCAAGCAAGTCAGCGCGAAGTCGGCGGCGGTGGCCATCCTGGTCGCCATCATCCTGGTCCAGGCCGTCTGGTGGCGCTTTCTGGTCTACAGGCCCAAGGGGCCGCCCGGCGGCTTCGCGGGCGGGGCGCCCGCGGGAGTCGGCGAGGTGATCGTCACCGGTCGGCCCGACGCCCATGTGGAGACGCTGGCCGGCGGCGGCGACCCCGGCTTCGCCGACGGGCCGCAGTCGGTGGCTCGCTTTGATGCGCCCACCGGCATCGCCGCCTGCCCGGACGGCTCCCTGCTCATCGCCGACACGCAGAACCACCGCATACGCCGCCTTGCCGCCGACGGCGAGGTGACCACGGTGGCGGGAGGGGTCGAGGGCTTCGCCGACGGGCCCGCGGCCCAGGCGCGCTTCTCGGCGCCCTGCGGCGTGACCCTGGGGCCGGACGGCGCCATCTATGTGGCGGACACTGGCAACAACCGGGTTCGGCGGGTTCGTGATGGGGTGGTGAGCACGCTGGCCGGCGGGTTCGACAAGCCCTGCGGCATCGCCTACGGCGGCGGCGGCGGCCGATCCTCGCTGCTGGTGGCCGAGGTCGGCGGCGTGCGCGTACGGCAGCTCTCGCTCGCGGGCGTGGTCTCCGGTGGCTGGGCCGCCCCGGATCGCCCCACATCGGTTGCCGACTCCGGTAGGGTTGTTGCAGCCGCGACCCAGACCGCCGCGCTGGCGGGGATGGCCGGCCCGCTGGGCTCGCCCGCCGTGGCCGAGAACGCGGACGGCTCCCGTAGCAGCCCGTCGGCGCTCCGGGCCAAGCGGCTCACGGCCATCTGCGCGGCTCCGGGCGGCTGGTACGCGTCCGACGCCACGCAAGGCGCGGTGCTGCACATCCACGGGGCCATGGCAGACGTGGTGGCCGGCTCCGTCGGCCAGCTGAACGACCACCGGGGCTACCGCGACTCCGACGGCGCCAAGAGCCTCTTCGGCGGCATCGGCGGGTTGGCCGTGGACGCCAAGGGAAGGATACTGGTGGCCGACACGCACAACAACGCCATCCGGCGCATCACCATTATTCCCGGCTCGGCCGAGGTCGAGATCAGGCGCGGGGAGCGCGAGAGGAGGGGTTTCGACCAGTGGATGTCAGAGTAGCCGGCCTCCGCAAGGAGTACGAGGGCGGCGTCGTGGGCCTCCACGGTGTCGACCTTGAGATCAACGACGGCATCTTCGCCCTGCTGGGACCCAACGGCGCCGGCAAGAGCACCCTCATGTCCATCCTCGCCACGCTGCTCGACCCAACGCGCGGTACGGCCACGGTGGGCGGCTTCGACGTGCGGACCCAGAAGGAGCAGGTGCGCTCCATCCTCGGCTACCTGCCGCAGGACTTCGGGCTCTACCCGTCGCTCACGGTCTTCGAGACGCTGGACTACATCGGGCTCCTCTACAACATGCGCGACCCGGCCGAACGGCGGCGGCGCATCGAGGAGGTGATCAGCCAGGTGAACCTCACCGCCGAGGCGTCCAAGCCCGTGGGCCAGCTCTCCGGCGGCATGAAGCAGCGGGTCGGCCTGGCGCAGGCTCTGATCAACTCGCCCAAGCTCATCATCGTCGACGAGCCCACGGCGGGCCTCGACCCCGAGGAGCGCATCCGCGTTCGGTCGCTACTCGCGGAGCTGGGCGGCGAGCGCGTGATCCTCCTCTCCACCCACCTGATCGAGGATGTGGCGGCGGTGGCCGACCGGATCGCGGTGCTCTACAAGGGGCGCATCCGGTTCGTGGGCACGGGCGACGAGATGCGCGACGCCGTGCGCGGCAAGGTCTGGGAGGCCGAGATGGAGCCCACCGCCCTGCGCGAGGCCCGCAAGGGCTGGGTGGAGACGGGCCTGCAGCGGATCGGGTCCAAGGCGCTCCTGCGCGTGGTGGCCGAGAACTGCGACCTGCCCCACGCCCGGTCGGCCGAGCCCACGCTGGACGACGCCTACATCTGGCTGATGCGCGGGGACCAAGACGATGCCTGACACCCGGACGCTCGGCTCCCGCCTGCCGGTGCTGGGCCTGGTCTCCGCCGAGCTTCGCATGGGCGTTCGCGCCCCCGGCGTTCGGCTGCTTGCGTTCGGCGCGGCCCTGATGGGCTGGTCCGTGGGCGGCGGCGCCGGGCGCGGCTCGGGCGCGTCGGCCTATGCCGCCGGCGAGGCCGCCTGGCAGTGGCTCGGGCTCGTCATCATCCTCTGGTTCTCGCTGACGGCCGTGCGCGACCACGCGGCCCGCACCACCGCCATCTTCTGGTCCAAGCCGCAGCCCACCGAGCGCATCGTCCTGGCCCGGTTCGCGGGCACGCTGGGGTTGGCGCTGCTGGCGCTGCTGGCCCTCTTCATCGGGGCGGCCGCGTCGCACCTGCGCGCCGCCGGCAGCCTGGCCGGGTTCGGGGCCTTCGGGATCCAATACCTGCGTGCGGCCTGGGTGCTGGCCTTCGCTGGCGCGCTGGCCTACGCGCTGGGCATGCTCGCCAACAGCGCCATCGCCGGCGCCCTGGCCGCGCTCTACTGGGTGCTGACGCTGGCGGGGCGCGACTACCTGGCCAAGGTCTACTTCCCGGCCTACACGCAGAACGCGGTGACCTACCTCCTGCTTGCGGGAGCGCTCGTCTGCCTGACCGCGCTCTTCCACCAGCGGCGTCGGCGCGGCGCGGCGCCCGCCGCCCTCTGGGCCTCCGTGGGACTGCCGCTGCTGCTGCTCGGCTTCGGGCTCTCGCTACGCCACTCGCTGCTCACGGAGCATGACCCCATGGTGCGCACCAGCCAGATACTGGACACCATGCAGCGCCAGACCCTGAGCCTCCGCGAGCGGTCTCCAGGCTTCACGCTGCCCGGCCAGGGCGGCGCGCCGGTCTCCCTCTCGGACTATCCCGGCAAAGTACTGCTGGTGGCGCTCTGGTCGCCCGCCAGCCCGGACGCCGGACTGGTGCTGACCCGTCTGGCCGACATGCAGGCCCGCTACGGAGCGCGGGGCGTGCAGCCCGTGGCCGTCTGCATCTCCGAGGACCAGGGCGCGGCGACTACCTTCGCCGTGGGGCACGGCACGGCCTACCCGATCGTCAGCGACTGGGGGGCGCACTTCGCCGCCAAGCCCGCCGACATGTCGCCCGTTGCCGCCGCCCACGAGCTGACGGACTTCCCGACCATCGTCGTCACCGACCGGCGGCGCAGGGTCCGCGAGGTGCTGCGCGGCACCGAGGCGCTGGATCCCGACCGCCTGAGCCGCAGCGTTGAGGCCCGCCTGCAGGAGGAGCCGCGATGAGACGCAGGCAGACCAACTCATCAGAGCGCCCGCCCGCCCGCGGCGGCTTGCTCCGCTACAACTTCCGGGTGATGATCTACAACAACTGGTGGCTGCTGGTCTTTCCGCTGGCGGCCTCGCAGTTCGCCGTCTTCTGGAGCCTCATCACGCAGCGCTTCCAGCCCTGGCTTCCCGCGCAGTGCGTGGAGTTCACGTCGCCGTTGCTGGCCGCCTTCCTGGCCGCGCACGTGCTCACGGCCGAGTACCGCTCCGGCGTGGGCGCCATCCTGGCCTCCAAGCCCGTGGACCTGAAGAAGATCGTGGCGCTCCGCCTGGGCGTCGTCATGGCGCTGGTCTGGGCGCTGGCGGGCCTCTCGCTGGCGGCGTTCTACTACGGCATGGAGCCCTACCCCTGGGCGCCGGCGTTCCTCGCCATCGTGCCCACGACCCTCTGGCTCGCCATGCTGGCCCTCACCTTCGCCACGCTCTTCCGGCACCCGCTGGCGGGCTTCGGCGTGGCAGCGCTCTACTGGGCCCTGGACCTGCCGCCCGGCGCGCAGCTCATGCCCTTCCTGAGCCTGCGGACCTACTCGCTCTCGCTGCCCATGGTGGACTTCGCCGAACTGGTGTTCGCCCAGCACTGGTATGTGGCGAAGATCGTTCTGCTGCTTGGGGCCGTCGCGCTCTATGCCTCGCACTCGCGTCTCATCTTCACGCTGGGGTCGCCCATCACGGCCCGCGTGCGGCGGCGTGCGGCGGCGTTCGCGGTCGGCGTCGTCGTGGTCTACATCGGCTCCGGCGCGCTGTTCAAGGTGGGCTACGCCTACACCCAGCGCGGCCGCCTGCAGCCGTCCGACGCCGCCTGGCTCCGTCGCCACTTCTCACCCTACGGCCCGCTTCCCATCTCCGCTCTCTTCGGCCCCACATTCCGGGCGCTGGTGGGGGATATCCCCAACTCGTGGCGCGCCAACCTGGAGGGCGAGGCCGACCTGCTGGGCGACACGGCGCAGCATCGGCGCGCCCTGAAGGCCGTGCTGGACGCGGGCGACAAGGGGCCCTGGGCGGCCAGCGTGGCCGATCTCTACGCCCGGCTGGAGGCGCGCAGCGGCAAGGAGCCCGACGACAAGCTGAAGGCCATGCGAATCGTGCTGGACCGCTTCCCCAAGTCGGTCTATGCGGGCTACGCGCAGCAGCAGACGGCCCGCATCCTGTCCGACGCCGGGCGCGGCGAGGAGGCCCGTACGGCCTACCAGCAGTTGCTGCGAATGCCCGTGCCCGAGGCCTACCGCATGGAGGCGTTGAAGTACCTGACACAGTCGGCTCTGGACGCCGGCGACCTGCCGCGAGCCGAGCGGATGGCCCGGCGCTGGGTGGACCAGTCGCCCGACCTGCTCCGGTTCCCGGCGCTGGCGGCGCTGGCCGATGCGCTGCACCGCAAGGGGGACACGGCGGGAAGTCAGACCGCGGCGGACGGCGCGCTGAACGCCATCGCCTACTACGAGCGCAACAAGCCGAAGCGGGGTAACGACGGCATCGTGCGGCGCACGTCGCATTGGGAACTGGAAGCCGGCGCCATCGCCCCGAGGATGCGAGGCTACCTGGGACGGTAGCCGCCTCCGGCTACGCCTTCCCGCCTGCCGGGTAGTTGGGGCTGTAGAGCACGGACTGCGTGCGCACCACGGGGCGGCCGTCCTTGGCGAAGCGGTCGCCCCGCGGCATCAGGTGGCGGCCCATGCGGCCGTGCCATTCGGCGAGCTCGCCCGCGTGCGCCGCCTCGCGGGCCAGGTCCCGCAGTTCGTGCGGGTCGGAGCGAAGGTCGAAGAGCTGCTCCTGCCCCGTGTAGGCCCACCAGACGTACTTCATGCGGCCATCCGTCAGGGCATTCCAGTCGTTCTCCGGGACGTAGCACCGGCAGTGCTCCAGGTCCAGCGTCTCGCGCCACGGGGCGTCGCGGCGGCGCACCAGGTCCAGCAGCGTCCGGCCGTCGAAGGTCTGCGGCCCGGCGCGCAGGCCCGCCGCGTCCAAGAAGGTGGGCAGCACGTCGCGCAGTTCCACGGGCTTGGCGCTCTTCAGTCCGCGCCGGGCGCGCACCAGCCCCTCCGGCCACCGCAGGATCATGGGGATGCGTGCCGATCCCTCGTAGGGGTAGGTCTTGCGCCAGAGGTTGTGGTCGCCCAGCATGTCTCCATGGTCCGACGTGAAGACGATGAGCGTCCGCTCCAGCAGCTCGCGGCTCCGAAGCGCCTCCATGATGCGGCCGACCTGCTCGTCGATGAAGGCCACGCTCGCGTAGTACGCCCGCCGCGACTTGCGCACCTGCTCCGCCCCCAGGTCGCCGCACCAGGCGTCGCTGCGTGGCTTCTCGCCCCTGTGGGCGAACTTCTCGGCCCAGGCGCCCACGACCGCGGCGGGCACGGCGGCTTCGTCGAACCGGCGGGCAAGCCGCTCCGGCGGATCGTACGGCGAGTGCGGGCGTGCGAAGGAGACCTTGAGGAAGAAGGGTCGGCTCTCGTCGACTTCGGAGAGGCGCTCCACCGCGCGGTCGCCGGTCCACTTGGTGGGGTGCAGGCGTTCGGGTAGGGCGTAGGGGCGGGCGTCGTAATCGTTCCAGCCGAGGCCGGTGGCGTCGGGATCCAGGTCCGGCGCCTCGCGCTTGAACCACTGGCGGTAGTCGCTGACGAACCCCGGCGTCTCCACTCGTCCGGACTCGTCCAGCAGGGCCGTCTGGAATCCGTGCGCGTGCCTCTGCGGGAAGTAGTGGAGCTTGCCGATGGCCGTGGTGGAGTAGCCCGCGTCGGCGAGCATCCGGGGCATCTCGTTGGCGTAGCGATCGGCCACCTGCCCGTAGCCCAGCATGCCGTGCCGCCAGGGCGACCATCCGGTGAGGAGCCCAGCGCGCACCGGGGTGCAGGAGGGCGTCGAGCTGTAGGCGCTGCTGAAGAGGATGCCCTGCCGGGCCAGCGCGTCCAGGTTGGGCGTTCGGGCCGCGCCGGCGCCGGCGCAGCCCAGGCAATCCGCCCGCATCTGGTCCGCCATGATGAGCAGGATATTGGGCCGCTCGGTCATGCCCGCCTCCGGCGTCGCGCGCTCACGCTCCTACTGCGGGATACCCACGCACTCGATGCCGCCGGCGTAGAACCCGCCGCCCGCGCCGACCTTCCACGTCGTCAGCGACTTGCCGGGCCCCATGATTGTGAACTGCTGGGTCGTGCCGAACTGCGTGGCCTTGATGGCCTTGGTGTGGCCGTCGACGAAGTTGGCGCTGAAGGTCTCGCTGTGGCGGGCCTGCACCACCTGCGTCTGGCTGTTCATCGGTCCCATGCCCACGTTGCCGTCATAGGCGCCGATGGTGTCGGCCGGCCTGGGGATCGCGGCCAGGCTCACGGGGCTGAAGGTGGGGTAGTAGGCGTTGGCGAAGACGGCGCTGTTCACCGCGTAGCTGTTGTACGGCGGCGAGCCCGCACAGGGGAAGCCGACCACCTCGGCCAGGTTCAGGGCGCGGGGCTCCGTGGGGCACTGGGTGATCTGGTTGTTCTTCACGTAGGGCGTCACGGCCCAATAGTAGGTGCCGATGCACCCGGTGGGCGGGTTGCCGTTGACCGGGTACGAGCCCATGGGCATCGTCTCGTCGTAGTCCTGCACGTACATGCCGGTGGCCAGCGAGTACTGCTTGGTGTTGGAGATGCAGGAGGCCTGGCGGGCCTTCTCCCGCGCCTGCGCGAAGACGGGGAAGAGGATGGCGGCCAATATCGCGATGATGGCGATGACCACCAGCAGTTCGATGAGCGTGAATGCGCTGTGTCGGCGTGTGCGGGTCATGGGTGGGGTTCCTTGGAATGGGATCGACCGCGACAGCGGCGAGGGCGCTGCGGGAGTAGTAGGCAATACGCCTCCAAAGTATACACCTGTGCCGGAAACCGGGTCCAAACGGCGCGTCAGCCCGTCGCGGCGGGCATCCGGTAGGGCGGCGCCGGGTAGCCGGGGCTGAAGGATCGCAGCGTCTCGATGTCGGCGCGGGCGCCCGCGTCGTCGTCGGCGGCGCGCAGGCCATGCTCGACCGCCTGCCGCAGCCGCTCGGGCTCCATGCCGATGCGGGCGTTCAGGATGAGCTGCGCCTCGCGGGGATACGCGTCGCAGGCCGTCATCGACAGCGCGCCGGACGTGGAGGTGAGGTGCGCCCGCGAAAAGGCGCCCGGCGCGTCCAGCGCCGCCTTCAGGTGCGCGATCTCGGCGCCGTCGGCGGCGCACGCCGCGCGGATGGCCTCCAGCAGGCCGGTGAGCAGCCGGGCGCCGTCGATGCCGTTGTCCGAGGCGACGCGCACCGTGGCGTTGAGCCAGCCGAGCAGCGCCTCTCCCGTCGCGTAGGTGTCGTAGTCGATGTCGGCCAGCACATGGCCGCCGGCGGGGGTGCCGGAGAGCAGGTAGGCGGCCCAGGCCTCGATCCCCTCGTCGGTGATGGCGGAGCAGCGCATGACCGGCCTGGCGTAGCGCTCGGCCAGCAGCGCGGCCAGCCGGTCGGCCTCGGCCTCGTGGAGGGTGTCGAGCTTGCTGAGCATCAGGGCGTCGGCCTCCTCAAGCTGCTTGCGGAAGACGTAGCCCACCTCGGGACCGAACGGCTCGGCCTCTTCGCCCAGCACGGACTCGCGCACGCGTCGGGGATCGGCCAGCACGGTGAAGGGCGCCAGCCTGAACGAGTCCGGGTAGAAGAGCTTCAGAGGGTTCAGCACCGTGGCCGCCATGTCGGTGCAGCTTCCCACCGGCTCGCAGAGCAGGATGTCCGGCTCCGACGGCAGGATGCGGACGACGGCGTCCAGCATGTCCTCGAAGCGGCAGCAGAAGCACCCGCCCGAAACCTCCTCCACCGGTACGCCGAGCCGCTCGGCCACGACGGTGTCCACCAGCCCGGCGGCCTGGTCGTTGGTGAGCACGGCCACGCGCTTGCCGCGCTGGATCAGCTCCGCGGCCAGGGCTCCGATGGCGGTGGTCTTGCCCGCCCCCAGGAAGCCGCCGACTAGGGCGATGGTCACTGGCTTGGCGAGCGATATGGCGCGCGGTGCGTCAGGCGAGGTCATGGTCGGGTTCTCCGGACCATAGATTACCGCCCGGAGCCGCGGCCCGCGCCGGGGCGGGCGCGGGGCGGCTCGGGATGGACCCGCTACGGGTGCATCGGGTCGAAGTAGTCCACGTCCGGCGCCGAGCCCGGCGTCTGGCGCCAGGTCTGGCTGAACCGCATGAGCTTGGCGTGGCCGTCCGTGAACACGTAGTTGCAGCTGCCCTGATGCCGCCGAATCGCGACCGTCCTGGGCTCGGCCCTGGTCGCGTCCCACTGCATCCCCATGTACATGGCGTCGGGCTCGCGCGCCGGACTTCCCCAGTACATGGGCATGAAATGATCGCCCGTGATCGCCGTGGTCGTTCCCGACCGGTACTCGGCGAGCTCGGTTGCGAAGACACACTGCGAGCTGTTCATGATCCCGGCCAGCGTGAACGCCCGCGGGTTGGCCGGCGCACCGTACGGCGGGTGCATCGGGTCGAAGTAGGCGTTGAAGCCATATGACGTCGGTCTGGCGGGCGTTGCCGTCCAGGCGGTGCTCTGGTCCGACGGGCACCGCTGGAGCAGGCGCGACTTCACGTAGGGTTGGATCGTGTCGAGCCAGCTCGGCGGCAGCGGCATGCCGGGCCAGGCCATCTTCACGCTGGGCATGCCCTCGTCCCAGTCCTGTGAGTACATGAAGAGGGCCGTGCCCATCTGCTTGCAGTTGGAGAGGCACGAGGTGGTGCGGGCCTTCTCCCGCGCCTGTGCGAACACAGGGAACATTATGGCCGCAAGGATCGCGATGATCGCGATGACGACCAGTAACTCGATGAGCGTGAACGCTGCGCGCTTCACGGTGGAGACCTCCGGATGTGACCGTGTAGTCCGAGAGCCGATGACTCGCGAAGGGGTGGTGTTTGCGGTTGCGGGCCGGCTAGCTCGATCGGGGAGGAGGGTCCGGGCGCCGCAAATCGCGCAAATGTGGCGTTTCATTGCCGCACCGGGGATGGATGCGTGGTGCAGGGGGGAATAGAAGGACGGCGGGCGCGTGGGCGATCGGGAAGTCGGAGTCCGCGCCCAGCACGGACGCCACCGTCGTGTGGCCGTTGCGGCTCGAACAGATCAGCGCTGCCAGCGGACGCAGCGGCGCCGGCGCCTCGCAGCAGCACGCGGCCTCGCCGGGGCAGTTCTCGCACCGGCAGTAGTCCTCGTGCCGCGGTCGGCTCGGCGCGGCGATGGAGACCGCGGCCATGCCGATCGCCGCGGCCGGCGACGCGCCCGCGGGCGACGGCTCCGCGCAGACCGACTGGGCCGCAGAAAACCGGCAGGCGGAAACCAGCGCAATGCAGGCGGCTACGACCGCCGCAGCGCTCCGGTATTGGGTCCTCATCCTTGCGTCTGTTCTGGTGGGCATCTGATTGCTGGGCCGAACGGCGCCTGATTCCATTGTGGGTCCGCCGCGGCCCGCGGTTTGTCGGGCAAACGCCGACATTCGGCGGGCCGGTGCGGCTCGGGCCGGTATGCCATACTCAAGCCGCTCTGGTCGGGCGATGCCAGCCCGATCCAGCCGCCGGGGATGCCATGCCGACGCACTTCCACATCGTGATACCCCTCCACAACCGGGTGCAGACGACGCTCCGCGTGCTCGGCTGTCTGGCCGCGCAGGCCGAGCGCGCCTTCACCGTCTGGCTCGTGGACGACGGGTCCACCGACGGCACCGCCGACCAGGCCCGGGCGGCGTTCGGCGACGCGCTGGACCTGCGCGTCCTCACAGGCGACGGCTCGCTCTTCTGGGGCGGCGCGGTCTACACGGGCATCGGGGAGGCGCTCAAGACGGCCGGAGACGCGGACGTGCTGGTGATGATGAACGACGACGTCACCTTCGAGCCGGACCTCCTTGCCCGCGCGGCACGGCTGACCGCCGCACAGCCCACGGCCCTCTTCGGCGCGCTGGTGCTGGACGACCGGGACCGCGACCGAATCTGCAAGTCCGGCATCACGATCAAGTCGTGGGCGCTCTCGCTGAACTACCGTCCCTACGAGGGCTGGAGCCTGGCCCGCGACGGCGAACGCATGGCCGAGGTCACGCCCGTGGACGGCCTCCGCGCCCTGGCCACCTTCGTGCCGGTGGCCGTGGCCAGGCGGATCGGCAATATCGCGCACAAGGCGCTGCCCCACTACCACAGCGACTTCGAGTACACCTACCGCGCCCGGCGGGCGGGCTATCCGGTGCTGATCGCCCGCGACGTTCGTGTCTACCACTCCGTAGCCACCACGGGCGGCTTCAACGCCTACTCGACGCGCGCAAGCCTGGGCGACTTCGTGCGGTCGCTCGGGGACATCCGATCGCCCAACGGCATCAAGCACCGCCTGAACTACGCGTGGCTCTGCTGCCCGAAGGTGGAGCTCGCGCCCTATCTGGTCACCGACGCCCTGAAGACCCTGGCCCGCGGCCTCCTCATGGTGGGCCTGCGGGAGCGCGCCTTCGGCATCCGCGTCTGGATGAACCGGGTGATGGGCCGAAGCGGCCGAGGCGCCGCGTGAACGCCCTGGAGCGGCTCGTCTACGAGCGCGTCAAGCGCAACTACCGCCTGAAGCGCAAGGTGCGGGACCTCTACCTCCTGCTCATGGACCTGGCGCCCACCCCGGCCCAGACCTCCGCCGCGCCCATCGGCGTGCGCGAGGGGTGCTTCTTCGGCTTCCATGACAAGAGCCCCTTCTCGCCCGACAACAGCCTCCTGGCGGCGCACAAGGAGACCATCCGCCGGCGCATGCCGGGACCGGATGACGAGGCGGAGATCGGCATCTTCTCCGGCGAAGGATGGATGGAGTACCGGCGCATCGGCTCCACGCGGGCCTGGAACTGGCACCAGGGCGCCATGCTCCAGTGGCTGGGCCAGACGGGGAACGTGGTCTTCAACGACTTCGACGGCGCCGGCCATGTGGCGCGCGTGCTGGACCCCGAGGGCAACGAGGTCGCCCGCCTTCCTCGGCCCATCGCGGCCGTCTCGCCCGATGGCGCGTGGGCCGTCTCGCATGACTTCGTCCGCTCCAACCGCGCCATGTCCGGCTATGGATACGCCAATGGCGCCGACCCCGAAGCCGCCAGTGCCGTGCCCGCGGGCCACGGCGTCTGGGCCATGCGGATCCGCGACGGCCGGTGCGACCTGGTCTACTCGGTGGCCGACCTGGCCGCCATGGACCCGGAGCCGACCATGCGGGGCGCCCTTCACTGGGTGACGCACTGCCAGTTCGCGCCCTCCGGCGAGCGGTTCAAGTTCTTCCACCGCTGGACCACGCCCGACGGCCGCCGCTGGACCCGCATGTACTCGTGCGGCATCGACGGCTCGGGGCTCTATCGCTTCCCGGCGGTCGACATGGTCTCGCATGTGGGCTGGCGCGACGCAGGCCGGCTGGTCGCCTACGCCTCGGCCGGCGATGTGCGCGACCATTACTACCAGTTCGCCGACCGCGGCGGTGCCCCCGAGCCCGTGGGGCTTGACCTGCTCACCAGCGACGGTCACCCCTCCTTCGCGCACGGCGGGCGCTGGATGGTCACCGATACCTACCCCGACCGGCGGCGCCTGCAGACGCTGATCCTGCTCGACATGGAGACCGGCACGCGCCACGACATCCTTCGCGTGCGGCACCCGAGGCAGTTCGTGGGGACCGACATCCGGCACCACTGGGTGGCCGACCTGCACCCGCGCTGGGACCGCACGGGTTCAACGATCTGCTTCGACGCGGCCTTCACCGGCGTGCGTTCCCTCTGCACCGTGCCCGTGGGCGACCTGACGCGCAACGAGCCGCCGTCGCTGCGCCGGGTCCCGCAAGGCGCCCCTACCGTCCGGGGCCGCTAGCGGGGTACGATGAACCGGCGGGGCAACCCCGACCTGCATAGCCCGAGGTGACCCAGCACATGACCAACCGCGAACGAGCCCTGGCCATCCTTCGTTACCAGCCCTACGACCGCCTCCCACTGGTGCATTTCGGCTACTGGGGCGAGACGCTGGAGAAGTGGCGCGACGAGGGCCACCTGACCACCGACGAGATCACGGGCTACGGCGACGGCAACGCGGTGGACGCGGCGCTGGCCGCCAGGCTCGGCTTCGATTTCAACTGGCAGTGCATGGTCTATCCGAACACGGGACTGCGGCCGGGGTTCGAGGCCCGCGTGGTCGAGGAGTACGCGGACGGCTCCCGCGCGGTGCTCAACGGCGACGGGATGATCATCCTCCAGAAGCCCGATACCGGCTCCATCCCCGCCGAGATCGACCACCTGCTGAAGGACCGCGCCGCCTGGGAGGAGCACTATGTGCCCCGCCTGGAGTGGCACGCCGACCGCGTCCCCGCCGAAGCCTGCGCGGCCATGCCCGACCCCTCCGAGCGTGACGCGCCCATCGGCCTCCACTGCGGCAGCCTCTACGGCCAGATTCGCAACTGGATCGGCGTCGAGGGGTCGGCGTACCTCTACTCCGACGATCCCGACCTCTTCACCGAGATCGTCGACACGGTGGGGGACCTCTGCTATCGCTGCGTCGAGGCTGCCCTGGCCGCCGGCGCCAGGTGCGACTTCGCCCACTTCTGGGAGGACATCTGCTTCAAGAACGGCCCGCTCATCGCGCCGCGCATCTTCCGGCAGAAGGTCGGACCCCACTACCGCCGCATCACCGAACTGGTTAACAAGCACGGCCTCGACATCGTATCACTGGACTGTGACGGGAAGATCGACGCCCTGGCGCCCATCTGGCTGGAGAACGGGGTCAACACCATGTTCCCCATCGATGTCGGCACCTGGGAGGCGAGCCTGACGCCCTGGCGCGAGAAGTACGGCCGCGACATGCGCGGAGTAGGCGGCATGGATAAGCGCGTCTTCTCCATGGACCGCGCCGCCGTGGACGCCGAAGTGGAGCGCCTGAAGGCGATCGTCGATCTGGGAGGCTTCATCCCGTGCCCCGATCACCGGATCGCGCCGGACGCCGAGTTCGACATGGTCCGCTACTACTGTGAGAAGATGCGCGCGACCTTCGGCTGATGCCGCGGGCCGCGCCGGGAGAGCGCCGCATATGCCGATCTTCGAATACCGCTGCTCCGCGTGCAGCCATACCTTCGAAAGCCTCCAGCGCGGCGCGTCCGCGTCCGCCCCGGCCTGTCCCGTGTGCGGCGCCGCCGAGGTGGGCCGCATGATCTCGGCCTTCGCCGTGGGCAGGAACCTGACGCCTTGCGGCACGCCCGCCTCGGATGCCGGCGCCTGCGGCATCAACTCCCGCAACGGCGGCTGCGGCGGCTGTTGCGGGCTGCAGGACTGACCGGCCGGCCCGGCATGGAGCGCGTAGCCGCCGTCGATATCGGTTCCAACACGGTGAAAGCGCTTCTCGTGGAGCGCGGGTCGGAGGGCGCCGTAGCCGTGCTCGATGAACGTTCGTGGGCTTCGCGCCTGGGTGAGGGTATCCATGCGGGCCGCCTTCGCGAGGCGGCCATGCGCCGCACCCTGGGGGCCCTGGAGGAGGTGGCGGGCCTCTGCGCGCGGCACGGCGTCACACGGGCCGCTTGCGTCGGCACGTCGGCGCTGCGCGATGCCGCCAACCGCGACGAGTTCATCGCCCGGGCGGCCGAACTGGGCCTGCGGGTCGAGGCCATCGACGGGACCGAGGAGGCGCGGCTCTCCTACCTGGCCGTTCGCTCCGACGCGCGCTGGCGCCATGCCGCGCCCCTCATGGTCATGGACATCGGCGGGGGCAGCACCGAGCTGATCGTCGGGTGCGCCGAGGGCTCCATCGATGCTCGGCAGAGCCTGCGGCTGGGCGCGGTGCGGCTCACCGAAGGCCACCTCCGCTGCGACCCGCCCACCATCTCGCAGTTGCAGGAGGCCACGGCCGCCGTCGCGCGGACGCTCTCGGCGTTCCCGGCGCCGGGCCCGGGCGTTCGGCTCGTGGCCGTGGGCGGAACCGCCACCAACATGGGCGCCGTGGAGCTGTCCGCCGCCGGAGGGAGCCTGGCCGACCTGCACGGACTGCATCTCAGCGCCGAAGCGGTGGCGGGCCAGATACGCCTCTACTCCGGCGCGACCGTCGAGCAGAAGCGGGCCATTGCCGGTCTCGACCCCGCCCGCGCCGACGTCATCCTCGGCGGCGCCATCATCATGAGCCAGGTCATCGCGCTGGCCGGCGCCGTCGGCGTGGAGATCAGTTGCAGGGGCCTCCGTTGGGGGCTGCTGTTCGACCGCTTCGGACCGTAGGGCGGCCCAACCGCCCGATGAGGAGGCTGCACCATGCCCGAATCTGTTCTTCCCGATTTCCGGGGCCCCAGGCGCAGCCGTCGGCAGCGTTCCACTAAGGAGAACGTCCGGGGCGGGTGCTTCGTGGCCGTGGGCGTGGTCGTCTTCGCCGGCCTGCTGACGGTGGCGCTGGTCTTTGCGCCCACCGCGGATACGACCTCGCTCACCGATACCCGCAAGACGGTCGCCCGCCAGACCCTGGATCAGGCCGAGCGCAACACGCAGGACCTGCAGGAGGCGGCCAAGGCCGGTCAGAAGCGCGAGGGCGAGGTGGTCCTCACCGAGGACGCCATCAACCTCATGCTCATCGAGAAGGCCAACGCCACCTCGGGCCTGGCGGCGCACGGCCTGTCCGACCCCACCGTCCGCATATCCGGCGGCAAGATGACGGCGTCGGCCAAGCGCGCCGTCGGCTCCCTGGCCATCACTCTGGCCGTCGATCTCAAGCCCCGCGTCGCTGCGGACGGCGGCGTGCGCTTCGACGTTTCCGGCCTCTCGCTCGGCCGGCTCAGCATTCCGGCCTCCATCGCCCAGCGCCTGGCCGACGAGGTAGCCGATGCCCTGGGCGCCCGTGCCGCCAAGAACGGTCTGACGGTGGTCGGGGCCGCGGTCGTCGGTAACGAACTCAAGCTACGCGTCCGCACGCGGCCCGGCGGCCCGGTCCTGTAACCCTTACGCCGACCGCACCAGGCCACGCTCGCCCGGGCTGCCGACCCACCAGGGGATGCCTGGGTACTTGGCGTCGAGGTAGTCCGTGAACCGCTCGACCTGCTCGCTGTTTCCGGCGAACATATCGTAGTGCATGGGCACCGCCAGTCGGGGGCGGACCTCGCCGACCAGGTCCGCCGCCTCTTGGAATGTGAAGTTGCCGATGCAGCCCGACCGGTACCGCTGGGCGTCGCGCCCGTTGATGGGTACGAAGACGGCGTCGGGCCGGCATGCCGCCACGGCCGCCCGCAGGCCCTCCCACGGCACACCGTCGCCGGCGTGGTAGATCGTGGCGCCGTTCAGCTCGATGACGAAGCCTAGATGCGGGTAGCCCAGCTCCGCGCTCAGGTCCAGGAACTCATGGGCGGCGCGTATGGCGCCGATGCGCGCTGGACCCACCTGGACCCGGTCGCCCTCGCTGATGCCGACGACGCGCGCGGCATCGTAGCCGTCGCGGACGAGCGCGGCGGCCGTCACCTTGGATACGACCAGTTTCGCCCGCGCCGAGGCCCGAAGCAGGCCCGGCAGAGAGGCGCGATCCACATGGTCGGAGTGGTCGTGCGTGCCCAGGAACGCGGCGGCATGGGTCACCTCGCTCGGCGCCACCAGCGGCGGCGTCCGGCGGCTCTGGTCCGGCGCCAGATAGGCGTCGATGTAGAGCACGCATCCGGCGCCCTTGAGCGCGAAACCGTTCTGTCCGAGCCACCAGAAGGCTACGGATCCGACCGGCGGATCGTATGAATCGATGTCGGAGACCAGCGCTTGGCCGGTCATCAGGGGTTCCATTTGGCGTGACTCCTTCGTCGGCGGGCGGCAACCTGCGACAAATGACCGGAACCGGCTGTCCGTCCGGTCGTCCGTATGATAGAATAACAGAGAGTGGCCGGCGATCGGCCCGTCGCAACGGGTTCACGTCCGGCGCGCCCCTGTGCGCATCGGTCCGTGGCCTTCGCAGCATAGCTTCCCACGCAATGGGAAAGGAGCTTGTCGAATGAAGAAGAATTCGTTCCTCTTGAAGGGCGCAGTGGCGCTGATCGCCGCCGTACTGGTCATCGGCGCTTCGGCGACAGCCGGCGCCGGTCCGCTCACCCTCCGGGTCGGCGGCTTCCTGTCGGACACCGCCAACGCCCACATGCTCGCCAACGACAGCGGCCCGTCGCTGGGTCTTCAGTACGCCGTCCCCGGCGTGCCTACCCTGTTCAACGGCGAGGGCTGGTCCACCAACGTGACTGCGGACTTCGTGTACCACGGTGAGAAGTTCCAGAAGTCCTTCCAGTATGTTCCGGTCTCCCTGAACCAGATTTACACCTTCGAGGAGGACGGGGCCCTCACCCCGTACGCCGGCTTCGGCCTGGTTGCCGGTAGCTACAAGAGCGACGTCATGGGCCAGGGCCAGCCCTGGGTGACCCGCTTCGGCATCGGCCTCATCTTCGGCACCAAGCTGAACACCAAGCTGTCCGCCGAACTGCGGTACGACATGCTCGCCAAGGGCCACGATCAGGGCACGCCCGCCATGCTTCGCGGCGCTCTGGGCTACGCCTTCTAGGACCGGCTCGACGCTGCCGGGCAACCTGCCCGGGTGCGCCAAAGCGACAGCGGCCCCGCCTCTCCGTCATGGGGGGGCGGGGCCGCTGTTCATGTTCGCCGCGGGCCGTCAGGCGGTGTGGTGCGGGTCCGTCACGCGCTGGGCGTTGACTTCGGCCTTCTCCTTGGAGCGTGACTGAAGCCCGGCGATGACGGTGTCGTAACGCGCCCGGTCCACCGGCAGCGTCACCGGCTCACCCGTCTGCCCGGCCATGATCAGGCCGTCGATCAGCTCCACCGCCATCAGCCCGTCGCGGCCCGGGGAGAGCAGCTCCTCGCCGTACAGGATGGCGCGCACGAAGTTCTCGGTGATCTCGATGTGGCGCCCCTGCCCCTCGGGAATCTCCAGGGCCACCTCCGGCGACTCGGGCACCTCCCACATCTGCGTCGCCGCCTGCGAATGCTCCCGGATGCCGCCCTTGGTCTCCCAGAAGCGGATGGCGCCGTTCTGAATCTGAATCTTGCCCTTGTTGCCGCAGAACTCGAACTGCTCATAGCTGGGCGACTCGGTCGTGGTGGCGTAGAGGTAGCCGTGGGCGCCGGAGGCGTACTCCAGCATGGCGTAGGCCTCATCCTCGACCTCGATGTCGTGGATGCGCGTGCGCGTCGAGCCCGTCATCTTCACGGGCATGCCGCCAAGGTAGGCGAAGAGGTCCAGGAAGTGCGGCGCCTGGTTGATGAGCACGCCGCCGCCCTCGCCGGTCCACGTCGCGCGCCAGCCGCCGGAGTTGTAGTAGGCCTGGCTCCGGTACCAGCCCAGCACCATGGAGGTGCGGTAAAGCTCGCCCAGCCGTCCGTCGTCGATGAGCCGCTTGGCCAGCTTGGTGCTGCCCAATGAGCGCATCTGGTACATGACGCCGAACTTGCATCCCGAGGCCTCGGCTGCGGCGATCATCTGGTCGGCCGCCGAAACGGTCACCCCGATGGGCTTCTCCGAAAGGACGTGGATGCCGCGGCTGAACGCCTCGACGGCGATGGGCGGATGGAAGTAGTGGGGCGTGGCGATGACGACGGCATCCACCAGGCCGCTGTCCAGCAGCAGTTCGGGCTGCGCGAAGGCCGGGACCTCGTGCTTGGCCGAGACGGCGGCCAGCGTATCCGGGTCGATGTCGCAGACCGCGGTCAGTTCGGCGCCGGGCACCTGGTTCATGTGGTTGCAGTGTCCCGACCCCATGCCGCCTGTGCCGATGACGCCGAACCGCACCTTCTGGTCGCTCATATGTCTCTCCTTGGGTGGCCGGACGTGACCATACGCCCGGGCGCGTTCACGCCCTTAGGTCAGCCATGGAGCCCTCGGAATCCTGCCTCGGCGGTGCGCCGGGGGCGGGTCCCGGTTACCGGAACCGCCAGATCAGGTTCGCGCCGCCGTCCTGCGCAAGGATCGCGGCGGCCGTGTAGCTCTTGGCGTGGCCGTCGGCGAAGATGAGGCTGGCCGTGCCGTGGTTCTGGCCGTCCCGGAAGTGGCGGCAATAGAGCGGCTTCAGTTGCGCCGGCGTCAGTGCGCTTCCGGCCACCAGGTCGGTGTCGGCGACCAGCGGTGTGGAGAGGCGCACGTCCGAGGCGTTGACCTTGCCGTTCATGGGATCGAAGACGTAGCCGCGGTACTTGTTGCCGGTGGGTCCGTTGGCCGTGTCGCCCAGCAGCACGGTGCGCGACGGCTCATCGATGCCTGCCAGGCTCGCAACGCTGGCGGGGGCCTCGACGCCCAGCGGATCATACCCCGTCAGCATGTTGTAGCCGATCGGCGAGAGGCCGCGGTTGGCCCAGCCGTCGGTGTAGCTGGAGCCCGGCGCGCCGGGGCATAGGAAGACGCCGGTATTCCTGACGTAGGGCTGCACCATGGGCGGCCAGACCCGCAAGGGGTCCGAGGTGGCGACGCCGTAGTTCGTCGAGGGCAGGACCGTCTCGTCGTAGTCCTGGATATACATGGCGTTCCCCAGGCCGAGCTGCTTGGCGTTGGAGAGGCAGGCGATCTGCCGCGCCCGCTCGCGCGCCTGCGCGAAGACGGGGAAAAGAATGGCAGCCAGAATGGCAATAATAGCGATAACGACCAGCAGCTCGATGAGCGTGAAGGCGCGCCTTCGGTAAGCCATAGGTCGACACAACCTTTCCATGGCGCCGCCGTCGCGCCACGCATGACTAGACGTACTGCAACGCGCCCGGGGTTCCCCGCGTAGTAGCGTTGGGCGTCGGGCGCGGTCCCCGCCCTCGCGCGCGTGATATAATCACCCTCTACGGCCCCTTGCCGCCGGCGTCACGGAGCGCCATCCCATGAAGAAGCCAAAGCAGCCCGCACAACCCGAGGTCCGAGACCCCAACGCCAAGCATCTGGCCATACAGAACCGCAAGGCGCGGCACGACTACACCATCGTCGAAACCTATGACGCCGGTCTGGCGCTCATGGGAACAGAGGTCAAGTCCATTCGCGGCAGGCAGGCCAACCTCGTCGACGCCTTCGCCAAGGTCGAGGGCCGCGAGGTCTGGCTCTACAACATGCACGTGACTCCATACGAGCACGGCACGCGCTGGAACGCCGAGCCCAGGCGCAAGCGGAAGCTCCTGCTCCACCGCGCCGAGATCGCCCGGCTGGCCGCCTCGGTGGACCGTAAGGGCTACGCGCTCATCCCGCTCTCCATCTACTTCCAGCGCGGCTATGCCAAGGTGGAACTGGGCGTGGGCCTCGGCAAGCGCGAGTACGACAAGCGCGACAGCATCGCCCAGCGCGACGCCGACCGTGAGCGCGATCGGGAGCTGGCACAGCGCGGGTAGGCCCGGGGAGGGACGCCAGTGGACTTCGGCGGCGCGATCATGACGGGCTCGCTCCTGGTAGGAGCCCTGCTTCTGGCCGCCATACCGGTCATCCGCCTCATCACCTGGTGGGTCGACGGGCAGGTCGACGCCATTGTGGTGCTGCTGGCCATCGTCGTCTACATGACGATGCTCGTGGCGGTCGTGTCGGGCCCCACCCCGGTCAAGCTGGTCGTCTTTCTGGCGCTGGGCGCCTCCGCGGTGGGCATTCCGCTCTTCTCCCGCATGTCGGACGCCTCGGCGCTGAAGGGCATGGAGACCAGCAAGGTCGATGCCTACATGGCCGCCCTTGAGCGCGACCCCACGGACCCGGTGCCTCGCATCGCCATGGCCGAAGTGCTGGCCAAGCGCGGCGACGTGGCCGGGGCCGTGGAGCAGATGGAGTGGGTGGTGCAGCAGTACCCCCGGCTGGCACTGCACCACAAGGCGCAGCTCGACAGCTGGCGCCGCGAGCTGGCCAACCCGGCGGGTGCGGGCTGGGTCATCTGCCACATGTGCCACGCCGAGAACGCGCCGGGAGCCACGATGTGCAGCCAGTGCGGAGCCATGTTCAGCGCGCGCGAGGGCATGGTGCAGCGGATGTACCGCGAGGGCGGCCCGAAGCTGGTCATCCGCAGCATGGTGATCGGCAATCTGAGCCTGCTGCTGGCCATCTACCTGGTGCTGACGCTGCCGGCCATCATCGCGGGCCCCATCGTCCTCGCAGGCGTCCTCGTGGGCGCATGGCTCTTCATGCGCTGGGTCGGCGGCGACCTGGGCGTCATCGAGCACTGACCCCGTGAACCCCTGGCGGCCGAGGCCCCTGCCGTCGTTGCCCGGAGTGCGCGGCGAGCACTGATGAGGTCAAACCGTGCGATGGACGGATAGGCACTCCAGCCTTGCTCGCCTTGCGGCCGCGCTGGCGGTCGCCGGGGTGATGGCGGTCGGGCTTGTCTCCGGCTACCGGTCGCGCCCGCGTTCGGCGCCGATGCCGGATCGGTCGCCGTTGGTTGCGGCGGCTCAGGCGGGCGACGTGGAGAAGGTCCGGTTGCTGCTTCGCGACGGGGCCAACCCGAACCGGGTCAACGACGCGGGCTGGAGCCCCCTCGTGGGCGCCGCTTGGAAGGGCAGCGTACCCATCGCCAGGATGCTCGTGGCGCGAGGCGCGAAGCTGGACCTGCCGGACTACGAGGGCAGCACTCCGCTCTGGATGGCGACCTTCATGGGGCAGGAGGCCATGGTGCGCTACCTGGTGGGCGCGGGCGCCGACGTCAACGCCCAGAACAGGCTGCACCGCCGGCCGCCGCTGATGGACGCCGTCTGGCTGGGCGAGCGCGACATCGCCGTCTTCCTGCTCAAGCGCGGCGCCCGCGCCGATGTCTCTGACGACTGGGGCAGGACGCCGCTGACCATGGCGCTCGGGGGCGGCGACGCGGCCATGGTTGAGCTGCTGCTCGCCTGCGGGGCAAGAGCCGTCGCCGGCGACCGGGCCAGTTCGGCCGAGGTGGTCCGGGCAGCGCTGGCGGGCGACGTCGACGCGTTACGGCGGCGCCTTGACGCCGGCGATAGCCCCGACTCGTGCGACAAGCAGGGCGTCCGTGCGCTGATGGCGGCGTGCCGCCTGCACAGGGTCGCGGCGGCGGAGCTTCTCCTGGCGCGCGGCGCCCGGGTCGACCTGATGGACATCGGCAACAACACCGTGGTCACCCACGCGCTCCTTGGCGGGTGCATCGACCTGATGGTTCGCACGGTCCGCCTGGGCGCCGACCCGAATGCCGCCAACGTCGAGGGCGCTACCCCGCTGAAGATTGCGGCCGATGCCGGCATGACCGAAGCGGCTGTTGCGCTGCTCCGGTGCGGGGCCGATCCCAACAGCCGGAACGGCCATGGGCAAACGCCGCTCGCCCTGGCGGCCATGAACGGCCACGCGCCGGTGGTGCGCGCCCTGATCGCTGCGGGCGCCGACGTAGATGCCCTGCCGCCAGGCTGGAAGGAGAGCGACCGCCGCTCTGCCCTGCGCTGCGCCCGCGACGGCGGACACTCGGCGGTCGCGAGGATGCTCAAGGCGGCCGGGGCCCGGGAGTAGGCGTGCGGGCTGGGGGAGAAGGACCGGCTGTCAGACGGGTCGGACCTGTCGGACTTGCCTGCCTGCGCCGGGCGCCATAGCAGGAACCCTCCCCCTCGCCGTCCAATGGGATGGGTAGCCGAACACGGCCCGGTGCGAGGGAGTTTCGCCATGTTCTACGACGGGTTGGTCCGGCGGCTGGCCGTTGTCGGCGCCCTTCTGCTGCCAGCCATGGGCTCGGCGGCCCAGATCCCGACCTTCGAGTCGTCGGACGCCAACCATGACCGCCTCCTGAACGACCTCTTCCGGCGCCACCTCCGGATCGACGTCTCGGACACCAGCCTCAAGCAGGGGCCAGGGGCTGTTGTCCCCACCTACGGGACCTGCACGCTCTGGCGCGACTGGGAGGTGGACGAGTTGCTCTGGTTCGACGCCTCGTCGAAGACCTTCCCTTCCGAAGATCGGGCGGCGGGCCTGGCGTGGCTCCTCTCGAGCATCCCCGTGGATCGGTTCGGCTATGTGTTCACCGCGCACGACAGCCCCGAGCCGCCCATGATGGGCCCGCTCGTGCTGTTCGGCATGGGCTGGCCGTTCCCCGAGTATCCCCATGCGCTGGGCAGCCGCGCGGCGGGATGGGAGTGGAACGGCGCCGACACGCAGGGCTGGACCGCGTCG
>JAPLCQ010000154.1 GCA_026392115.1 Armatimonadota bacterium | reverse complement strand
GTTGTCGTAGAAGGTGGTGTAGACGTCGCGGGCGATCTTCTCGATGGCGACGCCCCAGGGGTCGGCCTCGCGGAGGTGGGTGCAGACGCCGAGGGCGTACCGGAGCTTCCACTGGTGGGCCGCGTTCCAGGTCTTGATGCGCTTGCAGACCACGCGGGCGCAGTCCACCATGTAGACATCGTCGGACCAGCCGGGGTTGCGGTAGCCGCCGAGGCCGCCGGGGGTCAGCTCGATCAGCAGAAAGTCGATCTTCGCCTCGGCCATCTTGCGCAGGTGGAAGTCGATCACCTTCACGTCGTCCGAGGCGTGGTGGCGAAAGTCGCCGGGCTTGTCGGAGCAGAGCGGACGGTAGTTCCTGGCTTTCCGGTAGCCGACCACGCTGGTCCAGTCCTGCCGGAAGTAGGTGCAGTACCAGATTCCCACGTCGGTAGGGCCGGCATGGTTGCCGTTGGTCCGGCGTGCGCCGGATGGGGAAGCCGCGGCTACCGCCGCCAGGCCCAGGAACATCGCGCCCACGGCGAACTCGGCAAATCGGATCATGCGAACGGCCCTCCCAGCCCGGCATCGCGGCACCCCTGACGGGTGCATCGTGCCCGGCAGTTCGGCGGCGGGGTCTGGAGTTCCTGCGTACAGCGAGGCCGGTAGGCCTAAGGCTGGAACAGGAGTGGGCGCAGAGCAGCGCGCATCCGTGCAAGTTCGGATGCGTTGTGGGTCAGGAGGTCGTCGCCCCACGCACGCGCCGGTCCATCCCGACACTCATCGGCCAGAAGCTCACCGATGCCCTCCAGGGTGTTCGGCCGAACAAGGCCGCGGCTCGCAAGGCTCTGACGCAACTCCTCGACCTCCGTCCAGACGCCGACAACGAACAGTCGATCAGTGAGGTCCGGCGGCACGACCGCGGCGAAGTCCTCTCGTCGTTCCGCACGGCCGTCGAAGTCGATCAGTACAACCAACTGCTCATGGCCGAACTTGCGGAGCTCGGGCACGTGCTCGTCGCGTAGCGCGTTGCGAGCATGCGACCAACCACCTGCGGCCGGCAGTATTTGCACGGCACGTTCATGGTCGACGCACCGTACAAAGCCGTTGGCAATATCGCCGTTGGCGGCATCCTCAGGCAGAATGAGCACGTGTGGACGGTAGCGGTTGATCATCGCAGCGAGTGGTCAGCGGTCCTCGCCGCCCCGGGCGAGGATGTCGGCAAGGTCGCCGTGCAGGCCAAGCTCCGACACCGGGCGAAGGCGTGGCGGCTCCAGGTGGCTTGCACGGTCGAGCAGCAGCGTGTTCTCATCGGAGAACCGGCGGATGGCTTCAGCGTTGTGCGAGGTCGCGATGAACTGCCCCATGCCGCGGAGGCGCCGCCGCAGCGACATCACCAGATGGCCCACGTCCGCCATGCCGACAAAGTTGTCCGGTTCGTCCCAGAAGCAGACGGGCGGAGCGACAGCTTCGGAGATGGCTACGACCAGAGCCGCGATGGCCTGGCACTTTTCACCGTCCGACAACTCGCCGAAAGGGACGGTCAGCCGACTTCCCCCGTTACGGCCATAGACGAACTCGAGGCTCCGAGCCTCGGCGCCCACCGCGCGATTCTGGACGGAGAGCAGGTCAGGCGAGATCGCACGAAGGTACTCGTAGAAAGGAGCGTACGATGCGGGGTACTGGGAGGTGACCTCCCGGAACCATGCGGCAAAGTTGGCGCACGAATCATCCGGCAGCAGTGTGCCCACTATGGACTCGCTACCCATAAGCCGCGGAACCGGCTGAAGTACGAGAAGGCCCTGCAACCAGTTGCGGAACCGGGCTAGCGGGTGGTCGGTCTCCGTCTGCTGGATGACGGGTAGCGCGACCTGATGCCAATCAATGGGGAATGCCGCCTGGCGACCGCCTGCGCGCGTGAGGGTGACCTCGGCGGCATGGCGGCGATATACCTCGGCGCCGTCGGCGAGAAGGCACTCCTCTGCCACGCGGAGCTCCCGGAACCCGACCGGCAGCTCCAGCGCCAGGGAGTAGACCACACACGAGCCCCCGGGCAGCGCCGCTTCGATCTCCAGGCGCATGCGCCGATCTGCCTCCTCAGCGCGGCCCGAACCGAAGTCGGCGAGGTCGCTGACCGCGACGAGGTCGCGCACACGATTCACCCCGCAACCGATGTCGCGGAGCACCTTCACCGCGTTCAGGAGGGTCGACTTCCCGACGCCGTTCCTGCCCACCAGCAGGACGTTCGGCCGGTCCGCGAGCGGTACCTCCATGTTCACGAGGCACCGGTAGTTATGCACGTAGAGGCGCTGAATCATGGCAGCATTGTACCCATCGCGGTGTTGGGCGGCAGACGCCCGGCGCCGCCTGGAGCCGCATCCACATCGGGATGCCTGAGCGCCCAGACGGCGCCATCGCAGGTCGCGACGTGGATCGTATCGCCGGCAACCACCGGGGCCGTGGTCAGGTTGTCGGGGAGGCCGCGGGAGCTTGTGCCGAACCCGCGGATGCTCGCAAGGCGCTGACCGGACCGGGGATCGATGATGCCGATGCCCAGGCGGCCGAACTCGTACACCCAGTCTGTACCGGGCACGGCGGCGAGGTCGGGAGCCACATGCGGGGCGTACTCACGCCGGTACGCCTCCTCGCCGTGCCGTATGCCGATCAGGTGCGCGGGCTCGCCGGTTGGGCTGAACTGGCCGGTCGAAGGCCGAAGGACGAGAATGAGGGTGTCGCCGCACACCTCGAACGAGGTGATCCCGTCGCCCGGACTGTGCAACCTCTGGATGATCTCACCGGTCTCGGGCGCGGCATCATAGAGCGATGTATACGTGTTAACCCAGACGCGCCCGTTGCGGATGACCACGGGCCAGACGCAGCTGTTGTCGAGCCGCTGTTCCCAAACGCGCGTGCCTGTGGCCTGCTCGTAGCAGAGGAGCTTGTGGCTGTTCGTCGCCACTACCACCCGGTCTTCCCAAACTGCGGCCGTGGCGTTCACGTCGTTGTTACGCGCCCTCGACGTGAGGACCGACCAGGCAGGCTTGCCGGTCTCCGCGTCGAGGCAGTTCAGATAGCCCCTTCGATCGCCGTAGAAGACCCGACTGCCGGACACCGTGGGCGCGGCGTAAATCCACTCGCCCTGATCCGGGTAGGGGGCATGGGCCCACACCAGGTTCCCGCGCCGGTCGAGCCGGACCACCCGATGCGTCAGCGTGACCACGGTATCCTCGTCCACGGAGGCCCAGCCGACCGCGTATGGCCGCTCCGAGCGGACCCAGCAGCGCGAGCCCGATGTCGCGCGAACCGAGCGAACCTCGCCACGGCTGAACACGGCCGTGACGCGCCGGTCGGGGGTGACCAACACCGGCTGGGACTGGGGATGGACGCCGAATCTGATGCCCCGCCTGCCGTCCCGCCAGACCTCAAGCTCACTGGCTGTGTACTCGCGTACGGCCGGGAGCCTGTCATACGGCCCGGGATCAACCGGCTGGGCGGGGCCTTGCGGGTGGAGGCGATCCGTCATCACCGCGCTGTACCCGCTGGTCCCGCAACCGCCTTCGCGACGGCCTGGCTCAGTTGCGCCCGGCTACCCGGCTTGCCGATGAGGTAGATGGGCGATCCGGAGAGCGCGGGCCTGAGATCATGAACGGGAGCTCCCACCATATCGACGCAGCGAACGCCGGGTGGAACCCTGATCGACCATGCGCCCTGGGTGGCCCATGCCATCACCACCGACGCGGAGCCGGTCTCGAATGGTGCGGCATAGACGCCTTCAGGTAGCGCGGGCATCTTCTGAGGGGTCGGCTTGGGGCCCAGCGTCGCGGCCATCACCGCCACGGCCGCCGCAACCTTGCGGGGCGCGCCTCCCTGCCCGAAGAGGCAGCACTCGAAGTTTGGCATGTTGGCCGCGCCGCTGGACCCCGAGTGGATGAAGACCTTCTCCACGCCGCGGGCAAGCATCACCGCCGCGAACCGCACGGTGTACTCGGCGCACTCGCGCTCGTCGGTGAGCAGACGCTCCTCGGCCCAGTCGCCGCCGGTAGGAACGAAGGGCTTCCGCGGCAGGTCGTCGGCGCCGTAGTACGAGAACTCGGTGATCCAGATGGGCTTGCGGCCTCCGTGCCGGTCCATCTCGGCCAGTAGCTGGTCCATCTCGTCGATGAACCCCTCCGGCGCCCGCGCTCCGGGGTAGATGTGCAGGTTCAGGATGTCGATCTGCCCCAGTAGCCCCGCCTGAATCATCTGGCTCGTGATGCCTCCAGGCCCTGCGCCGGCCCCGCCCATAATGCGGCACGCGGGATCGGCCTTGCGCGCCGCGGCCGCCACGGGCTTGAGCAGCGCCACGTAGTCGGCCGGCTTGTACGCCTCCCGCGGCAGCGAGTAGTCGGTGTAGATCGGCTCGTTCAGGAACTCCCAGACGCGAATCCGGTCCTTGTACCGCGCCACGGCCCGGCCCGCGAAGTCGGCCAGCAGCGCGGGATCGCGCGGCGCATAGGCCTGCCGCGCCCGCTCACCGGGGTAGCCGGGCTTGCGAAGGGCAGCAGGCGCTTCGGAGGACCACTCGGCCGACGGGAAGGGCGGCAGGAGCGCCATGACCCTGGGCCCGCGCTGGAGGACGCTGCCGATTTGCTCGTCAGCTATTCCCCACCGGTAGGAGCCTTGCGACGGCTCGATGTGGTCCCACTTCAACGACCAGTCGCGGTACCAGGAGACGCCGCAGAGGCTCGCCTGGTCGATGAGGCCCGCGTCCGGGAACGCGTGGTTGAGGCCGAAGAGCGTCTCCTGCTTGCCGAGACGCGGCACGACGGCGATCCGCACCGAAGGGGTCAGCAGGACGACGCCGGGAGGTGCCGCGGCCTCGATCCGGTACCAGCCGGCGCCGAGCTTGGGCATGGCAACCCGCACCGGGACGCCGGGCTTCATCACGACGGAAGGCAGCGCGATGGTCCGGTCGAAGGCGGTCACGGCCTTGAGCGACAGCCGCACGCCGTCGGGCGCCACGCCGCTGCCGGCCAGCCGCGCCGTCAGGACCACGGGCTCGCCAGCGACGAACACGCCCATGGGCCGGGTCGATTCGAGTGCCGCCTGCACGGTTGAGAAGGCCTCCCATCGCGTGGCCTCCGGGCCGGCCTCAAGCTGGAGGTTGTCCAGGTCCACATCCACGCGGGCATCCTGGGCCAGATCGGGCCCGGCCAGCACGAACAGGTGGCTCTTCTGGGCTTGGAAGGCGAAGGTGTAGCGCACCCAGGCGGTGGTGAGCTGGACCTGACGGCCGTCCTGCCGGGTGTCCCACTGAGACCCGGCAGGGGCGAGCGCCGTGTACCCAAGTCGGCCCGGCGTGCCCGGCACGGTGGCGCGCATGTCGCAGGAGAGGGTGTAGGTCTGCCCGGCCCGCACCGGAATCCAGCCGATGCCGCAGGCCTGGAGGTGCGTCTGCGGAGCGGATGTCGGGCGGAAGTAGTCGAACGCCAGCTTGGGCGTGACGCCCGGGCCCATGGGGATGCGCAGGAAGTGCGGGTGGCCGGGTTCACGCCCGGTGACGACACTCCCGTGCAGATGCGCCAGGTTGCCCCATCCCGCCGAGACGCCGTACGAGCTCCACCGCGCGCCACCCAGCTCGAACGAACCGTTGGGGATCAGGTTGCGGCCCCGGGCGGGCGGCGTCGTGTCGGTGAAGGCGACGGAGGTCGATGCTGCCTCAACGATCGCCACCTCGGTCAGATCCAGCGTGCCGGTCTCGTTGAACCAGATCTGAAGCCTGCCGGTGCGCTCAACTGCGCGCGTGGCCCGGAAGACGACGCGATAGGCGCGCCACTCCGCGCCCACCTGGAGGCTCTTGGATAGGCCGCAGTTGGACCAGTCCGACATGTCGCTGACGGCGACCGAGATGCTGCGCCCGCGGATGCCCTGCTGCCGGGCGCGGCATGAGAACTCGTAGGCCGTGCCCTCGGTCAGCCGGACGTGGCCCACCTGCGCGACCATGGCATGGCTCGCAGGCCCGTCCGGCGAGAATCGCGTGCAGGTGAGCTGGCCGAAGGAGCGTCCGCCCTGGGCGCCTACCGTGAGCGTCTGGCTCACGCTGCGCGCATCGCCGGACATTTCCCACGCCGCAGGCTTGCCGGCATCCAACTCCCGGAACTCGCCGTTGGCGACCAGGTTCACCTCCGCCGCCGCACGGCCTGTGCCGAGGAGCGCCATCGCCGGTAACAACGCCATGAAGACCCAACCGCGCATGCCGCACCTCCCTGGGCGCTGCCGTCCTACCGCTTGCCGGGCGCGGCGAGGGCGTCGACCTCCCGCATCCACTCCGCCCAGCGGTTCTCCACCTCGGCGATGAGCGACTTGGGCGACCAGTCGTCGTTGTAGATGCTGAAGGGGTCGGCGGAGCTGGGGGCCACGTTGAGGAACTCCCAACCCAGCCCCGTGCCGTTGCGCAGCGTGCTCCGGAGCAGGGCGAAGACCTCGTCCGGCCGGAAGTCGGACCCATTGAGCGTCATGTGCTCTGCAATCGCCCAGGCCTGGCCGCCCTTGGCCATGGCCTCCCGGACGTTCCGATAGGCCACTTCGTTGGTGCGCCGCGTGCCGAGGTGCCAGTGCCAGTTCACCTGGATCACGTTGATGCCGCGCAGGCGCCCGAGGAATACGCGCGAATCGCCGTTGCGGTTCGGCATCTCCGGTCCCGCCGTCTCCAGGTAGTCGGCCGCCACGTAGGCCGCCGGGCCTGCCACCGACCGGAAGGCGGCCGCGTCTTGGCTCACCCAGTCCGCCAGCGCCTCGGCCCGGAACCGGTTCCAGGTGGCGTTCTTCACGAATGCCTCGGGCGCCGGCAGGCGGTCCGGGAAGGCTGGGCCGGGGAGGCTGTTGTGCTTCAGCCAAGCCGTGTACGCCGTTCGCGCGTGGTCGCTGTAGTCGATGGGCTGGTTGCCGATGTACTGCGGCTCCACTGTGGTCTCGAACCATAGAATCTTCGTGTGGTCCACGGCTCGCACGATGGCATGAATGTACTCGTGGACGACCCGGCGGTACTCCGGCGAGTGGATGGTGGGGACGATGGAGCCGAAGCCGTACTCGGTATCGTTCACCTTGTGGCCCTGGGCGTTCACGGCCACGGCGTCCGGGTGCTTCTGCCAGAACCCCGCCGGCAGCGCGCCGCCGCCCACGCCGTAGGTCTCCACCGAGATGCATGGGTGCATGCCCGCCGCGTAGATCGCGTCCACCAGTCGCCTGAGCGGCGCCGTCGAAGCATCGGGCGTCCCATCGCCGTTCGGGTCGAACTGGTGCCAGTAGCAGTTGATCTCAATGGCGCTGTACTGCTTCGCCTTCAGCACAGGCAGGTCGGCGATCAGCTTGTCGCACTCGGCGGCCACGGCGAAGTTGCGGAGCGGCTTGGCGATCTTCAGGAAGACGCGCCGCCCGTTCACATAGAAGCGCCCGTCTCGGATGACCCACGCGGCAGGCCGCGCCTCCGCCGCCGAAGCGCAGAGCAACGCCGCCACGGCCAGCCCGGCCACCCCCAAACGCACCGCCAGATCGATCATCGCCGCCTCCTCGCGGACCCTTGGTTCCGCTACTGCGAGCATTGTAGCAGTCGCGGGGCGGGGCGGTTCAGGCTCCCAATCCGCCGACCCCTATGTGGGCCAGGTTCTGAAGGCATTCGTCGCGTCTGGCTTACTGGCGGGGTTCACCGCGACATCAGGCCAAGAATCTGGTCGGCGACCCTGTCCGCCTCCTGCCACTGCCTCTCACTCATCAGCTGCTCCAGCCGCTGCGAGAGGGCTGTCGCACGCGCCTGCTCCGGCCTGCTCGCCCTCCGAGCCCAGCCGGCGAGTTCGCTCTGAATGCGACGCACTTTGCTCTGGAAGCCCTGCGCCGTGAAGCCCCCGACAGCCTCCGCCAGTGGTGCGCCGCGCAGGAACCTGGCGTAGGCCGCGAGCGCTTCGTGGCCTTCGGTCGCCTTCCGGAAGAAGTTGTCCCTCATGGCATCGCCGCCCATGCCCCACGAGAAGAGGTTGACCCACACCGCGCCGTGGTTGAACATGCGCCCCAGGTAGCTCTCCATCGTGGGCTCGCCCGGCATCCCGGTGGGCGACACGTTGGTTCCCTCGGCGGATATCCAGCCGGGATTGCCCCGCCGCGCCAGGATCGCATGGATATCACTGAAGGTCGCACCCTCGGGATAGGTTGAGAAGCCCGGGCGATAGGCGGGGCTGAAGGCGACCTCCGGCAAGGCGAACTGCACGCGCTCGGCACGGGAAGATCTGGCGTCGGCGGCGCGCAATCCCTGATCCGTGAACGCGATGTGGCAGAAGACCCGCTGGCGGGGAACGCCTGCCGCGGTCAGCGAGTGGCCCCAGAGCTCCATGAACTCCTTGACGACGCGAACGCGCTCCATGTCGACGTCGTTGGGTGGGTCGCCGGCGCTGAAGCCCTGGTGGCGCAGCGCCCGGTACCCCAGCGCCCGGTCGGCGGCGAAGTCGCGACCGATGCCGGTCTCCCATCCGGCGATAACACCGGCGAAGAGATGCGCCTTGCCCGAAGCCGACAGCGACGTAACCTCCTTCGCGATCTCGCCGCCGATGAGGGCGGCTCTCTTGCGGACGGCGGCCACGATCTCCGGGCTGTTGAAGCACATCTGGGGTGGGAACCGGGTAGGCGTGGGGCCCCAGTCCGCGCGCCTGCCGGTGTTGGGGATTTGTCGCCAGTCGGCCGTCTCGAGCGGGTCTCGGTGGCACCTGTCGGAACCGGCTGCCGTCGGCGCGCGGCCGCGGGACCCGCCCCCGCCCCGTTGGCGATGGCCATGGCTGCTGCGGCGACAAGCGCCAACGTCGCGTGCGGAGCCGTTCCCGCGATGCGTACTATCCAGTTCACGGCTTCGCTCCGCCCTTCCCGGCCACCTTGCGAATGGCCGCATCAATGACCGCCTCGGCCTCGGGCAGCTTGCCAGCCTGCAGCAGCGCCGGCAGCACGCGCTCCACGTCCCGCGCGATCGGTGATGGATCGCGCCTCTCCCTCAGCCACGACTGGAAGCCCGCCTGCAGCGTCGCCATCTTGGCCCGTATTCGCTTCGTGGCGTCGACGCCCGCCAATGGCCTGGCGACGAGTATGCCGCCCGATAGGAACTTGCGATAGGCCGCGACGGCGTCGGGGCTGAACGCGCTCTTCTCGAGCAGGCCCGGCAGTTCGGCGCCGGTGGCGCCGGTGTTGATGCCGACCAGCGCCGCGCCATGGTTGTAGTGCCATGCCAGGTAGGTCTCCCAGTCTGCCAGCGTCCCGGGGAAACCCACATTGGCCTCGACGCCGCCCCAGGCGGGGCCGCCGCGCTTCCGTAGCTCGGAGTACAGCGGGCCGAACCCCTCCCGGAGCGGGCCGACGCCGTAGGTGGACCAGCCCGGGCGAGACCACTGGTTGAACGCGGTCCACGCGGGCGTACAGGTGACCGCATCGTCGGCGCCGGCCGGGATGTGGGGGTAGAGCTTCGATGGCGGGATCCCCGCCTCTACAAACGCGCGGCACCAGAAGGCGACGGTCTCCTGCACGATGCCCGCGAGCGCCTTCTCCATGTCGGGCGGGGGCTTCGCTTCACTGTACCTACGGTCCAGCAGGGCCCGGTATCCGAGCTGCCCTCGCGGCGCCCGGTCCGCGTCGATCATCGCGGCGGTGGCTGGGTCGGTCTTCCGGTAGTTGTCGATGGTGGGTTCCGAACCGACGAGGATGCCCGCGAAGAGGCGGCCCTTGCCCTCGCGCCGAAGCCGCGCCAGCTCGGGCAGGATGGCAGGCGCGATGACCTTGCCGATCAGCCGCCGCCACTCGGCGCGAACCCTCTTGCTCGTGAAACAGACGGGGGGCGCCATCCGCTCGGGCGCGCCCCAGTTGAGGTACCGCACCTTCGCCACCGGCCCGTTCCATCCGAACCACTCGACGTTCTCCCTGTTGTTCGGGTTGTAGCCGGGCTTCGCGGGGTCGAACCAGTTCCAGAGGTCGGGTCGGTTCCTCCACTCCACGTGGAAGTCGAACTGGAGCATCACGGCCACGTTGTACCGGCGTGCGACCGCGAACGCCGAACGAACCATGGCCGGCGCCTGCTTCTCCGCCGCAAGGGTCGAGCATGGCAGGCCGAACCCGAGCAGCCGCGTCGTGCCGTCTCCCTTCGCTCCTATCCTGCGAACCATCTCGGCGACTGCCTCCGGCGGCCGCCAGAACAGAAGGTACTTCGGTTCTTCCGGTGCCGGCAGGCGGGCGGCGGAGTGCGGACCCGCCACGGGCGAACCCGAACTGCCGGCGGCGATCATGCCGAGAAGGAGCAACGGGACGATGGTGCGGGCCATGGAGAGCGCCTCCCTGGAGACTGGTCTGTGCGTCGATGCCCCTCGGGAACGACACCCGCGCCGCATGCTACGGTCCGCCGCGGGCAGACGGCCCGATGATACCTTCATGGCGCCTGCTTCCAGACTTCCCGTCGGTGTGCATGGCGGTTTACAGGACTTCGCCGTCCGCACGGCGAATCTCTGGCGCATCGCGGGGCCTCGACGGTCCCATGGGGAGGTCGGGCCTTGTCAACGCGCCCCGGGCGTCGTCGCCTCACGTTGGATGCCATCTTCGGCGCTTCCGCGCCTGCCGAGAAGACGCTGGGCGGGCCGGCGTGGCTTCCCGACGGCTCCAAGCTCACCTACTTGGACAAGTTTCCCGGAACCGAGGCCGCCGCCGTCTGGACGCTGGACCCGGCGACTGGGGAGAAGTCGCCCCTGTTCGACCCGGCGTTGGTGAAGGAGCCCGAAGACGAGACCCCCGTGCCGATCCACGCCATCCGCTGGTCGATGGACGGGCGGCGCCTCCTGCTCACCGCCGATGCGCCTGCACGCTTCAAGGGCAGCGGACGCATCCTGGTGTTCGACACCGAGGCGCTGACCTTGCGGCGGCTGAGTCCGCCCGCCGGCGAGTTCCGCCACCCCGAGCTCTCGCCGGATGGATCGAAGCTGGGCGTCGTGCGCGACGAGGACCTCTGGACCATCGATGTCGCCACCGGTGCGGAGACGCGGCTGACGCACGACGGCTGCGGGACCGTGTACAACGGTCGCGGCGGCTGGGTCTACGAGGAGGAGCTGGGTCTGGCCAAGGCCTGGTGGTGGTCGCCGGACGGCCGCAGGATCGCCTTCTGCCGCCAGGACGAGAGCGCCGTGCCCGAGTATCTCCTCCCCCGGTACGAGGAGCCGCACGCCGAACCGCGCGTAACGCGCTACCCCAAGGCCGGCGACCCCAACCCTGAGACCCGCGTGGGCATCATCGACTTGGCCGACGGTCGCATCACCTGGGTCGACACGAGCCCGGCGGGTTCCGGAGACCACATGATCGCCGGGGTGCAGTGGTCGCCGGACGGCCGCGACCTGCTGGTGCAGTGGCTGCCCCGGCTCCAGGCGCGCCTGGTGGTCCTCGCCGCCGACCCGGCCACGGGCGCCTCGCGCGTCGTGCTGGAGGAGGCCGACGAGGCCTGGGTGGACAGCTCCACCACAGTCAGGTTCGTGGGCGAGACGCGCGAGTTCCTCTGGATGTCGGACCGGAGCGGCTGGACGCATATCTATCGGTGCAGCCTCGACGGCGGAGAGCCCGTGGCGGTCACCTGCGGCGAGTTTGATGTCGAATCGATCTCAGCGGTTCGGCCCGACCAGGGCGACGTGGTCTTCGTGGCGGCGCTGCCCGACGCGCGCTGCCGGGCGGTCTGCAGCGCGCCGCCGGCTGGCGGGCCGCACACCGTGCTGGCTGGAGGCGCGGGCCGCCACGGCGCCCTCTGCGCGTCGAAGGGCGGGGCCTGGGTCCACACCTGGAGCGACCTGCACCACCCCACCGAGTGGGACCTGCGCGCGCCAGGCCGCGAGCCGCTGAGCCTCGTGGCCGATCCGCTGCCCGCGCTTCGCTCCTACGCGCTGTCGCCGGACCGGTCCGACGAGCGGTGGGAGCTGTTGGAGATCACCACCGACGAGGGCGTGAGCCTCCACGCCCGGATGCTGAAGCCGCGCAACCTCGACCCGTCGCGGCCGCACCCGGCCATCATGCACGTCTACGGCGGGCCGGGCTCGCAGGTCACCACCGACCAGTGGGGCGGGAAGGGCGGCCTCTGGCACCAGATGATGGCCCGGAAGGGCTACGTCATCCTGCTCGTCGACAACCGGGGAGCGGGCTTCCGAGGGCGCGCCTTCCGCAAGTCCGTGGCGCGCAAGCTGGGTCAACTGGAGACCGCGGACCAGGTCGGAGCCGCCCGCTGGCTGGCCGCACAGCCGGGCGTCGCCCCGGGGCGCATCGGCATCTGGGGCTGGAGCTACGGCGGCTACATGGCCTGCATGTGCGTGGTCAAGGGCGGCGACGCCTTCAAGGCCGCGGCGGCGGTGGCCCCGGTGACCGACTACAAGCTCTACGACACCATCTATACCGAAAGGTATCTGACCACGCCGGCCGAGAACCCCGACGGCTACCGCGACGGGGCGCCCGTCCACTTCGCCGCCGACGCGAAGGGCAGCCTGCTCCTCATGCACGGGACGATGGACGACAATGTACACTGGCAGAACACGGCGCGCATGCTCACTGCCATGCACGACGCCGGGAAGCCCTGCGAGCTCATGATCTATCCCGGGAAGCACCACGGGATCGAGGGCCGGCACCTGTACCTCTATACACACATGACCGCCTTCTTCGAGCGCACGCTGGGCCGGAAACGACCGTAAGGTCGCTGCACCCATCATCGAACCGCGGGCCGAGCGCCCGCCCTGGAGGAACGAATGCGAGTTGGACGAGCCCTGGCGCTTCTCCTCGTGCCGGCCTGCGCCCTTGCCTGCGCCACGGCCAACGCACAGACCTACACTTACGTCGACCTGGTTAAGAAGCTGACCGATCTGCAGGCTCTGGCGCTCCCGCCGCAGCCCGGCGTCAAGTGCGCCCAGGCCTCCAGCTACGACCGCGCCAGCAAGTACGACGAGGTCGCGGGCAAGTACATCGCCTGGGACGCCAACGGCGACGGCGGCGGCATCATCCGGCGCGAGGGCGGCAAGGTCGTCATGGCCGAGCTCGAGGGGCCCGGCATCATCTGGCGCAGTTGGTCCGCCATGCCCACCAAGGGCCACGTCCGGGTCTACCTGGACGGCGCAACGGAGCCGGCCATCGACCTGCCCTTTGAGCAGTGGTTCGACGGCAAGCACCTGCCCTTCAACACCCCCGCTCTGGTCCACGACGCCTCCAGCGGCAAGAACTGCTACGTTCCGATCCCATTCCAGAAGTCGTGCAAAATCACGGCCGACCCGGACTGGGGCGCCTACTACCAGTTCACCTACGAGGCCCTGCCCAAGACGGCCAAGGTGCCCACCTTCAAGCGCACCCTCACCGCCGAGGAGATGGAGGCCCTGGCCGCGGCCGACCTGCAGCTTCGCGACGGCCTGGGCTCCGACCCCGCCGGCCTCCGCAAGGGCGAGCGGACCGTCAAGTCCCGTGTGAAGGCGCAGCCCGGCAGGAGCGTGCGGCTGGCCGACATCCGGGGCGCCCGCGCCATCACCGCGCTCCGCATCAAGGTGGACCTGGCGGACCGCAAGGACCAGATCATGGCGCTCCGCGAGCTGGCCCTGAAGATCACCTTCGACGGCGAGAAGGAGCCCGCGGTCTGGTCGCCGCTGGGCGACTTCTTCGGCACCGCGCCGGGCGTCAATCTCTACAAGTCGCTGCCGCTGGGCATGACCGAGGAGGGCTACTACAGCTACTGGTACATGCCGTTCGGCAAGGGCGCCAGGGTCGAGATCGTCAACGACGGGCCGACGGCGCGCGCCATCACGGCCTCCGTCACGCACGCGCCGCTGGAGAGGCCCGCGAACGAGTACCTTCGCTTCCACGCCAAGTGGCACCGCGACGCCCTGCTGCCCACCGAGCCCGAGCGCGGCATCGAGTGGACCATGCTGAAGGCCGAGGGCAAGGGCCGCTGGTGCGGCGTGCAACTGCACGTCTGGAACCCGCGCGGCGGCTGGTGGGGCGAGGGCGACGAGCTCTTCTACGTCGACGGCGAGAAGTTCCCCTCCACCTTCGGCACCGGCTCCGAGGACTACTTCGGCTACGCCTGGTGCAACCCGGCGCTCTTCTATAACGCCTACCACAACCAGCCATTCAACAGCGGCAACAACCGCGGTCACGCCTCCGTGAACCGGTGGCAGATCACCGACAACGTGCCGTTCCAGACCTCCTTCTTCGGCAGCATCGAGAAGTACTTCCCGAACAAGCTGCCCCAGAACCACGCCGCCACGGTCTACTTCTACCTCGCTCCGGGCGGGACCGATCCGTACCAGGCCGTGCCGCTGGACCAGCGCCTGGGCTACTTCGACCTGACCGTGCCCGAGCCGAAGAAGGTGAAGGGCGCCACCGAGGGCGAGACCATCCGCATCGTCGAGCGCACCGGCGGCAAGACCGAGCCGCAGGACATGGGCGGCTTCGGGCCGGACTACAGCGGCGACAAGCAGCTCTGGTGGACCGAGGCCAAGCCCGGTGACAAGCTCACCATGGAGGTCACCGCCCCCAAGGCCGGCAAGTACACCGTCAAGGCCAACTTCACCAAGGCCATCGACTACGGCATCATGCGCTTCAGCCTTGACGGCAAGCCCTTGGGCGGCGAGTTCGACTTCTTCAACGAGGCCGTCGCGCCGACCGGCGAGCAGGTCTTGGGTGACGCAGAGCTAACCGCCGGCGCCCACAAGTTCACGGGGGAGATCGTCGGCGCCAATGCCAAGGCCGTGAAGGGCTACATGTTCGGTCTGGACTACGTCCTTCTCGACGGGAAGTAGGCGGTCGAAAGTCCGCCATACTGCATCTCCCCTGGGGCGCCGCGAGGCGCCCCAGGCGCGTTGTTGGTCCGTGCAGGCGCCACCGGAACACGGACGGACACGGACGTACACGGACTACCACGGACCACGCCGGGTCATCGCCGTCGGACCACACGGTGCATCGGCTCCTCCCCGACGGGTAGACTTGGGCCACTGCGGCCTCCGGGCCGCGCTTGCCGGGACGGAGGCGCCGCCATGTCCATTTCCCGTCGCTCTGTGATCTCGCTGCCTGCCGGGTTGGCGGCCGCGTCGGCGCTGGCCGAGCGGCGGGGGAGGGTTGATGGGCCTCCTCTGGCTCTTGAGCGCTCCGATGGCGGCTTTCTGCTCCGGAACGGGCTCTCCGGCGAGGCCCTGCGGCTGGCGGCGCACGCCCCCCTCTTTGAGTTCGAAGGCGGCGCGGTGGGCGGGGCGGCCGCCGGGCCCGGCGCCTGGGAGCGCACCGGCTCTGGCTGGACGGGACGCTGGCAGGCCGATGCGGCCGCCCTTGAGCTTGAGGTCACCGAGGCGCCCGCCGCCGGGCTCTGCCGCCTCCGCGCCGCCATTCGACCCGCGAAGGCGCTGGGCCTGCTCCGCTCGGCCACCATCGCCACCGCCGACGCTTCGGGCATGGCTCCGGTGGCCCGCACGGGCTGGATGAGCTACCCCGTCCTCTGCCGCTCCTTCTTCGCCGGCGTCGAGTTCCCCGTGGCCACCACGCGGCTGGAGGGCGAGACCATCGTCCTGAGCCACGCGCCGGGTGTGCGGCCGGCGGTCGGTGAGCGGTTCGTGTCGCGCACAGCGGTCATCGGGGCCACGCCGCCGGGGCAGAGCCGCGAGGCCTTCCTGGCCTACTGCGAGGCGCTGCGGCCCAACCGGCCGGGCCTCCACTTCAACTACAACAGCTGGTGGACCTCGCCGGTGCCCTACACCGAGTTCGACATCGTGAAGATCCTGGACGAGTTCCGCCAGAACCTCTACGCCGTCGGCAAGGTGGCGCCGGACTCGTTCACCATCGACATGGGCTGGGCGAAGAACGACACGCTCTGGACCATCGACCCCGCTCTCTTCCCGGAGGGCTTCGGCCCGATCCGCGATGCCTGCGCGGCCATGGGCTCCAACCCGGGCCTTTGGATCTCGCCCAGCGGCGTCTACGGGCAGGCCCTGGACCTGGCGTGGGCGAAGAAGGCCGGCTACGAGGCCGACGCCAAGGCCTGCCTGGGCGGTCCGCGCTATCGGCAGGCGTTCACGCGGTCTCTGGTGGACATGACGACCCGCTACGGCCTGCGTCAGGTGAAGCTGGACGGCTACGTGCCCAGCTGCGACGCCGCGGACCATGGCCACGAGCCCGGGCAGCTCTCCGTCGAGCCCATCGCCGACGGCTTCATCCGCGCGCTCGAGGCGGTGCGGGCGGCATCGCCAGAGATCTGGCTCGAGCCGACCTGCTTCGGGCCGGACCCGAGCCCATGGTGGTACGCCTATTGCGATTCGGTCACCGGAGCGTTCGGCGACGACTCGCCTCCGGGGCGGGTCCCGTGCCCCGCCTACCGCCAGAGCGCCACCACGGGCCGCGACTACTACAACCTGCGCGGCCAGCGCGACATTCTCATGCCCATCGCCGGCCAGGAGGTCCTGGGCATCCTGCACCAGACCGACGAGGCGCCCGAGGACGACATGGTGACCACCGTCCTCCGCGGCAACCGGTTCATCTCGCTCTACGTGAACCCGAAGTATATGAGGCCGGAGCGGTGGCGCTTCCTGGGCTCGCTCATGGCCTGGGCAAAGCGGAACCAGGCCATCCTCGGCCACACGCGGCCTATCCTGCCGGAGGCGTGGCGCGGCGTCGCCGCCGACGCGAAGGGCACGGCGGAGGCCGCGATGCCCCGCCAGCCCTATGGCCACGGCCACTGGCACGAGGGGCGCGGGTTGGTTTGCCTCCGCAACCCGTGGATCGAGCCGGCTGAGATGGCGCTCGACCTCCAGCGCGACCTGGGAGCCCCGCCGGACGCCGCGGGCCTCGCCGTGCGGAGCCTCTACTCGGAGACCCGCCTCGTGGCGACCGACGCGGGGTCGGCGCGCCCGCTCCGCATATTCCTGCGCCCCTACGAGACGCTGCTGCTGGAACTGGACAAGCGGCAGGGGCGGCTGCCCGCGCCACGGCCGATCTACACGGCGCCCGCCCAGACGGGGTTGACGGTCCGCGCCTCGCGCTTCGAGGCCGCGGGCGGCGGGCCGCGCTTCGCACCGGACGCCACGCGCCTGCTGGCCGACGGCGACAAGGCGCTCCGCGTCCGGCTCAACGGCGACCTGGAGACCGGCGGGGGCAGAGGCTGGGAGCTGGCCATCCTGGCCGAGGGACCCGCGGCGGTCGGGCAGCCGTTCGCCGACATCCGCATCGACGGCAAGCCCGTGAGCCCGGTCATCTCCGGCTCCGCGCAGGGCTGGAAGGCCACCGGGCTGCCCGATCCGGAGCACTGGGCATGGCTCACGGTCCCCGTCAAGGGCCGCGCCCCGCGGATCGAGGCCGAAGTGATGGCCGGCGGCGAGGGCGTTCGCCTCTCCGCGTGGCTCGTGCAGCGTGCGCCCGCGCCGCGGTCGGGGTCGGCCACGGGCCGACCGTTGCCGATCCTGCCCGACCTGCCGCAACCCGCCGAGCGATGGCTCTGCTCGGTTCGCCTCTTCGGCTCCGTGGGCGAAGGCGACCTGCCGATGGAGCGGGGCGAGGGACCGGTGGAGCGCATCGACGGCGTCTATCTGGACACAGTCGAACCGACGGCGAACACCCAGGGTTACGGCAAGCTGGAGCGGAACCGGAGCGTCTGGGAGAAGCCCATGATGGTCGGCGGGCGCAGCTTCCAGCGCGGCATCGGCACGCATGCCCCGGCGCGGACGGTCTACGACCTCGGCGGCAAGTGGCGGCGGTTCACGGCTTGGGCCGGCGCCGACCAGGCCACGGGACCCACCATCACCATGGAAATCCGCGTGGACGGCAAGCCGGCGTGGAAGTCGCCGGGCGTCCTGACCCGCGAGAGCGCCGCCCAGCGCGTGGACGTGAGCCTGAAGGGCGCGAAGAAGCTGGAGCTGATCGTGGGCGACGGCGGCAACGGGCTCGCGGCGGACCACGCCGACTGGGCCGACGCCATCCTGCACCGCTGAGCCGAAAGGAGCATCACCATGCCGACCTGGGCGCTGGCGCCGATCCTCTGGGCGCTGATCGCGCAACCCGCCGCAAAGGAGCCGACCATGAACGCACCGGGCTTCCACCTGGCCACGAACATCTACTCCTGGTCGGTCTTCTACGGCCGGGAGGGGCGCGACTTCAGCGCCGACCTCGACAAGGGGCTGGCCGACATCGTCGCGTCGGGCCTGGACGGCCTGGAGACCATCGCCGAGACGCCGGAGGATGTGGACCGCATCGGCGCGGCGCTCAAGAAGCACAAACTGGGCATGCGCTCGCTCTACGTCAACTCCACGCTGCACATCGCCGACGATGCCGACAAGAGCATCGCGCGGATCACCGCCATCGCGGCGCGGGCCAAGGCGTACGGCACGCGCATCATCGTCACGAACCCCAACCCCATCCAGTGGGGCGGCACACAGGACAAGGACGACGCCCAGCTCACCATCCAGTCGGCGGCCATGAACCGGTTGGGCAAGGCGTTGAAGGAGCTGGGGATGACGCTTGCCTACCACAACCACGACCCGGAGATGCGCGCCTCGGCCCGGGAGTTCCACCACATGATGGCGGGTACCGACCCGGCTCTGGTGAAGCTCTGCCTCGATGCCCACTGGATCTACCGGGGCGCAGGCAACTCGCAGGTGGCTCTCTTCGATATCGTGAAGCTCTACGGCGCCCGAGTGGCCGAACTGCACCTGCGACAGTCGCGGGGCGGGGTCTGGGCCGAGGACTTCGGCGAAGGCGACCTCGACTACCCGCGCCTTGCCGAAGCCCTCCGCGCCCTCAAGCTCCGTCCGCACGTGGTGCTGGAGCAGGCCGTTGAAGCCGGAACGCCCAAGACGCTGAGCCCGGTGGATGCCCATCGCCGCAGCGCGGCCTATGCCCGCCCGCTGCTGGAGGGGATCGGAGCGAGGTAGGCGGCCGCCTACCTCCCGCGTCCTTCAGCCGGCCCGTCTATGTCGCCGCATGCGCGCCAGACGGCCCCGAAGGCTTCGGCCACCGGGCGCGGAGTGGTCTGCGTGCGGCCGCAGGAGGATGCCCAGCCTTGAACCCGCTACCGAACGCCGCCGTGATCCGACGCGCTCTGCCTGGCGATGCTTCGGCGCTGGCCGGGGTGTTCCGCCGGGCCGTGCAGGGGTATGGGTCGGGCGCCTACGACGCCGAGCAGGTGCGCGTTTGGGCACAGTCCGCCGGGAGGCTGGAGACCGACGCCGACGCCCTGGCGCAGGGCTTCACGCTACTGGCCGAAGTGGCGGACGAGGCGGCCTGCTTCGGGCGGCTCTTCCCGGACGACCACATCGACCTGCTCTACTGCGCGCCTCCGCACGGACGGCGGGGGCTGGCTTCCGCCGTGCTGGCCGCACTGGAGGCCGAGGCGCACCGGCGCGGCCACGGGCGCCTCAGCGTGGATGCCAGCCTTGTGGCACGCGGCCTCTTCGAGAGGCATGGCTACCGGGTTGCTGCCGAGGAGATCGTTGAGCTTCGCGGCGTCCCGTTTCGCCGGTTCCGTATGGTCAAGGGCGCCGCGCCGTAGCCTCGCTCAGTCGCGCCAGGTCAGCTCCACCGGACCCGCAAGGCCCGACGGCCGCGTCTCGCGGTCGTAGAGGTTGGCCAGCGAGTTCCAGACCTCC
>JAPLCQ010000030.1 GCA_026392115.1 Armatimonadota bacterium | reverse complement strand
CAAGCGCAAGCGCGACTTCGACCTGACCGGAAACGGGGTGAACCACCCCAACGACTTTGGCCACCGCGTCTACGCGCAGGTGGTGCTGGGCGCCTTCGGGAGGTAGCCGCAGCGGTCGCGGGCTATCGCTCGGGTAGCGCTCGGAGCCGGATTCCCGTCACCTCAGGCGTGCGGAACCCCCCCGCGGCGGCTGTGAGGGTGAGCTTGACGCGCATGAACCGCCATGCGCCGACGCCGGCGGGAGCTGCGCTCCCGGCGGGCGTGATCGGCACGGGCGCCCGCTTGCCCACGGTCTTGAAACGGTCGACGGAGCACTCCACGACCGCGCTGACCTGGCCGCCGTTCGGCGCGCAATCGACCTCAACCGCCTGCGGCGTGGCCGCCTGGCCCCAGTCGCAGACGCTGCTGGTGTACTCGCCCCGGGCGGCGAGGCGCGGCTCCGGCACGGTCTCGGCCCTTGGCGCGGGATAGGAGAGCTCCGAGGGGTCGAGCGCGCCGGCGTGGATGCGCACATCAGCGATGGAGCCGACGAACCGGAAGCCCTGCCCCAGGCCGCCGATGCTGACCGGCGCTCCGCTGCTGCTGAGGCCGATGGGCGAGATGTCCATGGGGTTCGACGGAGAGGGCAGGCCGTCGGGCGTGTCCAGTCTGCCGTCCAGGTAGAGCGCGAGCTTCTGTGTGCGGCGGTCGTAGACGGCGGCGGCGTGGTGCCAGACGCCGTCGGCGGCGGGAGCGCTGCCCAGCGCCTCGCGGTGCGCCACGCCGTCCTGCATGATCCACGCCGCCAGCTTGCCGCCCTTCACGTAGAGGCAGTAGGCGTTCGGTCGGGAGACCAGGACCTGGCTCTCCTGCGTGGCGGCCTTGAGCCGGCACTGCAGCGTGAAGCTCTCCTTCGGGCCGAAGCTGAAGGCGCCCGGGTTCGGCGCGGAGAGGTGGCTCTGGCCCTCGAAGCGAGCGGACGGCACGCCGGGGAGTGGCCCCGGTTGGCCGAACGCCACCGGTCCCTCCGCGCCCAGCGCGCCTTGTCCGTTCATGGCCCAGAGCCCGACGAGGCCCGGCGCCGGGCGAAGGCGCTTCAGCGTCACCGCGGACCCGCCGTGCAGGTCGATGCCCGCGCCCACCTGCGGCGGCGTGGCGCCGTTGGCGAAGTGGCGCGACACCGTCATCTGCCACTCGGCCGGCGGCGCGGCTCGGACCTCCCAGGTGAGGGACTTGGCGGGCGTGAACGCGCGGCCCAGCGGCGTCACGGTGACCTGCTCGCCCTCGATTTCCACGCGGGTGCGCACGCCCTTGTAGAGGATTTCGGCGGAGGCGCGCCTCCAGCCCTTCGGCAGGTGCGGCCGCACCACGAGCCGGTCCCACGTGGGCTCGATGCCCAGGAAGCCGCGCACCAACGCCGCGGGAACCACCACCATGTCGGAAAGGTAGGGCTCATCGGCCCCGGCGGCCACCTCGCCCTTGACGGTGACCCAGTTGTTGCCCGCGCCGCTGTGCCGCCGGATGCCCTGGCTGAAGCGCCGCATGCGCTCCCAGGCGCCGTCGACGTCGCCGGCCTCGATGCGGGCCATGATCTCGTAGTAGGTGATGGCGAGGAACGACCCGCAGTTCATGTAGATCGGGAAGGCCCGCTGCCAGGCGAGGCCGTTGATGTGGTCGGGGACCGGCCAGTAGGCTGAGAGCGACGCCGAGCCCGTGTAGCCGTAGTCGCGCTCCAACTCGGCGATGCGGCGGTCCAGCGTGGCCAGCAGCCTGCGGGCGCGATCCTGCGGCACCATGCCGAACGCCACCGCCGGGAACTGGCAGACATCGGCCGCATACGTCACCTTCTCACCTGAATGCGCGATCCAGTCCGTTATGCGCGGGCCGCCGGGCGCCTCCTCGTTCCAGAGCGTGGCATTGAACGCCGATCGCACCTCGTCGGCGACCCTCGTGTACATTCGGCTTCTGTCGGCGTGGCCGGCGGCCGCTTCCATCTCCGCCATCTGGCGGCAGGCACGGTAGAGCAGGGCGTTGTGGTTGGCGTTCACGCCGCTACTGGGCATGGCGTCGTAGTACCAATGGGCCACCTCGCCCAGGTCGGCCAGCCCCTGCGCGTTGCGGCGCGCCAGGAACCAGCCCACGCCGCGCTCCAGGTCGGGCAGGATCTGCCTGATGAAGGCCAGGTCGCCGGTATGGAGCAGGTACTCGCGAGCGCCGGTGACGTTGTTCAGCCGCGCATCGGCGAAGCCGCCGCCCCAGTCGTAGCCGAAGTTGCCGCGGCCGACCGGGTCCAGCGTCCCCAGGATGGCCGCCAGGTGGCCCCGGAACGCGGATGCCACATCGTAGGGCTCCCGCGCCGTCTTGCCCGCGGCCGGCACGCCCGCGGCCAGGGCCAGGCCCTGCATCCAGGTGGAGCCGTCGTAGTACCAGCCGTCGGTCTCGTTGCCGAAGTTGAAGTGCTTCTGGTCGTTCACCACGCCGCCGTTGAGCAGCGAGCCGTAGAAGCTTTGGAGGGCGCCCTGCACCTCCTTATCCGGGATCTGGGCGACGAGCTGGTAGCCCGTGGCGCGCTTGTCGACGGCCGCCACGGTCAGCGTCACGCGCTCGACCTCGCCCGCCCGGTAGTTCCGGGGCATTACCGGCGAGGAGACCGCGCCGAGCTCGGCTCGCCAGCCGAAGAAGCCCCGCCGATAGAGGTGCCCGCCCTTGACCTCCAGCCGGGGGTCGGCCTCGGCGTGCCAACTGGTCCAGAGCTTGGCCACGGCCCAGGTGTCGGGTTTGGCGACCACGGCGCAGTTCTCCAGCGAGAGCTTGTAGTCGGCGGGCCATGCCCGGTAGGTGGGATCGAGCCAGGAGCGGAGCCCGTCCGGCTGCACCCAGAGGGTATGCGTCACGGAGTTGGGGAGCAACTCGGCGTCGGTGGCGCGCCGGAACGACGAGAAGAGGCCCGGTGTACCGGCCAGGCGCGCCGCGAAGGGGACGAGCCAGCGCCGCTCCACGCTCCACGACAGGTCGCCGCCCACAGTGGAGAGCGTCCAGCGCTCGGTGGCCACGGGCTTCCCGCCCGGCCCGGCCGTCAGCTTCACACCCTCCAGAACCAGCTTGCCCGGAGCGCTCGCCACGACGCGGTCGGGCGGCAGGTGTCGGCTCTCGTACCGCTTGCCGGCCGCATCGACCGCGTAGGTGTAGCCGCCCTGGGCCCATCCAGCCACGCCGCGCGGCCATGGGCTGCCGATGGGCGCCAGAATGGAGTGCTGTTCCAGCGCCCCGCCCGGGCGCCGGAGCGTCAGCGACAGGAGCGCCGGACGCGCGGCATCGACCTCGGCGCGGCCGAACCGCCCCTCAAGGACGGCGGGCCCGGCGGGTGACTGGACCGTCGCCTGTGCGGCGAGCAGCAGGACCGGTAGCGCGAAGTGCATGGGGGGAGCTCCTTGGCGGGAGGCGGGGGTTGTAGGTCCAAAGTCGAAAGTTCAAAGGCGAAAGCCGGACGGACCGGTGCGGCCCGTCGCGTACGGCCCGTTCAGGGCACTCTACCACGCGATCCGGCGTTCCGTGCCATAACAACCGCGACGGGACGTGCAGAACCGACCGAGGAGGCCTTCGATGGGCTTGGCCAGATACATGTGCGTGCCGCTCAACGGCGCGGTCCGGAGCTTCGCCCGCCTCGACGAGCTCCTGGAGGCGCGCGGCCGGGGCGGCTACCTCTGGATCGACCTCTGCGCGCCGGACCGGCCCCAACTGGACGCCCTCATCGAGCCGCTGGGCGTCCACCCGCTGTCGGTTGAGGACTGCCTCGACGACGACCAGGTGCCCAAGGTTGAGGACTTCCCGACCAACACCTTCATCCTGTTCAACGGGTGCCGCTATGCGGACCCCGATCTGACGGTGGATGAGGTGAACGTGGTTGTCGGCTCCGACTTCCTGGTCAGCATCCACCCGGATGCCGGCGACCGTTGCCCCTACTTCGGCAGCGTGGATCGTGCGATGGCTTCTGGCCTGGACAGCGTGCGCAAGGGGCCGGACTTCCTCCTGCACGCGATCCTGGACGCCCTATCCGACTCCAAGTTCGCGGTGATCGAAGCGATCCAGGAAGAGCTGGACGCCGCGGAGGAGCGGGTCCTCAAGGAGGACGGCGGCTTCCGTCCCGAGGAGGTGCTGCGGCTGCGCCGACACCTGCTGGCGCTGCGCAAGAGCCTCATGCACGAGCGCGAGGTACTGACCCGCATCTGCCGCCGGGACTCGCCGTTCGTGACCGAGCCGGCGGTCTATCACTTCCGCGACGTCTACGACCACCTCGCCAAGCTCTTCGAGGCGACCGAGATTTGCCGCGAGATGATCGCGACGCTGATGGAGATTCATCTCTCCATGGTGAACGTTCAGGTCGCGCAGATCGGCAACCGAACCAATTCGTCGGTCCGGCGGCTGACGGTCATCACCACGATCTTCATGCCTCTCACGCTCCTCGCCGGCGTCGGCGGCATGTCCGAGTGGAGCATGATGACCGGCCCCGAGAACTGGCGGATCGCCTACCCGGCATTCCTGGCGGGCATGGCGGTCATCGGCGTGACGAACCACTACTTCCTGAGGTGGCTCGAGACCCGGCGCCCCTGACCGCTCGCCGTATCGGCTGCGGCCTCTGCGTGACCACGCGCCCAACCGGCGCCATGCGGCTGGAACGCCGCACGGGGGAGCTGCGCGAAGTCCCGGTCACGCTGGACGAGGCGCGGCGAGGCGCCGGGCGCGGAGATCGACAGGCGCCGTAGCCGCCGACGGAGGATGACGCCGGCGGCACGGGAACAGGCTACGCGGCGGGCTCGGCCTCCGCGGCGGCATCTGCGGCTTCCTCGCGCTTGGACTTCGGCACGGCGGAAGCGACGACCTCATCCGGGCTGCCCAGCACGGTTACGTTGGCGGGCAGGGGCAGGTCGCCGACGCGGATCCTGTCGAGCGGCGCCTCCAGGGCGGACAGGTCCACATCGATGTGCCCCGGCAGGTCGGCGGGCAGGGCCGCCACGCGCAGGTGGTTCCTCTCGGTGACGATGGCCGCGCCGAACACCCTGGCGGCGGCGGCCTCACCCACGAAGCGGAGCGGAACGTCCACGGTCGTGATCTCGGTCATCCGAAGCTCGAGCAGCTCGACGTGGAGGAACGTCCCGCTGATGGGATGTCGGTCCACCTTGTGCACCAGGACCTGCATGGCCGCGTCCTCGCCGATGCATAGCTGGACCCGAGTCGAGGTCCCGGCCTTCTGGTAGACCTTCTGGAACTCGGGGACGGCCACGGTGACGTGGACCGACTCGCTTCCGTGCCGGTAGACGGACGCGGGCACCAGGCCCGCCTTGCGCAGCTGCTTGGCCGGCTTACCGAGAACGTTGCGGGGCTCTGCGCGCAACGTAAGGCTCCTATCATCTTTCATGAGACGTCAACTCCTTTCATGGAGGACGAACGTGGTGTCTCGGCCGCGGTGCGGCGCAGGGGACTCGGGGCAGGCGGCATGGGGGGCGCGCAAGCGCAAGAGGCGGGGCCGCCTGATTGGGCGCCCGGCGATCGAGGACCACCAAGGGTATACCGCGAATCGAGGCGGAGACGCTCATTTTTTTCGTATCTGTGATCACAAGCTGCGGTGCGTCCCGACCTGTGCGGCGCGCAGGCTGAGAGTGCCGGTACAAGCGAAGGCCGCCCCACTGGAGCGGCCCTCACGGAACGGAAGCCTGGTCGGGTGGCGCGCCTACGGGATGCAGGTGATCGTGGCGCTGTTCGAGGTGGGCTGGTACAGGGCGTCGCCGGCAAACCCACAAACCAACGTATGGGCTCCAAGCGCCCAGGCTGCCGGCACCTGATACAGGTTCGATGCCTGGCCGCCGGCGTCGGTGGTCTCCCATCCCAGCGAAGATCCGTCGAGCACGAAGCTGACGGGCAACTTCGGCATCCAGGTGTAGGTCGGAAGGCTCCGCACGTAGGCGCGGAGGTAGTTCGCCGTGCCCTGCCGCACACTGCGTGGAGCCACCCAGATGTAGAGCCTGCCTCGCGGAGCCGTGATCTCAAGCGGGATGCTCTCCACCAGCCACACACCGTCCTGGTTGGCCGGCGTGAACGTCGCCAACTGCGCTACGGTGCAGCGTCCGCCGGTACCTTCGGGGCCCATTCCGGCCTCGACCCGAAGCGGGCCCACGGCGTCGGACATGAAGGCCAGAGACTTCATCTCGAAGCCCGCGGGCTTGATGCCGAGCACCATCGCCTCAACGATGTTCGGCAGCGGAGCCCCTACGGCCGTGTTCTTGAACACCAGCTGCAGGTAGCTGGAGCCGATCGCGGGCGTGGCGCCGCCAACGACCTCCGGAGCCAGGTGCCCGAACCAGAGCGTGCCCCACGGATCAATGGCGCTGGCGAAGCTCAGGGCGCCCGTGGTGGTCATCGTCACAGTCACCTCGGCTCGACCGTCGGTTAAGGCCTCCTCGATGATCGTGCCGGTGATCAGCGTGCCCAGGTCCGGGCCGCCGTTCGCCTTGAGCCAGGCATTGGCCACCCCGGCGTAGTCGACCAGGGCAAGGATGTTGCCTCTGGGCGCGGTCCAGCCAAGGTAGTCGGGCACCGGCGGCCACCAGTTCACGGTGGTGCCTTGTTGCGAGACGAAGTCGGAGATGAGCCTCTGCGACAGCTGGGCGTTGGTGCGGCCCACGGTGAGCATCATGAGCCCGAGAACAGCCGCCAGTCCCAGGGCGGCGCGCGCTCGAAGCAGGATGCCGGTTCTTGCCGTTTGCATCAGAATGCCCTCCCTCGTCACCGGCCAACGGGAGTGCGCGGCAAAGTGTCGGCGCGCCGAAGGCGGCGGTGACTCGGATGCATTCTCAGTCCGCCTGTCGGGTGATGCAAGGCGCTTTGGCGCCTGCGGCGTCACCGTCACGGCACTGGCATGCGCCCGGGCGGCGTATGGTGGGCCTTCTGCGCCCTGCCGCAACGGGGCTGCGCCACCGGGTTGGCCAGGCAAGCCACCGCGCCGCCGGAGTCGGGGTCCTTCACTGCGTTCAGGACGACCGCAAGGGCAAGCGCCGCGAAGGGTTCAAGGGACTCACTTCTCTGCCATAGGAAAGTGAGTCCCTTGACGGTCGTGCTGAGCGGAACGAAGCGCCCCCCGGCGTGGGGCGCCGCACCCGCAGGACTCGGGCACGGAGGTCCGAGCCACCGGGGCAGGCCCCCGGACAAGCCACTGCGCCGCCGCAGTCGGGGTCCTTCACTGCGTTTAGGGCGACGGCAAGCGCAAGCGCCGCGAAGGGTTCAAGGGACTCACTTTTCTGCCATAGGAAAGTGAGTCCCTTGACGGTCATGCTGAGCGGAGCGAAGCGCCCCGGCTCCTGCACCGCACCCTCGTACCCCGTCGCGAAGCGCGGGCCTTTGACGCAAGCCGCCGCGCCGCCGGGGTCGCGGTGCTTCACCGCGTACAGGGCGACGGCAAGGGCAAGCGCCGCGAAGGGTTCAAGGGACTCACTTCTCTACCATAGGAAAGTGAGTCCCTTGACGGTCGTGCCGAGCGGAGCGAAGGACTCCCCGGCGTGGGGCGCCGCACCCGCGGGACTCGGGCACGGAGGCCCGAGCCACCGGGGCAGGCCCCCGGACAAGCCGCCGCGCCGCCGGAGTCGGGGTGCTTCACCGCGTTCCTAAGAAAGCTCGGAGCAACCGGTCCGCTTTCTTGCGCTCCCGCGGCGCGTCGGCGCCTGATCGTACAGGGCGACGGCAGGGGCGACCCCATGCGCGGTTCGGTGGCTCGGGCCTCCGTGCCCGAGTCGTCCGGGCGCCAGGACGACGCTGGGGGCGAAGGCGGTGCGGCGAGACGCCGCAGTTCGCCGCGCCGCCTCGACCTGCCCACCCCGGTTGGACGATGCTTGGCAGGGCTACAGCGTCTCGAACCAGCCCTTGATCTTCAGCGCCATCAGCCGCCTGCGCTCGGAGAGAAAGGCGTCATAGGTCGGTATGTCGCCGTCCAGCATCACGTCCGGTATGCAGTTCATCCTGAGGTTCGCGCGTAGATCGACCTCGCTCGTGATACCGCCATACACCGCCTTGCCGCTCTGGGCCTGCTCAGCCAGTTGACCGAAGTAGACCGAGGGCGACCTATTGCCTATCGCGATATTGATCTCGCTCTGTGCAAGTACAAAATTCGCGATTTGGTTGTACTTCCCACGAGAAAGCCCCTGTGACTTGAGGTGTGAGGTCGGGAATACGTGGTGCACGTCGCTGTGGTTTAGCATGAGGTCAAGCACCAGTATGTCTCTGGACAGGAAGCCCTTGTCGCCAAGCTTGACCTGGGCGGCTTGGTACGCGATGAAGTAGGGGCTGATCGCCGACGAGGTGTCCATCAGCTGCGGGAGCATACCCGTCCAGAAGCTATCGGGTAGCTCGTTGTCGATCACGGCGGATGTGTAGGTGGCCAGTCCCAGGGCCTCGATTTGGCGGATGTCGACATCGAAGGCGGTCTCTGGAGCCCCGGTGTACCGGCCTCGAAGGACAGTCATGGCGTACCAGCGACGTACCAGGCGCTCCAAGGCTGCTGCCGGCATTCCCTCGGACCGCCCGCGGAGATAGACGATGTACGCGAAGTTCACGGCATTCTGGCCGCGGATGAGGGCGCTCGTGACGAACCCGGCAGACCGCAGGATCATCGTCAGCCGCTCGAAGTGCGTCTTGCTCATGAAGGCCAGGATGCCGCGTTTGAGCTTGGCGAAGGAATCCTCCGCGATGGCCTCCTCGAACTGCTTGGTCTCAAAGTTGCGTCCCGACAGCAATGCCACGAGGTCCTGGAGGCGTCCCCTCCCGAACTCGGACGTGAAGGCGACGCGCAGCATATCCGTGTAGGTTGGGTCATAGATGTCGTCGGTCGTCTCTGTGAGCCAACGCATCCTCGGCAGGAACTCCGAGGCGGCGAACGCCTTGTCTGCCTGGACGATTGCCGGTAGGAACTCCGGCGCTACGGCAAGGTGACAGAAGTAGTCAATCGCCTTGCGCAGCAGGTTGCCGCCAAAGGTCTCGTTGACGGCGATCTTGGACATGGCGAAATCGGCCTGCGACAACTCGGTTCCAGCGGAGTTGACCCGGATAAATATCTCTGTGACGGTCTCGATGTCGAGATCCTCATCCAGCTCGATGACGCCGACGTGGTTGTTTATGATCTTCCGCAGTTTCTCCAGTACGCGCGATACATGCCTCCGATCGGCGTCGGGGTTCCGCTCCGCGTAGGTATCGGTCAGCTCGGTCAGGCTTGCGTCGGGGGAGAAGACATCAGCCACATCCTCGAGCCATGCGGCGTCCTTGCGGATCGCCGGGTTGGCGACCTCAAATCGCTGCTCCTGCGGATGGAATGCGATGCGGATTCGTACGGTCTCGTAGTCCTTGGTCAGGACCTCGCGGCCCAGCAACGCCGCCATCAGTGCGGTGACACGCTGCTGCCCGTCGATCAGAGTGCGCTTCCCTGACGACGTAGTGCCATCCTTCAGCTTCACGTTGGGATTGCGCCAGGCAATCAGGTAGCCGACGGGGAAGCCCTGATAGAGGGAGTCGAGCAAGTTCCGGACCTTGGTGGCATCCCACACGAATGGCCGCTGGATCTCGGGAATCGCGATCTCGCCGGACTTCACCCAGGTCAACAGGGTCTCTATGGGGTGCGGTGTAACGGAGTAGCGCTGCGTCGACATCGGTTTGCACTCGCCTCCTGGCATCGCTCCAACGACCATCTGAACGGAAGCACGCGCCCGGGTCAGCGCAGCAACCGTGACTTGCCTGCGTGTTCGGCCAGCAAATCCATGTTACCAGCCGCCGCACCAACGAGCCAACCTCAACAGGACTGGCCGCCGGGCCTTTGACGCAAGCCACCGCGCCGCCGGGGTCGGGGTGCTTCACCGCGTTCAGGACGACCGCAAGGGCAAGCGCCGCGAAGGGTTCAAGGGACTCACTTCTCTGCCATAGAAAAGTGAGTCCCTTGACGGTCGTGCTGAGCAGAGCGAAGCACCCCCCGGCGCGGGGCGCCGCACCCGCGGGACTCGGGCACGGAGGCCCGAGCCACCGGGGCAGGCCCCCGGACAAGCCGCCGCGCCGCCGGGGTCGGGGTCCTTCACCGCGTTCAGGACGACGGCACGGGCAGCCCTATGCGCGGTTCGGTGGCTCGGGCCTCCGCGCCCGAGTCCTCCGGGCGCCGGGACGACGCGGGGGCGAAGGCGGTTCGGCGAGGCCCTTCACCTCCTCACCTCCTCACCCCCTCAACCCTTCATCGCCCCAGCCGGTACGCCGCCACTACCTCCGCGCCCAGGGCCGCGTGCCAGGCGATGCGCTGGTTGTCGTCTCCGAAGGCGGGGTTCGGGGTTCCGGTCGCATCGACGAAGCCCGGGCGGTTGTGGCGACTGAGGTAGGTGTGCGCCACCATGACGCAGGCGCCCTCCCAGAAGAGGTCCGCCACGTCGTCCGGGATGGCCGCTCCGGCCTTGCAGGCGGGCTCGATGGGGATGAGGTCGCGGGTGTTGTGCTCGGTGCCCGCCGTGACCACCAGGCCGGCTCCGCGCATGGCGTGGGCGTAGGCGGACAGCGTCTCGGGGCTGTTGCGGTCCGGGATGAACTCGGTGCAGTGGACGCCCAGCCCGCGCACGGCCTGGGCCAGCCTGGCGGGGTCTTCCTCGAAGGGGCAGACCGGCTTGGCGCCGTCGGCCACGATGGGGTAGCACGGGATACCGCCCAGGGCCAGGATGAGGCGCCGGGCGTGGTCGAAGTCGACGAAGGTCTCGGAGACATACGCCGGTTTGCCCGCCTTGAGGAGCTGCGAGCGAATCTCGTTCTGCTCGGCCACGGGCTCGGCGATGGAGGCCTTGGGCGGGACGCCGTAGGCCGCAGTGAGCAGCTCGACGTGGGCGTCGGGTTCCAGCGCATAGGCCAGCGCCTCCTGGAAGGCCTGGCAGACGTGGCGCTCCTGCAGGTAGACGCTCTCCAACGCGCAGCCGTGGCGCTTCACGACGCCGGCCTTTACGGCGGCCTCGTCGGGCGAGCCGTCGAACCCGGCCTCGGCGAAGATGGCGGCCAGCCGCTCGACCAGCGCGGCCATGCGCGTGGAGTCCTTCTGACGGATCACCTGCAGCAGCTCGGTCGCCTCCGGTGAGAGGGGCTCGAAGGCGGCCGCGGCCTTGCCGCAGAGGTACATCTTGCCGGGGTTGCCCGGGTCGTTGATGCGCACGCCGGCCTGCACCAGTTCGTCGACCAAGGCGATGATCTCGGTGCCGAACAGGGGCAGGATGCCCGCGGCGCGGGTGCGATCGGCGAAGTCGGCGTAGACGCCGTAGTCGTAGTAGTTGCTCACGCCCACCACGGCGACGCCCTCGGCGGCGGCCTTGTCGACGGCCTGCCCCACGGTGTCGAAGGCCGAGAAGTTGGGCGGCAGGTGGATGTGCGAGTTCGTCTTGAGGCGCGGGCCGCAGCCCTGGCGGGAGGCGGCGCGGGCGATCAGCTCGTCGGGGCCGGGAAGGCCTGCGAGGGCGGACGCGAGGACGGGATTGGACATGGGTCGGGGCCTCCCGGTACGGCGGGTTGGTGCGGACCCCGGCGAAGATGCGCCGCCGGGGCCCGCCTGGTGGATCAGTACTTGCGGTCGGCGATCAGCCCTTTGGCCTGGGTCTGGTCGTAGACGCCTTCCTTGGTGACGATGCGCTTGGGCACGGTCTTGCCGGCGGCCACGGCCTCGGCGGCGTCGAAGAGCGTCGGGCCGAGCAGCGGATTGCACTCAACGGTGCAGTTCAGCTTGCCGACCACCATGGCCTCGAAGGCGCCCTTGACGCCGTCGACCGAGACGATGGTGATGTCGGTTCCGGGCTTCTTGCCGGCGGCCTCGATGGCCTGGATGGCGCCCAGGGCCATGTCGTCGTTGTGCGCGTAGAGGGCGTTGATCCCGGCGCCCTCAGGCGACTTGAGGAAGGCCTCCATGACCTCCTTGCCCTTGGCGCGGGTGAAGTCGCCGGTCTGGGAGATGACGATCTTCATGCCGGGGTACTTCTTCATCTCTTCCTCGAACCCGCGCTTCCGGTCGATGGCCGGCGCGGAGCCTGGGGTGCCCTGAAGCTCGGCGATGACGGCCTTGCCGTTCATCTTCTTGGCCATCCACTCGGCGGCGCGGCGGCCCTCCTCGACGAAGTCGGAGCCGATGAAGGTGACATAGAGCGATTCATCGCTCACCTTGACGGCGCGGTCCGCGAGGATGACGGGTATGCCCGCCTTCTTGGCCTCCTGCAGCACGGGCTCCCAGCCCGGTTCGACCACGGGCGAGAACATGATCACGTCGACGCCCTGGGCGATGAAGGTGCGGATGGCCTTGATCTGGTTCTCCTGCTTCTGCTGGGCGTCGGCGAAGCGGAGGTCGATGCCCCGCTTCTCGGCTTCGGAGCGGATCGACTGCGTGTTGGCGGTGCGCCAGCCGCTCTCGGCTCCCACCTGCGCGAAGCCGACGACGATCTTCTTCTTGGCGCCGTCCGCGGTGGGCGCGGCTGTGGTCTTCTTCTCAACGCTGGGCGCGCAGCCGGTGAGGGCGGCGGCGAGCAGCGCGGCCAGGGGCAGTGCGATGCGCAGGTTACGGTACATCATCGGTCCTCCTTGGAGCCGGCGTCGCCGGCTAGGGCTCCACCACGGCGCGCAGGTACCGGCCCGGCCGGCCCGTCATCTCCATGGCTTCAGTGGTCTGGTCCAGGGTAAAGCGCTGCAAGGGCAGGTCGCGCAGCCGCAGGGCGCCGGACGCCAGCAGGGCCAACCCCTCCTCCACCAGCCCGAACGAGCGGCGGGAAAAGGTGACGGTCAGCTCGTGCCGGCGGGCGGTGGCGATGTCGAAGGTGATCTCCTCGCAGCGGGGGATGCCAATGACGACGATGCGTCCGCCGGGGCGGGCCAGCCGGATGCACTGATCCAGCGCGGGGATATCGCCGCTGCACTCGAAGACGACAACGGCCTCGACGCCCGCCGCCTTCGCCTCATCCAGCGAGGCGAAGACCCGCGCCGCGCCCAGCTCCAGCGGCAGGGCGCGGCGCTCGGAGACGGGCTCGACGACGACGGTGGGGCCCACGCCCTCGGCCAGCGCCATCTGCAGCGTCGAGACGCCGATGACGCCCGCGCCCAGCAGGGCCACGCTCTCGCCGGGCCGCAGCCGCGCCAGCTTGGTGGCGTGGAGCGCCACGCAGAGCGGCTCGCTCAGGGCTCCCGCCACGTAGTCCAGCGCGTCGGGCAGCGGGAAGAGGGCGTCGTGCGGAACCGCCACGTACTGGGCCAGCGCCCCGCCGTGGGGCGGGAAGCTGGCAAAGCGCACATGGCGGCAGATGTGGCGCTTGCCCTCGCGGCACATGTCGCACGAGCCGCAGGGCCACGAGGGCTCCACCGCGACACGCGTTCCGGGCGCCGGACCGGCGACGCCGGACCCGAGGGCCACGACGTCGCCGGCGAACTCATGCCCCTGCACGAACGGCCATGCAGGCTCCTTGCCTCCGGCGTGGCCGTCGACGTAGAGCCGCCAGTCCGAGGGGCAGATGGAGACGGCCCGCACGCGCACCAGCGCCTCGCCCGGGCCGGGGGCCGGCATGCCGACCTCGTCGACCCGCACGTCGGAGGCGCCGTAGAGGCGCGCGGCCTGCATGGCGGCATCAGCCATGCAGGTAGACGTCCCAGCCCAGGTAGTTGCTCATGGCGTCGTGCAGCGCCTCCGCCACGGGAGCGTGGGCCACGGCGACGTGATGCTCGTAGCCGTTCTCGCAGATGTAGCGGAGGAGGCCCTGCAGGTCGGGGATGTAGGCCACGCCCGCGCCGCCGAAGGTCTCCAGCGGGTCGTCGGTGAACTCGCCCTCGCCGGTGTAGACGTCGATGGTTCCCATCTCGTCATTGGTCGAGACGCGGCAGTAGGTGAACTCGCCGGATTTGATGCGGCCCACCACGGTGCCCTGGGCGTTCTCGTCGCCTACCGCGCCGCCGATGATGTCCTGCTGGCTCATGCAGCAGTGCGACATGCAGCCCTTGGGCAGGTTGCTGCAGTGGAAGAGGACGCACTTGTCGGGGTCGTCGTCGTAGTTGTTGTTCCAGTCGACCAGCGCGGCGGGCTCGCCGGAGGCCAGCGTCAGGGCGTACATTCCCAGCGCGCCGGTGATGTCGACCTCGCAGGCGCTGGGCATGAGCTTGTTGCTCAGCATGCTCATGACGGTGCAGGGCACCACGCCGAAGAACTCCTCCATGCTCGTCCAGCACTGCACGGCGGTGGCGACGACCTCGTTCTCCTCGATCCAGTCGCCAACCACCGCGCCGAGCTTGGCCATGCGGATGAGGGCCTTCTCGGGCACTCGCCCGACGTCGATGTAGTCCTTGATCTCGGCCAGCTTGGCCTGCACGGTGGCGGCGTTGTCGTCCAGCTTGCCGATGCGGCCGAAGATCTCGGAGAGGTCCACCACCTCCACGGTGATGCCGTTGGCCTGGAGCAGCTTCTCGCTGTAGCGCACGGTGTTGAAGGCGGCCGGGCGGGCGCCGATGGCCCCGAATCGGGCGCCGCGCAAGCCGCGCACCACGCGGCAGGTGGCGGCGAAGCGGCTCAGGTCGGCCGCGAAGGCGGGCGTCTCAGGGTCGATGGTGTGGCGCTCGGTGAGCGAGAAGGGGATGCCGTACTGGGTCAGATTGTTGCAGGTGGACATCTTGCCGCAGAAGCTGTCGCGGCGATCCTTGATGCTCATGAGGCCCGCGGTGTCGGGCGTGGCCTGCACCAGGATGGGCACGCGCAGGTCGGCCATCTGGATCGCCTCGACGATGCCCCGCTCCTCGCCGAAGTTGGGCAGCGTGATGATGATGCCGTCGATGTCGGCCTTGTGCGCCTGCATCAGCGCCGCCCACTTGCGGGCATGGTCGCGGGTGACGACGGAGCCGTAGGGCGTGTCGTTGGGCGTCAGGCAGACGGCGCCGTAGCCCTGCTCATCCAGCACGCGCAGGACGGTCTTGCGGCCCTCCTCGCAGAGGTGGCCCGGAAAGAACCCGCGGTTGCCCACGAGCACGGCGAATGTGGTCTTCTTAGCCATGGAATGCCTCCTTGCAGCCCCTGGCCGGCTAGCCGGCCCCGTGGGCGTCGCCGGTCTGCCCGTAGTAGGCGCCCGGTCCGTGTTTCCTCAGGAAGTGCTTGTCGCGCAGGTCGTTCCCAATGGGATCGATGCGCGGTTCGATCTGCTCGGTGAGCAGGGCCATGCGGGCCGTCTGCTCCAGGATGATGCTGTTCTCCACCGCGTCGGCCGGCGAGCGCCCCCAGGTGAAGGGGCCGTGGCCCCAGACCAGTGCGGCGGGCATCTCGGCGTGCGGGCGTCCTGCGAAGGCGCGGATGATGGCCGTGCCGGTCTCGGCCTCGTAGTCGCCGGCCAGGGCCTCCGGTGTGAGAGGCGCCGTGACCGGGACCGCGCCCCGGAAGCTGTCGGCGTGGGTGGTGCCGTAGCAGGGGAGCTGCCTGCGTGCCTGGGCCCACGCGGTGGCGTAGGTCGAGTGCGTGTGCGCCACGCCGCGGATACCGGTGAAGGCGCGGTAGAGGGCCAGGTGGGTCGGCGTGTCGGAGGAGGGGCGAAGGCCGCCCTCAACCGCCTTGCCCTCCAGGTCCACCAGGGCCATATGCTCGGGGCGCATGGCCTCGTAGCCAACCCCGCTGGGCTTGATGGCGAAGATGCCCGCGTCGGCGTCCAGCCCGCTCACATTGCCCCATGTGAGGATGACCAGCCCCGCGTCGCGCAGGGCCAGGTTCGCGCGCCAGACCTCCTCCTTCAGCGCCTCCAGCATGGCGGCGCCTACGCCGAGCGCTGCTGGATGTCCAGCAGCGTCTTCATCACGTCGTAGAGCGGCTCGGAAGCGCCCGCCACGCCGAACGCATCGTGCAGGCGGCGGTAGAGCGCGTAGAGCTCGTCGTAGACCGCCTTGCGCCCCTCGTCGGGAGTGTAGGTGGCCGAGGTGGGGCTGGCCATGGCGGCCTGGGCGGCTGCCGCGTCCGGATAGACCCCGGCGGCCACGGCGCCGAAGATGGCCGCACCCAGGGCGCAGGTCTGGCTTGAACTGGCGACGGAGATCGTCTGGCCCGTGATGTCGGCGTAGGTCTGCATCATGAAGGGGTTCTTCTCGGCGATGCCTCCGCAGGCTACCATCCGCTCCAGCGGCACACCGTACTCAGCCATGCGCTCCAGGATCGCGCGGGCGCCGAAGGCCGTGGCCTCGATGAGCGCGCGGTAGATCTCGGCGCGCGTGGTGCGGAGCGTCTGGCCGACGAGCAGGCCCGTCAGCCGAGCGTCCACCAGCACGCATCGGTTGCCGTTGTTCCAGTCCAGCGCCAGCAGGCCCGACTGGCCGGGCTTCAGCGCGGCGGCCTCGGCGGTGAGCAGGTTGTGGAGGTCGTTGTCGCCCTGGCAGACCTGCAGGACGTACCAGTTGAAGATATCGCCCACGGCGCTCTGGCCAGCCTCGACGCCCAGCATTCCGGGCAGCACCGATCCATCCACGATGCCGCAGACGCCGGGGATCTCCGCCGCGGCCTCGCCGCGCGCTCCCACGGTGATATCGCAGGTCGAGGTGCCCATGATCTTGACCATGCAGCCCGGCTTCACGCCTGATCCCACCGCGCCCATGTGCGCGTCGAAGGCGCCCACGGCGACGGCGATGCCGGGCGTCAGGCCCAGCTTCGCGGCCCACTCGGGGCAGAGCTTGCCGGCAGGGGTGTCGGCGGCGTGGGCCTTGGTGTAGAGCCGGTCGCGCAGGTCGGCCAGCTTGGGATCGAGCATCGACAGGAAGCCCTTGTCCGGCAGGCCGCCCCAGTCGTCGGCGTACATCGCCTTGTGGCCCGCCGAGCAGACGCCGCGGAGCAGCCGGTCCGGGTTCGTGTCGCCAGCGAGTAGGGCCGGGATGTAGTCGCAGAACTCCACCCAGCTGTAGGCGGCGTCGAACACGTCGGCGCCCACATGCAGGCAGTGGAGGATTTTCGCGAAGAACCACTCGGAGGAGTAGGTCCCGCCGCACCGCGCCAGGTAGTGCGGCCGATGCTCGGCGGCCAGCGCGGTGATGCGCTCGGCCTCGGCCATGGAGGAGTGGTCCTTCCAGAGCCATGCCAGGGCGTTCGGGTTGTCGTGGAAGTCCGGCAGGAGGGCCAGCGGCGTGCCGTCCTCGTCCACGGGGATGGGAGTGGAGCCGGTGGTATCGACGCCGATGCCGACCACGTCGGCCGGGTCGAAGGCGGGGTCGGCGGCCTTCGCGGCGGCCAAGGCGCCGGTGGCGGAGGCCTCGAGCCCCTCGTGGTAGTCCAGCGGGTGCTGTCGGGCCACGTGCGGATTGGCGGGATCGGTGATGACGCCCATTTCGCCCCGCGCGTAGTTGTGGACGCGGGAGGCCAGCTCGCGGCCATCCTCCACGGCGACGACCAGCGCGCGCACCGAGTTGGTGCCGTAGTCCAGCCCCAGGGAATATCTACCCATAATGTCTACGCATCCTCCATGAGTAGCTCGCACGCCGCCGCGGTGACCAGATGGAGCAGGCGCCGGCCGGTGCGGACGTGGCACCATTATGGACCGTCCGGCGGCGCCATGGCGCGCTACCTGCCGAAGGTGCAGGTGAAGCGGTAGGTGCCGGAGCCCACGGGTACCGCCACGGCGGCGCCTTGTCGGCCCAGCGGCTTCAGGCCCGCCGCCTGGAGGGTCTTGCCTCCCTCGCGGATCGAGGCGGTATCCACCGTGGGCAGGAGCACGGTGGAGCTGGTGTTGGGCGGCAGAGTGACGTTGAGGCTCAGCGTGTCGCCGTTGATGCGCCAACTCGACTGCACCGTCCCGCGCGGGGAGTTGTAGGATGCGCTCACGGAGCCGATGGAGCGGCTGGGATGCGGCCGGATCAGCAGCTTGCCGAAGCCCGGCTCCACGCTTTCGATGCCTGCGGCGTAGCTGAACATCCAGCGTCCGCAGGAGCCGTAGGCGTAGTGGTTGAAGGAGTTCATGCCGGGGTTCTGGAACCCCTTGTCGTGCCGCCAGCCGTCCCACCGCTCCCAGATCGTCGTGGCGCCCTGCGTCACCGGGTACAGGAACGAGGGGTAGCTGGTGGTGAGGAAGAGCTTCCACGCCAGATCCTCGTGGCCCATCTCGGTCAGGATCGGCAGCACGATGTTCACGCCCAGGAAACCCACGGAAAAGTGGCTGTCACGCTTGGCGATGAGCTCCACCAGCCGGTCGGCGGCCGCCTTGCGCTTCTCGTTGGGCATCAGGTCGAACGCCAGCGCCTGGAGGTAGCCCGACTGGTTGTCGCCGTGGATGCGGCCGTCGGCGCTGACGAAGGCGGCGTTGTAGGCGGTCTTGATCTGGGCGAAGAGGTTGCGGTACTCGGCGGCCTCTGTCTTCCTGCCGATGGCGTCCGCCATCTCCGCCATGAGCGAGGTGACGTAGGCGAAGTAGCCCGTGGCGATCACCTCTTTCGGCATCTCGTCCTGCACGTTCAGCCAGTCGCCGTAGCCCTCGGCCGGGCGGACCAATCCCTTGCTGCGGGTCTTCAGGTAGTCGATCCAGCGCTTCATGCCGGTCCAGTGGTCCCTGATGACCTGCGTGTCGCCGTAGGTGCGCCAGAGGGTCCAGGGACAGATGATCCCCGCGTCGCCCCAGGCCGGCGAGACGCCCCAACCCTTGGGCGAGACGTCGGGGTAGGCGCCCTCGGCGCTCTGGCTATCGTTGAACGTGTTGAGCCAGGCGGTGAAGAAGGGCGCCGCGTCCATGTTGTAGAGGCCGGTGCCGATGAAGGCCTGGGCGTCGCCGCTCCAGCCCATCCGCTCGTCGCGCTGCGGGCAGTCCGTGGGGACCTCCAGATAGTTGCCCCTCTGGCCCCAGACGATGTTCTTGTACAGCCGATTGACCAGCGCGTTGGGCGTGCCGAAGGAGCCCACCATGGGCGCGTCGGAGTTCAGCACGATGCCGGTGACGGCGTCCGGAGCCGGCTTGCCGGGGTATCCGGTTATCTCGACGTACTGGAAACCATGGAACGTGAAGCGCGGCTCCCAGACCTCGGTTCCGCCGCCCTTGAGCGTGTAGTGGTCGGTGCATTTGGCGCCGCGCAGGTTGGTGGTGTAGATGGACCCGTCGGGGTTCAGCATCTCGGCGAAGCGGAGCGTCACCCTGGTTCCGGCGGGTCCCTTCACCTTGAGCCGGACCCAGCCCACCATGTTCTGCGCCATATTGAGGATGTACACGCCCGGCGCCTGCTCATTGATGGTGACGGGCTTGAGCGTGCCGGTCTGCCGCACGGGGGAGCCGGGGTGCGCCTGCAGCGTCGCCGCGGAGACGTCGGACGTGAGGGTCTCGGCGCCCCACTCGGCCTTGATGATGGCGCTCGGTTCGATGGGGCTGAGGCTGAGCTGCTGCCCCTCGGCAAGCGTGACGGTGCGGGTCCGCGTACCCCGTCGTGTGGTCACCTTGAGCTGCTTCACAACACCGTAGATTGGGTCGCCCAGCGCATCGGTGCCGACGGCCATGCTCAGCGCGCCGTTCTGCACGCGCTCGCGCAGCTTGTCGGTCACGTCGTCCCAGCGGCCGCTGGGAGCCGTCGCGCCGCCGACCACGGGGACCCACCGCGAGGCGTCGTAGCCGGCGGTCGCCCATCCGGGCGTCTCCATCCGGGCGTCGTAGTCCTCGCCGTTGTAGATGTCGGCCATGCGGACGGGTCCATCCTGGCTGGCGTGCCAGCTGTTGTCGGTGGCCACCATGCCCGTCGTGCCGTCGGCGTATTCCATGCGGAGCTGGGCCAGAAGGCGGAGCCGCCCTCGGCCGCCGTGGTGCAGGCCGTACCAGCCGTCGCCCACCATGGCTCCCAGGCAGTTCGGCTTGCCGGGGCGAAGCATGGCCGTCACGTCATAGGCCTGGTAGTAGACCCGCTTCTGGAACTCGGTCCAGCCTGGCCGAAGCTGCTCGTCGCCCACCCGCCTGCCGTTGAGCATCAGCTCGTAGAGCCCGGCCGCCGTGACGTAGACCACGGCGCGCTTGATGCGCCCGGCGGGCGTGAACTCCTTGCGGAAGAGCGGCGCCGGCAGGTAGGTGGCGTTCTCGGCGCGCTTGCGGTCGATGTCGCAGCCGATCCACTGGGCCTTCCAGTCAGACCGCTTCAGGATGCCCATGGACCAGTGGGCGGGGGCGCTCCAAGCGCCGGGAGCGCCGGAGCCGTCCCATATCTGCACCTTCCACCAGCAGGAGGCGTAGGTCGCCAGGGGCTTGCCCGCGTAGGCGATCTGGATACTGCTGGACGACTCGACCTTGCCGGTGTCCCAGAGGTCGCCCTGCCCGGCCGCCAGCCGCGCCGCCGAGGAGGCGACGAGCAGGCGATAGGCCGACTGGGTCTGGCCGCGAAGGGCCGGCGCGTCGGTGGCGACCTGCCAGCCGAGGCGCGGCGCGGGCCGGTCGATGGCGACCGGGTCAACGAGGTACTCGCAGCGCAGGGCGGCGGGCCGAATGCCCGCCGTGGCCGAAGCCGCGGCAGCCAGGGCCGCCATGGGCGCGGCGAAGCGTAGGAACTGCATGGGGTGAGCCTCCGGGGGCCGGACGGACCGGCGCAAGTTGCTGCCCCTAGGTTCGCCCGAGGCCGGCCCGATACCTGCCCCAGCCGGGAGGAGGCGGAGTAAAGGGCGTGATGACGGGCCGGCAGCCGCTCAGTTCAGGGCGCCCGCGCCCCCTCTTGTGATCAGCCGCTTCATCCCTTCGCCCAGCGCGTTGCCCACCAGGAAGTAGGTCTCCGCGTTGGCGAACTCGTGGTGACCGTGGCCGGGACACGGGGAGTCCTCCGGCTTCCGGACGAAGTCATGGGTCGGGACGAACAGGACATTGCCGCGGAACTCCGGGCGAGTGGCCGCGCTTGCCTGCGCCCGCCGGAGATCCGCCCACTCGCCTGTTGCTGTGACCCACGGGCCGGTCAGTTCGCCGATGACCACGGGCAGCTTCGGGGCCTTCAGCTCTTTGCGGACGTCCTTGATGAGGTTCACGAGGTTCTGCTCGTACTCGGGAACCGCGTGCTTCGGGTCGCATCCGTCGTTCCAGCCCTGGTACCATACGAAGCCGGCCAACTGGTAGCCGCGGCCGTCATAGCCGGGGAACTCGGCCTTCAGGTTGGCCAGGGCCTCGCGCACCTCCGCGATCATCTTCGTGTAGTAGGGGCCGACCGCGCCGCCTGAGCTGGGCGGGCGGTAGTCCTGGTAGAGGCTCTTGCCGCCCCACGCGGTCTTGATGAGCAGCGCCTGGTTGCCCAGGAGATCGCCCATCACATGGCCGAACTGCAGTTCGGGACCGAAGTGGTGCTTGCCGCCGTACACGGTGAAGCCCAGCGTCAGCGGCCCCGCCTTGACCGGCCCCTCCTCGGGCTTGTACCGCACCCAGACGTCCTGCCGCTCGGCCCACTGCCCGGCGTCATCCTGCAAGTGCCGGAACATGGCGGACCTGGCCGGGTCGCGCAGCAGAGACGCCAATGTGCCCTTGCCGCCGTTGTAGTCCTTGCCGTCCAAGTCGGCGACGGCCTGCCCCTCCATGTTCGATTGCCCCGCCAGTATGAACACCTTTACCGGGCTCTTGCCGGGCTGCCTCCGGCCCGCCTGCGCTCCGATCGCGCTTGCGCATCGGGCTTGCCCAAGCAAAGCCGCTGCGACCAGAACGGCCACGGCCATCGGGACCGTGGTCCACGGGCTACGTCTCGTACCCATTTCGGCCTCCACCCGGCGCAGCTCGGAGCCGCGCCGCGTTTGCTGCTATAGGATAGACTGCGGCGGCGCGGCCGCGCCGGACAGTGAAGCCCCGCCCGGGGGTTTGCCCTGTTGGGTCCATGCCTGGAGTCTTCAGGGTCTCGAGCATGCCATAGGTAATCAACCCCCCTATCGGCATCGGTGTTAGAATCGGCTACCACCTTGGAGGCGGGCCTCTGCCCATGCCGGCTCGGGTGGCGCGGAGGGGCGCCGTCGCGGCCCCTCCGTTGTGGCTCCGGCAACACCTCGGAGAGGAGACGCGATATGTCAAGGTCTCTGACAGTCGTACTCGCGGCCGCCGGTAGTCTGCTAGTGATGGGCCCCGCCCGAGCCGAACAGGGCAGCGGCGGGGCGCTCCACCCGACGCTCTGGCTGGGAGCGCCGCTGGTGGTCCACATGCCCGCGGACCGCGACGGCAAGCTCTCGATCGGGCTCGGCAGCGGCATGGTGTACCGAAACCGCTCGGTCAGCCGTTCGTTCGCTGAGCTCGACGTCGTCCGAACCGGCTTCATCGCCGAGGCCGTGGCGACCCCACAAGGCGAGAACGCCGGCCTCGCCTACAGCCTCCGGATCGGCGCCGGCCTGGGCGTCTACATCGCGCCGGGCCTCTTCTACGTGTCGCGCCCCAAGAACGGCATCTCGGGCCGCTTCGGCGCCATGGTCCCGATGGGCGACGAAGTGGCGCCCTTCCTGCCGGAGGTGAGCGTGGGCCTCCGCTTCTGAGGCGATGCCCTGCCGGGGCAGACCGGCGCGGGGCCACGGGGCCGTCGGTACGGCAGCGGCCGAACCACTCCCCCGTGGCCCCGCGCTCATGTCAAGGAACGGGCTTCGCCTTGCCCACGGGCATCGCGTAGACCGCGCGTACGCCGTCGGGCAGCTTCAGGGCCTCCCCTGCCTTCGCCTCGTCGACGCCTCCCACCGGGACGCTCACCAGGCCCAGGGCCGTCACCTGTAGGAGGATGTTCTGGGCCACGTGTCCTGCCTCCAGCAGCGCGAAGCGCTCGGACTTGGCGCCCGCCCGGGCCTGCAACGCGGCCAGATCGACACAGAGCAGCAGCACGACCGGCGGCTCGCCCGAGGTGGCCGGGTTCAGGGCCAGGGCTCGGGCCGCGGGCAGCAGGTCGCCTTCACGGGCGGTGCGCAGCGCGTGCTCCTTCGGCAGGTACTCGGCCAAGCCTGTCCGATCCACCACGAAGAGCCGCACGGCGTAGAGCGCCATGGCGGCCGGGGCCGTGCGAAGGCCCTTCACCATCTCGGTGACGCCCTGCGCGGCCCAGCAGATCTGGCTGAGCTGCTGGAGCGTCACCGGCGTGTCGGCGAACGACCGGCAGGAGCGCCGCTTCGCCAGCGCCTCGTTCAGCGGCATCCCGCCGGCGGTCACCGGCTTCGGCAGGGGTCGGACCGCAACCTGGGGCGCGCCATAGGCGGGGACGGCCGTTTGGAGCAGCGCCGCGGCTACCCCGAGCGCCGCGAGCAGTGCAGGGGATCGATGCATGGTGTCTCCTCCGCGGCATTGTAGCCGTACGGTACGACAGGGCGGGGGACCCGCCGACGACTGCCGGCGGCGCAGAAGTGTTTCCGACCCTGCGCCACGTATTCTGAAGCGTCGATGCACTCGCGCGCAAGCAGGCCCGGCCCCATGTCCACCGTTCTCCGCCGCGCAACGCCGCTGGTCTTTGGTAGGATGGTGGTAGGAGGATGGTAGCAGCCATGGTCACGAGCGTGAAGATAAGCATCAGGTTGCCCGAATGTACTCTGCAACTACTTCCGCCGAGCGGTCGAGGCGTTGCTCCGAGACGAGCGGGAACGGTACGACGTGGCGCGGACGGTTGCCTCCTACGCGGCTCAGCCGGAGACGGATGCCGAAGTGGCATGGGGCGCCCTCGGCGGCTCGGCGGTTGGGGCATCGGAGTGGTGATCCGCCGTGGCGAGGCCTGGTGGGCGGACCTGCCTGAGCCCGTCGGGAGGCGTCCGGTGATCGTGCTGACTCGGGACGCCGTCGTAGATCTGGACTCCCTGCAAACCCTGAGCAAGGCGACGCTGCGCGAACGCATCGCGCCACTGAGCCGGCAGAAGATGAACGAAGTCGAGGCCGCCATTCGCTTCGCGTTGAGCTTGGCGTAGCGGAGCCCGGCCGGCGACGGGCCCTCCGCTTGACAGCTCGGCCCTGGTGGCTTACACTCGCACGAGAAGGAGGCGCCCATGGTCATGGCGGCTGGTGCGTGGCGACTCCGCCCGCGCGCCTACGCGGTCGGCGTCCTGGCGATAGTGTTGAACCAGATGTGGCTGGTGCAGGTGGAGCTGGTGCGCTGGTCGCTTTTCACCAACGTCGTGCCCTTCTGCAACGCGCTCTTTACGCTGGCGGCGCTGCTCGGGCTCAACGCCGCCGCGGGCCGCCTCTCGCCGGGGCGCAGGGCGCCACTGCACAGGGGCGAACTGCTGGCCATCTTCGCCATGGTCTGCATCGGCTCGGCGCTGGGTGCGCAGCAGATGGGGCAGTTGCTGGTCTCGTTCCTTCCGTATCCCACCCGGTTCGCCGACGGCCGCAATCGCTGGGCCGGCTCGTTCGTTCCGCATCTGCCGCGATGGCTCACCGTGTCGGACCCCGTCGCCGTGCGCAACTTCTACGACGGCTGGTCGTCTCTTTACCGGCCCGAGAACTGGCGTCCCTGGGTGGTGCCCTGCCTGGCCTGGATCCTCTTCACCGTGGTCCTGCTCTGGACCATGCTCTGCATCAGCGCGCTCATGCGGCGGCAATGGACCAGCGCCGAGCGGCTGAACTACCCGACGGCGCACCTGCCCATCGAGATGACCTCCGGCGCGGCGTTCTGGCGCAGCCGACCGCTGGCGTTCGGCCTCGGCCTCGCCGCCCTGCTGGGGCTCTATAACGGCGCCGCGTACCTGATGCCATGGATCCCCATGATCCCCATCAAGCGGCAGGAGGTCCAGAGCGTCTTTGTCTCGGCTCCCTGGACCGGGATCGGCGTGGTGAAGATCAGCTTCTACCCCTTCGCGGCGGGGCTGGCGTTCCTGATGCCGTTCGAGCTATCCCTCTCGCTCTGGGTCTTCTACCTCCTCTACAAGCTGGAACTGGTCGCCGTGGCAGCGCTCGGGCAGGAGCAGGTCTTCTCGTCGGGCGCGGGGTTCGACGCGGTCGCGCCCTACGAGAGCGCGCAGGCGTTCGGGGCCTACATGGTGGTCTGCATCATGGCGCTCTGGTCGGGCCGGCGCCATCTGGCCGATGCCTGGGCCTCCGCCTGGTCGCGCCGTCCCGGCGCCAGGGGCGATGAGCAGGAGCCCATGGCCTACCGTACCGCGTTCGTGGGTGGCGGCATCGGCCTGCTGCTGCTCTGCGCGTTCCTCGTGGCCGCGGGGATGCCGGCCTGGGTTGCCGTGGTCTTCTTTGTGATCTACCTGGCCTTGACGCTGGTGATCGGTCGGCTTCGTGCGGAGTTCGGCCTGCCGATCCACGATATGCACAACGTGGGCCCCGCCAACCTGCTGCTCGCCTCTTTCGGGCCGGCGGCGCTGGGGCCGAGGGCCCTGGCCCTGTTCGGCCTTACCTACTGGTTCAACCGGACCTACTTCGCCAACCCGCTGCCGCACCAGCTTGAGGGGATGAAGATGGCGGACGTGTCCGGCCTGTCGCAGCGCGACCTGGCTCGCGCCCTGATGCTCGCGGCGGCGGTGGGGGCAGTGGGCATGTTCTGGACCTACCTGCACGGCATCTACCAGTACGGCGCCGCCACCGCCGCCGTGGAGCAGTGGCCGCGCGAGTTCCCGCGGGAGAACTACAGCCGCGTCCATGAGTGGTTCCAACTGGGCGGCCGTCGCAACGAGCCTGCCATGACCGCCGCCGGCGCCGGGATGGCCATCGCGCTGGCGCTGAGCCTCCTCCGGTCGAGGTTCGCCTGGTTCCCGTTCCACCCGCTGGGCTACGCGGTGGCCAACTCCTGGGGCCTCACGCAGATATGGCTCCCGATCATGATCGGCAGCATCCTGAAGGGCATCGTCATGCGCTACGGCGGCCTGCGGCTCTACCGGTCGGCGGCTCCGTTCGCGCTCGGCGTGATCCTCGGCGACATGCTCGTGGGAGCGGGATGGACGCTGGTGGGAATCGCGCGCGGGTTCCGGGCCTACGAGTTCTGGCCCTGACCCGCCGCAGAACGGCCTGCCTTGGGTATGCTCGGGGCACACCTGAGCCCCGGAGGCCACCGATGCCCGATCTGAGCCTGACCACCGCCTGCGACGTGCTGCGCTTCGAGCCGGAGACGGGCCGCCTGACCTCCATGCGGTCGCTCGCCGACCCCGGTGTCGAGCTTCTGGCCCCGGACGGCGACCTGCCCGCCTTCGCCCTGAACCTGCTCACGGATGTGGGCGAGATCGTAACCGCCGACTCGCGTCAGTGTGACACTCCCGAGGTCCGCCTGACTGGACCCCTCCGCCTTCGGATCGCTCCTGCGGGGCCCGGCGTTGGAGGGGCTGCCGCAGGATGCGCCCGGGCTCTGGCGTCTCTCGGTCGCCAGCGGCAGCTCTCCCCACTACCCCGGCCGCAGCTTCGCGCAGTTCATGGCCGCTTACTCCCAGGGCGCCGGGGTCTACCTGGCCTGCGACGACACCGAAGCCAACGTGAAGCTCTTCCGGCCCGTTCGCTCGGGCCAGGGCGTCCGCCTGGGGATGGCGCACATCGGCGACTGGCCCGCGGGCGTCCGGACGCTGGAGTACCAGGTGCTGCTGAGCAGCTTCGAGGGCGACTGGTACGATGCGGCCGAACTCTACCGCGGTTGGGCGCTCCAGCAGGAGTGGGCCACGCCGTTGACCGCCCGCACCGATGTGCCGGAGTGGCTGCTCGACTCGCCGCCGCACATCACCATCCGCCTGCAGGGCTACGTGGATGACGGCGTGGCGCCGCCCATCGAGGCCTTCCTGCCCTATGAAAAGTGCATTCCGTTGCTGGAGGCCGTGGCGCACCGCGTCGAGGCGCCCCTGGTGGCCGTGCTCATGTCCTGGGAGCGGGGCGGCCCGTGGGTCTATCCCGACTGCTTCCCGCCCATCGGCGGCGACGAGTCGATGGCTCGCTTCGCCGCCATGGCCCGGGAGCGCGGCTGGCACGTGGGCTCCTTCTGCAACGGCACCCGATGGGTCACGCGGCACCTCTTCAACGGCTACGAGGGCGACGCGTACTTCGTTGAGAACGAAGGCGAGCGGAGCGTGTCGCTGCAGGCCGACGGTTCGCTCTGGCCCGAGTCGTGGGATCAGGGCTGGCGGCCCAGCTATGTCCAGTGCATGGATAACGACATGACCCGCCGCATCGCCACTGAGTTCGTGGAGCGGCTGGTGGGGTGGGGGATGGAGTCGATCCAGTTCTTCGACCAGAACTGCAACGCGGCCACGTTCCCCTGCTTCGCCAGGGACCATGGCCACCCGCGCATCCCCGGCAAGTGGATGGCCCGGGCCATGCGCCGCATGATGCGCGAGTTCCGCCAGGTGGACGCCCGCGCCGGCGAGGCGGGGGTGATCCACTCCACGGAGATGCCCTGCAACGAGACCTGCCTGCCCCTCTTTCAGCAGAGCGACGTTCGCGTGAGCCCTCCCACCTCGGGCCTGGCCGACTTCGTGCCCGTCTACCAGTACCTCTACCACGAGTGCGCCATCCTGCACGGGATGATGAGCTTCGGCCCCGAGCCCGTCTCCATGGCGGTTCGCAGCGCATGGAACCTGGTATTGGGAGAGATAACCGGCGGCGTTCTCACCGGCGACGGAACGCTGCTGAACCGCGACACCATCAACTGGGCCGAGTGGGAGCCCAAGGTGGGTAGCGACGAGGACTCGCTGGAGATGATGCGCACCGTCACGGCCCTGCGGCGCGGCCCGGCGCGGCCTTTCCTGGTCTACGGCCGGATGCAGCGTCCCGCCGACGTGCAGGGCATCGAGGTCCGCCGCTGGGAGCGCCCGGGCCGCAAGCACGAAGTGCCCGCCGTGGCCCACTCCGCCTGGACCGACCCCGAGGGCAGGCACGGCGTGGTTCTGGCCAACTGGACCAACGAGCCCCAGACGGTCCGCCTCAGCGACCCGCGGTTGCCGCTGGGCGCCACGATCACCGCGGTGGGCCGGGAGACGAGTCGGACGCCCTTGGCGCGGGACACCGGTCAGGTGACGGTTCCGGCGTTGGGTTGTGTCCTGGTGGCGTAGCGGCGTCGACGCGGGTGGCCGCGGCGCTGGGGTAGGCTGACGTATGTTCTCTGCCATCGCCATATCGCTTGCCGCGGCCCTGGGTGGAGGGTGGGCGCTCTTCCATCCCCGCGCGCTCTGGTCCGTTCGGGGCGTGCTGGGGCGCTGGTCGTTCGTGCTCACGCTCGCCCTGATCCTGCCGCTCGCGGTGCTGCTGCCGGACGTGCTCGCCATGCTCTCCGGGCCCGTGGCCGATGGCCTGCTCTTCCTTGTCACGCTGTTCGCCACTCCATTCCTGTTTGGGTTGCTGGTGACCCTCGGCGTATGCGCGGCCGGCCTGGGCGGCCTTGTTGGGGGCAAGGGGCCCACGGCGGCCCGCTCGGCCTCCGCGGCGGCGGGAGCGCTCTGGCCCGTACTGGCCCTGCTCGCTGGTGGCGACCTGCTCGCCTCCTCTCATGGCGGGTCGCCGCCGCGCGAGTGGCTCTACGGCGTCGCGCCGATCCTGGTGGCGTTGGCTGGTCGCCTGCAGCGGACCGAGGCCGGCTCGCTGCTCCATCCGCTTGGCCGGACGGCGGCGCTGCTGGGGCGTTGCTTCATCTTCAACCGTAAGCGCGGCGAACGGAGCCGTCGGGTGGACCTGCGCGGTGCGGCCCTCGGCGGCCTGGTCGGCGCGGCCTGCTTCTGGCTCGGGGCGCTGGGCATGTTCGCGCCGCTGCAACGGATCGCCACGGCGGCCGGCGCCGCCGCGAGCCCAATGGTCCAGATGGCATCCGACGGCGCCAAGCGGGATGCACGAGGACGCATCGTTCTCATGCACGCAGACGCGGCCGCACTGCAGCGCGCGTTCGGCGGCGGGTCTGTCAGTGCGGTCCAGGCGTCGATGGTGGCCGACCTCACGCGCCTGGGCGCGGCAGCCATTGTCCTTCCCCTTCCCGCCATGTCGCCGCCGTCGGATATCGCCGTGAGCGGGCTGTTGGGGCGCGCCGATCGTCCGCCCACGCAGGCCGCCGATGCCGCAAAGAACCGCCGCGACGCGCCGCTCCTGGCGGCGGCAGTTAGGCGGTCGCGGCGCGTGGTGCTGACGGTGCCCCCGCCGGCGCTGTTGGGCCACGGCGAGAACGTGGCGATCTCCCTCGGGGGCGCCCGCCAGTCGCTGTCTGAGCGGACCGATGCCAGCGCCCAGCAGGCGGGACTGGCGCCGGCCGACGCCGCCGCGGCCGTGGGTGTGGAGCGAACCCATCTCTGGTCGCCCGACCGGCTCGACGCGCCGCTCGCGGCATCCATCGGTCGACGGTATGCGCCCGCTTCGGCGCAGGTCGCGCGCGCCCTGGCTCAGGCGATGGGGGTCAGGTTGCACATCCCGCGTGAGGCCGCCTTGCCCGCCATGGTCTCGCCGCCTGAGCAGGCGGGGTTCGCTGAACTGCCCTACTCGGCCGTCGCCGGCCCGGAGGCTGTGCAGTACGTGCCGCTCCCGGTGAAGGAGGATGCGCCGCCCTCGGGCCGGTGGCGCTCCGCCGCCGACTTCGTGCGCGGCAAGGTGGTGATCCTCGACAGCTTCCGGCCTCGCGTCGTGAACACGCCGCTGGGCCAGATGACGCTCCAGGAGGCCATGGCCAACGAGGCCGTCGCGCTGGCATCCGGCTCGGTCTCGAAGCAGTTGCCCGGGTGGCTGACCTGGCTACTGGTGGTTCTGCCCGCGGCGTTCGTGGGGCATCTCGGGTTGCGGCGCGGGCCTGCCGAGGCGGGCTGGGCGGCAGGCGGGCTGGTCGCTTCGATGCTTCTCGCCGGCTTGGCCGTGACATCTTTGAGCCGCGTGGTAGCCGACCCGGTAACCCCCGTCATGGCCACTGTTGTCTCGTTGGTCGTAGCCACTCGCTTCTCGTTCGGCGAGGAGAGGAAGCGCCGCGACCGAAACCGCCAGTTGCTGGAGCGCTTCGTCTCCGCCGAGCTGGTCGGACAGTACGTGGACGACCCCGAGCAGGCGCTTGGCCTCCGAGGGCAACGGGGCTTCGTGGCCGTGCTCTTCGCCGATGCGCGGAACTTCTCGGGCTACGCCGAGCGCCACTCGCCGGAGACGGTGGTTGCCACCGTGAACAGGTACATGTCGGTCATGACGGAGCGCCTCCACGGCCATGGCGGCATCCTGGACAAGTTCACCGGAGACGGACTGATGGCGCTGTTCCGCTCCGCAGGCGATCCGAGGGCCGCCGCCGCCGCCTCCGTTCGGGCCGCGCTGGCCATGAGCGAGGCGGCCGTTGCGCTCTCGTTGCGGCTGGAGGCGGAGGGGCGGACGCCGCTGCAGTTCGGCTTCGGGGTGCATTGCGGCGATGCGGTGGTGGGGCTGGTGGGGGACCCTGAGCGGCAGGTGAACTACACCGCGCTGGGCCTGACCGTGGTGGTGAGCGCACGGCTGCAGGGCCTGGCCTCGGCCGGCGAGGTGGTGGTGAGCGAAGACGCGAGGAGGCTGACCGACGGCCTCTTCACCTTCACGCCGCGCGAGCCGGTGGAAGTGAAGGGCTTGACCGGAGCCATGCAGACCTACGTCGCGGGAGCCGCCGCGCCTCCGAGTCTGGTGGCAAGCGCGCCCCACACGATCGCTGCGCGGCCATAGACGCTTCGCCGTAGGAGGACGGGCCGAATGGACTCGGAACAGGCGTTCTGCCGCTTCGTGCGACACGCTCTGGCGCCGGGCGCCGGTGAGCGCCTTGCCGCCATGGCCACCGGCGCCAAGGGACGCCGGAAGATTCTGCTGGCGCTTTCCCACCGGTTCAGGTCGGATATCCGCGCGGAGGCCATCAGGCGCCTCGGCACAGCCTGTGCTTTGGACAGGCCGTGCTATGTCTATTGCGAGGGAATGCCGTTCGGCGCCGCGATGGCCACGGTTCAAGGGGCGTACGAGAACCTGGCCGAGTGCGACAGCTGGCTGATTCTGCTACAGGATGGATCGGCGGCCATCCACAGGCCGGAGCGGTGGGACGATGAGGTGGAGATAGGCCTGTAGTGTGTATCGAACGCGGCGGCGCTCACGGGCATCTGCGTGGAAGAACGGGGGCCTTGGTTGCGATTGCCGGCCGGTCTGCGCTTGGGGAGCAGTCCGCCGCCCCAGCATCATGTCGACTGGTAGAGGAACTGGACCTCGTGCAGGCGGTGCTCGGCGCCGGTCCACTCGGCGATGAGCTGCCTGTGGCAGGATATGGCGGCGGCAGACGGACCATCCTGCGCGGATAGCCACTCACGGAACGCGGGGAGGACGGTCGCCGCGAACGCCGACTTACCGGCCACTCCGTACTCATCGTCGGCGATGGGGTAGAGGCATAGGTGGGACTCGCTGTCGGGCGCGCGGGAGAGGGCGGCCACGACGGTTCCGCTCAGCTCTGGGCGATGCCGCGCCCTGGTGTCGAACTCGAAGCGCCTGCCGATGGCGCCGAACGACAGCCATGCGGGCCGGTCCGGCCCAAGGCTTGCCTCGACCGCGCCGCGCGAGCACGGGAAGGTCTGGCCGTCAGGCGCTGGGATTGAGTGGACGCGCATGGCCTCGGCGCTCCTTCGTCATGTCGGGACCACCACCAAGGGCGCAGCCGCGGGAGGTAGGCCGGAGACGCATCACCGGTTGCCGGCCTACCATGCAACGGGGCTGGAGCCGCTACTTGCCCTTGGCGCGCTTGGCGGCCGCGGCGAGGACGCCGGCGGGGTCCTTGTCGAACTGGGGCTTGCAGCTGGGGCAGCAGAAGTAGTAGGTCTTGCCTTTGTAGGTGCTGTGGCCGGCGGCGGCCTGCTTGGAGGCGATCTTGCCGCCCATGACGGGACAGACAAGGGCCTCGGCCTTGGGGGCGCGCTTGTGCTGGGCCAGGGCGGGCGTTGCCATGGCGATGGCCGCAAGGGCCGTGAGTGCGATCGTGTTGGTTCTCATGGGGTCTCCTTCCCGCTGTTCAGGGCGGGTTCCTCGGGCTCTGTCTGCTCTGCCGGGCTGACCGGCCAGTGCCATTCACGGTTCAGGAACGTCCGGTTCGTCCACCGGATAAGGTCATCTACGTACGTGTGCATGATCGGGATGTCAAACAGGCTCAGAATGGTCCCAACAAGCAGCCCGCCCACCACGGCGGTTGCCAGGGGCTGGTAGGCGTCGAGGCCCGTCTTGGGCGCGACGGCGACGGGCAGCAGGACGACCAGCGAGATGCCCGCCGTCATCAGGATAGGCCTGAGGCGTTGCGGGCACGCGGTGGCCACGGCCTCGTCGCGGGGGATGCCCCGGTCGCGGTACCGAGAGATCATGTCGATGAGCAGCACCGCCGTGGTGATGTCCATGCCAGTCAGCACGATGATGCCCAGGATGGAGACGGTGGAGAATGCCTGCGCGGCCAGCCAGAGCGCGATGAAGACGCCCGACAGCTCCAGCGGCAGCGAGGCCACCATCTGCAGGGGCTGCACGAAGCCGCCGAACTGCATCACCAGCACGAGGTACATGAAGATGAGGGCCAGCCCCAGGCCGATCAGCATCCTGCGGAAGCTGTCCATCATCTGCGTCATGTCTCCGCGCACTTCCATGCTGTAGCCTGCGGGGAAGCTCACCGGCGCTATCTTGAGCTTCGGGTCGCCGCCGTAGGCCTTGGCCACCAGATCCATGACCACATCCATGGAGGGCAGATGGCCGATGCGGTAGTAGCCCGTGACGCCTGCCACGCGGCGCAACCCGTCGCGCTCGATGGCCGTGGGCGCCGATGCGCGCTCGATCGTCGCCACGCTGCGCAGAGGCGCCTGCCGGCCGTCCGGCGCGGCCAGGTAGAGGTCGTTCAGATCGCCCGGTCCGCGGCGCTGATCCTCCTCGTAGCGCACCACGATGGCGCTCTGGCGCTGGTTGGGGCGGCGGTAGAACTCATTGGTCAGACCGCCGCGGAGCGCGTGGTAGGCCTGGTCGGCGATGGACTGCGGCGAGAGGCCCAGCGCCTGGGCGCGGTCGTTGTCGATCCGCAGACGGTAGTCCGGGATGCCCATGGTCCAGGTGGTGGCGGGCTGGAAGAGGTCGGGCATTTTGGCCGCCACCTGGCCCACCTCGCGCCCCAGGCGGTCAAGAGTATTCAGGTCGGGTCCGGTGATGAGTACGTGGATGGGCGCGGCCGCGGTGGCCATGACATCGGAGCCCATCTCCTTGATCTGCAAGCGCCGGATGCCCGGTATGGTGGCCATGGCCTCGGCTTGTATGGCGTCGATCACCTGCCAGATGGTCCGCGTGCGCGTGTCCTTGTCGCTGAAGGTGAGCATCATGGAGGCGGCCGACGCCTGCGGCATCTGGTAGCCGGTGAAGGCGGGGCTCCAACTCTCGAACATGCTCTCCGCGCCGATCTCTATGCTTGCCTTTTCAAGTTCCGGATACTTGAGCATGATGGACTCGAGGCGCTGCACGGCCTCCTCGGCTCCCTTGTAGCTGGTTCCGGGCCGCATCTCCAAGAAGCCGTTGGCCTGGCCCACGTCGGCAAGCGGCATCATCTCGGAGCCTATGAAGTAGTAGAACGTGAAGCCCAAGATGACGGTGACGCCGATGCGCGCCAGGTTGCTGAACCGGTGCGCCAGCATCCAGCGGAGGACGCGCCCGTAGCCCGTCTCCATGCGGTCCAGTAGGCGCTGGAAGGCGTCCAAGGGCATGTAGAGGCTGCGGAGGATGGGATTGCGGCGCTCGGCGAGGCGTGCGTCCTCGGGCCGCAGCAGGTTGGCGCATAGGAGCGCGGTGAGCGTGAAGGAGACGAGCATGGAGGCCAACAGGCCGAAGATCAGCGGCCAGACCAGCTCGCGGAACATCTGCTGGGTGATCCCGCCCGAGAAGAGCAGCGGCGTGAGCGCCAGGACCATCATGAGCGTCGATGCGATGACCGCCAGACGCACCTCGGCGATGCCGTCCACGGTGGCCTGCTTGGAGCTTTTGCCCATGCGGAGGTGCCGCTCGACGGCGTGGATGTCGATGATCGAGTCATCGACCAGGCGTCCGATGGAGAGCAGCAGGCCCACCAGCGTGCCGCTGTTGAAGGTCATGCCGAAGGGCATCATCATCAGCACGGCAAGGGCCAGCGAGGTGGGCAACGTGATCATGGCGATGAGCGTTCCGCGCCACTCGCCCAGGAAGAAGAGCACGGCCACGCCCGTGAGCAGCACCGCCAGCAGTAGCTCGTGCCAGACGTTGCGGAAGAGGATGTCGACAAACGAGGCGTTGTCGTAGGCGGTCTCGAACCGGACGCCCGGGTTGTCGCGCTCGATCTGCCGCACGACCTTCATCACATCCGGCACCACGCGCGCCGAGCTGGCGCCGGGGTCCTGGATGACGGAGACCTCGATGGAGGGCGCCGCCGAACCCGCCGTACCGGGGTCGTGCTTCAGGTAGTGGTAGCCGCTGCGGCGCTCCCAGGAGCCTTCGAGGACGCGCGCCACATCCCGCACATGGATGACGCGCGGGGCCGCGGCGGGCGCTGTCGCGGGAGCGGCTGCGGTTGCCGGGGGAGGGGGCGCCTCGGAGCCGCCCATGCCACCCATGCCCGCCGCGCCGGCCGGGGCCTCGGGGGAGCCGGCGGCCTGGGCGGGCTGGCCCGGCGTTACGGCCGCCACCGGGTAGGCGGCCACATCGGCTGCCGTGGCGGCGCGGCTGTCCACGCGCACGATGCCCTCGGAGCCGCCGGAGACCAGGTTGCCCGCGGGGCGGCTCACGTTGTGGCGGTCCACGGCGTTCCGCACATCGAGGATGGAGAGCCGCCGCGCCGCCAGCTTGTCGCGGTCCACGATCACCTGGAGCTGCTTGCGATAGCCGCCGTAGGGGACCACGGAGTAGACATCCGGCACGGTCTTCAGGCGGTTGATCACCTCGTTGTCGGCCAGTTCGCGGAGGGATGCCGGGTTCCACCCCTTGGCCGGGTCCCCGGTTAGGCTGAAGGAGACCACAGGCAGGTTCAGCGGGTCGATGGGCACCACCCAGGAGGGCTTCAGGTTGGCGCCCGTGGCGGGCAGGCTGGCCTGCGCCACATTCATGAGGGCCTGCACATCGAAGAGCGCCTTCTGCATGTCGGAGCCGTAGGGGAACTCCAGTGAGACGATGGAGAACCCCTCCTGCGAAGTCGACCGGATGTACCGGACGCCCTTCACGTTGACCATCTGCTCCTCGATGGGCTTGCTGACGTTCGACTCCATCTCCTGCGCGGAGAGGCCGGGCATCATGGTGACGACGCCCACCATGGGGCTCTCGACGTAGGGCGCGAACCGGCGCGGCATGGCTCGGGTGACCGCCAGCACGGCCATGGCCACCATCCCCACGTAGAAGGCGATGATCACGTAGGGGTGCTCGATGGACCACCGGTGGATCATGTGGAGGGCGTTGCGGCCCCGCGCCTCGCGCTCCATGGGCGGTCTTGGGGCCTCGCCCGGTCCCGGGGCGGATCTCATCGGGCGACCACCGAGCCGCGCACCATCTTCATGCCGCAGGTGAACTCAAACCGTCCCTTTCGCGGTGTGAACCTCACCGTGATGGGCTTGTTCAGCGGAAGCGCCTTACGGATGCCGTAGTCCGGCATGAGCAACTCGCCGCCGCAGTTCCGCTCATCGATCCGCAGGAAGGTGAGCGTGGCGGGGGCGCCTGCGCGCAGCGTTACCTCCGAGGGCGTGTAGCCCTTGCTGGAGACCTCTACGGTGGCGGTGTTGGCCGTCGCCATGGCGGTTGCGGGCGCATCGGCCATGACGGCGGCGCCGGGCCGCAGGTCGTCTGCGCCGCCGAGAACCACGAGCTGCCCGGCGCGCAGGCCGGAGACCACCTCCGTGTAGATGTTGTCCACGGCGCCCGTGCGGACCTCCACCGGTTGCACGGTGTAGCGGCCTGTCCTGGCGGGGTCCGGCTCGGCGACCCACACGCTGCAGGCCTCGCCTGCGGGATCGGTGCCCTGGGCGGGCCTTGGGCGCGTCCGGATGGCCGCGCTCGGCAAGCGGAGCGCCCGGCGCGGGCTCCCAAGTGCGAGTTCGAGTGCCACGAACTGCCCCGGCAGGAACCGGCCGTCGGCGTTCGGCAGCAGCGCCTCGACCACGCCGGTGCGGGCCACGGGATCGACCGAGGGAGCGATCGAGGTCACCCGCGCGGTCACGGCATCGCCGGAGCCATCCAGCCGACTAACCCTCGCCGCGGCGCCCGGCAGTACCCGCGCCAGGTCGCCCTGGGGTACGTTGGCCTGAAGCCGGATGGGCTGGATCTGCGCCACATTGAGGACGGCCTGGCCCGGCGCCACCAGCGTGCCGGGTCCGGCGAGGCGTTGGGTCACGATGCCGTCGATCTGCGACCGGACCTCGGCGTAGCCCCGCTCCGTGGCGGCGGCGTTGAGGCCCGCGGCGGCCTGCCGGACGCCGGACCGGGCCTGGGATACCTTCTGCTCGAAGGCCTGGGCGCCTGCGCGGGCGGCCTGGACGGCGGCCTCGGCGGCACGGACGTCGGAGCCCATCTGGAGGACGCGCTTGTCGGCCACGACGATCCCCTGGTCGGCCTTGCGGGCTTTGGCTTCGGCAGACCGGACCTGCGCCCGGGCCTGCTCCAGCCCGGCCTGGGCCTGCCGCGCCCTGGCGTCGGATGCCGAGGCCTGGGCCTCTTCGCGCTGGAGCTCCTCGGCCGAGACGGCGCCCTTTCGCAGTAGCTCCCTCTCCCGGACGATCTCCTGCCGCCAGTACTGCTGGTCGGCCTCGTCGGCGGCCAGTTGCGCCATGGCTGTGGCCACCTGCGTCTGCATGGACTGCACTACGGCTTGGGCGTCGGCCTGTTCCTCGCGGGCCGACTGCGCCTCGGCGCCCGCCGCCGCCAGCGCGTCGCGTCGCGCGGCCAGTTCGGCTCGGGCCCGCTCGGCTTCGGCCAGCGCCTGGGCATGCTCCCGGCGAGCCACGCCGACGCCCTGCCCCGCCATGTCGGCCGCGGCGCGGCGCTCGGCCACCTGCGGGTCCGCGCGGCTGGTATCGAGCCTGCCGATCACCTGACCCGCACGCACGCGGTCGCCCACGTAGTGCGGCATCCAGACCAGCCAGCCCTGCACGCGTGCGGACACCGCCTGCTCGTTGAAGCCCACCACCTGACCGGTGTAGCGGGCCGTGGGACGCACCGGGCCCGGTTCGGCCCTGGCCAGCGTGACCGGCGCCGCGCCGGGCGGGGCCGGAGTGTTCATCTCCATGGCCTGGGCCTCGATGGGCGTCATGGCGCCGGGCCGACGCAGGTGACCCACGGCGTAGATCGAGCCCGCCAGGCCTGCGGCCAGCATCAGCAGCGCGCCCAGGACCGACGGGTCGGCCGCCGCCCGCAGCGAGAGGCTCTGCCCCGTCCGGCGCATCCGGTACAGCACGAACCCGACGCCGAGCAGGCCCACCAGCCAGGGCGCCAGCCGCAGGAGCGCCGACGCACCGCCCTCCGCGCCGGACGTGTCCTGACCCGTCTGCAGCGGGATGGTCCCGGTCCCCACGCCGGCCGATCCCGACACGTTGAGCTTGGCCTCGTAGGCGCCGGCCATCATGAACGAGGCGTCTGTGGCGTAGACGCCGGGCTTGTCGGGCTCGGCTGCCGCGGTGGTCTCCTGCTCGCCCATGACCATGCCGGGCATGCTCACCAGCGCGCGCACTCGGGCGCCCCGCACGGGCGCGCCCTTGCCGTCGGTCACGCGCAGCATGACGCGGGCCTTGCCCACGGGTATGACGGCCGGGTCGGTGGTCAGCGCGATCGTGTAGGGGCCGATCCGCCCCGTGACCGAGGCCGATGCGGCCTGCGCGATCAGCGCGGCGCACGCGGCGAACAGGGCGAATCGGACCAGACGGCGGCGGACGTGCATCACTCCTCGGTCCTCCCCGCGGCGCGACGAAGGCGGGCCGCGGCAGCCAACCCGTCGTACAATGATCGCGCCCGATTGGTGCGGGCCTCCGTCAGCGTGGCAACCGCGTCCAGCAGTTCCAGCGGGATCGCTTTCTGGTTCTGCACGCGCAGGAGCGCCACGTCGCAGGCCTCCTGCGCCGCGGCGAGGGCCTCCTGGGCGGCGGTCAGGCCGGCGCGCGCGGTCTGGGCGTCCAGGTAGGCGCGGGCCACCTCGGCGCGCGTGCGCAGCTCGGCGGCCTGGAGTTGCGCCTCGGCGCGGCGGACCATGGCCTGCGCGGCCTCGGCCTCCGCCTTCAGCCGGCCACCGTCGAGCAGGGGGAGGCTGACCACCGCGCCCACGGTGTAGCCCCCGTTGCGGCCCATGGAGGAGGGCGCGAAGGCGTCGGCCATGGCGGCGCCGTAGACCTGCGGACCTCGGGCGCCCCGGGCGGCCTGCGCATCGGCCCGGGCCGCCTCCACACGGGCCCGGGCCGCCAGCAGGTCGGGCCTCGTGCGCAACGCCTCGGCGACGAGGGCGGCCGGGTCGGGCGGCGCGGGCGCCTCGGTGAGGGCGTCGGAGAGGGTGATGGGCGAGTCGGGTTGGATGCCCATGGCGGTGGTCAGCTCGATGAGCATGGCTGCTTCGTCGTTCTGTGCCAGCGCCAGCATGCGTTGGCCGTCGGCCCTCTCGGCCCGCGCGCGCGCCACGGCGGCCTGAATGCCCTTGCCCGCGTCGAACAGGGCTTGCGCGGTGCGCTCCATCTCGGCGGCGGCCTCCACTCGCGCGCGGGCGACCTTCACCATCTCGGCCGCCAGCAGGGCGCGGTAGTATGCGTCGCGGATCATCAGCGCCGTGTCCGCACGCTCCACGCCCACGCCGGCATCGGCGGCCAACGCCCGCTGCCGGGCGGCCCGAGTGAGGCCGGCGAGGCGTCCGCCGGTATGGATCGGCGCCATGAGCGTCAGGTTCTGGTCGACCGAGGCGCGGGCGGGGGCCATGATCGATCCTGCGGGGTCGACGCCTGGAGCGCTGCCCAGGATGCCCGTCATGTCGCCGGTGGAGAGGGTTGTGTGGGCGGCGAGTTGGGGGCCGGCCATGGCGCGCGCCGCACGGCTCTCGGCGCGGGCGGACTCCGCCTCGTAGGCCATGGCACGCACGGTCGGAGCGTCCCGGAGCCCCGTCTCCAGCGCCTTCCGCAGGCTGAGCGGCCCGCTCAGGCGCGGGGCGTCGCCGGCGGGCGGTCGGCCTTGCGCCAGACCGGCGCCTCCCAGCGCGAGCGCAACCGACGGTACGACCAACTGAACCCAGGCTGTAGCTCGCAGCAAGCCGAACCCTCCCCCCGGGGCGTCGGCGTGCCGATCCCGCCCCATAGGTGCCAGTACGTACCTCGGGGTAAGGATAATGCCCGAGCGGCGTCGCCAGGAAGCCTGAGCCGGGCTCTACAGGCCGCCGAAGTCCTGGACGGGCTCGTCGTGCCGGGGGAAGGCGACGCTCACGCGCAGGCCTCCGCCGGACACGTTCGATATCTCCACGGCGCCGCCGTTCTGGTGGGCGATGCCGCGGACCGCCGGTAAGCCCAGCCCCTGCCCCTCGCCCAGCCGTTTGCTGGTGGCGAAGGGCTCGAAGGCGACGGCGATCTGGTCGGGCGTCATCCCGGGACCGGAGTCCTGCACGGTGACGACTGCGTAGCCGCCGGCGGACAGGCGCGTCCCGCCACGCGTCTCCGGCGCGGCCAGGATGGTGTTGGCCGTCCGCAACGTGATGCGGCCGGTTCCGCGGCAGGCGTCGCGCGCATTGGAGCAGAGCTGGGTCAGCACGTACTCCACTTGCGATCCGTCCAGCTTCACGAGCCCGAGGTTCGCCTCGGGACGCCACACGAGCTCCATGCCGTCGCCCAGTGTGCGCGTCAACGCCGGGATCAGGCGATTGATCGCCTCGTTCAGGTCCATGCGCCGCGGCATGATCATGGCCTTGCTGGCGTAGGCCAACAACTGCCGCACGGTGCCGGCGGCGCGCTTGCACTCGGACATGACCTGCTGGAGCATCTCCTGCGAGGCGTGCTCGGACGGCACATCCTCCATGACCAGCTCGGTCAGGCACATCACGGCGGCCAACTGGTTGTTGATGTCGTGCGCCACGCCGCCTGCCAGGCGCCCCACGCTCTCGGATCGGTGGGCCTCCATCAACTCGCGCTCCATGGCCCGACGCTCCGTCTCCGCCCGGCGCCGCTCGGTGATGTCGCGGGATATGCCCACGAAGCCGGCGAACTCCCCGTCCGGCGCAAAGAGCCCCGCGACCGCCGCCTCGGTCCAGACGGTGGAGCCATCCTTGCAGGGCTGCTCAAGCTCGCCTCGGAACACCCTCGGGCTCTCACCCGCCTGCATGGTTTCCAGGGCGCCGGCCATGGCCGCCTGAGCCACGGCCAGGGAGTCGGGAGTGAGGGCTTCCTCGATGGACTGAGCCATCACCTCTTCCGGCGTGTACCCGCGCAGCTTCTCCACCGATGGGCTGACGTAGCCGAAGCGGCCGTCGGTCCGCAGCGTCCAGATCACATCGAGGACGTTGTCGGCCAGGAGGCGGTAGTGCTCCTCGCTGGATCGGATGGCGGCGGTAGATGCCAGATGGTCCAGTTCGGCCACGGCGCGCACGGCGGCGATGCGCAGAACCGACTCGATCAGCGCGAGGCGGGCGAGCGGCGTGCGGAGCAGGCAGGCTATGATGCCGACTGGCCGTCCGTCATACCCCCGCAACCCGACGCCGGCGTAGCTCTCGGCGCCCATCTCCCGCAGGAGCGCGTCCGTAGGGAAGCGCTCCCGAATGCCGGTGGGGAAGCAGGCGAAGCCGCGGGCGCTCGCCTCGGCGCAGGGAGTGCCGGCGAGTGGGTACGTTGTGTCCGGTTGCAGTTCGCCGTCCACCCAGAGCGCCACGGAATGCGCCGTCAGGCCGTCGTCCGATAGGCGGTCGATGCAGACCGCGTCGAGCGACAGCGACTTGCCCAGGTACTCCGCCAGCAGGCGGAAGAAGGTTCCGGGCTCCGGCCCGCTGTCGAGCGAACCCACCATCCGGAGCGCGTCGCGGAGCAGCCGGCTGTCCGTGGCATCCTCGATGGTGATGCAGACGAGGTCGGCGCTGTGGGCCGGTCGGAATGCCGTGCACCGGAGCAGTCCGTCCTCGGTCGCATGCTCAAAGACGCGAGGCTCACCCGTCCTGACGACGGCGGCCACCTCACCCATCCAGATCGGATCAAGGTCGGGCCAGACTCGGCTGACGGGAAGGCCGATCAGGTACTCCTGGGGCTGACTCACCAGGCGCACGAACCACTCGTTGACCGATACCACCGTGGCATCTGTGGCCCGACCGGAGGCGTCTGTCTCGACCATGAGCGAGGCGCCGGCCATGGGCAGGGCGGCGACCAGCGCCGCGACGGCGGCAACGTCGCCCGGGTCCGTACTGCCGGTCATCTGGGACATGGTCTACGCTTCTCTCCTCTGGCCCGTGCCGGGAATCGGGCGGGCGCACCAATCCACCAGAGATAATGAGACCTGACCGCCGTATGGTGATACGCCCCCTCGTCCCTGCCGTTCGTGGAGGCAAGCTCCGGAGTTCTTGACGCCCGGCGCCTGTCGGGTAGCGGCGTTCGGGGGCGAATCGGCTCGAAACCGAGCGCCCGCCGCCTTGCCGTGCCAAACTAACCCGGTACGCGGCCCTTGCGCGGGGCCGCCGGGAGGGAGGAAGAACGATGGGGTGTCATACGGTGGGGCTCATGGTGGCCGCGGCGATCCTGGCCGGCCTCAGTTGCGCGGCCGGCGCCGCGCCCGGCGGGGCGGAGCCGAAGCGGCTCAAGCGCGGTGACGGCTATTTCGGCGTCCATTTTGACTTCCACGCCGGCAAGGACTGCACGGAGGTGGGTAAGAACACGACCCGCAAGATGGTTGAAACCATCCTGGACATCCTGCAGCCGGACTACGTGCAGACCGACTGCAAGGGGCATCCCGGCTTGACGAGCTATCCCACCCGCGTGGGCAACCAGGCTCCGGGCTTCGTGGGCGACCCGCTGAAGGTATGGCGTGAAGTCACCGCCGAGCGCGGCGTCTCGCTCATCATGCACTACTCCGGCGTCTGGGACTCCGAGGCGATCAGCAAGAACCCGACCTGGGGTGCGATCAACGCCGACGGCTCCGTCAACCCCAACGCCACGTCTCGGTTCGGACCCTACGCCGACAAGCTCCTCATCCCGCAACTCCGCGAGATGAACGGCGAGTGGGGCGTGGACGGCGCGTGGGTGGACGGCGAGTGCTGGGCCGCGGCCCCCGACTGGAGCGATGCCGCCGCGGCCGCCTTCAAGAAGGCACTGGTACGAGTTCATGCAGTTCAACCGCCAGGCTTTCCGCGACTACCTGCTCCACTACATCACCGAGGTGCGCAAGACCAATCCCGGAATGCAGCTCTGCAGCAACTGGGCCTTCACCGACCATATGCCCGAGCCCGTGAGCATCCCGGTCGACTGGATCTCCGGCGACTTCTCGCCGTCCGACAGCGTCGACTCCGCTCGCTTCTCGGCGCGCTACATCGCGGGCCAGGGCAAGCCATGGGACCTCATGGCGTGGAGCTTCGCCGCGCCGCCCAACACCCCATGGCAGCCCAAGTCGGCCCCGCAACTCATGCGCGAGGCCGCGGTCGTGCTCGCCCTGGGGGGCGGCTTTCAGGCTTACATCACCCAGAACCGCGACGGCTCGGTGGACCTGGGCAAGATTCCCGTCATGGGCGAGGTCGGCAAGTTCGTCCGGGCCCGGCAGCCCTACTGCCAGGGCGCCGTGCAGGTGCCGCAGGTGGCGCTGCTCTACTCGACCTATGACCACTACCGCCGCGCGGGCGGTCTCTTCTCGCGCGATCTGGGCTCCATGTCCGGCACGCTGGAGGCGCTCGTGGAGGGCAGGCACTCCGTCAGCATTGTCGGCGAGCACACGCTCAAAGGCAAGATGGGCGCCTACCCGCTCATCGTCGTGCCCGAGACGCAGGAGCTGGAGCCGGCCTTCATCGGCGAGTTGACGGCCTACGTGCGCGGCGGAGGATCGCTTCTGCTGGTGGGGCCAGGCCCGGCTCGCCTGTTCGCCGAACTGCTGGCCGGGGCCGCCGAGCGCCAGGCCGGGGGCGGCGCGGTGGCCTACGCCCGCGTCGGTAAGGGCGCCGTGGCCTCCATGCCCGGAGCGTTCAGCCAGGCCTACCTCGCCAACCAGTCAGCCGAGGCGCGCTCGAAGCTGAGCGGCGCGGTCGGCCTGCTGTTCCAGAGGCCGCTGGTCGAAGTGAGCGGATCGGACAGCGTGGATGTGGTGGTGACGCGCGTGAAGCGGAAGCTATCGGTGCAGTTGGTGAACAGCTCGGGGCCGCATCGCTCCATCGAGCATCCGATCATCGCATCGATCGACCCCATCGGCCCCCTGACGGTCCGCATCCGCCGCTCCACCAGGCCCGCCAAGGTGACGCTGCAGCCGGACGGTGAGCCGCTGGCCTTCACTCACAGCAAGGGGATCACCACGGTGACCGTTCCCAAGCTGGAAATCCACGGCGTGGTCGTCGTCGAGTAGCCGCTCCGCCAACGGCGCGAAGGCCCCGAGCGGGAGCCCGGGGCCTTCGTTCCGCGTAGGACCAGGGCGCCGGCGGCTCAAGCGTCGTCGCTGGTGAGCACCTCGCGGATCTTGGCGGTCAGGGCGTCGGCGGAGACCGGCTTGCGGATGAACGGCGTGTTAGCCTGGACGACGATGCGACCGTCGGTATAACCCGACATGATCAGAGCCTTGAGGTCGGGAATGTGCCGGCGAAGGCGCTGGATCAGTTCGTTGCCGTCCATGTTCGGCATGACCATGTCCGTGAGCAGGAGGTCCGGGAAGAGCCCCTTCTCCTCCACCAGCAGCAGGGCCTCCCCGCCGTTGGCCGCCAGCGTCACGCGGTACTTCATGTGGGTGAGCATCTGCCCCATCAGCTCGCGCAGGCCCGCTTCGTCCTCCACCACCAGGATGTGCTCGCCCCGGCTGGTGCGGCCCGCCGCGGCGGGCTTGGGAGCGGCCTGCTGCGGCCTCTCCAACGTCTGTGGGAGGTGGACATCCACGGTGGTGCCCCGGCCAGGCTCGGAGCGCACGTCGATGCTGCCGCCGGACTGCTGTACGATCCCGTACACCGTGGCCAGCCCCAGTCCGGTGCCCTTGCCCTGCGCCTTGGTCGTGTAGAACGGCTCGAAGATGTGCAGGAGCGTGTCGGGGTCGATCCCGGCGCCGGTATCGGTCACGGAGAGCCGAACGTAGGGACCCGGCCGCATGGACGCGTGGCGGTCGGCGTACGCCTGGTCCGCGTCGCCGCCGACCGTCTCGATGGTGATCCGCCCTCCCGCCGACATGGCGTCGCGGGCGTTCACGGCCAGGTTCATGATCACCTGTTCGATCTGCCCCGGATCGGCGTACACAAAGCTGACCTCGTCCGAGAGCGCCAGGGTCAGCGCGATGTCCTCGCCGATGAGCCGGCAGAGCATCCTCTCGATGTTGCGGACCAGCTCGTTCAGGTCGATCACCTCGGGCTGGAGCGTCTGCTTGCGGCTGAACGCCAGGAGTTGGCGGGTCAGGGCCGCCGAGCGGTCGGCCGCCGCCAGAATCTCCTTGACGTCGGCGTGCAGCGGGTCTCCCTCCTTCAGCTCGTCCAGCACAAGCTGCCCGTAGCCGATGATGATGCCGAGCATATTGTTGTAGTCGTGGGCCACGCCGCCCGCCAGGCGGCCGACCGTCTCCATCTTCTGGGCCTGTATGAACTGGGCCTGGAGCTTCTCGCGCTCGGCTTCGGCCCGCTTGCTCTCCGTGATGTCGTGGACCACCGAGTAGAGGACCGGGCCTCCCGCTTCGGACAGGCTGCTGCTGAAGACGGCGACGTCGCGCACCGAGCCATCGGCGCGCCGATGTCGGAACTCGAAGTAGGTTCTCTGCCGCGCGTCGGCGTTCGCCATCTCCTCCTTGATCGAAGCGTCGTCGAGCAGGTTGATGTCCTGGATGCGCATCCGGCGCATCTCCGCCTGGCTCCACCCGTAGAAAGCCGCAGCGGCCGGATTGGCATCGACGATCGCGCCGGTCTTGGGCTCGACCACCAGCATGACGGCCGCGTGGTTGTCGAACAGGCTGTTGAATCGGATTTCGCTGCGCTCCCGCGCCTCCTCCGACTGGTGGCGCGCCAGGGCGGCGCCGAGACTCGATGCGAGGTTCTCCACGAGGGGGACGACGGGTGCGGGGAAGCTCCCCGGCGCCCGCCCGGCGAGGTGGAGCAGCCCCAGCGTCTGGTCGCCGTATCGGATGGGCACCAGCGCCACGGAGGCATGCCCCTCATGGATGCACCGGTTGCGCGGGTTGAGCCGCGGATCCCCGGAGGCCGGCAAGTCCGCCGGCGCGATGGCGTTGTTGGCGAAGCAACTTCCCCGCCTGGTGAACAGCGGATGGGACCGATCGGCCCGGCCTGAGATGACAAGTCCGCAGGTGCATTCCAGACGAGGGGTGCCGTCCGGATTGCGGCAGACGCCTCCGTCGTGGGCTCGGGCGATCAGCGAGCCCTCGGCCCGCAGGAAATCGTCCGAGAACCCCTCGCTGCCGACGTATGGGTAGTCATCGCCCTCTCGGATGCGAATGCCGACGGCATCCAGCCCCGTCTGCTCTTTCAGGATGCAGGCCGTGCGCTGAAGCACGTCGTGCACGGCCAGGTCACGGTCGCTGAGCAGCGCCAGCAACGCGGGCACCGCCTGCAGATAGGCCTCGATGCGCTTCCTGTCCGTGACATCTTGCACGATGCCGACGGATCGCGACACGCGGCCCTCCGCGTCGCGCTCGTGTCGGCACTGCGCCGCGACGTGCCGGACCTCGCACGTAGCCTGGCGAATGATCCTGTACTCGAACTCGAAGCAATCGACGCCGTCCCGCAGCGAATCCTCGAACGCAGCCCGCATGCGGTCCCGGTCGTCGGGGTGGACGAAGTCCCAGAACCTCTCAAGGGTGGTGGGCCCCTCCAGGGGATCGCGACCGACGATGCGGTAGATCTCGTCCGACCAGGTGAGAGCCTGCGTGGCCGCGTCCAGCTGCCAACTGCCGACGTGGGCGATCTCCTGAGACCGCGCCAGCAGCTCCGCGTTGTCGCGCAGCCGGGCCTCGATCTCTTTGCGTTCGGTGATGTCCTGGATCTGCGAGATGAAGTGCAGCGGTGCGCCCTGCGCGTCCCAGACCAGCGAAACGGCCAGCAGCACCCAGATGATGCGGCCGTCCTTGTGCCGGTACCGCTTCTCCATCTCGTAGCTTTCGATCTCGCCGGCGAGCATCTGCCGGACGAAGTCGAGGTCCGTATCCAGGTCCGCCGGGTGGGTGACATCCTGGAAGGTCATGCCCATCAGCTCGGCCTCGGTGTAGCCGATGGTGGCGCACAGCCGCCGGTTGGCCCTCAGCCACTTCCCCTCGGGCGACACCAGGGCGATGCCGATGGCCGAGTGCTCGAAGGCGTTGCGGAACCGCGATTCGCTGAGGCGCAGGGCGTCGTCGTCCGGTCCCAGCGCCGTCTCGCCGCTCCCCCCGGGTTTGTCGGGACCACCGCCCATGCTCAACCTCCGCGCCGAACCACGCCGACTCGCAGACCCACGCCCGCGTTCGCGACGCCAGCTCGACCATGCATACTCTACCGCCGATGGGCGTATCGGTCAATTAGGGTTCGGAGAATGCCCCCATCCTCTCCACGCACCCAAAGGGCGCCGAGAGGACGCGGGGCATTCCCGGCGGTGGTGGCGAGGCAGGGCTCCGCGACCACTCCGGCGGGGCGCGACGGGGGATGGGACCGACTCGGCGGCGCCGCTCAGACTCTGCAGGCCAGGAGGCCGGACTGAGCACAAGAAAGGGGCCAAAGCTTCCGCTTCGGCCCCTGTGGGCGGAGATGACGAGACTTGAACTCGCGGCCTCCTGCGTGACAGGCAGGCGCTCTAACCGGGCTGAGCTACACCTCCGCGGTACTGTAAACAGCAGGCTCTTAGATGATCTAACCCGCCTGCAGGTTCGTCAAAGATACCCCCTCATCGGTTGGCCTGTCAACGTCCGCGAGCCCTAAAATTGCAGGGCTCGCTCGTCCGCGCAGTCAGCTGCGCGGGAGGAGGCCGCGAACTCATACCTTGGCGTCAGCGCCGCCCAGATGCGTGGGGTCGCAGCACGCTCTGGTGGTCTGCATGGCGGCAACTGGGCCATGTGGACCAGGGCTCGTCCGCTGGGCCTGGCCGCATCGGCGTACGGGCGGCTCCTCTGGCTGCCGCCATTCCTACGCCTCGTCGCCTACCGATGCCACAAGCATGATGTCGACCCTGGTGAGTGCCCGCGAGAGACGGTTGACCAGCGAGCCGCCAAAGATCTCCTGCATGCGGGGCCGGTCCGAGTGCCCCAGGACGATCTCCGTGATCTCGTGCTCGCGGGCGAACTGGGTCAGCTCGTCAGCCACGTTCCCGTGCAACGACACTGTCGGCACGCCAAGCCGGTCGGCCAGAGCGAAGTCATCACGAAGTACCTTGTCCTCAAGCTCGGTGGCAGGCCGGCTCTCCACATGCACCGCAACTACGTCGCCTTGCAGCCGCTTCGCGATCCGCCATCCCTGGCGGATCAGGCGGTATGAGGGATGGCGCCCCCCCAAACAGACCATGATGCGGTCTTGCGCGGCCCATGTCTCCTCGATCCGCTTGGCCTTACGGTAGGAGGTCAGCTTGGCGTCGACCTCGCGCGCCACCTCCTTCAGGGCGATCTCACGCAGAGCCGTCAGATTGCCCTCACGGAAGAAGTTGCGCATCGCCTGGTCGACTTTGGCCGGCGGGTACACATCGCCGCGCTCGAGCCTGTTGATCAGGGCTCGCGGCGGGATGTCAATGATCACAGCCTCGTCGGCCTCGTGGACGATCCGATCGGGTACCGTCTCCCGAATCCGGATGCCGGTGATGTCACGCACTACATCGTTCAGGCTCTCGAGGTGCTGCACGTTCACCGTCGACATGACGCCGATGCCCGCGTTGAGCAGCATCTCCACATCCATCCACCGCTTCTCGCGCACGGAGCCGGGGACATTGGTATGCGCGAGCTCATCAACCAGTGCAAGCCGCGGGTTGCGGGCGAGGACTGCTTCGGCGTCCATCTCCTCGAAGACAGCCCCACGGTACTCGATCCTGATGCGAGGAATGGTTTCCAGGTCGCCGATCTGCGCCGCAGTACCCGCGCGTCCATGGGTCTCAACGTAGGCGATCACGGTTTCCTCGCCGCGTACCTTCCTGCGGTTCGCCTCGTTCAGCATCTCGTAGGTCTTGCCGACGCCCGCGGCGAAGCCAATGAACACCTTGTGGTACCCGCGCCGGGCGGCGCGCTCCTCGCGCTCAATTCTGGCGAGTATCTCCTCGGCGGTGGGGCGTCGGACATGATTGGCCGGCCTCATGCTTCTGCCCCGCATTGACCCTGGTCCCTGCGCCGAGGCGCCGCACAGAACCAGGGGTTGCCGTGCAGTCGGCTCTCGTCCATCACTTCGGCGATCCACTCACCACCCATCGGCTCAGGTCCTCTCGACGCCGATGGCCGGTAGCGTGAACTGGAAAAGGCAGCCGCGTCCGGGATCGCTATGAAGCGATAGGCTCCCGCCATGGGATGCCACGATGGACTGCGCGATGGAGAGACCGAGGCCGGCTCCCCCACGGGTCGATCCTGGAACCTGCACGAACCTGTCGAAGATCCGAGATTGGTATTCCTGCGGGATGCCTGGGCCGGTATCGCTTACCGAGAAGCGAACGCCCTGCTCAGCCCTTGCCGCCGAGGCTGTGACGCGGCCGCCGTCGGGAGTGTGGCGTACGGCATTGTCGAGAAGGTTGGTGAGGGCCCGGACCAACTGGGCCTCGTCGGCCGAGACCGCCGGCAGCGAGGACTCATGCTCGACCGTCAACGCGAGGCCCTTGGCCGCCGCGGTTGCGGCCACCGCCTCCACTGCCGACCCCACCAGGGCGGCCGGCTGCTGCGGCGTGAGGTCCGGCGGCTTGATCCCGGTCTCGAGCCTGGTCAGGTCGAGAAGGTCACGCATGGTGCGGTCCAAGCGCTTCAGGTCGTGCTTCTGCGCGTCGACGATCTCGGCCTGCGTGGCGCTCAGCTCACCGGCGGCGCCCTCGCTGAGGAGCTGAACCGACAGCATGAGCGATGTCACCGGGGTTCGCAGCTCGTGGGATGCGACACCGATGAACTCCGCCTTCAGTCTGTCGAGCTCGCGCAGGTGCGTTACGTCCTCCAGTACGGCCACGGCTCCGAGCAGCGGCTGGTTGTCGTCACGCATGGGCGTGACGCGCAGGCGGTACACGCGCTGATCCGATCCACAGTGCAAGTTAACGTACTCGTCCTCGGAAGCTGACGTCTGCTCTTGCCGCACGGCCTCGCGAATAGCGCGCGAGATGCCGGACTCCGACGTAACGTCCTCGATGGCTGCGCCGGTCCAGTTGGACTCGGCTCCGAACAGCCCCTCGGCAGCGCGGTTGATCTGGACGACGCGCCCCTCGGCGTCGCATACAAGGACGGGATCGTAGAGGCTGTCCAGGGCCTCGTCCGACATCCGCTCGGCGCGGTGGAGCCGGGCCGCCTCCTCAGAGCGCGCCTCGCGTAGCCGCTCGGTCATCTTGTTCAGCGCTTCCGCCAGCGTACCCATCTCATCGGAACGGTGCAGGTCGATCCGTTGGTTGAGATGCCCGGCGCCGATCTCTTCCGCCTGCCGCGTGAGCGTGAGGAGCGGGGCAAGCGTCGAGCCGACCATCCTCAGCCCGAAGACGAGCGCCAGGACGGCGGCCACGAGCACGGCGACGATGCCCGCCCACGACGCGAGCCGCGCTTCACGCTTGGCGCGGTCGTCGGCGCGCAGGATCGCCGTCTGATTCAGGCTATGGATGTCGTTGACGCGCTCCCTCACGGCGAGAAACGCGGGGTTCAGCACGCGGACATAGTAGGCGCTCGCGCCGGCGTTCCCGCCGGGCACCATGCCGGCGAACAACCGTCGCGCCCTAGCCTCGTACTCATCGAACCGTCGCGCCGTGGCATCCGCCATGGATCGCTCGCCGGGCTCGGTGATGTTGTTCAGCTCCACGTGGAGCGCCTCGCCGAAGCGGCGCCCGTTGGTGGCGAACCGGTCCGCTGCGTCCACGCGGCGCCCGGCCAGCCAGAAGGTGGCCGAGCCGTCCATCCGCTCTAGCGCCTCCTTCATGGTCTGCGCCGCCACAACGCTCCTGTAGTTGTTCTCGAGTATCCGATCTATGGTGCCTCCGAGATGGAAGATGGCCGCGATGCCGGCGACGATGACCGCCAGCATCAGGACCGCGATGGCCGAGTGGCTTGCCAGTAACTGCTTTCTGAGGTTCCGCATTCCCTGTGCCCGGTCGCAGGTCGGGGGCCTGAGAGCCCGAAGGCTCGACGCGGTCAGCCTGCAAGGCCGCGCCGGCTTACTGCCCATCTGTTAGTCGCGCCCACCCTCCGCCTCAGCCACACGGCAGGCGTCGTCGACGTCAGCGGCTCCGAGCGCGTATACTGCCAGGACCGGCGGAGGCACGCCCGCGCCACGCCACAGCGCATCGCGGAGCGCCCCTCGGCAGACGGAATCCCATGCCTCTGAGGCGTGAGGCAAGTCACGCCCGAACGCTGATACGACGCGAGCCTCAACATGCGGGGTCACGACCACATGGCAGACCAGCTGATCGCCAAGGGGCCCGATGAGCAGGTACCGCCGGCAGGGACCTGAGATACCCGCAGCGTGTTCCGTGTCGGGATCGCCAGTGGGCAGTGGCCGGTACCGGTAACCATGCACCCAGAATGAGGTCGACCCAGGCTGCGACCCGGTCACAGCGCCGTCCGACGTTCCCGCGCGACACAACAAACCCTCTGCCGGCCTGCTCAGGACCCCGGCTACCGCCTGCCGCAAGTCGTGAGCCTCGAACGGCTTGGCGATGAAGTCCGATGCGCCGGCGTCCATGGCCGTGTACGCCAGAGCCGGGGAGTCATAGGCGGTCATCACCATCGCCCGCAAGGCGGGGCGTTGCAGCCGAAGCTGCGCCACGAGCTCTACTCCCGAGATGCCCGGCATCTTCTCATCGGTCAGGACCAGGTCGTAGCCTTCTGCCCGTTGCGCCATGTCGAGCCCGGCTTCGCCGTCAGGCGCCGTATCGACCGTGTGTCCGATCGACGCCAGCGTTAGGCGAACCATTCGCCTGATGCCCTCCCCATCGTCTACCACCAGGATGTGCGCCATGCTTATCTCCCTGTGCCCGTAGGGTGTGCCGTGGCCTGGCCGCTCCCCATGCCGTCCAGCGCCAGATTAGCCCGGAGGACGTTAACGCGTGGTTGGCCGAAGATGCCCCACTGGCGCCCTTCGGTGTTCTGGTCGATGATATCGCGGACGGACGCCACCGAAACGCGGCGTGCCCGGGCGATCCGTGCCGCCTGAAGGATCGCGTTCCGGGGGCTGATGTGCGGGTCGAGCCCGCTTGCCGAACGCGTCACCGCGTCGGCCGGCGCCAGGTCGGTGGCTGCCAGCTGGTTCTCGGCCCGGTAGGACGCCGCCAGGTCGCCGATGCCGTCGAAGTCGCCCGGATCGGGGGCTCCACCGGCATGGTCCCGATGCCTGCCTCGCAGCAGCTTCGCATTCGTGGGGCCCAAGTTCGTGCCCCCGCTGGCCAGTGGGTCGTATCCTGCGCCCGCAGCCGAGGGCCGAGGATGGAAGTAGCCGGGCGAGGCAAAGGTCTGCCCGATGACGCCTGATCCGATCACGCGTCCCCCAAGCTGCACCAGGCTCCCGCCTGCCTGATGCGGGAACAGAAATAAGGCGGCCCCGGTTATCGCCGTAGGGAGTACCAGACCAAACAACGCCGATAGGATGAGCACGGTCACCAGGGCGGGCCTCAGGTGTCGTATCATTACAGCCTCCTATGCCAGCCTCAGAAGCACGAGGAGCCGGTCGAGCAGCCAGATGGCGGGGAACGGGACCAGCATCCCGCCCAGGCCGTAGACAAACAGGTTGCGCCGCAACAGCGCCGACGCTCCGACGGGCCGGTACGGCACGCCGCGGAGCGCGATGGGGATGAGCGCGATGATAATGAGGGCGTTGAAGATTACGGCCGCCAGGACCGCCGAGTTGGGCGTTGAGAGTGCGCTGCCGGGCCCGTACCTGAGGAAGTTGATCGCGCCCAGTTCGGGGTAGGTGACCGCGAACATCGCCGGGATGATGCAGAAGTACTTGGAGATATCGTTTGCGATGCTGAATGTCGTCAACGCGCCCCTCGTCATGAGGAGCTGCTTGCCGATGGCCACGACCTCGATCAGCTTCGTGGGGTTGCTGTCGAGGTCCACCATGTTGCCGGCCTCTTTGGCGGCCTGTGTGCCCGAGTTCATCGCCAGGCCCACATCGGCCTGCGCAAGTGCCGGGGCGTCATTGGTGCCGTCACCGGTCATGGCGACGAGCTTGCCCCCGGACTGCTCTGCCCGGATCAGGGCCATCTTGGCCTCGGGCGTGGCCTCAGCCAGAAAGCCGTCAACGCCGGCCTCGTCTGCGATCGACGCCGCCGTCAGGGGGTTGTCACCCGTGATCATCACGGTCCGGATGCCCATGGCGCGGAACTGGTCGAACCTGGCGCGCATCCCGCCCTTCACGATGTCCTTCAGGTAGATCACGCCGAGGGCCCTGTCGTCGACCGCGACCGCCAGCGGCGTGCCGCCGGCGGAGGAGATTCGGTCGGTGATCTCGTCGAGTTCAGGAGGCACGCTGCCTCCAAGCTCGACGATGTGGCGCTTGACGGCCTCGGCGGCGCCTTTGCGAATCTGCGAGCCGCCGAGGTTTACGCCGCTCATCCGGGTCTGCGCCCGGAAGGGAACGAACTCGGCGTTGCCGTCGTGCAGGTCCCGGCCCCGGAGCCCGTAGCGCTCCTTCGCCAGGACCGCGATGCTGCGCCCCTCAGGCGTCTCATCGGCCAGGGATGACAACTGGGCGGCGTTGGCCAGGGCATCGACTTCCACGCCGGGCAACGGTATGAGTTCCACCGCTTGCCGGTTTCCCAGCGTGATGGTCCCGGTCTTGTCGAGAAGCAGCGTGTTGACATCACCGGCGGCCTCCACGGCCTTTCCGCTCATCGCCAGCACGTTGTGCTGCATCACACGGTCCATCCCTGCGATGCCGATCGCCGACAGGAGACCGCCAATGGTGGTTGGGATCAGGCAGACCAGGAGCGCCTCCAGAAGAAAGACGCTGGGCAAGGCGCCGACTCCTGCCGACCGAACTCCGAAGGCGGCAAACGGCACCAGCGAGGCAACGGCGAGCACGAAGATGATGGTGGTGCCGGCCAACAAGATCGTTAGCGCTACCTCGTTCGGCGTCTTCTGCCGTCTGGCGCCCTCTACCAGGCCGATCATCCGGTCGATGAACGTCTCGCCGGGGTTCGAGGTGATGCGGACGACGATCCGGTCCGACAGCACCTTGGTCCCTCCGGTGACCGAGTCCCGGTCGCCGCCGCTCTCACGGATCACCGGCGCCGATTCGCCCGTGATGGCGGATTCGTCCACGCTGGCGATGCCATCAGTCACCTCGCCGTCGCCGGGGATCACATCGCCGGCTTCGCAGACGACCAGATCGCCCTTGCGCAACTCGGTCGCGCCAATCCGCTCCTCATGGCGCCCGGTCAGTCTTCGGGCCATGGTCAGTGTCTTCGTCTTGCGGAGAGCTTCGGCCTGTGCCTTGCCGCGTCCCTCGGCCATGGCCTCGGCGAAGTTGGCGAAGAGGACCGTGAACCAGAGCCACGCAGTGATCTGGCCGTCAAACAGCAGGTCGCGGCCGCCCGTCAAGAGCTCCCGGATGAACAGGAGCAGCGTTATGATGCTTCCGACCTCAACGACGAACATGACAGGGTTCCGCGCCACCAGCCGCGGGTCGAGCTTCCTGACTGCATCAGCGGCGGCGCGATGCACGATCTGCTTAGCGAACAGAGTGCGCGGGGCCCTTCGAGGCCGGGCCCGGACCTCCGGCGCATCCGCGGCGCCGGTCTCATCGTTACCCATCGATCGTGGCTCCATCGACATCAGAAGGCCTGCCTGGCGAGCATCTGGAGATTCTCGGCGATCGGTCCCAGTGCGAGCGCAGGGAAATACTCAAGGGCGCCGACAACGAGCACCACGCCTGCCAGCAGGAAGGCAAAGGTGGGCGTATCCGTGGCCAGGCTACCGGCCGATGCGGGCGTCGGTTGCTTGCGCGCCAGACTGCCGGACATGGCCAACAGCGGAATGATCATCAGGAACCGGCCGACGAGCATCGCGATGCCGCCGGTCAGGTTGTAGTACGGCGTGTTGGCCGTGAGGCCCGCGAAGGCCGAGCCGTTGTTGCCGGTCTGCGACGCATACGCGTAGAGGAGCTCCGAGAACCCGTGCGCGCCCGGGTTACCCACGTTGTTCGACGCCCCGCCCAGGTCAAGCGCCGGACTGCTGCCGTTCACACGGTTCAGTGCGGCGGCGCTGGGCGGGATCGGCATCGTGCAGGCAAGCGCCGTCCAGGACGCCGCAGTGGCGAACAGGATGAGAAGGGCCAGGATCGCCATGCGGACCTCGTACTTCCCGATCTTCTTGCCCAGGTACTCGGGCGTGCGACCCACCATGAGGCCCGCGATGAAGACAGCCACGATGGCATACATGAGCATGCCGAACAGGCCGGCGCCGACGCCGCCGAAGACCGTCTCGTCGCACAGGATGTTCAGCAGCGCCACCATTCCGCCAAGGGGCGTGTAGCTGTCGTGCATGGAGTTCACGGCTCCGCAGGATGCCGCAGTCGTAACCGTGGCGAAGAGGGCGGAAGGCGCAATTCCGAAGCGGACCTCCTTGCCCTCCATGTTGCCGGCGCCCGGCGCGTCATCCTCAAAGGCGGCCACGCGAATGTCCCGAACCGCCGGTACGCCTGCTGTCTCAGCTTGGTAGCAGACGGCCAGCCCACAGAGGAACAGGGCGGCCATGGCGCCGAAGATGGCCCAGCCCTGCCGGGGATTGCCGACCATGCGGCCGAACGTGCACGTCAACGCAGCCGGGATCGCGAAGATCGAGACGATCTGAACGAAGTTCGTCAGCGGCGTGGGGTTCTCGAAGGGGTGCGCCGAATTGGCGTTGAAGAAGCCACCTCCGTTAGTGCCCAGCATCTTGATGGCCTCCTGCGATGCCACAGGCCCAGTGAGCAGCGTCTGCCGGCTACCATCGAGTCCGGCGGCCACTACTGGCGCCGCGAATGTCTGCGGGACGCCCTGCCACACGAGGAACAGCGCGTACGGTATGCAGATTGGTAGGAGGATGTACAAGCACGCTCGTATGAGGTCCACCCAGAAATTGCCGATCCCGGCGGAGCCGTGGCGCGCGAAACCACGGCACACGGCGACCGCTACGGCCATGCCTGCAGCAGCCGATGTCCAGTTTTGGACGGTCAGGGCCAGCATGTTCGAGAGGGTGCTAACGCTGGCCTCCGGCACGTAGCTCTGCCAGTTCGTGTTGGTAGCGAACGAAGCCGCCGTGCCGAACGCCAGGTCAGGCGGCATCTGTCCGCCCCCGAAGCCCCGCGGGTTCAACGGGAGCGCGCCCTGAAGCCTGAGCAGGACGTAGGTCAGCAGCATGCCGACTGCGCTGAACGCCAGCAGGGCGAAGGAGTACTGAGTCCAGCGCATGTCGTCGCTCTCCCGTACTCCGAGCAGGCGGTAGATCACGCGCTCAACCGGGCCGATGGCCCGAGACAACGCAGTCGGCTGCCCCTCGAACACCCGGTGCATGTACACGCCCAGAGGCTTTGTGAGCGCCGTGACTGTGAGGCAGAAAAGCACGATCTCCAGTATCCCGTGTCCGGTCATTCCCGCCTCCTAGAAACGGTCCGGTTTCAGCAGGGCGTAGGTCAGGTAGACGAGAAGCGCCGCAGCGACCAACGCCGTCCAGGCGTAGTCGGCCATCACTGGTCCTCGCGCTCCAGGCGCTCGAACGTTCGTGTTAGGCCCGCCGCGACCGCGAAGAACGCCGCGGTGGCGAGCATACAGAGCAAGTCCTGCATGGCCGTGAACCTCCCAATGGGTTCTGTCTTGGTAGCCGACGCAGCAAGAAGGCCGGGGAGCGGCGACGGTGCGAACCTTTGCGGCGTTCGCGCGCCATGCTCCCCGGCCTCCATTACGACTGGCCACGCCGCACGGGCGCTGCCCTTCGTCCTGACAGCCGGTCGACTGCCATATCCAGTTGGTTGTTGACGTGCCGCAGTCAGCGTCCGTGGGGCTGGCCAACCCGTCCGCCGGTGCGGCGCACACTGCCTAGTTTGGTCACCTCAAGTACAGGCGACCCGTAGCCGTCCGTGCCGCAAGCCTGCCTGCCGACACCCTCTGCGGCAACAGGATGGCTCCCAGAGCGCCACGCGGGCGCCCAGGAAACACAAAAAAGGCCAGCACCCACGACACGATCCTGCCGCCAAGGCAGTCTGTCGGGCGCCGGCCTACTCAGGCACCGGACCTATCCACGGTCCCTTGCCACGGTCAACCACGTCACAATCATGGTAGGTGTACCACCGGAAACGACGATTGTCAAGGGGTATCTGAGCGGGAACACACCCATCGCGGGCATGATGGTTTCGGGAACAGAGCCGGACCGGTCGCATGACGGCTATCATGGTGTGGACGAACTGCAGCCGTCGGGCGCCCGCCCGCAACGGGGCCGGCGTCGGGCGGGCGACATGCAATGGAGGAACGACCGTGGGGAACAAGATCACCATCAACGTCGTGCCGATGCAAGTGGGCATCGGCTTTGAGCAGGCCAGCGCCGATGCCGAGGCTATGGACCAGCTTCGCGCCATGGAGATCGGCCTCCATGCCCTGGCCCGCCATATCGTGAATCTGCGCCAGGAGATCGGCTTGCGCACTCCCGGCATCTACCTGGCCCTGCTGGAGGCCAACGCCCACCAGGAGGTGATGTAGCCGCCTCTGCCGCACTTTTTGCGTTCTGCTGGTAGAGTCGCTACGGTACGCAGGGAGGCGCGGGGCTTGATGGAGACGGGGCGATCGACGAGGGACGTGGCGTTGGCGGTGCTGGCGTGCGGGGTGTATGTGGGCTGCGTGCTGCTGGCGCAGGCCACGGCGTCCGCCTTCATCCACCTGCCGCTGGGCATTTCGGTTGCAGTGGGGACGCTCTGGTTCGGATGCACCTTCACCATGCGCGACCACGTCCACGCCGTCCTCGGGCGGCGCGGCGCGTACATCATGATCTGGGTGGCCATCGCCGCCTCGTGCGCCGAGACGATCGTGCTGGGCGTCCCGCCGCGGATCATCCTCGCGTCGGTCATCGCCACCGCCATGGCCGAGTCGGCCGATACCGAGATTTACCACGCCAACCGGAGCCGGGCCTGGCTGGCCCGTGTGCTCCGCTCCAACTCGGTCTCGATCCCCATCGACACGGTGGTCTTCAACCTGGTGGCCTTCGCCGGCGTGCTGGGCTGGGGCGCCATGCTGGGTCTGACGGTGGGCGACATGCTGACCAAGGCCGTCATGGGCGCCTTGGTCGGCTTGGTGCGTGCCGGCCGGCGCTCCCCCGCCGGCGCTACGGCGTAGCCGCCCGGAAGAGCGCCACGGCGTTCTCGGCGGGCACATCGTCCTGGATGGTGTGTGCCGCGGCCAGGATGTAGCCGCCCCCGTCGCACAGTGTGGCGATGATGCGCCGCGTCTCGGCGGTGACCTCCTCCGGCGTGCCGTAGGGCAGGAGCCGCTGCGTGTCGATGCCGCCGTGGAAGGTTAGCCGTTCGCCGAAGTCGCGCTTGAGGCCGTCGGGCTCCATGCCCGCCGCGTGGGGCTGGATGGGGTTCAGTATCTGCACGCCGGCCTCGACGAGGTCCGGGATCAGCTCACGTATGGCGCCGCAGGAGTGGTGGAAGAATGCCGCGTCGGTGTAGCGGCGGAGGTCGCGCAGGCGGTCTTCGATGTAGGGCCGCACCATGCGGCGGAACATGCGCGGCGAGATGAAGGGGCCTGTCTGCGTACCGAAGTCGTCGCCGGCGCTGGTGAAGTGGAGGTAGCGGCCCACAGCGCCGTAGTAGAGCGCGTCGACCCGGCGTTGGTAGGCGCGGATGATCCCGAAGAAGCGATGGACGAACTCGGGCTCGGCGGCCATGCGCTCCAGGAAATCGTCATACCCGCACATCCAACAGCCCAGTTCCATGACGCCGAGCACCGGGTGCCGCCCGCAGACGACGTAGCCCGTCTCCTCGGCCAGGTAGCGCGCACGGTCGGCGCAAGCCTGGATGACCGCCAGTTCGATGCGCTCGGGGTCGGGCCAGGGGAACGCCTCCAGGTCGGCGAGCGTCGCCCCTGCCAATGGGCGGCCCACGGCCTCGTAGTGGTGGCCGTTGTGGCGGTAGGTGATGCCCCAGACGTCGGTGACCTCGGTTTCCGAGATGCGGCGCTCCAGCGGCGAGGGCGCGGAGATCACGCCGCCGATCCCCCGCACGTCGATGTCCAGCGCCACGAGCACGGCCTCGTCGGCCTCGGCGGGATCGGCCATGTGCGGGAGACGCAGCGCGGGAGCCAGGCGACGCGGGCCGCCGTCTATGGTGGTCATGTCCGTGGCGGCCAGATCCATGGGAGGCCGGTCCACGGGCTTGTGCTCAAGGGTCAGCGCGAAGCGGCGGCGGTAGTCGGAACCGAGGGCCAAGGCGCACCTCCGTGCGGAATGGCCCTCAGTGTACCGGGCGCCGAAGGCCGTTACCCCCCGTCCTGCTCCAGCACGGCGGCGTAGCGGTCCATGGCCGAGGCAAGGTCGCCGGAGGCCTCGGAGGCTCGGCCGTAGGCGAAGGCGGTGGTGGGGTCGCGCTTCTCGGAGTGGGCCATGCCGTAGGCGTAGGCGGCGCTGCGGTAGTCGCCCTTCTGCTCGTAGTAGGAGCCCCAGTCGGACCAGGCCACGGTGGAGCCGGCCGTCGCGGAGCCCGCCGAGGCGAGCATGCGCCGCGGTCGCGCGGTGGCGGGGTTGAGGCCCGGACGGAGCTTGGGGATCACCGGGGCGCGCGACCCGGAGGTGGCGGGCTTCTTGGCCTGCGGAACGGGCGCCGGCGGCGGCGTGGTCAGCAGGTCGGCTTTGGGCCGCGACGCGGGCGATATGGATGCCACGGTTCCGGCGGCGCCACCGGCGCGGGCTGTCGAAACCGGACCGTGGGGCGGCGCGGCCACGCCCACGCCGGCAGGTTCGCGTGCCATCCAGAGGGCCAGCGCGCAGGCGCCGGCCGCGGCCGCGAGAAGGCCTGGCGACTGCCACCAGGCGGCGCGGTGGATTGGCGCGGGCAGGGCGTCGACCTTCTGCCAGACGGCTGCCGCGAAGGCCTGCTCGTCGGGCTCAGGCAGTCGTGCCGAGGAAAGGTGGCCGGCCAGGGAGGCCAGGGCGCGGCGCTCGCGGGAGCAGTCCGAGCAGGCGGCCAGGTGGCGCGCAAGCCAGGATGTCGGCTCGATGTCGGCCCCCGAGGCAGCCAGCGCGGCCAGGCGGCGCCGCACGCAGGTGCACACAAGGTTCATATCAAGCCCTCTCCGCCAAAGCGCCGGCGCAGCGTCTTCAGGCCTCCGGCAAGCCTGCCGATGATGGTGCTTTCGGGCACGCCCAAAGCATGGGCGATCTCGACACGGGTCTTGCCGCCGGCGTAGTGCAAGAGGAGCGGCACGCGCTGGGCCTCCGGCAGGGCGGCCACAGCTTGCATGAGGACGCGGCGGCGGTCGTCGGCCATGGTGACGGCCTCGGGGCCGGGCGCCTCGTCCATGATCTCCAGCGGCATCTCGGCGGGTCGGCGCGTCTTGCGGCGGCGCAGCCCGTCGCGACACCGGTTACGGACGATACGCATGAACCAGGCGGCCCACTCTGCCCGGTTGGGATCGAAGCGGGGCATGGCCGAGTAGGCCTGCACGAAGGCATCCTGCGCGGCGTCCTCGGCCTCTTCGCGGTTGCCGAGCGCGGCCAGCGAGTAGGCGAAGGCCATGCCGCGGTACCGGGCGATGAGCACGGCGTAGGCCGAGCGGTCGCCGTCGCGGGCGGCGGCGGCCAGTGCCCGATCATCGCTTTCGGTCTGCCAGTGGGGTCGCGTCACGGCTATAGTATGCATCGGAGGTGCTTCCTGGGCGGACGGGTCTGCCCGCCCGCCCCTGGGTTGCGCGCTACCGGGGCATGGCTGCGAGCTTCTGCTCCAGCAGCTCCAGCAGTTCGCCCACGCTGATTCGGACCGGCATGGCGCCCATCATCCCGCCGGGGTTTCCCATGCCGGGCTGCCCGCCGCCCATCGGTCCCGGACCCATGCCCGGCCCGCCCATTCCGGGCATGCCGCCGGGTCCGCCGGGCCCCTCCATGCCTCCGCCGGGCATTCCGCCGGGTCCGCCTGGCCGCCGCATGCCCTGCCCGCCGCCGCCGCGCTGACCCGCATTGGGCCGCATGCCGCCGCCCGCACCCGGCATCCCGGGCATTCCGCCGCCGGGCCCGCCCATCCCGGGCATACCAGGCATGCCGGGCTGCATCTGGAACCCGCCGCCGCCGCCGCCCACCAGTTGCTGAAGCCCGCGCGCCTTTGCCGGGCCGATGGCCTCCGCCAGCGCGTTCCAGGTCTCCTCGTGCTTGGCGCGAAGGGTGTCGGCCGCTTCGCGCATCGTCCGTCCGCCGCCGCGGGGGGCGGCGCTGTTGGGGCCGGCCGCCAGGAGGGCCTTCTTCTCCTCGTCCAGCGCCTTCTCGGCGGTGGACTCCAGAGCCTTCTCCGCGGCGCGGAGCGCCTTGACCTGCGGCAACGCAGCAGCGATGTCGGCGCGCGTCAGCTTCAGTCCGACGATGCGCCGAAGCGCCATCACCTGGGCCGTCTTGGCCGCAAGCGTGGGGGGCATCGGCGGCATGCCGGGTCCGCCCTGACCGGGCATGAAGGGCCCCTGACCGCGCATGCCCATGCCGGGGCCGCCCTGCGGGAAGCCTCCGGGTTGCTGTCCGGTGGCCGAAGCGCCGGCCAGGATGACGGCCGCCACCAGCAGGTTGTTGAGCAGTCTTCGCATAGCGGGCTCCTTTCCGATCCCAGAGGCCCTGCACCGGGCCCCGTGGCGATCGGGATGTCTTGTGACCCTCCTTACGCGGCAGCGCGCCGATCGAAAGCGGCGCCGAGGCGAATCATCGGCGCTATTTCCATGCCGCCAGCGGACGCACGGGCGCCGCGGGGGACGTCGGGCCGGTGCGGGCGTCCAGTTCCACGGCCAGCCGCAACGATGTGACGGCGGGGAGGTGGATGGCGAGCTTGCGGTAGCCCGCATTGGGGTTCTGGCGCGCCGGGTTGGGCGATTCGGGCAACGGGGCGGCCGGCATGACCGTGAGGGCGCCGGGGCACCCATCGGCGATCCGCACGGTGAGGGCCTTGCCCTGCCGCGTCAGGCGGGCGCTGCGGCCGTCCGGCGCCACTTCGACCCCGGCCTGCGTGGGCATGAACCACCAGGCGTCGGTGGGGCTGTCGGCCTCCATCTCGTCTTGCACCACCACCAGGCCGGGCTCGACGAGACGGAAGCCGCGCCGCGCCGACTTCACGGCCGACCGGTAGGCGCGGCTCAGGTCCAGGACGGCCAGCGGCGACTTGCCGCCCCTGAACCGCGTGACGGGCGCCACGGCCGAGGGGTCCTGGTCGGGGCCGGAACCGGGTCCGTAGAGCATCGCCGTGTGCCCCTCGGCGCGGAGGCGGTAGTAGGTCCAGCGGCGCGTGCCGAAGTAGGCGGGCAGGTTGTAGTCGTCCGCGCCCAGCTCCACGGCCCAGCGGACGCCCTGCGCCTCCATGACGAAGCTGCCCAGGTCCAGGTGGCTGTGGTTGGCGCGGTTGTCCCCGCCCTTCACGCCCAGCCAGGTGGCGTCGGGATCGGTCCATGAGGTGCGGAGGCAGGCGATCTCGGCGCCCCGGAACCGGACGCTGAGCGGCGCGCGGGCGGGCTTGGCGCCGCTGAGGGTGGGCTCGTACCAGAGCATATCCAGCGGTGTGCCGGCGGTGTGCCGCGCCGCGTAGAAGGCGTAGAGAGGGTTGCGGAAGCGGTTGGCCAGCCACCACATCTCCGGCGCGTGGATGACCCCGGCGTGGGCGTCGGCGTAGTCGAAGACCACGGAGCCGATGCCCGAGGCGTGGATGGGGAAGAGCCCCGCTTTCGGGAAGCCCGCGATGCCGCTGAGCCCGAAGTCCGTGCCCAACGCGCTCTTCAGGCCCGCCATGAAGGCCACGGTGTAGGCGGTGGCGTACTGCCAGTAACCCGGCCCCTCGGCCCAGGCGCCGTCGGGACCGTAGGAGGCCACGGCGCGGGGAATCGAGGTCACGGCGGCATGGAGCGCCTCGGCGGCGACCTCGGGCTCCTCGTCGGCGATTGCCAGCGCGCCCATGCCCATGCCGCCGTTGCAGACCTGGTTCCAGTTGTGCGTGACGGTTGGCCACCCGCCGCGGCTGCCGTAAACCTTGAGGCCCGGCTGCAGGCCCAGCGTGACGATGGCCCTCCGCAACGTGCGCCGCTGGTCCGGGCTGAGCCAGTCGTAGAGCCAGTCATAGCCGATGGCGAAGGCGTGGGTCATCTCCGCGGTGTCCAGAAAGTGCTTGGGGTTCCAGTCCTTATAGGCTGCGGCATTGGCCATCTCGTCCCAGGCGCGCCTTGCCCAGACCGTGTCGCCCTCGATGCGGTACAGGAAGGAGAGAAGCTGCACGCGCCGCAGCACCTCGCGGCTGGTGGCGAGCAGGCGCAGGCCGTCGGGGATCACGTACTCGCAGGGCGCGGCGGCCAGCAGTTCGGCGCCCTGGCTTCGGGCCTGCCTGAACCATGCCGAGACGGTGGGGTCGGCTGCGCACCGCCGCTTCAGCAACTCGAACCGGGCGGCGTCGGCCAACAGGCGCGGGTGGCCCGGTCGCAGCGAGGCCAGGATGCGCCCGCGCGGCGGCAGGTGGATCAGCGGCTTGGTCTCGCGGACCCGCCTGGGCGTGGCGACCTGCCGCCCCGCCGCCGAGGCCGCGAGCAGGGCCGCGCAGAGCATCATCGCGGGCCTCATGGGCGGGTCTCTTGGGGCGGGATGTCGGTGCGCACGGCGCCGCCCGCGGTATGGCGGTCTTCTAAGAGCGGCGAGCCGTGGGTCTCCAGGTCATTGCCCGTGGCGGTGAGCGAGGCCGCGCCGTTCACGCGGATGCCCACGCCCCAGCCGTCGATGCGGTTGCCGCTGAGAATCGTTCGTCCGCCCTCCAGCAGGATGGTTGGGGTCTTGTACTCCTTCATCGGCCGCAGGATGGAGCAGCCGGAGAGGGCGACGTGGTCGGCGGTGAGCACCTTGACGGCTGGCGCGCCGTTGGAGCGGAACTCGGCGCCGGCCATGCGCACGCGGGCGGCTCCCTTCACGACGAGGCTCTCGGCGTGGTCCCAGAAGGTGCCGCCGCTGACGCTGACGGTGTTGTCGCCCTCGACCACCAGACCGTAGCCGCAGTAGTCGGTGGCGCAGTTGGTCATGGTTCCCCATGTGCCGCCCTCGATCTTGCAGCCCGGTATCTTGTCGCGCAGCAGGAAGCCCGTCTGCATGGCGAAGGCGAAGCAGTCGGTCAGGCGGATCAGGTCGTTCTTGCCCAGGTCGAAGCCGATGCCCTTGTTCAGTCCGCGCGGCACGGGTCCGGCGTTCCAGACCTCCACATTGCGAAGGCTGGGCACGTCCCAGGTGCCGGTGACGCGTACGCCCACGTTCCGGGGCGAGACCATGAAGACGTTCTCGATGTGCAGGCGGCCCACGTTGTTGACGCCGTCGGTCATGATGCCGTCCCACGGATACATGATCTTGACGCCGCTGATGTAGGCGCCGATGCCGGTGACCAGCACGGCGGCGGGGCCCGATGTCGGCTCGGCCTGCCACTTGTAGCGGATGCAGATGCCCTTGAGGCCGGCCCCGGCGCCCATGGTGACGCAGGGCTTGTCGCGGTGCGACGGCTCCAGCACGGGCATGGTGTCGATATCGGCGTTCCAGGCGCCGCCGGGAGGTCCGCAGAGCGCCACGGAGCCCAGGACCAGGGGCTTGCCCAGGCGATAGACGCCCATGGGCACGGTGACAGGGACCTTCGCCGCCGCGGCCCGGGCGATGGCCGCCAGAAAGGCCGGGGCGTCGTCGGCCTTGCCGTCGCCCCTGGCGCCGTACTGGCGGACGTCGATCGCCGTGGCGGGTGCGGCGGGCGCGGGCCGGGCGGCGGGCGCCGCGAGGACGGCGAGAGCGATGGCGGCCGGTAGGGGCGTCAGGCGCATGGGTCTTCTCCTGTTACTCCTGGCGCAGGGCCAGGGGTCGGTCCTCGCCGCCGTCGGCCTCGGCGGCCCGGCGCTCGGCCATTTCGAGCGACTTCCGCGGCGTCGGGAAGAGCACACCCACGGTGAAGACCACCACGGCTCCCAGCATGGCGAACCAGGTGAACGAGACCTTGGGCAGCCAGTCGGGCCGAACGAATGTGACCGTCTGGCCCAGCAGGCCCGCCACGCCGTTGGCGATGGTCACATGCAGGTCGCCGCAGACCACCGTGGCGACCAGCCCGCAGGTGATGGCGATCACGTTCCCGAGGTCGGACCCGCGGCCCTTGGTGAACATGCCTATGAGGAAGACCCCGAGCATGGGGCCCAGGATGAACCCGGCGATGCCCAGCACAACCGGGATGATGCGCACGTTGGGGTCGGTCACCTTGGCGTAGGCGAAGGCGACGGCGATGAGCGCCATGAGGGCCGCGAAAACCACCGTGAAGACCCGGGCGGCGCGGACGTGGGCCTCCTCGCCGCTGCGGCGGGCGAAGTAGGGGATGTACCAGTCGTTGGTCGCGCTGGTGGCCAGGGCGTTGAGCGCCGCCGAGAGCGAGCCCATGGCCGTGGCGAAGACGCCGGCCAGCACCAGCCCCCGCACGCCCACGGGCATGACGTTGAGGATGTAGGAGCCGAACACGTCCGAGTTCGCCACGGGCTTGTAGGTGGGATCCTTCAGATAGTAGACATAAAGGAGGATGCCGATGAAGGTGAATGTGGCGGCGATGGGCACGTCCATGAAGGCCGCGGTGATGAGGCTTCGGCGCGCCTTCTTGTGCGTTTCGGCGGTCAGCAGGCGTTGGACCATATCCTGGTCGGTGCCGAATGCGGCCATGTTCATCAGCGTGGTGGCGATCAGGGCCGAGAAGAGCGTGTAGTCGCCGGCGACGACGAGTTTCACGTAGTCCCACGCGCCCATGGCGGTCAGATGGTTCGCCTCGCGCCAGGCGGCGATCTTGTCGGGCTCGAAGCCCGTGAGGAAGTAGCCCTCGATGCGCCCCATGGCGGGCACTGCCTTGACCACCTCGCCCAGGCCGCCCACGTTGTGGATCAGCGTCCCGACGGCCAGCAGCGCGGCGCCGAACATGAGGCAGGCCTGAACCACGTCGGTCCAGATGACCGCCTTGATGCCGCCCAAGGCCGTGTAGATGCAGGTGAGGATGGTGAGCGTCACGATGGCCACCATGTAGGGCTGCACCGAGGTGACGGCGCCCTGGTGGAACCGTACGTCGCCGCCGGCGAACATGCGCCACGCCAGCACCATGACCAGCGACGGCACGAAGAGCCGCGTGCCCGACGCCAGCGTCCGCATGACGAGGAAGAGGGCGGAGACGTAGTTCTTGGTCGTCTGGCCGAACCGGATCGCCAGGTAGTCGTACACGGTGTAGACCTTGTACCGGTAGTAGGGCTTCAGGAAGGCGAAACCGACGATGAAGCGGCCGATGATGAGGCCCATCACCAGCTGCACGTAGGCCAGGCTCCGCTTGTCGAACCCCTCGCCCGGCGCCCCGAGGAAGGTCGCGGCGCTGGTCTCCGCGGCGATGATGGAGGCCATGACGGCCCACCAGGGCACCTGCCGCCCGCCCAACGCGAAGTCGTGCAGGCTCTTCTCGCGGCGACCCATGGTGAGGCCGATCGCCGAGATCGCCACAAAGTAGAGAACGATGATCAGCCCGTCAACCGCTAGACCCATGCCGCGGATCGCCCCTTTCGATGCGCTACGGCGCCCGGCGCCGCTCGGTAGTTCGCCGGTCGGCCCCGGGAGTCCTGCCGGCAGGATTCCGGGGGCTGGGCGTCGCATCTAGGGCGTAACGGCGGGCGGCCGCAGCGCCCATCTCCGCTATTGTGAGGAACGGCATGACCAACCGCGAGCGAGTCCGTGCGTCCCTGGCCCATCGGCAGCCCGACAAGACCCCGTACCACATCGGGTTCACCCTGCCTGCCCAGGCCGCCACCGCCACCTACCTCCAGGACCCATTCTTCGTCAGCAAGCTGGGCAATGCCCTTGCCACCATGGGCACCACCGGCAGGGATGCCTGGAAGGAGGGCGACTGCTGCACCTGGGAAGACGAGTGGGGCGTGCAGTGGAACCGCTCCATCGACAAGGACATCGGAATCGTCTGCAACCAGGTGGTCGCGCCCGACACGCTGGACACGCTGTTCGTGCCGGACCCCGACGACCCGACCCGGTTCGACTACTACGACACCGTCATCAGGCCGGACGGCGTGCGCACCGACCAGTTCGTGGTGGCCGACCTGGGCTTCAGCCTCTATGAGCGCGCCTGGACGCTGGCCGGGATGGAGACCATCCTGATGGCCATGGTCAGCGACAAGGCCTTCGCCAACGCCCTGCTGGACCGCATCCTCGAGTACAACCTGCGCATCATCGAGCACGCCTGCGCCCATGACATCGACGCCATGATGTTCGGTGATGACTGGGGCTCGCAGACCGGCATCCAGATGGGCCTCAAGCTCTGGCGCGAGTTCATCCGCCCGCGCGTTGCGCAGATGTACGCGGCGGTGAAGGCCCGCGGCAAGTTCGTCTTCATCCACTCGTGCGGCAAATGCACCCAGCTCTTCCCGGACCTCATCGAGATCGGCTTGGACTGCTTCAACCCGTTCCAGCCCGAGGTCATCGACGTGGCCGAAGCCAAGCGCGAGTTCGGCAAGGATTTGACCTTCTTCGGAGGCGTCAGCACCCAGCGCGGCCTGCCGTACGGCACGCCCGACGAGGTGAAGGCCGAGGTGCGGCGCCTGATCGAGGTCGTCGGCAAGGACGGCGGCCTCATCGTCTCCCCGGCCCACGCCATCCCCGCCGACGCCAAGCCGGCCAACATCGCCGCCATGATCGAGGTGCTGCAGGGGCAATAGGGCGCGGCGGCTCGGGCTATGGGGCTGCCGGGTAGAGGTACTTCTGGAAGCCGCTGAAGAGGCCCGCGACTTCGGGGGCCGTGCCGAGGTCGGCCAGGGCGTCGGTGATCGAGTCGTGGTACTTCAGCTTGAGGAGCGGGCCCAACTTCGCCTGGGCCAGCTCCTCGACGCCGTGGTCCGTGTAGTGGATGAGCACGAAGTCCAGGAACTCCCGCTGCTTCTCTGTAAAGCCCGAGTGCAGGTGCGTCCTCGCGTTATCGGCGCGGACCACGCGAGCCACCGGCGGCAGGGCGTAGGCCACGTTGGCCAGCACGTCGTAGATGTCGCTCTTCTCGGCATAGATGATCTTCTGCATCTCGGCCAGTTGCGGGCCGCCGAAGCCCATCTCCGCTAGCCCATCCAGCAGCTTGGCCCGGGTGTCCGGCACGCTCCATAGGGCGCGCAACTCCGCCTCGTCCTTGAAGAGCTCGGGCAGCCTGCCGAAGAGCGCCTCCATGAACTGCTGGGCCGACATGGGCGTGCCGTCGGGATGCCAGAAGCTCGTGGCCATCATGCTCTGGATGCTCCGCTCCTTGCCGTCGGCCAGCCGGATGCGGGTGCGCCTGGGGCAGGCGCAAGGAGTCTTGCCGCACCTCGGGCACGGGTCGGGTTCGCAGATGCACGGCGACTGGCCGCAGTCGGGGCATGGCGGACGGGGGCAGACGCAGGGCGATTGGCCGCACTCCGGGCAGGGCTCCGGCGGGCAGACGCACGGGGCCTGGCCGCAGACCGCGCAGGGCGGGTTCGGCGGGCATTCGCACGGAAGGCTGCCGCACTTGGGGCAAGGGTCAGGCGGCAACGCGTCGCCGTCCCACTCGGGGTCCGCGAAGTGGTGGTGGGCCTTCACGAAGTCGATGATGGTGAAGAAGTCCTTGCCGTCGTACAAGCGCGTGCCGCGACCGATGATCTGCTTGAACTCGATCATGGACTTCACCGGCCGCATGAGCACAATGCTCCGGACGTTGCGGGCGTCGACGCCCGTGGCGAGCTTCTGCGACGTGGTCAGGATGGTCGGGATCGTCTTCTCGTTGTCCTGGAAGTCGCGGAGGTGCTGCTCACCCAGTTCGCCGTCATTGGCGGTGACGCGCCGGCAGTAGCCGGGGTCGGCGACGCGCTTCATCTGGTTCACCAGGTCGCGCACGGCCAGCGCGTGGTCCTGCATGGCGCAGAAGACCAGCGTCTTCTCCATGGGCTCGATCTGCTCCATGAAGAGCCGGACGCGGAAGGCTTCGCGCTCCATGATCTCGATGATCCGGTTGAAGTCGGTCTCTTCGTACCGCTTGCGCTCCTCGATCTCGCCCTCGATGATCGTGTCGTCCGGCGTGTAGACGTAATCGTCCAGCGTGGTCGAGATCTGCTTCACGCGGAAGGGCGTCAGGAAGCCGTCGTTGATGCCCTCCTTCAGCGAGTAGACAAAGACCGGCTCGCCGAAGTAGGCGTAGGTGTTGGCGTTCTCGTCGTCCCTGGGGGTTGCCGTCATGCCCATCTGCACGGCCGGCGCGAAGTAGTCCATGATGGCGCGCCAGGCGCTCTCGTCGTTGGCCCCACCCCGGTGGCACTCGTCGATGACGATGAAGTCGAAGAAGTCGGGCGGGTAGTCGCCGAAGATGGGCGTCGGCTCCTCGCCCGGCCTGGGACTGGTCATGAACGTCTGGAAGATGGTGAAGAAGAGGCTGCCGTTCTTCGGGACCTTGCCCTTCTTGCGGATGGCGTCGGGACTGATGCGGACCATGGCGTCCTCGGCGAAGGCCGAGAAGGCGTTGTAGGCCTGGTCGGCCAGGACGTTGCGGTCGGCAAGGAAAAGGATGCGGGACCGCCGGTCGGGCTTCTCGCCCAGGTTCCAGCGGCTCTGGAAGAGCTTCCAGGCGACCTGGAACGCGATGAAGGTCTTCCCCGTGCCGGTGGCCAGCGTGAGCAGCAGGCGCTTGCGACCGGCGGCGACGGCCTCCATGACGCGCTCGACGGCGGTCTCCTGGTAGTAGCGGCTGGGATGGGAGCCGCCCTTGTCCTCGAAGGGCACGGCGGCGAACCGGTCGCGCCAGGCGTTCTCCTCGCCGAAGGTCAGGTCCCAGAGCTCGTCCGGCGACGGGTAGGCGCCGATCTCGCCCTCGTGTGGCCCGGCGGCCGCGGCGGGCGACACGTCGGCCCGGTAGACGCCCCGGCCGTTGGTGGCGTAGGCGAACCGCACGCCCATCTTGGCGGCGTACTCCTTGGCCTGGCCGAGCCCCTCGGTCAGGGGCTTGTCCCAGGCCTTGGCCTCCACCACGGCCAGCTTCCGGTTGCGGTGGACCAGCACGTAGTCGGCGGTAAGGCCCTTGCCGCGCTTGCCGCGCCGCTCGATTCGACCGGGCGTGATGGCGTACTCGCGCAGTACGCGGCTACCCTCAACGACACCCCATCCGGCGGCGCGCAGGGCCGGATCGATATGCTCGGCGCGGGTCTCGGCCTCGTTCATGGGTGGTCTGCATTTGACCGTATTGACTTTGTTGACAGTAATGTCATGGTTTCAAGCCAGTCACTCGGGTGATATCGCTCTCGTTCCTTTGCACTCCGGATAGGCGCCGCAGCCCCAGAACTCCCCCTTGGCCGATTGCCGGCGGCGCATAGGCTTGCCGCAGGCCGGGCACTCCGGGCCGCCGCCGCGGGCCGCTTCGCGCGCCTCCAGGCGCACGGCCGTGAGCCTCTCGCTGAAGCCGCCGCTCTGCTCGAAGGCCTCGCCCTGCGCCGCGATCAGCCGCTTGAGCATCGTCATCGCCCGGCCTATAATGATCAGCATGGTGTTGGCCACCACCAGGTCGTCGTCGCTGTCAAGCCACGGGGCGTACTTCGCGCGCTGCGCCAGAACATGCTTGGCAGACTCGTGTACGGCGTCCTCGGTGAACCCGGCATCGTCCAGCGAGACCGCGTTCACGGCCCGCGCCTCGGTCGAGAAGGCCGACCAGGGGAGGCGGCCCTTGGCGAGGATCACCATCTCGTAGTCGCCGCGCAGCTCCCCCAGACTGGCGCGAGCCACGTCGGTGAGGCGCATCTCGGTGTCCTTCGAGGTCGCGGCCCTCTCAGAGCCCTCAATGATGTTCTGCCGCCCGCTCCGCGCGGCCTGGGTCATCTGGTCGTACTGCCGGCCCTGCGGGTCAAAGAACCTCGTGGCCGCCTCGTGCGGGTCCCGAGTGAGGAAGCGCCGGCAGTAGCGAAGCGTCTCAAGCTGGACGATCGTGGCCAGCGTGAACGCATGCAGCTTGCGGAATCCGCCGCTCTTGTCGAAGAGCTCAGGCATAGCCACCCCTCCTTGGCCGAACTGACGCCGTTGTCGACAGCCACGTCAACGGCGCCAACAGCGTCGGCTCACAGCCCGCCCTCGAACGCCCGGTGCAGCAGCGCCCGCTTCAGCTCGTCCAGAGCGGCCCGTGCGCCCGCCGCAGACGGCGTTGACACCGTTGACGCCGTTGTCGACAGCCACGTCAACGGCGTCAACAGCGTCGGCTCACAGTCCGCCCTCGAACGCCTGGTGCAACAGCGCCCGCTTCAGCTCGTCCAGAGCGGCCACCTTGCGCCCGCCGCGGACGGCGTTGTCGG
>JAPLCQ010000103.1 GCA_026392115.1 Armatimonadota bacterium | reverse complement strand
CCTCGACCTCGACGCCCTCCTTGGCCTCCTTGCTGGGGAAGCCGAAGGCGGGGTAGGAGAGGCCGCGCGGGTCGCCCTTCCCGTCCGTGGGCGCCGGAATGGCCGAGTACTCGAACATGCCGATGTTGGTCACCCAGAGGTCGGAGCCGTCCAGTCCCAGGGCGTAGGGGTAGCGTCCGACCGCCACGGAGCCGACCACGCGCTTGGCGGCTCCGTCGATCACGGCTACGCGGAAGTTGGTGACGTCGGCGCAGTAGACCGTCTTGCCGTCGGCGCTCAAGGCAAGGTCCATCACGAAGCTGTCCTTGAACTCCTTGCCGCCTACCGCGACATTCAGGGAGACCTCGGCGGTCTTGGCCGCGGTCTCGGTGTCGAAGGCGTAGACGGCGCCCGTCTCGCCGGAGCTCCACCAGAGCGTCTTGCCGTCCGGGCTGAAGGCACACCCGCCGCCGTTGGACTTGCGCGTGGTGTCTCCGACCATGGGCGCCAACTGGCGCACGCGACGGCCGGGTCCGAGCGGATCATCGATGAGCGTGCCGATGCCTTCGGATGCCACGAAAATCCGCGAACCGTCGCGCGATACCGCGAGGCCGTGCGGGTTCTGGGCCACGGGGATGTGCCGACCCGACGGCCGCAGGAAGCGCCCGTTGGGCAGGATCGTCGTCCCTGCCGGGTCGTGCTTGGCATACTCGTTCAGCGCCGGAGCGCGAAGGTACGGCACGGTGGCCTTTGGAGGCGCCGCCAGAGCGAGCAGTCCGGTGAGTATCAGGGCGATCATGCGTTGCTCCTATGGTTTGGCCGGCGCTGCCCACCGCAGGCCGGGGAACCGACCGCCGTCGACCGCACGCCAGAATGCGTCCTTTGTCGCGTTGTACATACCGGACACGCCGTCCGGGTAGGCATCCCTGGGCACATCGATCCAGACGTCGGGCGTCTTACGGCCGCCGAGAGCAGCCTGGCGTCGGCCGGCGTCGTGGATGATCTTCGTGATCCCGCGCCAGGTTCCGTCGGGGTCGATGATTCCGAAGTCGCTGTTCTCACCCGCGCGAAAGCCGCCGGGATACCACCAGCAGACGGTTCCGTTGGCGTCGCTTCCCAGTGCCATGTTATAGAACGCGCGGTAGAAATCCTCCGTGTATCGGCGCGTCTCGGGCGGATAGACGCGTCGTTCGAACTCCAGCGCGAAGTCGCGTGACGTGTTCCTCCGGCCTACGGCGCTGTCCCACAGGGTGTAGCCGAACTCCGCCCAGATTACGGGTTTGCCCGGTGCGGTGAGCCGCGAGTACGCCGCCGTGAACCATCCGGGGCGAACGCGCTCAACACTGCCCAGTCGCCCGTAGCCTTCGGGGCTCATGAAGTCCATGCTCCCCGCGAGACCCTCGAACTCATAGCCCATGCTCTCTGCGGGCGCGGTGGGATCGCCGGCTATGTTGCCTCGGAACGACAGCAGGTGGTTGGGGTCGACGGTGTGAATCAGCCGTCGAGCCTCGCTGTGCGTGCGGTCGAGCAGGTCGTTCAGGAAGCGGCGATACCGGAGCGCCATGGCCGGGCGCCTGCTGCCGGCGCGCAGGTCCTCGTCAGACGCCCCGGCCGCTAAGCCGTTCTCCACCGGTACGGCGTGTCCCCAGGCAGCTTCAGCTTGAGCGAGGCTGCCGAAGCGGCTGCGTAGCCAGGCGTCCCACTCCCTGTCCCATCGCTTCCGAGACTCGCGGCCGCCCCAGGCCGGCTCCCAAGCCAGGTCGTAGGCGATGATGGTGTCATCCTGCGCCAGCCGGTTCTCACGGATGATCTCGCCGACGCCCGGCCAGGCGAAGTCAAGCGGAGTGCCCGGGCGAAGCGACAGGTTCACCTTCAGGCCATGGGCATCGCAGCGGTTGAGGAGGTCAACCAGATTGCGGCTCTTGCGCACGTCCACGTAGATGAACGCGCTGATCATGTTGAAGCCGATCGCCTGAATCCGCCGCAGATCGCGCTCCACCACCTCAGCGTCGTAGGATGCCGAGGAGAGCCACTGCTCGAACATGGGCCCATCTTCCAGTGCGACGCCGGTGGACGGCATGTAGTTCACGCCGTGCCATCGCCACGGCCTCCCGGCGAGCAGGAACTGCCCGTCGCTTGCCGTCACGAATGAGGGCTTCGGTTTGGCTCGGCGCACGGTGACCTCATGCGCCATGCGGTCGGAAGTCTTGCCCGCCTCCAGGAGCTCCACGCTTACGGCGTAGCGGTCGCGGTCGCCTACGGGGACCTGCCACACGGTTGCAGCCCCGTCCTCCTGGCCCTTGCGGCCCACGCTGAGGGTGTGTACGACTGCAGGCCGGCCGCCTCCGACAGGTGCGACGGTGATCCTCGCCTGGGCGCCGGCAACGTGTGCGGGGCCCCAATCCACCACGGCGCCAAGCCTGGGCCTATCGCCGGTGAAGGCGCCGTAGAACTCACAACCGCCCTCCAAGAGGAGCGGTTTCGTCAGCATAGCTTTGGCTGTGGCGGCGACGTAGCGGAGGGTGGCGGGGCGTGCGTACCATGCCTCGTCGGCAGCCGTGAACGAGGCCCACCGCCCACGTGCGAAGCCGTCGTCGCGGTGCACCATGAGCGTGGCTACCGTCCCGGCGACGCCGTCCTTGCCCGTAACCTCCAGCAGAGGCAACCATCGCCACCCGCGCCCCTTGGCGAAGCCTGTAGCAGGGCGAGGATGGGTCGAGAAGATCCTCGCGGGCAGTTCGGGCGCAGGAGCCGGCACAAGCGCTGAGCTCTTCGCGGCGCTGAGCGAGCGGGCGCCGCGTACGGGATAGACCTTGTACATGGGTGAGACCGTGTCCAGTACGGGCGGCTGCACGAGGTTGGGCAGCGACGGCCCTACTGCCGAGCCAAGGTCGGCGATGGAGTAGGCGTGGCTTCCGGCCGGTACGCGGGTGTGCGTCAGGGCCAGGCCCACGCTGATCGACGCCGCATGCGTCAGGTTGAGGCGGTCGCCGGGCCCCTGTCTGTTGGATCGGTGCTCGGGGTCCCAGAGCGCGAAGGCGGTGTCGGGCAGGGCGAACCGCTCCCACCTCGGTGTCAGCGGCAACGTGGCGATCCAGCGGGAGCCATCCTTCTCGGCGATCTCCACGGCGAGCGCCGTCGTGGTGGAGCTTCCCTTGGCCCGGAAGGTGATGTACCGTTCGTCGGGCTTCGGGGCCTGCTCCAGCGGCGTCAGGAGCGTGTCCCAACTGGTGAGTGAAGCGATCCTGACTGAAATGGCGTCGCCCGCAGCCGGGTCGGGGCGCCAGGTGGTCTCTGTCGCCATGTCGTTGCTGGTGCGTCGCCAGGGCGCTTCGCTGACGCGCAACAGCCGCCTGCGTGCCGGAGTGCTGCGAATGCGCGACATGATCTCGTCCGAGTCCAGCCACGAGCCCTTGAACGGGTAGACCAGCCGGTCCAGCGCCGGCGCGCCAAGCGCCATGAGGTGGCCGCCGGCGCGCAGGTAGCGGCTCAGCGTGTCCACGGCGGCGGCCGGGTACGTGCGGGCATCCGGTATGACAAGCAGTCTGACGAACTTGGGGCTCAGGACCAGTCGGCCGGCGACTTCATCCGGCCCGGCCAACACACAGGGCACGCCCGCCGCCCGGAGCGCGGCCGCGACCCGCACGGAAGCAGCCGCACTCCGGCCCGCCCAGCCACCGGAGAGGACCAACACACGCGGCTCGGCTTCGGTCAGGCCCAGCCGGCGTCGCATGGCCGGAGCGCCGGCGTCGGTTGCCGCCAGCTTCGCGGCCCGTTCAGGCGTCAGCACCATCACCGGGGCGCTTACACTGATCGGGATCGGCGTGTTCTGCCAGTCGGATCCCCACCAGAGGGAGACCGTCATGCCGTTCGGCATCTTGCCGGTGGGGATTACGATACGGAACTCGGCGACGCCGGAGCCGTTGACTGTCCGGACCGCCCCGGCGTGGACTACCGGCGAGGCAACGTCCTTCAGCTGGACATTCAGCGCGGCGGGTCGCGGCGCCTTGTAGGCAACCCGGACTACCGCCGGTTTGCCCTCCACCACCTCCATTGGAAGGCCCACGGTCTGGTGGCTCCAGCCAGATTGCGCCTGCGCCTGCACGCACAGACCCAAGCACCCCAGCATGATGAACGCGACGAACCCTCGCATCAGCGCCTCCCGGCCGCCGGGCGGCGGCGTATTCCACCCTTAGTTTGGCCCACAAGCGACCGTCTCCGCGCCGTTGCGTAACGCCCGTCCACCGTGCGTCGTCAAACGGGCGTATACTGGCATGCGATGACAGAGCGACAGGACCAGAACCGGTGCAGCAAACCTACCCACTACGCTGGAGCCGACCGGTGACCAGGACAGATTCGGCGGATATCGACCCGGATCAGCGCCTGGTCGAACTGGTGCTGCGTGGAGACATGGACGCCTTCGACCGGCTGGTCGAGCGCCACCATGTTTTCGTTTACAACATCGTCCATGGCGTCGTGGGCAATGCCGATGATGCCGCCGATGTGGCGCAAGAGGTCTTCCTCCTCGTCCTCCGAAAGCTGAGCTCCTTCCGCCGCGGCTCCCGATTTGCGACCTGGCTCTACCGGGTGGCCGTCAACCGGGCGCTGGATCGCGCCCGAACCCTCAGTCGCCGACGCTGGGTGCCCTTCGCCGCGGAGACGCTGAACATCGTCGATCCCGCCATGGGTCCCGAGGCCGCCGCAACGCAGCAGAGCGACGCCGATCGCGTTCAGGCCGCCATGGCCGAGATCGCGCCGAACCACCGGGATGTGCTCGTTCTGAAGTACTTCCAGGATATGTCCATCGAAGAGATTTCGGAGGTCTTGGGTTGTTCGCACGATGCCGCCAAGGTGCGACTGCACCGGGCGCGCCTGCGCTTCCGGGACAAGTACCGGGCCATGTACGGAGATGCCGATGCCGATTTCTGACCGATGCAGCCAGGTTCGTTCGCTCCTGCCGCAACTCGCGGCGGGTGAGGTGACGCCGACGCAGGCGGACGCGTGCCGCATCCACATGGCGGCCTGTGCGGCGTGCCGCACCGAGAGCGATGCCGCTGTTCAGGCGCATCGGGTCCTGTCTGCCTATCGGCCGGCTCCGCCTCCACCCGGGCTGGATCGCCGAATCTGCCATGCGGCGCGCGCCACTCGGGCGCGTCGTTGGTCTCCGCTGCGTTGGGCTCATGCCGGCGGGGTTCTCGCCGCCGCTGCGGCGGTCGCCGCCTGCGTGCAGTATTCGCCGGTCTTTCGAGGCGGTCGAACCGAGGCGGTGGCGCCCGTGGCTCCGCAGTCGAGGCCCATCGTGGCTTCGCCGACCAAGGCGCGCGTTGGTCGCCCACAGGAGCCCGTCCTCGATGCCATTGCCCCTGCTGCGCCGGAGACCTCGGTCGTCAAGGCGTCTGAGGCGTCGGCGCGATCGGTTCGTTACGGTTCGCCTATCCGCCGTCGCCGCGCCCGACGGGCTGTCCAGCCCACGCCCGCCTCCTTCATGGACGTTCGCGATGCTTCCGGCGTCAGCGCGCGGCAGATCATGGCCCGACTCAGGGAACCGAGCCTTGCCGCTGGCGTGAACGCGAACGCGGCGCCGGATCGCAGCGCGGGTGCTGCCGGCCTGCGCCCCGGTCGAAACGCCGTGCCCGGCCATCCTGTCTACGAGACGCAATCGTCCGAGGGGAGCGTGCAGGTGGGCCGTCGTCGCGTGCGAACCTCGGCGGAAGCCGGCTGGGACGCCCAGGGGCGCCTGTCGGTCATTCGCCTGGGCGCCGAGCCCGAGGCCGATCCCGGCCGGACGCCCAAGTAGGCGCCATGGCTCGGTCATTGGCACGCTTCGCTTTGGCGTCTGCCGCGGTTGCGTGGCTTCTGTGGTTGCCGGCCCTGTCCGGTGCGCAGGAGCGCACGAGCGGCCCCGGCAAGCCCGTGGAGGTCTTCGCCGACGAGGCGGTGGCGCCCGAACTGCGTCGCCCGGTGAACCTGTCCATTCCCCGCGCGAAGCCCGTGCCGTTGGCCGACGCCGTCAAGGCCATCAGCCGCCAGACGCAGGTGGCCATCCGGCTGCACCCCTCGCTGTCGCCTGACGTCGCATTCTCGGCTGAGTTCGTCGAGGCTCCCCTTGCGGCCGTGTTGGACGCGCTCACGCGTACCGGCGCACTCAAGTGGTCGCTGAATGCCGGAGTGGTTGTGCTGCTTCCAGCCGACTGGCTACAGCTCTACCTGGGCACGGGGCCGCCCGGCTCGCGGCGCACCGTCGGAGCCTGTCCACGATGCGGCAAGCCGGTGCTTTCGAACTGGTCGTTCTGTCCTCTCGATGGCGCCCCCCTGGCGCGGCCCCGCCCACAGCTTCCCATCGGCCAGAGGCGGCCGCAGTGACGTGTGAGCCGTGCGGCGCGCGAAGGCCTCCGGGGTCTGGCCGTCTGGCGACGCCGATCGGGTTCGCCGCAGGCGTGGCGGTGTTCGTCTGGGCCCTTCGCGGCAGCGAGTTCGACGCGGGGCGGCTCGTCGATGGGTTCGGTCGGGCAGGCGAGTACGTGAGACAGATGGCCCCGCCCGACCTGTCGGTGCTCCCCAGAGCCGCTGCTGCGCTCACCGTCACGCTCCAGATGGCGCTGGTGGGAACGGTGCTGGGGGCGCTGGCCGCGGCCCCGGTTAGCTTCGTCGCCGCCCGGACCTCGGCGCTGCCCCGGGCGCTCTCATCGACGGTGAAGACGCTGCTCAACATCCTCCGCGCGGTGCCTCCTCTGGTCTATGCCGTGCTCTTTGTCTACATGGTGGGGCTAGGGCCGTTCCCTGGAGCGTTGGGCATTGCGGTGGGCTCTTTCGTCATGCTGGCGAAGCTCTACGCCGAGGCGCTGGAGAGCGTCCATCCCGCGCCGATCGAGGCAGTGAAGGCCGTGGGTGCGAGGCCGATCCAGGTCTTCGTCTACGGGATGCTCCCGCAGGCCTTGCCCCAGTACATGGCCCACACCCTCTATGCCTGGGAGCTCAACATCAGCGCCGCCACGATCCTCGGCATCGTCGGAGCGGGCGGGATCGGCTTCGAGCTCATCGCGCAGATCAACTACTTCCAGTGGCACAAGGTGGCGACCTACCTGCTCGTGCTGGTGGCGATGGTTGTGGTCGCCGACACGGTGAGCTATACGCTCCGTCGCCGCATCGTTTAGGACGCCACACGCGGAGCTTGGGCGAACTCGCGCGGGTATGTCTCGTATGGGCTATTGGGAGCGTGGGCCGCAGGCGCAGGAGCCCAATCCAACTCCCGATAGGTCCAAATGGACGGCATCCATACGATCAAGGCGATATCTGCCCGCACAGGCATATCTGTTCATACGATTCGGGCATGGGAACGGCGTTACGGCGCCGTCGCGCCTGCCCGCTCCGCTTCGAACCGCCGGTTCTACACGGACGCCGAACTGCATCGCCTTCAGCTGCTCAACGCAGTCGTGGAGAGCGGCCATACGATCTCGGCCGTGGCGCGGCTGACTGATGAGGATCTGGAGGCCCTGTCGGCCCGGGGGACAACCGGCGTCGTCATCTCGCCGCTGGCGGGCATCAGTCCCGAGGCGTTGGTGGACCTTGCGTTCGAGGCGGTGGCCGCCAGCTCGGTCCACGGCGTGTCGCGCGCGGTGGACCATGCCGCACGCGGACTGCCGGCATCGGCCTTCATAACTGGTTTCGCCGCGCCGCTCCTGCAGCGCGTCGGGGCCGCATGGCGACGCGGGGAGGTGGCGCCCGCGCACGAGCGTCTGGCCACCGGCGCGATCCGCAGCGCTCTGGGCCAGATGCTTGAGAGAGGCCGTCCTGCCGTGGGTCCGTGGATCGTGCTGGGCTCATTGGCCGGCGATCAACACGAGTTGGGCGCGCTCATGGTGGCCGTCACCGCGCAGGCCGAGGGCTGGCGGTCCGCCTATCTCGGCTCGGGCCTGCCGGGCGCCGACTTGGGACGCGCCGCCCGCGAGGTCGGGGCGCGCATGGTGGGCGTCAGCATCACCTGCATCCCGGATGTCGACGCAGCATCGCGAGAGCTGTTGGACCTGCGGGCCACCGTGGGCGATCAGGTGACCATCGTGCTGGGCGGCGCCGAGTCGGGACGGCTCGCGGATGTGGCCGAACAGGTATCGGCGGAGCTGTCGCCCGATCTGGCGGCCGCCCGAGCCGCGCTGCGGTCACAGTGCGCCTAACGGCCTCAGGCCCGCCCGCCAAGGCGGCGCTCCATGGCGAGGCTGTCGCCGGGCCGCCTGAAGTCCGCCTCGCCGCGCGATACGAAGCCGAAGCCCTGATAGAAGGACCGTGCGCGCAGGTTGGTCTTCACCACGGTCAGTGTGACCACCGGTAGCGACAGGGCATCGCAGTCCGCCAGCGTAGCCTGCATCAGCTTGGCGCCCAGGCCGCGACCTATCAGATGCTCCTCGATCCCGATGCCGAGCGTCGGCGGCCCGTCCCACAGCCGCTCAACGAATGCGTGGCCTAGAACGAGGCCGTCGGATGAGATCAGGCCATATGAGATCGCCTCGCCGTCGGTTGCGCTGGCCAGATGGTCCGCGAGCCGGCTGGAATCGGTAGGCCCGTCGGCAACGAAGTGCTCCGCCACGGCAGGCGTCAACCGCTCGTAGAACGCCTCAAGCCGCGCAAGGTCGCCCAGGAGCAGCGGGCTCACGCAGAGTCCCTCGGCAGAAGTTTGCCGTGACCGTGCATCGGTGTCGGGGGATCGTTCTCTTGCCATCTCGACACGCTGTTGGACGGCGACGGCCGGGATTCCTGCCGGATGCCCCGAACCGGGTAACATGATGAAGTCAAGCTGCGTACTCATGTTTAGCTTGGCGGCGCGTCGCCGCTCGGAGGAGGCTTCTCGTGAACATCGCATCAAGCATCGTAGACCTCGTGGGCAACACGCCCCTGGTTCGCCTGAACAAGGTGACGGAGGGCGCCGTCGCCACCGTCGCGGCTAAGCTCGAGTACTTTAATCCGCTCTCCAGCGTGAAGGACCGCATCGGCGTGGCCATGATCGAGGCTGCCGAGAAGGCAGGCAAGATCGGTCCTGACACCGTGATCCTGGAGGCCACCAGCGGCAACACCGGGATCGCCCTCGCGTTCGTCGCCGCCGCACGGGGCTACAAGGTGACACTCGTCATGCCGGAGACAATGTCGCAGGAGCGCCGTTCGCTACTGCGCGCCCTGGGCGCCGAGTTGGTGCTGACGCCTGGGCCGGAGGGGATGCCCGGCGCCATCAAGCGCGCCGAGGAGCTGGCCGAGGCTGATCCGCGTTACTTCATCCCGCGGCAGTTCGACAACGAGGCTAACCCGGAGATCCATCGCCGCACCACCGCCGAGGAGATCTGGCGCGATACCGACGGTCAGGTCGATATACTGGTCGCCGGCGTCGGCACCGGCGGCACGTTGACCGGCGTCGCCGACGTGCTGAAGCAGCGAAAGCCCGGCTTCCGGGTGATCGCCGTGGAGCCGTCCGCGTCCGCGGTGCTGTCCGGCCAGCCGCGCGGACCGCATCCCATTCAGGGCATCGGCGCGGGCTTCGTGCCCTCCGTGCTTCGCACCGATCTGATCGACGAGATCATCAGGGTCGACGCGCCGGATGCCGTCGACACCGCGCGCCAGCTAGCCCGAACCGAGGGCGTGTTCGCGGGCATCTCGTCGGGGGCGGCCGTATGGGCGGCCGTGCAGGTGGCCCGGCGACCCGAAAACGCCGGCAAGCTGATCGTCGTAGTGCTTCCTTCGACCGGTGAGAGGTATCTTTCCACGCCGCTGTATGCGGATTTGGCCTAACACCGTCATCTGTCGGGCAAGCGGGCGTCGAGTGGGCGCCAAGGAGAGACTACGCCGCCATGCAGTTCGCAACGTTGGCTGTTCACGCCGGGCAGGGGCCTGATCCCGCCTTTGGCGCGGTCATGCAGCCCATCTACCAGACCTCCACGTTCGCATTTCGCGCGATAGGTGAGCCCGGCCCATTTGACTACTCACGGACCGGCAACCCCACACGCCATGCGCTCGAAGAGTGCCTGGCGGCGCTGGAAGGCGGTGTGCGCGGTCTGGCGTTCGCCACCGGCATGGCGGCCGAGGCCACGGCCCTGGCGCTGCTGCAGGCGGGCGACCATATTATCGTCCACGACGACCTCTACGGCGGCACGTACCGCCTGCTCACGTCCATCATGGCGAACAAGGGCATTGTGCCCGAGTTCGTCAATCTGCGCGACCTGAAGGCGCTGGAGGCCGCGTTTCGGCCCAACACGCGCATGGTCTGGACGGAGACGCCCACCAACCCGCTCATGAACCTGCTCGACCTGGAGGCCATCGCGGCGCTGGCCTCCAGCCGCTCCGTGCTCACGGTCTGCGACAACACGTTCCTCTCGCCCTACTACCAGAGCCCTCTGGCGCTGGGCATCGACATCGTGATGCACTCCACCACGAAGTACATCAACGGGCATTCCGATGTGGTGGGCGGCGCGCTGATCACCCGGGACGCCGCCCTTGGCGAGCAGCTCTACTTCCTGCAGAATGCCATGGGTACATGCGCGGCGCCTCACGACTGCTTCCTGGTCCTGCGCGGCATCAAGACCTTGCCCCTCCGCATGGAGGCCCACAACGCCAACGCCCTGGCCATCGCCCACTGGCTGGAAGCCCACGCCGCGGTCTCCGCGGTTCACCATCCGGGACTCGACTCCCACCCGCAGCGCGAACTGGCGAAGCGCCAGATGCGCGGCTTCGGCGGCACCTTCTCGTTCCGCCTGAAGGGCGGCGATCCGGCCGTTCAGCGCTTCCTCAACGCAGTGAAGCTGTTTGCGTTGGCCGAGTCCCTGGGCGGCGTGGAGTCGCTGATTGAGCAGCCCTGGACGATGACTCACGCCTCCATGCCGGAGGAGGTCCGGGTGAAGACGGGCATCACGGCCGACCTGGTGCGGATATCGGTCGGCATTGAGCATGTCGATGACCTGATATGCGACCTTGACCAGGCCCTGAAGGCCTGACGCATGACGCCTTTCGGCAGCAAGCTTGAGTACGCCCTCCAGGCCCTGATCGACCTGGCGCAGGCGGGCGCCATGACGCAGAGCCGGGATGTGGCGGCCCGCCAGGGCCTCAGCGACGCTTACCTCGATCAGGTGCTCCTGATGCTCAAGCGCGCGGGTCTGGTGCGCAGCACTCGGGGCGCGGGCGGCGGGCACGCGCTGGCCCGGCCCACGTCGCAGATCACCGTCTGGGACGCCGCGCTGGCCGTGGGTGCGGTAGTCCCGTGCGAGGAGCCGGCCGCGGTAGTGACCAGCTCGCAGGCTGCGGCGGCGGTGGTGGGGCAGTTGGAGCGTGAGACGCATCAACGGCTGTATCGGTGGCTCTCCACAGTGACTCTTGCGGAGCTGACCGAACGCGCCGGACGCGGGGATGACGCGCTCAGCGTAGCTATAGGCCTCTGATCTCAGCGTCGGTGGTGCGCGTCGAGCGGCCGGTGCGCTAGACTGAGTCCGCCCTGGCCGCGGCGCTTGACGTCTACCTGTTTATCAACACGCTCCAAGGCCGGTTTACCGCGGCCTGAGAAGGACGAAACACATGGTGTTGGCGATGACCACCGGGCTCTGCGCGGCCCTGATGCTCTGTGGCGCCTGTGGCGATGCGGTCGCGCAGGGCGATGGACCCCGCTGGCGGCCCGCGCACGAACTGACGATTGAGGGCATGGGTTGGACGGCGGTGGCGGAGCCCTTCAGTCGTCTTCCGGCGGCCGCGCACGGGCGTGTGCCGGAGTCGGTCTGGGGCCTCGGGCGCCATTCCGCCGGCATTGCCGTACGCTTTGTCACCGACTCGCCCACGGTGACGGTTCGATGGACGCTCCTCGAAGCCGAACTGGCCATGCCGCACATGCCGGCCACGGGCGTAAGCGGCGTGGATCTCTATGCTCGCGCCGGCAAGGGGCCATGGACTTTCGTGCAGAACGGCAGGCCCGCCGGAGGCCTGTCGCATGAGGTGAGGGCCGGGCTGGAGGTCGTCGCTCCTGGCCATACCGGGGCGGTGGAGTGCCTTCTCTACCTGCCGCTCTACAATGGCAGCAGACTGGTCGAAGTGGGCGTTCCATGGGGCAAGAGCCTTGAGGCGGCGCCTGAGCGGCCCGCTGGTCGTGGTCGGCCCGTGGTCTTCTACGGCACCTCCATTGTGCAGGGCGGTTGCGCCAGCAGGCCGGGCATGGCGCATACGGCCATCCTTGGCCGCAGGCTGGATCGCGGCGTGATCAACCTGGGCTTCAGCGGATCGGGCAGGATGGAAGCAGCGGTAGCGGACCTGCTGGCCGAACTGGACCCGGCGGCCTATGTCATCGACTGCCTCTGGAACATGGCCGGCATGTCCGACGTCGAGATGACCGAGAAGGTCACCTACCTCGCCAAGGCGCTTCGCAAGGCACACCCGAACACGCCGATCCTGTTTGTGGGCCAATCCAACATCCACTCGGGCGGCAAGGAGAGCCATGCGTCGCAGGTGCAAGCCCAGGCCGTAGCGGCCCTGAAGCAGGCCGGGGTGACCGGGTTGCATGTGGCTCCGGGCGCCGACCTGCTGCACGGCGACGAGGGCACGGTGGACGGCGTGCATCCCACCGATCTGGGCTTCGTGCAGCACGCCGACGCGCTGGAGCCGTTGCTCAGGAAGCTGTTGGCTACGGCCCGGTAGTTCGCGTCAATCCTCGACTGCGACGGCCGAGATGACGGCGTTGTAGCCGGTGAGCTTCTGCGCGGTGATGCTCACCGGCCCGGTCACGGTCCACGCGACCCATGTGCCAGCGTCAGCTTGGGCTTTGGAGACGCGGACGGAGGAGAGCGGGCCTTCCTCGTCGCCGACGCTGACCGTCTGCTCTCGGCCGTTGTGATCGAAGTCCAGGACGTAGACCCAGATCCGATGCGGGGAGCGATCAGGTGGGGTCAGGCGAAGCGTCACCGTCTCGCTCCCGAACCAGCAGACCGCCGCGCGGCCTTCGGCGCCGCTTACGGGCAGGGCGCGCGCGTCGCGGCTCGGATGCTCCCAGATGCATGGTGCGCCGCCGACGCCGAGCCGCCACTTGCCGTCGCCGTCGCCGGCAGGGCTGGGTGCGAGGAGGCGTGATGTACCGTTCGGTCGGCCTCCCCCGGTAGCCGTAGGACCCAGGAGTGACGCCGCAGACCGTTGGATCGTCTCGGGTGTTATCGGTGCGAGCCGCAGGATGATGGTCCTCCCATAGCCGTCCGTGGCCGATGCGGCTCCGGGGTTCCAACGTGCCACCCGGCGCCACTGGCCGTCTGCGCCCTGAAGCCGCATTTCCGCGGCCGTAGGAACGAACCATGAGCCGTCGTCCCGAGTCCGTATGGCGATTGCTGGGACGATTATGGCGGCCTTGCCGCGACACGGCATGGCGAGCCGGTTGGCGCCATCGGCCAACCGCATCGACGCCCCGCCTGCGCAGAGCCATGCCGTGCCCGATCGTGCGCCCACATGCGATCCCCAGACAACGATCGCGGCGTGGTCGGCACCCATCCGGGCGAGGCGTCGTTCGGGCTGCCGCTTTGCGGGACTTGGTCGACCTGGGTCACCTGCGGGCGCGGCTGCCTCGGCATCCGTGCCTGCCACGACGACAGCGGCGTCGGTGAATCCGGGCAGCAGGAAGTCCACTCCTCCGGATCGACGGATCGGCTTCAGCCTCACCGGTGGGCGTCCGATGGCGATCATCCTGCCCCAACGGATGCGCGATGCGCCGGCGCACCGGATCGACAGGCGCGGCGACGATGCTGGCGCCTCAGTTGAGGAGCACCGGAACGCGGTGCGCGATACGACCGGGGCGACCCACCGTCCGCCGGACGCGGCGAAGAGGTTGGCGGCGTTGGCGCCCGAGACGCGGACGCAGTGCGCCTCAAGCGTTTGGGACATGCCGCGGAGCGTCGCGAAGAGGGGAGTATATGCCTCGACCACCGCCGCGCCGTGCTCCGAGGCCGCCTGCTGCGAAATGGGGAACTTGCGGCTGACCATCTGCGGGAAGACCGCCCAGAGCAGCCTCCGCTTCATCTCCGCCTCGAAGCGGAAGGGGTCGGCGGCGTAGGTCGTGCTCTTGTGCCACGCTGAGACGGGCCGGAACGGCGATAGCCAGTTGAGGCCGAGCAGGTAGTCGTTCTCGTGGCAGTAGCCGTCAACGTCCTTCAGCGGTTCGAGCCGGTAGAACTGGTTGACGTAGACCCGCTTGCCGGCCGCGTGGGACTGCCTGACCACCTCCTGCACCCCGGCGGAGACGGCGTCGGCCATGTCGGCCACGTGACGACGACCGACCATGGTGCGGCCGTCATCGTGGCCATAGTCCAGCGTGCTCGCCCAATCCAGCCGGTCGATGCAGAACCCCGCGAGCTCCGGCAACCGGCGCAGGTGCCGAGCCACCTGGTCCTGGAGGAACGGGAAGAGCGAGTGGCCCGGCGCGGCGCTCATGGCCATGGCGCCCTCCCATGTCGGTATGGCCGCGCCGTTCGGGTCCTTCATCAGGGCGTCCGCAAACCTCTCACGCAGCAGGGCCGCCGCCTCATCGGCGCCGCCGCCTGCCCCGCCGCGTCCGCCGAACTCCGTGACGTTGAAGTAGGCGAACACGCCGATCCCGCGCCGGCTCAAATCCCTGCTGTACTCCCGGATCGTGTTGTCGTCCATGGGCCGTCGAAGCGCCCACCAGTTGGCGAAGGTGTAGGGCTCCCACGTCGGCCCGTCCGGCAGGTAGTTCCCGAGGTGAGTGAACCAGAAGCTCGACCAGACGAACCGGGCGTCCTGCCTGGCGACCTCATCGGCCGGAGGCTGGTCGTGGATATGGTGGTACCAGAACGTACCTTCGTAAGGACCCCTCGGCAGTCCGGGCCTGAAGTAGGCCGCGAAGTCGTCTGCGTAGGCCTTCAGGGCAGATCTGTAGTCGGCGCGATGGGTGTAGAAGAGCAGGCGGACGCTGATGTCGGCGCCGGCGCCGAGGCCCCTGCGCCCCATGTGCAGGAGGAGCCGCCTCGCGTTTCGCCACTCGACGACCAGGTGGGGGACCGACGGCTCCGGCGGCAAGGCCACCGTGAGCCCGGCGTCCTTGTGCCGGTCCAGCGCGCTGACGAGCGGCAGGACCCAGCACGCGCCGTCGTCCCAAGCCATCCGCCCGTACGGCGTCCCCGTATGCGTCGGAAGGCTGCCCAGCTCTATGTTGCCCAGTTCGGTCGGTGTGAAGAGCTCCATGGCGGGGTCCAGGATCGGCAACTCTACGACGAGCTCGTGCTCGCATGGAGTGACCTTGCGCGCAATCTGGACGTCGAGGATCGTCTTGGAGCCCGAGACCGACCACCGCGCGGCGAATGTGGCATCTGTGCCGGGCGCATCGCGATCGGTCGTGAGGCGAACCGGGCGTCCCGCAGCCACGTCGGTCAGCCCCAGCCGGATGGGTCCGCGGAACCATCCGGCCAACGGCGAGTCGCTCGGCGAGGCGATGGCGGACGACGTGGCAGGTGCGGCAACGGCCGGGCCGCCCAGGCTGCACAGGGCGACCGAAAGGGCCGTCAGGCCGAGCCTGCCGCCGCCGGTCACTTCGCGGTCTTCACGGCCGCCTTGCTGCGGGTCTCCTGAAGCGTCAGGTCGGCCTGCCGGCCCTCCAGAATGCTGATCGACAGGTCGACGCACTCCTTCGCCTCGTCCGGCGTGAATGTGCCGACCGTGACCATGTCCTGTGGGCGAAGCGTGCTCCAGACGAAGTGGAACGCCTGGAACGGCCGAATGTGGCCCGCCGCCATGGGCTTGATGGTGATCACGGGCTTGCGTGCGTTGGTGATGATTCGGTGCGTCCAGTCCACCTCTAGCGGCATCAGGAAGCCCATAGAGTTGTAGATTGAGATGTAGGTTTCGGCGTCCAAGCCTGTCTCGTCGGTGTACACGATGGTCTGGGGCAGGTGCGTGCTGAGCCCCGGGACCAGGCCGCGCTCGCGCATGGCCGCGAAGACCGGAGCCATCTGGCGGACCTCGCGCGTGCAGCCGTCAACGAGCGCGTCTGTGGACGAAGTGTGGGGCATACAGAGCGAGGCTCCGCAGGCGGCCTCACCATCAAGCAGCGTGCGAATCTCGTCCATGTCGAAGCCCTGTGAGGGCGTCTGGGCCGTCACGGGCAACGTCGGCGTGGAGACGATGAGGCACTTGCGCCCGACGCGCTGCTCGGCTTCGTGGACGCCGGCCTGAAGCAGGGGATTGCGACCGAAGCCCATGATGGCGTCGACGCCCGCTCCGAGGAAGACCTCGACCACGTCCGCCAGCTTCTTGTACTCGTTGAAGGTGCCGGTGATCAGGGCGTCCTTGGCCGCGGTGCTGTGGCTGTAGCCGAGGAACCAGTTCGTGCCTATGATCATCCGGGGCATGGAAACGCCGCCGACGATGGTGCGTGGGAAATCCGCCATTGCGAGCTCCTATGGTGCGTGTGGCCGCAACGAGGTCGCGGCTTGCGCCCTAGGTTGGACGCGGGCGGTCGATCCTCCTGCCTCGCCGCGCACGAAGCCGCCAAAGCAGAAGGGCGACCCGCCCCGTTCACGGAGGCGGGCCGCCCTTGATGGGGCTCGTGGGAGCGGCGGGCTAGTCCTTGAACTGCTTGTTGAAGGCGTCCAGCGCCTTGCGCAGCGTGGCCTGGGTGTCGTCGCTCATCAGTCCGGTCCGCTGGACCGTCTCGGGAATCTCCGGGTACTTCTCGGCCACAAACGCCTGCATCTCGCTCTCATAGCGGCTGATGTCGGGGACGGGCACCTCATCGAGGTAGCCGTTGAAGCCTGCGAAGATGGAGATGACCTGCTCGGCGGCCGTCATCGGCGCGTACTGAGGCTGCACGAGGAGCGCCGTCATGCGGGCGCCGCGCTGAAGCTGGGCCTGCGTCGCCTTGTCGAGGTCGGAGGCGAACTGCGAGAACGCCTGGACCTCGCGGTACTGAGCCAGGTCCATGCGGAGGCGGCCGGCGACCGACTTCATGGCCTTGATCTGTGCGTTGCCTCACACGCGGGAGACCGAAATCCCCACGTTGATGGCCGGTCGAATGCCCGCGAAGAAGAGGTCGCCCTCCAGAAAGATCTGGCCGTCCGTGATGGAGATGACGTTGGTCGGGATGTAGGCCGACACGTCGCCGGCCTGCGTCTCGATGATGGGCAGGGCAGTCAGGCTGCCGCCGGACGTGGCGATCTTGCGAATCTCCAGTCCATCGGCGCCGGTCATACCGGGCAACGCCTTCTTGGCCTCATCGAGGCCGTAGTCGCTGGGGTAGACCTTGCCGTCGACGCCCTTGGTGGCTCCCTCGGCGGCGCCCTTCTCCACGATCACGTATTCATCACGCATCTTGGCGGCGCGCTCCAGAAGGCGGCTGTGGAGGTAGAAGACGTCGCCGGGGTATGCCTCGCGTCCCGGCGGACGCCGGAGCAGGAGCGAGACTTGTCGGTAGGCCACCGCGTGCTTGGAGAGGTCATCGTATACACACAGAGTGTGACCGCCTTGGTCGCGGAAGTACTCGCCCATGGTGACGCCGGCATAGGGCGCCACGTACTGCATGGGCGCCGGGTCCGAAGCCGATGCGGTGACGACAATCGTGAAATCCATGGCGCCGTGCGCTTCCAGCGTGCGGACCACGTTGGCCACGGTGGACTGCTTCTGGCCGATCGCCACGTAGATGCAGATGACGCCGGTGCCCTTCTGGTTGATGATCGTGTCCAGCGCCACGGCGGTCTTGCCCGTGCCGCGGTCGCCGATGATCAGTTCGCGCTGGCCGCGCCCGATCGGCGTCATGGCGTCGACGGCCTTCAGGCCGGTCTGCAGCGGCTCCCGTACGGGCTGACGATCAACGACGCCCGGCGCTCGAATCTCGATATTCCGGCGCTCCGACGTTACGATGGGTCCCTTGCCGTCCACTGGATCGCCAACGGCGTTGACCACGCGTCCCACCAGCGCCTTGCCCACGGGCACCGAGATGATGCTGGTGGTGCGGCGCACCGTGGTGCCCTCATGGATCGCCGTGTCCTTGCCCAGGATGACCGCGCCCACGTTGTCTTCCTCAAGGTTGAGGGCCATGGCACGGATGACATTGCCCTCGCCGTCGGTGATCGGGTTGCCCTTCTCATCCAGGAACTCGAGCATCTCCTGAACCATGCAGTCCTTCAGGCCGTAGATGCGGGCGATGCCGTCGCCCACCTGAAGCACCGTTCCGACGCCGACTTCCTCGACCTGCCGCTCGTACGCGTTGATCTCGCGCTCAAGAATGGCAGTTATCTCTTCGGGTCTAATAGCCACGATCACCTCTCCGTCATGAGATCCGCCCGCACCCGGGTCGCTGCGGGGCGGCGCAATCTATCTGAGCAGCGACTCCCGCGCGCGCTCCAGCGCCCCGCGAACACTCCCGTCCAACACCGTATCCTGAAGCCGAACCGTAACGCCGCCGATGACGGCGGGATCGACACGGACCTTCAACTCCACGCTCTTCCCGGTCCGAAGCGACAGCGCGGCTGTGAGCATCGCCGCCTCCTGCTCGGAGATTGGGAAGGCCACTGAAGCCTCGGCCCGCACAACGCCCCGGGCCTCGTCGGCCAGCCTGCTGTAGTCCATCTGCAACTGGGGCAGGACTGCCTCGCGGCGCTTGGCGATGAGCAGGTGCAACAGCGACCGCGTCAGGTGGCAGGCATCGCCGAACACCGTATCCACGAGGCCGTGCTTGCGTTCCGAGGCGACGGTCGGGCTGGTCAGCAGGGCAGCCATTGCGGGTGTCGACCGCCAGATGCCCGCCAGAGCCGCCATATCCTCGCCGACCACGTCGGCCTGCCCGGTCTTCTGGGCGGCGGCAAACAGCGCAGAAGCATAGCGGCTGGCCGCCCTGGGATCGGCGCCGCTCATGCCTTGGCTCCCAGATCGGCCACGAAGTCGGCGACCAACCGGCTGTTGTCATCGGCCGTCAGCGACTGCCGCGCCGCATAGGCCGCCGCAGCCACGACGTTGTGGGCGAACTCCTGACGCAGCTTCACCGCGGTACGGGTCTGCTCGTGCAGCACCTCGTCCCTTGCTCGCTGCCGCACGGCTTCTGCCAGGCTCGCGGCCTCGGCCAGGATGTGCTGCCTGAGCTCAGCGGCCTCGACAACTGCCTCGGCCATTCGGGCCTGCGTGGCATCCTCAATGCTCTCGAGGCGGGCGCGGTAGTCGTCCCGGAGCATCTCGGCGTCTTGCATGGTCTGGTGGACCTGCTCGGCCGTCTCCGCCACATCCCGCTGGCGCTCGGCCAGCATGGAGGCAACGGCGGGCACGGCGAACTTCCAGACGATCACCGCCAGCAGAATGAAGCCCACCGTGCGGATGATGAGCCACTGCGGATCGGTGACGTCCGGCGTATGTTCAAGGGCCCAGGGGGCGTGAAGTGGCATTCGTCGCTATCCTGCCTGCTGAGGTTGACCGCCGGTGAATGCCGTGCGGGCGATGTACTCGTCCACGAGGCGCTCCTGGTCGGCCGACGGCGCGGAGCCCGTCGCTTTGAGAAGCACGTGCAGGGCCATGTCGTCCAGCTTGGTGCGCATTTCGACCGAGACCCGGGCGTGGTCAGACTGCGCCTGGGCCTTGCCGTCGTTCAGTAGCTCGTCGGCCTCGCGCCTTGCCGCGGCGAGAACTTCCTCGCGCTGAGCCTGGGCGGTCTTCACCGTCTGCTGAATGGTCCCGCGCGCCTCGGCCTCGATCTGGGCGATGCGCTGCTCGTACTCAGATCGGAGCACCTCCATGTCACGCCGTGTCTGATCGACCTGAGCGTGCGCCCCCTTGATCTGTTGCTTGCGGGCGTCGAGATGCCGTGTGATGGGGCGCCAGAAGATGACGTTCATCACCGCAAGCAGGATCAGGAAGAGGCCAACGTTCAGCACGATGACCAGCGGGTCTATGTTGAGACTCTGAAGCAGAGAGTTGAGCATCCGGTGTTCACTCCGAGCGCGGGGGCCGTCCGGGCGCGCCGCGGCGGCCCGGGAACGTATCGAGCTCCGAGTTACTTGATGCCCGACTGCAGCGCGGTCAGCACGGCGGCGGGATCGGCGGGAAGCTGCGACTTCAGGAGGAACAGGAAGACGAAGGTGAAGATCACCAGCGACTCGATGAAGGCGAGGCCCAGAATCATTGCAGTCTGAATCTTGCCGATCGAATCGGGCTGGCGGGCCATGCCCTCGAGGGCCGCCGATGCTGCCTTGCCCTGACCCAGGGCGCCGCCGATGACGGCGATGGGAAGACCCAGTCCAACTGCCAGTGCGAGAAATGCGAAGTAGATCACGTTAACGGCCTCCTGTACGAAATCCAGATCGATTTATGCGGCATGATGCGCTTCGGTGGCGTGCGATGGCTCACCGTGCGCTTCGTCGTGATGGCTCTGCAGCGATATGTAGATGCACGTAAGCAGCGTGAAGACCAGCGCCTGCACAAACGTCGTCAGCAACGAGAGCAGGAGCACCGGGAAGTGCAGCGGCAGGATCGGCAACGCGGGAAGCATCCCCACACCCAGCGTGGCGAGCACTATGATGACCGTGTCCTCGCCGAAGATGTTGCCGAAGAGGCGCATGGCCAGCGTAAAGGGCTTGACGATCTCGCTGATCACCTCGATGGGGAAGAGGATGATGCCCGCGGCCGGGATCGGACCCCAAAAGTGCTTCAGGTAGCCCACGATGCCCTGCTGCCGAATGCCCACGTACTGCACGTAGAAGAAGACGATGAGACCCAGCGCCAGTGTCGTGCTCAGGTTCGCCGTAGGGGAGTGCAGGTACGGAATCTGGCCCCACAGGTTGCCGATGTAGATGAACATGAACAGCGTGCCCACCAGCGGGGCGTACTTCTCGCCGCCGGGGCCGATGATGCCGCGCGTGAAGTTCATGAACGTCTCTACGATGAACTCGCCCAGGTTCTGCCAGCCCTTGGGGATCGCCTCCAGCTTGCGCGTGGCGCGCCAGCCGAACGCGATGATGGCCAGCGCCACGAGCAGGGCGTTGCTGAAGAGAAGCCCCGGGCTGGGGATGTCTCCCAGCTTGTACTGGTGTTCGCCGTGCCCCGCCGCAGCATGGGTCTCGGTGTGCCCCGTGGCGGGAGCCTCGGGAGTCCCGTGGTCGCCTTGTGCGAGTTGGATCAGGCCATCTTGTTGCGGCACGCGTCTTCTCCGGAAGCTTCGTCGGGTTCTCTGGTCATCTGGTACCCGATTACCTTGAGCGTCAGCACGGCAGGGATCAGGGCCACGCCGCAAAGCACGGCCAGCGCGCTGACCTGCCGCGAACCCATCGTATAGTTTAGCACCAGCCCGTAGACGGGCAGCTTCGCCAGCAGCAAGCCGGCGAGCAGAACCTGCTTGGCCCTGCTTCGGCCGTGCAGCACCCTCGGCACCGCGTACGCGAGGCTCCAGAGGCTGAACAGGCCCAGAGCCGCCCCAATGGCGAGACCCACCGAAATGGAGGCCTGCCCGCGCAAGCCGAATACCAGTACGAAGAGAGCGGCTACCCACGCACCCGTACGGAGCGCTCGCTTCGGAAGACCTTCGTCAGGCATGGCTCGGGCGGACCGCCCACGGCCTCATCGGTTCAGTCGGTTGGCCAGTCGGATGGCATTCAGCAGCCCCGCGGCGAAACCCAGAATCGCTCCAGTCAGCGTCGCCACGCCGCCCCAGTGCAAGCGACCGTCCAGCCAGGCGCCGCCCAGCGTCAGCACAATCACCGGCGCCGCCAGCGCCGACGGGATCGAGTAGGCCAACCCCGCCTTGTGCAGGTCCGGGTCCGCGTCGCTCGGCGGCCTGCGCGGGCGCTTCAAGCGCGGCGTCTGGACCGGCGGCGGCGGCAGTCCGGAGCCCATCGGTCGCTTCTCCGGTGCGTCGGGCATATCGGCTCCTCACCTGCCGGCCGACCCTCAAGCCTGCGTCCCGCTGAGCCCAAAGGCGTCGTGCAGCAGCCGCACGGCCTGCTCCAGGTTGGCCTCCGGCACCAGGCACGAGATCGACATGGTGGAATCCGCCACCTGGATGATCGGTATGCCCGCCGCGTCCAGCGTCTTGAAAATGGCCGACATCACGCCCGGCGTGTGCCGGTGGCCCGATGCCACGACGGAGACCATGGTCACGTTCTCGAAGACCTCGCCGGGCACGTCCACCACCTCGATGAAGCTCTCCACCGGGCGCAGGAGGGGCCGCTGGGCGCTGTACGCGAGGTCGAGACCCTTGGCGAACTTGAAGATGTAGAAGTGGCTGGCGGGCTGGTTGTTCGGGTTGCTGCCGATGGGCACCACCATCCCGTCCAGCAGGTCCTGGGCACGGTGGTAGAGGTCGCGGTTCACGGCGAACGAAAGGCTGTTCTCGCTGAACGAGACCATGTACATGTTGATGCCGGCCCGACCCATCAGCCGGTAAACCTCTTGCTCGATCTGCGGCTTGTGGGCCTCATTGTCGATCTGGATACGGAAGAAGACCCCTCGGCCCGAGTGGGTGATGCCGGTTACGCGGCTCCGCGTGGCCGACGGCTCGTCGCCATCCGGCACGATGCAGGTGCCCGGATGGTCGCTGAAGGTGGACTTAACCCAGAGCGGGATGCCGTAGTCCATGGCGATCTCGGCGGCTCGCGGATGCACCACCTGGGCGCCGAGGTGGGTGATCTCAAAGAGCTCCGGGTAGGTGCAGACATCCAGCGTGGCCGCGTTGGGCACCATGTCCGGGTCGGCGGTCTTGACGCCGTCGACATCGGTGAAGATCTCGACACGGGCGGCGTGGAGGGCCGCGCCCAGCGCCGACGCCGTCGTATCGCTGCCGCCGCGGCCCAGCGTCGTGATGTCGCCGTGCGGGGCCAGGCCGCCGCACTTCGTCACGCCCTGGAACCCGCAGACCACGGGCACCTCGTTCCGCTCGACGGCATCCAGGATCGCCTGCGGCGTAACGCCCAGGATGCGGGCGCTGCCGAACGAGGTGTCGGTCTCGATGCCCGCCTGCCCGCCGGAGAGCGCCACGGCCGGAACGCCCATGGACTGTAGGGTCACTGCCATCACCGCGGTGGAGATGAGCTCGCCGCAGGCCATCATCACATCCATCTCGCGAAGGTTCGGGGTGAAGGATGGATCGATGCCGTTCAGGCAGTCGCGCAAGGTATCGGTGGCGTACGGCGCGCCGCGGCGGCCGATGGCGGAGACCACCACCACGGGACGCATGCCGGCCTCGCGGGCGGCCATTACCTTGCGGGCAGCCAGCCGACGATGCTCGTCGCGGTCGACGGAGGTGCCGCCGAACTTCTGGACGACGATTTCAGCCATCGGTCTTCTCCAGTCCAAAGGTCCGGCGCAAGCGAGCCGCCGAGCGGTCGGCCGCGGAGCCTTCGATGAGGCACTGGATCGAGCTGTGGGAGTCGCCCGCTCCGTAGAGGCGGGCGCCGGCCTCGTGCAGCGCGTCCACGGCCTTAACCATAACGCCGGTCAGGTCGCGCACGTTGGACGCATGGATGCTCACCAGCGCCAGCCCCTGGCGTGACGCGGCATTCAGACCCGCGGCGCTCACCGCGGCAACGGCGGCATCCACCGAGGCGGTCTCAACGGCGAAGGTGGCGGAGGTGGCGTGCAGCTTTATGAGGAAGATGGGTACCGCGGCCTGGGCCAGCGACTGGAATAGCTTGCCCAACTGGGCGGACCGGCCACCGCCGTCGCCGATGGCAACGGTCAGATGGGCCACGCCCGGTGAAATCTCGATGCCGCTGACGCCGCGCTCCCGCTCGAACGAGAGGTGGCCCTGGGGGATGCTGTCCATGGGCTTGCCGTTGCTCCCTAGCCTTGACCGGTAAGAGGCCGAGTATACCCGAACGGCCTCGGGCGGAGCAAAGCAGACTGCCTCCGGAGGCGCCGACCTTGGGCCTCTCTGCGCCGTGCCTTGCGAATCAGCCGCCATTGGCAGTATTGTTGTATGACAGTGCAGCCATCTGCCACGCGGGAGGTAGCGCCATGTTGTGCCCATCGTGCAGCCGAGACAACCCCGATGCCGCATCGTTCTGTGCCTACTGCGGCGGAGCCATGCGGGCTTCGGCGCCGCAGGAGCGCCCTGGGCCACCCGGCGGGCGCGGGCCGAGCCCCGGTGCAAGGCCCGGTCCCATGCCGCGCCCGTCGCCCCCGACCGATACCATGGCGATTGTGGCCCTGGCGCTCGCCATCCTTGGCGTTCTCACGTGCGGCATCACCGCACTGGTGGGGTTGCCTCTGGGTATAGCGGCGCTCGTCCGTATCAACCGCGAGCCGAATGTGCGCGGCGGGCAGGGCGTCGCCATCGGCGCGATCATCGTGTCGGGTGTGATGGCGCTCTGCCTGCCGATCTTCGCGGCCGTCATCCTGCCTGTGGTGGTTCAGGCGCGTGCGTCGGCCTCCTCCTCCTCGTGCCTGTCGAACGTGAAACAGCTCTCGCTGGGCGTCCTCATGTACACCCAGGACTACGATGAGAGGGCGCCCATGGGCCGTACCTGGACGGACGGCGTGCTGCCGTACACCAAGAATGTGGGCCTGCACGTGTGCCCGGTCCAGCGGCAGGTGCCCTACGGGTACGCCATGAACGCCCGCGTCTCGATGCTGCCGATGCGTGACGTGGTGTCTCCCTCGGACTGCGTTCAGCTCTTCGACGCGAAGGGCTCCGGCCCCAACCGCACGGGATTGCCGGATATGGTGGACTGGCGCCATGCTCGCAAGGCTGCTGTTTTCAGCTTCATGGACGGCCACGCGAAATCCACGCCAAGCACCTACCCTTCGCCCGTCTTTGAGCCCGGCCAGTTCCGGAGGTTCTGAGCATCGGCGGTTCGCAGGTGATGATCGAAACGCACCGACGACGGTGTACGTCGATACGCATGGTCCGGGCCTGTCTGCGCACGGATTCGGTGGGAGAGCTACGGTAATGCATCCGCTGGACATCGTCTACTGGACCTGCCTGCTGCTGGGCGGGGTCTACATGGGCTTCAACCTCCTGATGGGCGGAGTGACCCACGCTATCGGGCACGGCCACGGCGGTGGCGGCGAGGCCGGCCACGTCGCTGGTCACGACGGCGGCGCCGGTCACATCGCGGGTCATGACGGCGGCATCGGCCACGTGCCCGATGCGGGAGGCCATGCGGGTCACCATGTCGGCGGCGACACCGGCGGCCACTCCGGGCATGCGCTGGAGGCCCTGCACGCTCACCACGGCCACGACGGCGGGCATCTGCAGCACGACGGCGGCGCCGACGAGGGAATGGCCCGAGCCAACCTTCTGGCATATGTCAATCCCATGACGCTGATGGGCCTGCTCGTGGGCGTGGGAGGCGGCGGCGTGTTGAGCCGCCTGGGCGGGGCAGGTGCGGCGACCAGCCTCCTGTTCGCCGCGGGCGGCGGCGCGGGCCTCTACTACACCTCCTGGTGGATCATCTGCCGCTTCTTCGGCGGCGCGCAATCGAGCAGCCACGGCCGCGAGCAGGATATCTGCGGCATCATCGGGAAGGTGACGGCGCCCATCATGGGCCAGTCCGCGGGAACGGTCTGCATCACCCATATGGGTTCACGACAGTCGTTTCGCGCGGTGGCCGACGGTGACGAGCTTATCGCCGTGGGCGCCAACGTTCGGGTGCGCAGGGTCGAGAAGGGCACCGCGCACGTGATAGCCATGGATGGGTAGCGGCGCCTGCCAGGCCGACTGACCCGCAACGTTCGAGGAAAGGAAGACAAGACATGCCCCCTGGCGTCCCTATGATTCAGCTCATCGGAACCGGAGCGCTGCTGGTAGTGCTCCTGCTGGTCACCCTGGTCACCATCTACAGCAAGCTCTACCGCAAGGTCGGCCCCAACGAGGTGTTGGTCATCTCCGGTGGTAAGGGCGAGACGATCACCGACGACAGCGGCGAGCGCCATCGGCTGGGATTCCGAGTGGTCAAGGGCGGCGGCTCGCTCATCAACCCGATCCTCGAGCGCTGCGAGACCATGTCGCTGGAGCTCATCACCCTGGACATCGTCACACCCGAGATGTACACCAAGATGGGTGTGCCCATCAAGGTGGACGGCGTGGCCCAGATCAAGGTCCGCGGCGATGATGTCTCTATCCGCACGGCCGCCGAGCAGTTCCTGAACAAGACCAAGGAGGAGATCAAGCAGATCGCCTACCAGACCGTGGCAGGGCACCTGCGCGCCATCCTCGGCACCCTGACGGTGGAAGAGGTCTACGCGGCCCACGACACCTTCGCCCAGAAGGTGGCCGAGGTCTCCGCCGGCGACCTGACCAACATGGGCCTGGAAGTGGTCAGCTTCACGATCCGCGAGATCAGTGACAGCCGCGGCTACCTCGAGGCGATCGGTAAGACGCGGATCGCGCAGGTCAAGCGAGACGCCCAGATCGGCGAGGCCGACGCCAACCGCGACGCGACGATCCGCTCCGCGCAGGCCGCGCAGGAAGCCTCCACGGCCAAATACCTGGCCGACACGAAGATCGCCGAGTCCGAGCGCGACTACAAGCTGCAGGTTCAGGGCTACAACGCGTCGGTGAACCAGAAGAAGGCCGAGTCGGACCTCTCCTACGACCTGCAGAAGTACACAACCGCTCAGGCCGTGAAGGAGCAGGAGCTCCAGGTTGAGATCATCGCCAAGCAGAAGCAGACCCAGATGGAGGAGCAGGAAATCCTCCGCCGTGAGAAGGAACTAACCGCCACGGTTCAGCGGCCGGCAGAGGCAGAGCGCCGCCGTATCGAGACCATCGCCGAGGCCGAGCAGTTCCGGCTGAAGACCACAGCCCTGGGTCAGTCGGAAGCGGTTCGGATGTCTGGCTCGGCCCAGGCCGAGGTCACCCAGAAGACGGGTACCGCCGAGGCCGAAGTGAACAAGGCCAAGGCGTTCGCCGAGGCCGCGTCCATCGAAGCCAAGGGCCTCGCCGAGGCGAAGGCTGTGGAGGCCCGCGGTCTTGCGGAGGCCGAGGCGATCCGCGCCCGCGGCCTTGCCGAGGCGCAGGGAATGCTGAAGCGCGCCGAGGCGTTCCGCGCCTACAACGACGCGGCCGTGGCGAGCATGCTCGTGGACAAGCTGCCGCAGATCGCCGAGGCCATATCGGCGCCGCTGTCGCGCATCGACAAGATCGTGCTCGTCAACACGGGCGCCGGCGGCGAGGGTGGGATCGGCGCCGGGCGCATCACGTCGGAGATCACAGGCATCATCTCACAGGTGCCGCCGGTCATCGAGGCCATGACGGGCATCAAGCTGCAGGACCTGGTGAGCCGTATGTCCGGCCCCTCGGTCGAGCCTGCCGCCGAGATTGTCGACGCCGCACCCGCAGCGTAGCCGCTACATTGTATGGCGATGGGGTTTCGGGCCCGTCCGGCAAAACGCCGGGCGGGCCCGGCCCGCATCACACGCGGCTGAGCCGAACGAAGACGACGCCGTGACGCGGCACGGTCGCGCCGAACTGGTCCTCCCGGATGCCGAGGCCGCGCTGTCGCCACAGATCGCGGACCTTCCACTGCCCGGAGATGCCGAGCGCCTTCCACGGCGCCGACATCCGTGTGGCCGCATCGCCCCGGTTGAAGAGCCCTACCGCCAGGTCGCCGCCGGCCAGGGGCTTGGCCCAGACCTCGGTCTCCTCGCTCCGGAGTACGGGCTTGCCCTGGATGCCCAGGACGTCCTGGTTCACGGCGATCACCTCGTCGTTGCAGAGCAGCCCGAGCGTGAAGTCGTCCATCTGGGTCAGGTCGCCTGACAGCACCAGCGGGGCCGCCAGGCTCGACCAGAGGCTCATGTAGGTGTACTGCTCATTGGGCGTCAACGGCGTGGGCGCCAGTGCGCCGCGCCAGAGGATGCGCCCGAGCAGGATATTGTCGGGGTCGTTCCAGCCGCCGGGCCCGGCAAAGGCTTCCTTGCCCGCCTGGCCGAACCCGCAGGCGGCGGTGCTCTCCCAGAGGTCTGATGCGGCGCCCAGGTCGCCGGTCGTGCGCCAGAAGTTGCCGCCCACCTGCGTGCCCCAGCGCTGTACGTCGCCCATGCCGTACTGGCACAGGTTGTAGACCATATCGCGTTTCTGAAGCCGCAGCAGGTCGCCCATCAGCTGGTAGGGGCGTACCATGTGGACCCGGTCGGAGCCGCCCGCCACGTTGCCGTAGGAGCACCAGTCGTACTTCAGGAAGTCGAAGCCCCAGTCGGCGAACTGCTTCGCGTCGGCCGCCTCGCGCCGCCACGAGCCCTCGAATCCCGCGCACGTGGACGGGCCGGGCGAGATGTAGATGCCCGCCTTGAGGCCCTGGGCGTGGATGGCGTCGCACAGACCGCGCATGTCGGGGAAGAGGGCGTTGGGCCGGAGGTTGCCCAGTCCATCGCGCGGCGCGCCGCCGAGGACGGGGTCGTCGCTGCCGAGGCGGATGTTCCACCCGTCGTCGATGTTGATATAGCTGTACCCGTGATCGGCCAGCCCGCTGGTCCGCATGGCCTCCGCCTGCCGGCGCACGAACGCGTCGCTGATGTTCGTGTAGGCCATGTACCAGGTGGACCAGCCCATGGGCGGCGTCAGGGCCAACGTCTCGCCGCAACGGAGCGTCACGGTCCGGGTGCAGGCGCCCCATCGGTTCCTGGCGGTCACACGGACGGGCCACTCGCCCTCCGCTGAGATGGAGCCACGGAAGGAGCCGGTCGCCGCGTCGATCGTCACACCCGGCGGAAGGCCCTGGGCGCGGAAGCGCATGGGACGGTCGCCCGACACGGGCACGGTGAAGAGGACCGGCGAGCCCGGTCGAACACCGAAGAGCCGCGGCCAGTTGACGCGGGGCAGCCGGGACGTGGGCGGCGTCAAGCGGACGAAGGGCTCCTTGGGCGGTTCGACCGGCGCCGGCGCGCTGCCTGTGTGGGCGATGACGGCGTCGCACCAGTCGGCGTGGTCGAAGTCGATGCCGTCCTCGCCGGGCAGGGCGCTGAGCGTGAGGATGCGGCAGCCGCGCAGGTCCACGTCAACCTGCCGGGCCGGCTCCCCGCCATGCATCACGCCGCTGTCGTAGAGCCGCTTGCCGTCGGCGGAGACGCGGAAGACGACGCTCCCGCGGCTGCCTACCTCGTCATCGACACCAATCCAAGCCCGGAACCGCGTGGCGGAACCGTGCAGGTCGAGGCGGAGCGTGCTGGAGGCGTGCGTCCCCACGCCACGCTCGAACGTCTTGCCCGCGACGCTCAGGCCCTTCTCCTGGATCGACGCGTTGGCCAGTGCCTTGCCCCATCCCGCTGACATCCGGCTCAGGTCGGCCGTCTCGAGCCGCCACTCGTTGGCCTGGGCGGCGGGGCTCGCCGGTACAAGGCCGACGATCAGGGCCAGCAGTGTCGTGAGCATGGGGCGCCTCCTGAGGTTGAATGACCGGTGGGCCTATTGCCAGAACTGATAGGTTGGGACCCCGCGCAGAATGCCGTAGACGTTCCAGAGGCTGCCCACCACGAACTGACCCATGATGAGGCCCATGAAAAAGGGCACCGATCGCTGGAAGCCCGCCCTGCCGGAGTAGCGAAGGAGGATCACCTTCAGAAGCCACGCGAAGAAGAGCGGCATCCAGACCAGGTTGATCTCCCAACTGGCGGTCACGGCGTAGGCCAGCGGATGGAAGGGCCACCAGGTGAACCTCACCCGCATGTACTGGAGGAAGAGCGCCGTCAGGAATCCCACGGGGATGGCCAACTGGGCCACGAAGTTCGATTTCTTGGGCGTCTTGAGCCAGCCCTCGAGCTGGGTGTAGGCCTCGGGTCCGAAGGATGCCATCGACCGCGCTCTGGCGCCGTAGCCGTACATCAGGTGCAG
>JAPLCQ010000112.1 GCA_026392115.1 Armatimonadota bacterium | reverse complement strand
AGGGCTCTTCGCATGGGCGATGGGATCAGACACGGGGAGGCCAGTGTGACGGCCGGTAGCGCAAGAGCGAGGGCCGCCGCGAAGGCGACGGCCCGGTGTGTTGCCGACAGGGCTTCAGGCCCCCTTGCCCTTGTCGTCGGGCTCGGGCTTGAGCAGCGTCATCTTCATCTGAACCGTCACGGGACCGTAGGAGGTGGGCAGGTCCTTGATCGAGCCCTCGGCCTTGGCGATCACGCCGTCGGCGGGGCGCAACCAGAACGTGAACTCGAAGACCGCCTTGCCGCCCTGGTCGTCAGTGTCGGCCGTCACCAGCTGCTTGACCTTCCAGAGCGTGACGGTCTCGACTGTCTCGACCGCGACGAAGGTCAGCTTGGGCGTAATCTTCCTGCCCTTGACCGCCGGGTTGACAAGTTCGACGGTCCAGGTGTCGCCCGGCTTCACGGCCTTGTCGCTGAGCCTGGGCTCGTTGAGGATCGCCATCAGGTGCTCAATCTCGGGGGCCATGAGACCGGCCTCGGCGGCGCCGCGCTCGTACTTCACGATCTTCCCGGTCTTGTCGAGGGTCAGGATCGCGTCGGTCTGCGGCGGGATATCCTGCTCCTGGCCGCCGACCACCACCTTGCCGCCCTGATCGGCGGAGAGCACGATGATGTCGCCGTTGGTCTTCTTGATCTCCTTGACGGTGGTCTTGATGGTCCGGATGGCGGTCACATCGTTGCCCATCATGTTCGCGGCGATCTCGACGCGGTGGCGGACGACATCGCCTTCCTTGTACACGCGGGCCAGGGTCAACGGGGTGTCGTCGGCGCCGGCGGCCCCTAGGCTGAGGATCGCGATGGCGGCCCCGGCAAGGATGGTGCGCTGAAGCATCATGGCTCTCGAACTCCTTGGTTCGCGGCTACTTGCGCCGCTTGGGTGTGGGCTGTGCCTTGGTCTTGGCCGTGGCGCCGGCCTTGGCGCTGGGCGGCAGGAGGTTGACATAGATGGCCGCTTGCACGGCGCTCTTCATCTCGGTTGGCGTATCCGGCGTAGCCGGTTCGCCCAGGGCCTTCTCGGTGATGTCGGCGCTCAGGATGAGGAGACCCGACGTCACAAGGCCGCGGACCTTGTCGAAGGTATATCCGCCGTCGCCCTTGATCGTTCCGGTGCGCGTTTTGCGCACGGCGGCCGGGTCGGTCGTCGGCTTCTTCTTGGCGTCCAAGGACTGCTTCACGTCCATGCTGAAGATGGACTTAAAGAAGGCGGGCGTCTTCGCCGTAATCTCGGTCGGCAGGGAGAGCCGCTTCGGTAGTTCGGCCTTCAGCTCGTCCGACGCGGGATACGAGACGATTGGGCGGTAGTTGTCGGCGACCATCTCGCCGCTGAAGCTCGCCTGGCTTCCCTGGCCGCCCAGAAGCTCGCTGGTGTAGGGCCACTGGTCGCCCGGGGCAATCGCGCGGTCCGGGAAGACCACGGGGAAGAGGAGGCAGTAGAGCCGCTTGGGATCGACACCGGGGATGGAGACCGCGAAGGGCAGCGGCAGGCCTGGCTTCACGCTGACGACCGCGCCCGACCTGGCAAACCGGACTACCTGGTCAAGCACCTTGTGCGCGTCCTCCTCGGGTACGGGGAGGGGGATGCCCGCCATCTCTGCCTCGGCGGTCTCGACGCGCAAGGTCATCTCGGCCGAGCCATCCGGCCGCACAGCGGTGGGCGTCGCCTTGTAGATGATGGTGAGAACGCCGTCGATCTGCACCGGCTCGGGGTTGTCGAAGAGCGGTATGGCGCCGGTCAGGTGCGCCACGAGGCTGTATCGCAGGGGTTGCGCGACCGTCCAGCGGTACGCCAGAGGGCGGGCCTGGGCGGTCGGCGCGACCGGGCGCGGCAAGGCCCCCAGCGTGAGCAGGTGCAGGCAGAGCAGAAATGCGGGCAAGTGATCCTCCCGACAGTGAATGACGCCGGCGCTAGGCGAGCGGCTCCAGCTCGCGCAGCAAAGAAGTCATGAAGAGCGCATTATCCAGGCAGACGTAGCTCAGCGCTCCGCCCATCCGATAGAAAGTCTTGCAGAACCTCAGGTAGTACGCCGGATGGTCCATCGGTGGTTCACCGGTCGACCAGTCCCAGTCGCCGCCCTCCTGGATGTCAACCACCACGAGCGCGTGCTGATGCACCGTGGGCCGGCCCTGGGCCAGCGCCCGGTTGTTGGCCATGGAGAGCGCCTTCTCGAAGATCATCGGCGCCATCACCGCGCTGCCGACCGCCAGGTGGACGCCTCCCGTAAGCTCGCTCACGCTCTGTGCGAAGCTCAGGAAGTCGACGACGGCGCCCCGGCCGACGGCTCCGCCGATGTTCGCAGGGTGTGTGTAGATGATGTCGTACCCGATTCCGGGGTGAACAGTGAACGGGATGTCCAGGTCCCACGCCGCACACTGGACGCTCACTTCCTTGCGTCGGTGTCTCACCCGTTGGGCCCCGCCATCGATGCCGAGCGTGTAGCTCAGCGTGAGAAGATCGGCGGCCGCCGCCGCCCGCTCAGCCTTCTCACGCGACCCCGCGTCGGAGGCGATGGCCACGAGGTCGCGCCGTGAGGGGATCACGACACCATCCTCGGATATGAACCTGCCCACCGAGGCGCCGTAGCCCAGGTCGTCCAGCCCGCCCGCCGCCACAGCCATGTTGATGTAGCGCCCCGTTTCGTCCCAGGTGCCGAAGCAGCCTGTGGCCGTGTTGGCGCGTACATCCTCGGTGCTCAGGCCGCCAAGCGCGAACTCCCAGTCATGGATGGAGCCCGCGCCGTTGGTGGCGATGTGCGTCAGCCACCCGCCCTCCATGAGCGCTATCACCACCGGCGAAAGGCCGTTCTTGATCAGGTGCGCGCCGTAGGTGAGCATCACAGGCCTGCCTGCCGCCCGTGCCGCACGAATCTGGTCGGCGCAGGCGGCGACCTGCGCGGCCGCCGCAGGCTCCAGCCGAGGCATCGGCGCCGACCGATTCACCGCGATGGCGTCGATCTCCAGCTTGTGCTTACGGGAGGCGATCGGCAGCATCCGCAGGTCGTCGCGGTTCATGCGCACCATGATCCCGGGCTTATTCTGCATGGATCTGCACCTTGAACGTTCGGATCTCCCACGGCTTGATCGTGAAGTGGAGGTCGCAGCCCTCGTGAGCAACAGGCGTGTCGTTGCGCTCGGTCAGGTCGCATTCCGATGCCGCGGCTATGGGGCGGCGGAACCGCAAGGCCGCCGGACCGCGGCTGCCGTGGGCCTCGTAGACGCGGACGACCACCTCGTCGGTGTCCTCGGCCATCTTGACGCTCTCGACCACGACGTTCTCGTTCGTCACGGTCAGCAGCGATCGGGGCGACGGGAGCCTGCCCGCCTTGGCCGCGGTCGGCGTGGCAAGCAGCGGCACATTCAGCTCCATGCCCGCCCGTACGACGCCCGAGCGCCAGTCGTCGGAGTGGGGGAAGAGCGAGTAGGTGAACTCATGGTGGCCCAGGTCGGCCTTGGGATCGGGCCACTCCGGCGAACGCAGTAGCGTGAGGCGCAGGGTGTCGCCCTCGACGTCCCAGCCATACTTGCAGTCGTTCAGCACGGCGACGCCGTAGCCGGCTTCGCTCAGGTCGGCCCAGCGCTGGCCCGCTACCTCAAACCGAGCCTCGTCCCAACTGGTGTTGCGGTGCGTGGCGCGCTCGATGGCCCCGAAGGCGATCTCGAAGGTGGCGCGGTGCGCATGCACGTCAACCGGGAAAGCCACCTTCAGCATGGTCTTCCGTTCGGCCCACTCGACGGTGGTGGCGAAGTCGATGCGCGGCGTGTGGCCGTAGAAGATGGTCCGCTGCACGAGCGCCGAGCCGCGGTACCGGAGCTTCCTGCGCAGCACCAGGCGCACAGGGCCCTGCTCCTCGACCTCGGCGGGACCATCCGGGTCGAAGCGCCACATGCGCTCACGGTAGGAGAGGTCAACGTCCCAGGCCTCGTCGCCGACGGGCTTGTCCTCGAAGAGCTGTAGGTCGTTCGCCGCCTTGCCGTCGGGCACAATCTCACGGGCGCAGGCCAGGTCGTAGAGGCGGGTGATGGAGCCGTCGGGCGCAATCTCCGCATGGTAGAAGGGGGTGCAAACCGTGCTTCCGGAGACGGTGAACGGGCACTCCGACGGCCCGGAGGCATGCAAGCCGAATACCCCATACCCGCACGAGGGCACGCCGCCGGCCACGAATGTGATGCCATCGCAGCCGACCTGCGCCGGCCGCTCCTCGCCGTCGGCGCCGACGACCTTGATGCCCGGAGCCGACGCGAGTGCGGCCAGTGCGCCGCCAGCCGGCAAGGTCACCAGATCGGTCCGCTCCCACGAGAGCGTGTTGAAGACCACCACGGGGGCGCCGTCGACCTGGGTGTGGACCAGGCCGGCGATATGGCGCAATCCCTGAGTCCTGGCCTGCTCACCCAGTTCGGCGATGCGCTCATAGTCTCGGGCCGAGTCGACGTAAACCTCGTTGATGGACGATCCCGGGATGATATCGTGGAACTGATTCAGCAGGATCAGCTCCCAGCCCTCGCGCAGGGCTTCGCGCGGGTATTCGGCGCCCAGAAAGGCCCCCAGCACCGAGAGCATCTCGGCGTCGCGGTAGAGCAACTCACACTTGCGGTTCCATCGCTTGTTGGCGGCCTGGGTGGTCAGCGTGCCCCGGTGGCGCTCGAAGTACATCTCCCCGGCCCAGACCGGCAGGTCGGAGGTCGTGGCGGCGACACGGTCGAAGAAGCCATGCACGCGCCCCGTGCGCGCGGCCGGCAGGCCCGGCATGGCGGCGAATCGCGGCAGCATCTCCAGCATTTCGCGGGTTGGGCCGCCGCCGCCGTCGCCGTGGCCGAAGGGACAGAGCACCTCGGGGCATGCGGCTTTCGAGTTGTAGTCGCGCCACTGCTGCATGATCTCTCGCGGCTGCACCTGCGCGTTGTACATGTTCATCGTGTTGTGCACGAGCTGGGTGAGCAGCCGCGACCCGTCCAGCCCTTCCCACCAGAAGGTGTTGTAGGGGAGCCGGTTCGTCTCGTTCCAAGCGACCTTTGAGGTCATGAAGCAGTCGATGCCGCTCCGCTTGTAGACCTGCGGCAGGGCCCACGTGTACCCGAAGACGTCCGGGAGCCAGCCCACGCGGACCTCGGCGCCCAACTCGTTGCGGAAGAAGCGCTGGCCGTAGAGGCACTGGCGCACCAGCGATTCGCCGGAGACCACGTTGGTGTCGTTTTCAACCCAGGTTCCGCCGATGGGCTCGAACCGGCCCTCCGCCACCCGCTCGCGGACGCGCTCGTAGACGGCCGGGAAGTACCGCTTGAGGTAGATAAAGAGCGGCGCCTGGCTACAGACGAAGTGGTAGTCCGGGTACTGGTCCATCAGGGCGGCCACGGTGGCGTAGGTGCGCCCAACCTTGCGCATCGTCTCCCGCAGTGGCCAGAGCCATGCCACGTCGATGTGCGAGTGGCCCGCGAAGAGCATGGCGCCCGGCACGTTGCCGAAGCCGACGGCATCCAGGCGGGCGCGCAGGTCCGCCCGCGCGGCATCCAGCGCATCGACGAATCCGTCCGCCGTGCTGTCTCGGAAGTCCACACCCTTCAGGCTGTCGCGCATGGCCGTCAGCACGGCTTGTTGCAGCAGGGGATCCGTCAGGACCTCGGCGGCGTCGACCAGCGCCTTGCAGTCGAAGAAGGCCGCCTCGACGCGATCGTCGACGGCCACCAGCCGGGCCTCGGACAGTATGAAGGGTTTGCTCCGATCCTCCGAGACGTAGGAGAGGTAGCCGCCGGTCTTCATCTCGATCTCAAGGCTGTACGCCTCGCCGCCCGCGGCGCAGCGAGTCAGGTTGATCTGTCCGCGGTTGTCGTCGATGCCGTGGTAGGGGACGCCGTCGATGAGGAGGAGGCCCTCGCCGCCGGTCCGCATCTCCAGGGCCACCCGGCGTCCTTGCCAGGCGGCGGGGACTGTGACCTCGCGCCGGAGGAACGCGGTCTGGCCCTCTCTGGCCCACACGTCGCCCACGTTCAGGGGCGACCAGTCGTCCAGATCGTCATAGCGTTCCGGCCCGAGGTGCAGGGCATGGCGCACCTGCCATCCGTCCAGTCGGGACGCGCCCACCACGGCCGCTCGGCCGATCTCCGCGGCGCGATGCCGCATGGTCTGAAACAGCGTAGCCAATGGCGAATCCTCCCCGATGGCGAACTCACGCCCATCGTGCCGAACGAGCCGACGCAACCTGCATTATGGTGGCATAAAGGCATGGGCGGGCGGCCACTCGCGACCGTAGGCGCAGACTACTTGGTCCCGGCGCCCGCACCCTCCTTGGCGCGGTACTCAGCCAGCAGGCGAATCTGCTCGCGGCCCCGTGCCTCCAGCGCCTTCATCCATCCGTCGCGGTGGGGCTCGAGCGCCTCTACCAGGGCGCTGAGGGCGGCCAGGTCGCGAAACCACTTGCGGTCGGCCGGCACGATCCGCCAGGGGGCGTGGGCGGGCGAGCAGTGGGACATCGCCTCCTCGTAAGCCTTCTCATACTCCGGCCAACGCTTGCGCTCCTCCCAGTCGGCGATGTCGAGTTTCCAGCTCTTGGTCGGGTCGGCTTCGCGCTCGAGAAGACGCTCCTTCTGCTCGTCGTCGCTGATGTGCAGCATCAGCTTCACGATCACGGTGCCGTGTCGGTGCATCAGCTCCTCAAAGGCGTTGATCTGCACGAACCGCTGGCGGCAGGTGGCCGTCGTGACCAGGCCATGGACGCGCACGACCAGCACGTCCTCGTAGTGGGACCGGTTGAAGAGGGCGATGCTGCCGCGCGCCGGCGCCTGGGCATGGATGCGCCAGAGGTAATCGTGCGCCAGCTCTTCTGACGTCGGTTGCTTGAACGACGCCACCCGGCAGCTCTGGGCGTTGATGTACGTCAGAAATCGCCTGATCAGGCCGTCCTTGCCCGACGTATCCCGGCCTTGTAGGACCACCAGCAGGGAGTGCGTCCCTGCCGCATACAGCAGGTTCGTCAAGTCGCCGAGCTTGGCGCCCAGCTCGGCAACGCTCTCTGCGGCCTGCTCCTTGTCCAGCCCGGCGCGGAAGCCGGGGTCGATATCGTGTAGCCGGATCTTGTCTCCAGTCTTAACCCGTACCGATAGCTCCATAATGGCGTCTCCCGTCTGCAATGTTACCCCGCCGTCCGGGCTAGGGCCGCACGGTGATCGGGCGGCCCAGCCTCGCTTCGGTCGGAGTGAGGGTCGCGGTCCAGGCCCAGCACTCCACGCCTGAGGCCGCCGCTGTGCGGATGGCGGCGGCGAACCGAGGGTCGCGAGCCTCGTTGGGCTCCAGCGAGAACGCGTCGGGGCGTTGCACGACCCAGCAGACGGCGCAGCGAAGCCCGTCACGCGCAAGCTCCGCAAGGTGCAGGGCATGGCGGGCGCCCCGCTCGGTAACGGCGTCGGGCCACCGGGCGATGCCGTCCTCCACCAGCGTAGCCGACTTCACCTCCACCCAGCAGGGCGTTCCGTCCGGCATCTCCAGCCGGAAGTCGAACCGCGTCTTTGTGCCGCCGCCGGCGCCGGGCGGGGGAGTGGCCTCGCGCCGCCAGGCCGCGGCGTCCGAGAAGGGCGCCAACCGACGTTCGGCGAGCGCCTCCTCAAACAACGCGTTGGCGAGCGTGGACCGCAGGCCCACCATCACCCGCTCAGGCCCGTGCTCGACCCTCTCAAGCGTATACTGCGTCGAGCCGCCGGGCGGGCGTGGCGAGATGTACAACCGGGCGGCCGGCAGGAGCAATTCGTGGAGCCGGCCTGGGTCGGCGCAGTGCACGCGGACCACGTCGCCGCCCTCCTCCAGGCGCGCCAGTACGAGGAACCGGTTCGGCCTCTCCACGAACCGCGCTTTCACCGCTGTCTCGCTGGTTTGCATGCTGGCGCCCCTTGGCCGGTATGGCCCGCGCAATTGGGTCTGATCGCGGTACCCTTGTACCCGGCAAGCAGGCATTACTCGGCGTGGCGGGAGGTGCGTCTTGACGGGTCCAACCCCGACGTCGGCAGGTCGTAGTCCGGCAATCTGGGTCTTCTGGCTTCTGGTGGGCTACTGGGCGTTGCAGGCCGTGGTCGCCCTCCAGTCGGTGCTCATGGCCTTTGCCGCCGCCTGCTTCTTCGCGGCGATCCTCGAGGCGCCGGTGCGAGCGCTGGGTCGTCGCGGTCTGCCCCGGAGCTCCGCTGTGCGTCTCTGCCGTCGGCAAACAGGCGCTGCCTTCGGTTGGCAGGGCTTCGGCGTCGTTGCTATCGTCCTTGGTGTTGCTCTTTCTGACCGCCGTTGTAACGCTCTACATTGCCTCCGCCCCGCGTCAGCTGGTGCGCGGGTTGGTGATGCTTGCAGCACCGGACCGGCGCCGGTTGATGCTGCGTATCGTGTTCGGCGTGGTGCGGCAGATCGAGACCTGGGCTCGGGCCACCTTCTGGCTCATGGCGCTGATCGGCGTTGTGTGCGGCTTGGGCCTCTGGGCCATGGGCGTCCGGTCGCCGCTGTTGTTCGGCATCCTCGCGGGCATCGGCGAGGGCATTCCCACGGTCGGGCCGATCTTCTCGGCGATCCCGCCGATCCTGGTGACGATGGTCGACGACCCCAGCAAGGCGTTCTGGGTCTGCGTGCTCTACCTTGTGGTGCAGCAGGTCGAGCAGCAGGTCTTCGTCCCGCGCATCATGTCCTCCGCGCTGAAGCTCCATCCGGCTTCGGTGCTCTTCTTCGTGGCGATTATGGGCGCCCTGATGGGCCCGATCGGCCTGCTCTTTGCCACGCCGCTCTGCGCTTCGGTGAAAGTCGTGTACGACGAGACCCGGCGCGACGCCGCCCGCCGCCTCGCGGCGCCCACGGGCGGCGAGGCGTGAGCGGTCACACGGTCGACTTCGCCGTGCTGGGGGCGGGCGTTGTGGGGCTGACCACCGCGCTGGAGCTTCGCCGCCGGTATCCCGACTGCAGCGTGTGCGTCCTTGAGAAGGAACCCGCCGCGGGCCTCCATGCCAGCGGGCGCAACAGCGGCGTGCTTCACGCGGGCTTCTACTACACGGCGGACAGCCTGAAGGCCCGATTCTGCGTGGAGGGCTCACGCCGGATGCGCGAGTACTGCGCCGACCGGGGCCTACGGATCGGGCGCCACGGCAAGCTGGTCGTCGCTCGAACCGAGGCCGACCACGCGGGCCTCGACGAGCTACTCCGGCGCGGCGCTGCCAACGGCGTGCGGCTGCACTCCATCAGCGAGGCGGAGGCCCGCGGGATCGAGCCGCGCGTGCGCACGGTCGGGCGCGCTATCTGGTCGCCCGACACCGCAACCGTCGATCCAGCCGAAGTGATGGCTTCGCTCGCCGCCGACTGCACGCGGCAGCGCGTCGATGTGCGCCTATCGGAGCCGGCGCTCGCAGCCGGGCCGGGGTGGGTGCGGACGCCGGCCGGACGCACCGAGGCCGGCCACATCGTGAACGCGGCGGGGCTCTACGCCGACAAGATCGCCCGCGGGTTCGGCTTCGCCGAGGGCCTGGAGATCATCCCCTTCAAGGGCCTCTACCTCTACAGCGACGAGCCGCCGGGCGCGCTACAGACCAGCATCTACCCGGTGCCCGACCTGCGCAACCCCTTCCTGGGCGTCCACTTCACCGTGAACGTGGACGGCCATGCCAAGATCGGCCCCACGGCGATCCCCTGCTTCTGGCGTGAGCAGTACGGCCTTCATGAGCGATTCCGGGCGAGCGAGTTGGTGGCGGTGGGGCCGGCGGTGGCGCGGCTGTGGCTGGCCGACAGTTTCGGGTTCCGGCGGCTGGCCGCGCAGGAGATACGCAAGTACAGCCGCCGCGTGCTGGTCGGACAGGCCGCCGAGCTGGCGCATGGCGTCGAGCTCGGCCAGTACCGCCGATTCGGCCGTCCGGGCATCCGCGCCCAGCTACTCGACCGCAAGCGCGCGCAGCTGATCATGGACTTCCGCGTGGAGGGTGACGAGCGCTCCACGCACGTGCTGAACGCCGTCTCGCCTGCGTTCACATGCTCCCTGGCCTTCGCCGAGCACGTCTGTGATCGGGTGGACCGCAATGCATAGACCGGCAGCGCTCAGGCGCGTATCATGGTCCCGATGCCGGTATCAGTGAAGACCTCGATCAGGATGGCGTGAGGCATCCTGCCGTCGATGAGGTGCGCCCTCTCGACGCCGGCCACCAGAGCCTCGATGCATGCCTCCAGCTTCGGGATCATCCCCTTGTCGGCCGCGCCCGATGCCAGCATGGCACGGGCCTCGGCGGTGTCCATCTCGCTGATCAGGCTGGTCTTGTCGGCATAGTCCCGGTATAGCCCATCCACGTCGGTCAGCATGATGAGCTTGCCTGCCCCCACGGCGGCGGCGATCGAACCGGCAGCGTGGTCCGCGTTGACGTTGTAGGTGTGTCCATCCTCGCCGATGGCGACTGATGAGAGCACGGGGATGTAGCCATTGTCGGCGAGCAGGTGGATCAGGTCGGCGTTCACCTTGGTCACCTCACCCACAAAGCCGAGGTCGCCGAGCGGCGAGACCTTCTTCCGCGCCACGAGCAGGTTGGCGTCCTTGCCGCTCAGCCCGACGCCGCGCGCGCCCTGCTGGTTCAGCAGCGCCACGATGCTCTTGTTGGTCTTGCCCGTCAACGCCATCTCGACGATCTCCATGGTCGTCGCGTCGGTTACCCGCAGGCCGCCCACGAAGGCCGGCTCGTGTCCCATGCGCTTCATGAGCCCGCTGATCTCCGGTCCGCCGCCATGCACCAGCACGGGCCGGATGCCCACGTAGTGCAGCAGCGCGATGTCCTGCATCACCTGCGACTTGAGGGTCTCGTCGGTCATCGCGTTGCCGCCGTACTTGATGACGACGGTCTTGCCGGCGAACAGGCGCAGGTAGGGGAGCGCCTCGGTGAGTACTGCCGCCCGCACGGCCGCGGGAGTGTTGGTCATCGCCGGCATCGCGCTCACTGGCCCCACCTCCTGAGGACGAACGCCTCGTAGATCGCAAAGCGGTCGCGGGTCTTGATGTCGCCGCCCAGGCCGTGGTCGCCGGTTGGATCCACCACCAGCTCCACCAGCGGGCCCTTGCGCGCCTGCAGCAACTCGCGGTAGACCTTCACCGTGTCCTGGTAGAGGACATTGGTGTCCTCCATGCCGTGCAGCAGCATGAGCGGGCCCTTCAGGTTCTTGGCCAGGTGGGTGAGGGAGAAGCGGTCCAGCTCATCCGGCTTGCCGACCTTGGCCGGGCCGATCACGCCGCCCGCGTACCAGTTGTTGTAGTTCTGCCATTCGGTCGGCCCGGCGCCCGCGATACCCAGCGTGAAGACCTCGCCGGCGGTGTACATACACATCTGGGTCTGGAACCCGCCGAACGACCAGCCGTGGACGCCCACGCGCTTGGGATCGACGCCGTACTGCTCGGTCAGGTACTTCACGGCGTCCTTCAGGTCCTCGACCTGCGCCTTGCCGGGTTGCTCCCAGTTGGCCGAGCCGAACGCGGCCCCGTAACCCGAGGAGCCGCGCGGGTCGATGGTGGCGCAGAGGTAACCGTGCTTCCAGGCCATCCACATGGGCCAGAGGTAGCCGTCGGGCGCGGTTGACCCGTCCTCGACCATCTTGCCTTCGCCCAGCGGGCCGCCGTAGACGTAGATAAGCAGCGGGTGCTGGTCGGTCTTCTTCCAGTTCAGAGGTTTGAAGACGAAACCTGATACGCTCTGGCCGAGGCGGTTCTTGAAGGAGATCAGCTCCGGCGTCAGCTTGTTCACCTGCTGCCAACCGCCGCCATGCGAGGAGGTGACCACATCCTCCCGCTTCACCTTCAGGTCATCGAGAACGCACATCTCGCGCGGGCTCGTCCACGAGACGTGCGTGGCGGCGATCTTGCCCAGCTTGTGCGCTACGGTGATCGACCCGTAGGCGCCGTCGCGGCTCGTCAGGCGGGTCATCTCGCCATCGGCCACGCTCACGCTGTAAGCGTCCATGCGGGCCGGTTGCTCGCGGTTCGAGCGCACGATGAGGGTCTTGCCGTCCTCTGACAGCTTCACCGGGTAGACCTCGAAGTCGCCCTTGGTGAGTTGCGTGGCGGTTCCGTCCCGGGGATCGATGATCCAGACATGCCGGTGCCCGGTCTGCTCCAGGAGGCAAAGGAGGCGACCGTCGGGCAGGAACTGCGGGTCGGTCAGGCCCGGCGTCGTGTGTTCGCCGTTGTGGATCGACTTGTAGACGGCCGCGACCTGTTTCTTGCCGATGTCGGCGGTGCTGATTTCCAGTTCGCGTCTGGTTCGCTTCCAGGTGGCGAAGGCGACGCGCTTGGAGTCTGCCGACCAGGGCTTCTCGTGCAGCACGGCCTGGCCCATCTCGTCGCCTGCGGGCCACTTCCATACCTCCCACGGCTTGCCGTTGTTGAACGGGGTGACCTTGGGATCGTCGGTGAGGTCCACGATGTAGAGCCGCTGCTCGTCCCTGAAGGGGTCGTCCGCCACGCTGCGCCCGGTGGTCTTGGCTTCGGCGAAGCGGTTGCGGTAGGAGATGTACGTCACCTCCCGGTCGCGGCCGGAGCCCTTGGAGCAGAGGATGAGCGCCTTGGTCTCGTCAGGCGAAATCCATGTGGCGTTCATCTTCATGCCGTCGGGTAGCTCGGGGTTGAGCTGCACGACATCCGCGGAGCCGAAGGCCATCCGGTAGAGCCCGCCGCCGCGGTTGAAGGTGAAGCCCTTGTCGTCCTTGGTGTACTCGATCCCGGACTCGCCGTCCTGCGTCTTGGTCAGCCGCTCCATCGCGGGCTTGCCGACCTCGATGCGGAAGATGTCGCCCTTGTAGGTGAGCAGAATGGTGTCGGAGTGGTGCGCCCAGGTGAACTCGCCCACGGCCGCGTAGGTTTTCAGCGGCTCCTTGCGCTCATTCTCCTTCTTCTCGTCCTGCTCCTCGAGCCTGATTCTCTCGTCACGGCTCAGAGACCTCCGACGAATGTCCTCCGCCTTGTCCTTCTTCATCTGCTCGATGACATCCTTGAGCGTGCGGTCGAAGGGCAGGAACTGCTCGGCGGAGGTGAGGCGGGCGGCCTTGCGGTCGCGTGTGTCGTAGACCCAGAGGTCGTAGCCCTTGTCGTCGTAGGCGTTCCACCGATAGGCCACGTAACGGTCATCGTGCGACCATGCGATGGACTGGGCCGGCTTCCCGAAGAACCACTTCTTCGGGAAGAGGTCGTCCAGACGCATCTCGTCCTGTGCGGCGGCCACCGAGGCGCCCTTGGCGGCATCCTGGGCGTAGGCCGGCGTGGCCGGCGCGAAGGCGACGACGACCGCCAACACGGCCAGCGGCGACAGCATTCGGGTCCATTGCATGGTGGGGCGCGTCTCCTGGATCAGCCTTTGATGCCGGTTACGGCGATGCCCTGAATGAACTGCTTCTGGGTGAAGAAGAAGAGCACGATGATGGGGGCCACGACGATGGTGGACGCCGCCATGAGCAGGTTCCACTCCGTGCCTCCGTGCTGGCTCTGGTAGAACTGCAGCCCGAGCGAGAGGGTGAAGGTCTTCTGGTCCATCAGGTAGACCAGCGGCCCGAGGAAGTCGCGCCAGGTGAACATGAAGTGGAACAACGCCACCACCGCCAAAGCGGACTTGGCCAGCGGCAGCACCACCTGACGGAAGATGCCCCACTCCGAGCAGCCGTCGATGCGGGCCGCCTCGGACAACTCGTTGGGGATGGTCCGGAAGAACTGCCGCAGCAGGAAGATGTTGAACGCGCTCCCGAACCACGCCGGCGCCCAGAGCGGTCGAAATGTCCCGAGCCAACCCAAGCTCTTGAAGAGACCGTAGAGCGGCACCATGAGGACGGGGAAGGGGACCATCATCGTCGCGAGGGTAACCGCGAAGGCGATGTCGCGCCCCGGCCAGCGTAGCCGCGCAAAGGCGTAGGCGACCAGTGAGTTGGAGATCACCGTGCCCGTGACGCCCAGCAGACAGAGCAGGAGCGTGTTCCGGGCGTAGAGGACGAACGGCACGTAGCCCAGCGTGTCGGCGCCGTAGGAGAGCGCCTTGCCGAAGTTGCCCCACTGCGGGTGCGAGGGTATCCACGTCGGCGGGATGCGCATCGTCTCCTGCAGCGGCTTCAGCGCGGTCGTGAACATCCAGGCCAGCGGAAACAGGAACATCAGGGATAGCAGTACCAGGGTCAGATGGACGGGCCAGGCGGCCCAACGCTTCGAATGGGTCATTGCCGTTCCTGCGTGGTGGACTGCCGGCTCACCGCAACATGGCGTGCCGGCGCATTTGCTGCCACCATGACTCTACACTCCAGCGGCGCAGATTGCTGCCGGTCCGGCAGGACTTCCTTGGTCCGCCGGCACAAAGTGCGCCGCATCGGCTTTCGTCGTCGCGTGCGTTATCTACCCGGGAGGTCCAATCCATGCTCGTCCGAATGCTCCTCTGCGTTGCCGCGATGGCATTCCATGGTCAACAGCCGGCGCTCGGGCAGGCAGCGCCCTGGTCGCCCAGGACGCTGCACCAGTCCGCGGCCTGGACCGAACTGATGAACGATCCCATCGTCTCCGCAGACTCGTCGGGCCTACGGGTCACGATCGCGCCGGGACGCACATGGGCCATCGCCGCTACCAACGGAGTGATCCTGCCTGCACGGTCGGCCGGCGCGGTCGTCCGCGTCTCTGAGTTGCACGGCGCCAGGTGGCTCGTGCGGCTCCACGGCCGCCTGCGCGGAGCCGACAAGCGCGTGACTGTGGGCGTCTTCGAGGGGCGAAGCGATACTGGCGAGGTGCGGGTCGACCTGGATCCCCGCATGGTGGGCGAGCCCCCCGTCGAGGGCGTGATGCTCCAGTTCGGCGTCGAGGGAGGGCCCGGCGGCTCGGCGCGCTTGTCGCACTTGCGGTTCCTGCCGGCTGCGACGCCGCCCCGTGTCGTCGCGGTTCCCGGCCAGCGGCCGATCCATGCCGTGGACTTGATGCCCAACCTGCCTCGGCCCTACAAGATGCTGGACTGGGCCGGCGTCGCCCGCGACTATGACCGCCTTGTGTTCGACACGGCCGCCCGCGGCGAGCACCTGCCCCTCTGCTGGATCGAGCCGTCGGGAACCAACACCGGCAAGCCCTCGTTTGGCCTGTCGAGCTACGTCGGCGACGGTCGCGTGGGCTCCAACAGCCACGAGGGCGTCACCTGCATCGGCGCGCTCATGGGGGCGGCGGCTGCCGGCATCGACAAACGCAAAGGGCCGCATGACTTCGTCGCCATGTGCCTGGACCACTTCAACTCGGCCAACGGGGTGAACCTCGTGCTGAACAGCGTGAGCCAGGGCACGGGGGGCTCCTTCTGGTACGAGATGTGGCCCCACATAGCTTTCTACGCTCTGGCGGACCGGCACCCCGGCGATCACGAACTCGAGCGCATCCTTCGGGTAACCGCCGACCGCTGGGAGGGCGTGGCGCAGGCCCTCTCGCCCGGCGGGAAGCCGGACTTCGATCACACATCCTATGACGTGATGGCCCGTCGGCCCGTGGACAACGGACAGTGGCGCGAGCCCGACGCTGCGGCCGGCATGGCGTGGATTCAGTACGCGGCCTACCGCCGCCTGCGCGACCCGCGCTATCTGGAGGCCGCCGACCTTTCGATGCGCTTCTTGGCCGAACGGCGCGAGAACCCCTACTACGAGGTGCTGCTTCCGTGGGGCGCCCTTACGGCGGCGCGCATGAACGCCGAACTGGGCCGCACGTACCCCGTTGACAAGCTCATCCAGTGGTCGTTCGGCGTCAGTGAGTGCCGCGGCGGATGGGGGGTCATCGTCGGCAACTGGGCGGGGTACGACTGCTCCGGCCTTGTGGGCAGCGTCGACAACCGGGGCGGCTACGCCTTCGCCATGAACACCTTCGCGCAGCTGGGCGCCCTCACGCCCATCGCGCGGTACGACACGCGCTACGCCCGCGCCATCGGCAAGTGGGCGCTCAACGCGGCCAACGCGGCCCGCCTGTTCTACCCGAGGCAGCTGCCGCCGGGACATGAGTCGTCGGCCGGCTGGCAAGGCGATCCCCAGGGCGTCATCGCTTACGAGGGTCTTCGCTACGAGTGGGACGGAAAGCGACCCTACGCCACGGGCGACCCGCAGGCGATGAACTGGGGACCGAAGACGGACCTGGGCCTGTATGGTTCGTCATATGTCGGCCTTCTGGGCGGTATCGTCGATCGCACCAGCGATCCGGTCATCCTGAAGCTCGACCTCCTCGCCACCGACTTCTTCCATGCTCCCGCGTATCCAACGCACCTGCTCTACAACCCCCGGACGCATGCTGTGTCGGTGAGCTTCGACCTGCCGGCCGGCTGCCGCGACCTGTATGATGCGGTCAGCCGGAGGTTCGTCGCGCGGCGCGTCTCGGGCAGGGCGCGTGTGAAGCTGGCCGCCGATCACGCCATGGTGCTGGTCGCCTGCCCGGCCGGGGCGAAGATCACGCGATCGCAGCGACAGACGCTGGCCGGCGGGGTGGTCATCGACTACGGGCCGCAAGCCTGACGTCGGCCCGACTCGCCTGTCCCGCGCCCGGGCCTGTGTTACAATGGTCACCACTCCAACGGGACACAGGATGAGAGCCATGGCCGATTCAGCCGTCAAGAGGGTTGCGATCCTGTCGCCGGGGCTCATCGGCGGCTCCATCGGGCTCGGGTTGGCGGCCTATGAGCCGGGCATCGAGGTCGTTTGCTGGGCCCGCCGCGCCTCGTCGTCCGCGACCGCGGTTGCGCTGGGTGCAGCCCATGGGGCCGCCTCCACGCCGGAGGAGGCCGTGCAGGGGGCGGACGCCGTCTTCGTCTGCTGCCCGGTCGGCGCCGTCGGCGACCTGCTGGCCCGCATTGCGCGGCGCGTGGGCTCGGGCTGTGTCGTGCTGGACGTAGCGGGCGTCAAGCGTCCCGTCGCCGATTGGAGCCGCACGCTATCGCAGGGCGCCTTCGTAGGGAGCCACCCCATGGCCGGCTCCGAGCGCTCCGGCATCGAGTTCGCAAGCGCCGACCTCTACCATGGCGCCACCTGGGTCTTCACGCCGTTGGAGGGCGACCCGCCCTGGGCTGTGGATCGGGCTCTCGCCCTTGCCGAGGCGCTGGGTGCGCGTCCCCTCATCTGCACGGTTGAGGAGCATGACCGGTGGGCCGCCGCCCTGAGCCACCTGCCGCACCTGCTCGCCTATGCCCTGGCGCAGGTGGCGCAGGACCGTGTCCCGTGTGCCGGAGCGCGCATGGCCGGCGGCAGCTACCGCGACGGCGCCCGCGTGGCTGCGTCGTCGCCGGCCGCGTGGGCCGAGATTCTCATTGCCAACCGCCACGAGGCTGCCGAGGCCTGTGCCGCCGCCTCGGCGTGGCTCGCAGGAGCCGCCGCGGCCTTGGGCCGGGACGATGCGGCCGCGCTGACCGGGCTGCTTGAGCCTGCCCATGCTGGGCGGCTGGAGGTGGGCTGATGCTGGACTTGGTGCGGATTCATCCTCTGCTGCGGCCGTTCGACGCCGATGTTGAGCTGCCCGGCAGCAAGAGCATTACGAATCGCGCGCTCCTCATGGCCGCTCTCTCCGACGGTCCGTGCCGCATCAGGCGAGCCCTGGATTCCGACGACGCCCGACGGATGGTGGATGGGCTGGTCTGCCTCGGTTTCGAGGTCGAGGCCGACTGGCCCGCCGCACAGATCGCCGTGCGGGGGCGCGGCGGCGTCGTTCCAGCGACGTCGGCCGACCTGTTCGTGGGAAACGCCGGTACGGCTGCCCGGTTCCTCGCCGCCGCCGCCGCGCTCGCCACCGGCGAAGTGCGGCTGGACGGTGTGCCCCGTATGCGGGAGCGACCCATGGGCGACCTCTTCGAGGCGCTGCGCTCCTTGGGAGCCGAAGTGCAGCCCGAGCAGGGCAGGGATGCGCTACCGGCCCTTGTGCGCTCGTCCGGCGTGCGAGGCGGCGAGGTCAGCATTCGTGCCGGAAGCAGCAGCCAGTTCGTCTCAGCGTTGCTTCTGATCGGTCCCTGCTGTCCTGAGGGGCTCTGCGTTCGTGTCGAGGGCCCACTGGTCTCGGAGCCCTACGTGGCCATGACCCTGGAGATGATGCGGCGGTGGGGCGGCTCAGTCGAGCACGGCGGGTCCGGCGGCTATGCCGTCTCAGGCACGTCGGGCTACCGCTGGCGTGAGTGGCTGGTCGAGCCGGACGCATCGGGCGCCACCTACTTCATGGCGGCCGCGGCGGTGACCTGCGGCAGGGCGCTCATTGTGGGGCTAGGCCGCGACTCGCTGCAGGGCGACGTGGCCTTCGCCGACGTGCTGGAGCAGATGGGTTGCACTGTGGAGTGGCTGCCCGAGGGTGTGCAGGTACGGGGACCCGAGCGCCTCTCCGGCGTGGAGGTGGACATGAACGGGATTTCGGACACCGTCATGTCGCTGGCTGCCATCGCTCCCTTCGCGTCGGGGCCTGTGAGCATTCGCAACGTGGCGCACATCCGCGGAAAGGAGACTGATCGCGTCGCCGCAGTCGCCACCGAACTCACCCGGCTTGGGGTCGTCGTGGAGGAGGCGCCGGACGGCCTCACGATCCAACCCGCACGCGAGTTGCGCCCGGCGTTGGTGCAGACCTATGACGACCATCGCATGGCGATGAGCTTCGCCGTGGCGGGCCTTGCCGCCCCCGGCGTCGCCATCGCCAACCCGGAGTGCGTCAACAAGACGTACCCCGGGTTCTGGCGCGACCTCGAGGAGGCGACCGCCTCGGCTCGCTGACCTATCCGCCTACAGCCCGTGGTAGCCGAAGACCATCTTCCGCAGGTCGGCTAGGGTCTGTTCGGAGTAGGCGCGGGCTTGCTCCAAGGCGTGCGGCGCGATGGGCGCGGGCTCGTCGTCCCGCAGGGTCGGTATCCGGTCGCGGTCGGTGAAGCTGTCTGGCACCTCGTTGGCCAGCGGCACGCCGAATATCTCCGAGAAGACCAGCGCCCACATGCGCGGTACCGTCGTCGGGTTGTATCCGCCGCCGCCCAGCGCGAGGACCGGCACATCGAGCCCCATGACATCGTGGACGGCCTCGGTCCAGCCCTGCGCGGTGAGGCAGATGCGGGCGAGCGGGTCCAGGTAGTGCGGGTCGGTCCCCACGTCGATCACCACCGCCTCCGGGTTGAACGCCTGGAGGATCGGCAATCCGCCCTGCCGCCACGTGGAGAGCCAGATATCGTCGCCTGTATAGGGGTACATGGGCAGGTTGACGCTGTACCCGATGCCGTCTGAGGCGCCGATCTCGCGCGGGAACCCGGTGCCTGGGAAGAGGGTCGTGCCGGTCTCATGGATGGAGATGGTAAGCACGCGCGGGTCGTCATAGAACGCTTCCTGCACGCCGTCACCGTGGTGCACGTCGATATCGAAGTAGGCGACACGGCTGAAACGGCGGAGCAAGCGATGGATCGCCACGGCGCAGTCATTGAAGACACAGAAGCCCGCGGCCCGGTCGCGGTGGGCGTGGTGCAGCCCGCCCGAGATGTTCATGGCCGCCCGAGCCCGTCCGCTGACCAGGTCCTCGGCGGCCTGCAGCGATGCGCCGGTGTAGAGCAGTGAGGCCTCGTACATCTCGGGGAAGACCGGGTTGTCGCCCTGCCCGAACCCGTAGCGGAACGGGAACGGAACGTGCTCGCCCGCGCTGAGGCGGTCCACGGTCTCGATGAACTCCGCGCTATGGGTCGGCATCAGGTCGTCGATGGGGCACGGCCTGGGCGCCTCGACCTCCACATGGGCCAACGCCCCGTAGGCCGCGAGCAGGTCATGCGTTCGGCGCAAGCGGGCCGGCTTCAGCGGGTGCTGGGGACCCATATCGTAGGCCTGGAACTCATCGGTATAGTAGAAGACACCTTTGCTCATTGCGCATTCCATTCATCGTTGAGTTGAGACATGACGGGCCTATGCGGCTCTGTGGCCGGCGCGGTCGACAGTCTACGGGGCGGTGTAGCGGTAGCGGAAGCGGCCCAACGGCGCGGCCTCCCCACTGACGTACGTGTCCAGGATGTCGCCGGGCTTCTGCGCGTTGTCGATCCACTTGAAATCGAGCGTCAGGGCCGTGACGCCCACCGGGAGATTCAGGCTCTTGCGCGGGACGGCGACCTGCAGGCGGTCGCCGTCGACGTGGAGCTTCAGCTTGGCCACCTTCTCCCAGTTCCAGCCGCCGTTGCTCCGCTCTAGCCACGCGCCGCCGTCAGCGTCAATGGTGCGGTTGACGATGTACTGATAGCCCTCCCACGTCGGGCCGGAGCCGCCGGTGCGGAGTAGCAGCCACATCCAGTTGGGATCGGTGCGCGGGGTCAGCGGCATCGACGTGCGGGCCATGAAGTACACGTTGGTCTTGTCGCGGGCCACGCGAGCCTCGATGATGTCGTTGCGGCCCGTCGCGTTCCGGTAGTGCGTCCCGCCGGCGCCGGCGTGGTCGCGCGGTCTCGTGTCTCCCTCCGGGCTGGAATAGATCGGTCGTACGCCGGACCACTGCTCGAAGCCGGCGCCGATCTGGATCGACTTGGGTGCGCTTGCCGCAGGAAGCGGCGCGGCTCCCTTCCACCGGCGGATGTTGGGCTCCTGGAAGTTCAGCCCCAGGTTGACGGAACCAGGGGTCGTGTCCATCTTCCCGTCGTGGAAGCTACGACCGCGGGCGTTGCCGTTGCTCATGTTGGTTACCTGGCCGTCCGAGGCCCGCAGGTTCTGGGCCACGGAGACGTTTACCTGCTCCGCCTGGGAGGGGTCGTCCGCGAAGCCGTACGGCTGCGGGTAGGTCGCCTCCCAGTGCCACGCCTCTTTGGTGTTGCGCATCTCGAAAGGCCAGTGGGCCTTGCGGAGCGTGAAGAACGAACGCAGATCGGCGTCGGCGTCGACTGGGTCGCAAAGAAGCAGGGGCTTGCCGCGCCAATGGAACCAGAGGTCCTTGTAGAGGCCGGGCTTGTACAAATCCTCGTAGATCGTGCGACCCGTCTTGCCGGCCTCCGTGTTCACCATGAAGCAGATCTTCGGCGTCGCGCCGCCTTCGCGCCGAATCTGCATGAACACATCGCAGAGCTTCATGTACACGGGTTTGTAGGTCGCCGCATTGGTGGTGTCGAAGATCAGCGTATCAACGCCCGCCTCTGCCAACTGGTGCGCGTGGCGCCGCAGGACCCATTCGTTGTCGCTCTGGTAGTAGCCGGCCATGGGCTTGCCCCAATAGTGGTACATTCCGATGGGACCCCAGTAGGGCGACTTGGGATTGCTCAGCGCGCCGGGTTCCTTGTCCAGGATGCGCGCGATGTCATAGGGACCGTCCTCGTGGGGGCTCTTGCCGCCGACGTTGTCGTGCCAGAGGAAGTAGAAGATGCCCACGTACTTGCCGGGCCGCACCTCGCGGCTCTCGGCGGCTGTGGGCACGTCGCGGCCCAGGGCGTCGGTTGCGGGCCATGGACTCCCGGGGTTCTGGTCGGCATCACCCGGTGCGGCACAGGTCGCCGCGCAAAGCGCCATGAGGAGCAGCGCCAGCGCTGCCGTCTGCAAGGGTGCCATCACAAACCCTCCTCCGCCGATTACGGCGCGCCGCGCCTCGGCCTCGCCCGCGCGATGGCCCGGGCGGCGACGCCTGCGGCCAACCGCAAGACGATGCGCCCAAAGTGGTGTACGTAGGGCCACAACAGAGATTGGCCGGCCGCGCGGCCGTACCGCCGACGCATGTTGGGCGCCGCGGGGAACGCCATCCGCCAGAGGTATTCGACTCGGGCGCCCAAACCTCCTACCTTCCGGACGCCGCTGAGCCGCTTCCAGTAGATATTGGGCACCGCCTCCGCCTGCAGCGGAGACGAGGTGTGGTCGCGGCGGCTGAAGACGTACGAGGCGCGGTCCAGCCTGGATGGCGAAGCGGCTGATGCAGGAAGCACCGGAAGACCGAACACGGTCCGCATGGCCTCGTCCACCAGGCGCAGGTCGTCGGCCACGCCCCATGCGTCGGCCTCGGACACCGCGATGGCCATCTCCGCGGCTGGCACGTGGCGTGCGACCAGCATCCCGATATCGACCAGGTCCTTCAGGCTGGCGGGTGGAAGCTCACGGCTGTGCATGGCGAAGTGCGATGCCGACGTGAGCAGCGAGTGGCGGGCGTTGAGGCGCTGCCCCGCGCCTCCTCCCAGGGCCGGCGCGGCCGCCTCCCACACGGCCCGCGACGCGGCACAGCGACCGGCCTGGCCGGGCAGCTGCACATGGAGGTCCACATCGGCGCAATCGTCGCGGATGAAGTTTACCGCGTAGCCGTTGGCGCCTACCTCGGCATCGGCGAGCGAAGTGTGGGAGTTCATCTCGTAGCCGAGGTCCAGCATGAGTGCGTGCATGTCGCGGAGCCGCTCGGGGCGGATCATCAGGTCCACGTCGCTGACCACTCGAATGCCCGGGTCGTCGTACAGCCACAGCAGGGCCGAGACGCCCTTCAGCACCACCAGGTCGATCCCGGCCTTGGCCGCCGCCGCCGCGATGGCCGCGGCCTGGGTCACGAGGCGTCGGCTGCGCGCAAGGGCGGCGAGGTAGGCCCGCTCCAGCGGTCCACCCATCGAGGGCGGTAGCGAACTGGGCACGGCGTGCGGCGCGGCGAGGTGGAGGGACGGCAGCAGGGCATGGTCGTCGAGCAGGTCGGCTAACTCGGTCCAGTCCTGCTCACTCCGGAGCGCCGAGCTGTCCCACGTCCCGCCCCGCCAGAGCCAGGCGCCGACGGCGGCGACCGCGTCCGCCAGT
>JAPLCQ010000114.1 GCA_026392115.1 Armatimonadota bacterium | reverse complement strand
CCGGTGCCGTACTCGCCGGTCGCGGGCAGCTGGAAGGGCACCACGGCGCGGTAGAGCGCGTCCGGGATCTGGATCATGATGCCGGCACCATCGCCATCGAGCGGGTCGGCGCCGACGGCCCGGCGCGCGTAGGCCAGCGCCCGGTCATACTGGCGGGCATCGACGCAGGCGCGGACGAGGCGGTTCAGCGCCGCAAGGTGCATTTCCGACAACCGGGTCCGCTCGGCGGCGATCCACTCGTCGGGCCAGTCCGCCATGAAGTCGCCCTGGTAGATATCCACGGCCGCGCGCAGGGCCGCGAGGGCTTCGTCGGGCGTGGCGCCCTCCGCCGAGGCCTTCCGGGAGAACGCCTCGAACTCGGCGACGTCGGTGGAGTAGGCTTCCGGGTTCAGGCTGATATGCGTGCGCGTCGTGCGGAGGACCGAGCCAGGCATGGCGCCGGCGGGCTCAAGCTGCCGCCGGAGCGAATTGAGCGCAACGCGGAACGAGTTCCGGCCGTCCTCGATCGTGGACTCCGGCCAGAACATCTCGACCAGGGTGTCGCGGAGTATGGCATGGCCACCTCGGAGCGCCAGGAAGGCCAGCAGGGAGCCGTTCTTGGTGGCGCGGAACCGGGTGATCACCTGGCCCGCCCTGGCAAGCCTGAGCCCGCCCAGAAGTTCAAAGGTCCACATGGCGTCTGGCATGGTTGGGTACCCCGAAGGTCTTATCGTTATGCCACATTCGCGCCGCGTAGGAGGCGGGATTGCGCGGGGACCTCCGGTCGAGCCCCCGGACCGGCAGTTCATCGTACCCCTATGATACTGCCGGCGCGTTATCAGTTCATTAGCGTCCGGCGTGCAGAGGGGGCGGCCTCCACCGAGTGGAAGCCGCCCCCAGGTTCACCGCAACTTGGTCCGCCTACAGGCTACGGCCTGCCGGGGCCTCCAGGGCCGCCGGGACCGCCCTGTCCGCCGGGGCCGCCCGGGCCACCGGGGCGGCGGCCGCCGAAGCCCATGTTCTCAGGGAACTTGAACGCGGGGCCCTTCATGTCGGTCCAGGTCTTCTGCTGGGCCGGCGTCAGGATGGCGATCACCTTGGCCTCGGTCTCTTTCTGGGCCTTGGTCTGCTGCTCGCGCATCTTCGTCATGGCGGCCTGGCGCTCTTCCTGCGTCATGTTCTGCCAGTCGATCTGCGGCTGGTTGTCGCGGGCGGCCTGCATGGCCGCGCGGGTGATCTCGCGGATCTTGGTCTTCTGGTCGTCCGTGATCTTCAGCGCGTCGGCCACTTCCTTGCGCTGGAAGGCGTTGATGCCCAGCTGCTGGTACTCGAGCTGCTGGAAGCGGACGAGCTGCTTCGCGTCCAGGATCGATGCGACGGCCTTGGACTGGGCCTGCTGCATCTTGGTCATCATCGCGGTGCGCTCTTCCGGGGTGAGATCCTGGAAGTTGACGCCCTGCATCATCTCCTGGTTGACCTGCCGGAGCTCGTCCTGCTTGGTCTGAATCTTGCCGACCTGCTCCTCGGTCATGGCGAGTTCCTTCTGGACCTCGACCACGCGCAGGAGCATGAGGCCGCCGCCGCCACCGCCGCGCTGGCCCATCATGCCCATGCCCTGCCGTCGGCCGCCCTGGCCGCCCGGTCCGCCGGGACCGCCCTGGCCACCCGGTCCGCCCTGCGCCGAAGCAACGCCGATCGAAGCGGCGATGAGGCCGGCAGCGGCGAACGCCACCATGATGCGTCTCATTTGCATTTTCCTCCGTCCACCGTGTCTTGGGGATTCCCGGCCGGGCATGCGCCCCGTCGGCTGTTCCGTGCGGCGGCCCGCTGCCGCCCTGTTTGCGTATTGACGGGGAGCTTGCACACTGGTAACATGGCTCGCAGCCCGGCGCCCGGGCAGGAGGAACAGCATGAGATTCCCGAGACAGCGCATCCGATTCGCCACGGTCCACGAGGGCCATACGGCCCCGGAGGGCTACATGGTCCTCGACCTCAAGGGACTCGACATGGAGGGCGCGACGTCGTTCGTGCTCGACATGCGCGACGTGGATGCCGCGCGGGCGCAGGGCGACAAGCAGTCTGACGCCGCCAAGCGCGTTCGCGACCTGTTCGGCGCTTAGTGGTTCGGCAGCCAATCATCATCCAAGAACGAGAGGTGCATGACGCGATGGCAGGAACGACCAAGACCGTCCGCGGGGCCGTCATCGGATACGGCGGCGCGTTCAACATGGGCAAGGCGCACGCCGGCTGGATGAACGCCGCGGGCATGCAGACCGTTGCCGCGTGCGACATCGACCCCAAACGCATGGAGGCCGCCGCCGAGGACTACCCCGGCATCCGCACCTACACCGACATGGGCGAGCTCCTCAAGGATCCCGAGGTTGACCTCTGCGTGGTGATCCTCCCCCACAACACCCATGCCGATGCCGCCGTCGCCTGCGCCGAGGCCGGCAAGTCCGTCATCGTCGAGAAGCCCATGTGCATCACCGTGGCCGAGGCCGACGCCATGATCGACGCGGCCAAGCGCAACAACGTGATGCTCTCCGTCTTCCACAACCGACGGCACGACGGCGACTTCCTGGCCATCAAGGAGATCATCGACAAGGGCGTCATCGGCGATGTCTTCCACCTGGAGGCCTACTTCGGCGGCTGGGGCCATCCCGGCACCTGGTGGCGCGCCGACAAGAAGATCTCCGGCGGCGCCATGTACGACTGGGGCGCCCATTTCCTCGACTGGGTGCTCAACATGATCCCGTCGGACATCGCCACGGTGGACGGCTACTTCCAGAAGCGCGTCTGGATGGACGCATCCAACGAGGACCATTGCCACGCGACCATCCGCTTCGCCAACGGCTGCGTGGCGGAACTCACCTCCAGCAGCATCAGCAAGGCCCCGAAGCCCCGCTGGCGCATCCTCGGCACCAAGGGCGCCATCGTGGACGACTGGAAGGAGCCGTTCACGGTCACCGTCGACCACGACGGCTACAACGGCAAGATCGAGGTCCCCTACAAGAAGACCGACTGGCAGGCCTACTACAACGACATCGCCGCGCACCTGACCCAGGGCGCGGAACTGGACGTGAAGCCCGAGCAGGCGCGCAGGATCATCGCGATCCTGGAGGCGGCGGAGCGCTCATCCAAGTCCGGGCACACGGAGATCCCAGCGTACAAGTAGGTTCGTGGCCCCGCACGCCATGGACGCGCATCGGCAGCAATCCGGGCCGGCGGGCTTAGCGCCGCGCCGGCCCGGCCGGGGAGGTGTTCCATGATGACGGCGGCAAGGCTGGCGACGGTTCTGGCGGTCCTGGGGTTCCTGGCCGGATGCGGGCGCTCCGACATGGAGAGGTCGGAGGTTGCCGGCGCGGACTCGGCCAAGCAGGCGGCCCAGATGCCCGCGGCGCGGATGGCCATGGGGGGCCCGCCCGCGGCGCCCGGCGAATCCGCCGCCGGAAGCCCCGCGGCGCGGCTGCCCGAGCTTCAGGCGGCCTCATCCGACCGGTACCTGAGACGCGAGGGAACGATCACCCTCGAGGCCGACGATGTGCGCAAGGCTGCCGCCGAGGTTACCGCGTCGGCCACGCAGGCCGGCGGCTATGTGGCCGACGGCAGCGAGGCCACCGACCCGATCCAGGGCGTCGCCGTCACGCTGCTCATCCGGGTTCCCGCGACCCGCTTCGACGGCATCACCTCGCAAGTCACCGCTCTGGGCCGCCTCATCGAAAAGCATGTCTCCGCTCAGGACGTGACCGAGGAGTATGTCGACTCGGACTCGCGCGTCCGCAACCTCAAGCGCACCGAGGAGCGGCTGCTGGCCCATCTGGGCCGAACCGGCAAGCTGGCCGACACGCTGGCGATCGAGCGGGAGCTCACCCGCGTGCGGGAGGAGATCGAGCAGACCAGCGGCAGGCTCCGCTTCCTGTCGCACCGCATCGCCTTCTGTACGCTGACCGTGACCCTGCGGGAGACCGCGCGCCGGCGTCCCGTGGAACCCGCGGAGTCGTGGAGTTCGCGGCAGGTGGCCTCCGATGCCGGACGAAGCCTTGTGGGCTTCGCCCGAAGCATCTGGTCGATGGTCATCTGGGTGGCCATCTGGAGCCCGGTCTGGGCTCTCCTGGTCGGCCTGGTCGTCTGGCTCGTGCGGCGCGGCCGCCGGCCCGCACCGTAGGTTACCGGCCCGGCGGGGGCCAGTCTCGACCGAGTATCCGGGCGTAGTAGCGGCCCTGGTGCTCCATCGACTGGCCCACCGCCGCGCTGACGCCGGCG
>JAPLCQ010000039.1 GCA_026392115.1 Armatimonadota bacterium | reverse complement strand
TAGAGGCAGCCCTACGCAGAAGCCAACGGCAAGGACTGCGCCACCCCGGTGTCGGCCGCCCGCTTGCCCGCCTCCAGGATCTCCTGGGCGTCGCGGCTCACCTCCATGCTGCAGAAGCCCCGGACCGGCTCGCCGGTCCGCAGGCAGTGCAGCAGGTACTGCGCCGCGCTCTGCATCGGCGCGACCGGCGGTGCGGGCTCGATCTCGCGACGCCCTTCCGGCGTCTCGATCACGACCTCGTCGCCATGGACGGCCAGACTGCCGCCCGTGCCGTAGGCCACGGGATTGGGCGTGGCGTAGGGCACCGTCTGCGTCCAGCAGGCCTCGGCGATGCCGAACGCGCCGGGATACTTCATGACGATGATCGCGTTGTCGTCGGGGATGGCATAGTCCTTGACCAGCGTGGCCCGGAAGCCCGTGACGCTTTCGGGCAGGCCGAGGAACCGGGCGCACATGTCGGCCGAGTAGCAGCAGTAGTCCATCAGGGCGCCTGCGCCGTTGAGTTGCTCGTCGTAGAGCCACTTCCAGAAGTAGGGGCTGCAGCCGATCTCCATGGGGCCGTTGTGCGCCGACCGCTGCTTGAAGTAGAAGACCCGGCCGATCTCGCCGCCCAGAATGCGCCGCTCCATCTCCTGAATCGCCGGTTGCCATGCCGTGGGCCAGTTGACCAGCAGCAGCGTGCCTGCCGACCGGGCGGCGGCCACCATGCGGTTCGCCTGTGCCAGCGTGGCTGCCATGGGCTTCTCGCTGACGACGTGGATGCCCCGTGCCGCGCATGCCTCCACGATGTCCGCCCCGGCGCTGTTCTCAGCCGCGGCCTGCACGAGGTCCAGTTCCTCGGCCTCCAGCATTGCCTGCCAGGATCCATAGAGCCGGGGAACGCCGTAGTCGGCCCTCACCCGGTCCCGAAGCTCCTGATTCACATCGCCGGCTGCGACGATCTCGACGTCGGCCTCTTTGGCCCAGTGGTTCAGCTCGCCCCAGACGTGGTCATGGACCAGCGACGCGATGCCCAAACGGTACTTGCGCGACATGCTTGCACCTCCAGAAGTGACTGGAGTTAGGTTCGCCGTCGCCTCGGGGCTTACCTTCCGAGGATCAGCCGCGCCGTAGGCGCTGCGTGAAGCGCGCAGCCTCGCGCTCGTAGGTGTGGAAGGGGTTGCGGAGCGGGAGCGCGGGCTGGTCCTCGACGTACACCGCGTCCCAATCGATGACGTAGAGGGCGTCGGGATGCCGCAGCAGCTCCTCGATCACCATGGATCGTCCCATGGCCCGCGTGTTCTGCGGCGGGCCGGTCAGCGCCCGATGCACGGCCACGGGCGACGTGAGGCGCGGCATCTCGCCTGCATCCTCCAGCGCGGCGTGGAGGCTGTCGCGCGGGTCGACGTTGTGGTACTCCAGATCGAGGCTCTGCATCACATCGTCCTGCCACGAGCCACCATCGGCCTCCATGAAGCGCGACAGGGCCGACCGCTTGGCCGCCCAGTCGAGCCGGTCCGCGGTGGCGAGCGGGTTCACCTGCAGGTCGTCCAGTGTTCGCCGCCACTCCCGCAACACCCAGTCGGTCTGCGCATCGCGCCCGGCCAACAGACGGTCGGCGGCCGTGAGGTACCTCCTCTGGATATCCAGCGCCGAGAGGATGCGACCGTCCTCCAGGCGCACGAGCCAGCGGAGCGACGGATCTCTCGAGATTTGGCGCAGCGCGATGAGCGGCTCGCGCAGGCCCAGGTCGTCGGGCGCTTCATGCATCTCCAACAGGTCGAGCACCAGCACGGTGGCCCCCACCTTGAGCTTGGCCGCATACTCGCTCATGTTGGCCTCGCCGAAGAGGATGTGGAGCCGGTGTGTCTCCTCGTAGTCGTAGTAGCTGTCCCACTTGGGGTTGATGATGGCCCGGTTGAACCGCACCCGCGAGGAGATGGCCCGCACAATGTGGTCGGCCCGCTGCGAGAGCTGGAAATCCACCGTCGGGTCGATCTCGACCCCGTAGAAGTTGCTCACCCAGACGGTGTCGATCTCATGCTCGCCCACCTGTAGCACGTTGTCCTTGCTGCTGGGCCGCGTGAGCCGATGGCCGCCCACCCGCCCGACGCCCGCATAGACCTGCCGCGTGATGAGGAAGGGCAGCAGGGCCGTAAGGGCCTCGACGAACGAGCTCTCCTCAATGCGTACGAGGTAGTTCTCGTGGCACCCGAAGGTATGGCCGCCGAAGTGGTCCACGGAGTTGCAGTGGAAACTGGCCGCGCCGGTGAGACCCAGGTCGTCCAGCAGGTCCACCAGCAACGCCCGCCCGGCGCGGTCGTAGGCCAGCAGGTCCTCCAGATCCATGCACTCCGGCGTGGCGTACTCCTCGTGGCTCCCCACCATGTCGATGTAGAGCCGGCCGCCATTGGTCAGGAAGCCGCCTGTGCGGGGCGGCTCGAACGCGATGTCCCTGGCGTGCAGATCCAGCAGGCCCAGCCGCCGCTTCAGGAACGCATGGTCTTTCACCAGGTGGACGATGCCCTCGGCGTCGCCGGCCGCGGGGTCGCGAACCAGGCACCCGAACTCGGTCTCCAGGCCGAAGACCCGTCTCCCGGCCAGCGGGATGGGCGCCATGCTACTCCCCGCTCCCCCTCCGGAGCGGCGCTACGACCTCGGCCAGATCATCCTCGCCCAGCCTGCGGAAGCGGCTCTCGCGGCGGCTGGCTCGGTCCAACAGCCCCACCTCGACGCGGCCGTCTTTCAGTTGCTCGGCCAGCGTGCCGAGGGCGGCGTCCGGACCGGCCGGCGCCTCGCTCGCCTGGCCGCGGCCGCCGGGGTCCGCTGTGACGGCCCGCCACGCGCCGGCCCAGGCCAGCAGACCGGCCCGCACCGCGTCGCCCAGCGATGCGTCCGTGCTTACGGTGGCTAGCTCTTCCACCATGCGCGCCTCGGCCTGCGGCGTGCCTGCGACCGCGGCGCACCGGCTGGAGCGGACGAACTCACCGTCGTAGTTCAGCGCGAAGAAGGCGTCGTCTGCCGGCAGCTTGCCCATCTCGGCAAAGAGCGCGCGAACCACGGCTGGCGACCGCCACTGGTCGCGGAAGAGCTCCTTCAGAACCGGGCTCAGCGAGAAGCCCACCAGCCGCTGGGCCGTCACGTCGTCCGGGCTCCGCTGGTAGCCCTCGCGATGCGCCACGTCAACGGCGCCGATGCGCACGGCCTCGATGTCGGACTGGTTGCCCACGGCCGAGAGCATCATGCGGTCGTAGACTTCGTATACTTTGCGCTGGGTGCGGCGCACCGTGATGAGCAGCACCCCCAGGTCGAGGCTGAGGCCCGCCACGGGGCTCCCCTGACGCAAGCCCTCCTCGGCGTGGTCGCGCCGCTGGTTGAAGGCCTCGTTGAAGTCGTAAGGACTGAGCATCATTTCGCCGCTATCCCCTATCGGCGACGAAGGTCGCCTCGCCCTGCGCCAGACCCGCCACGGCCGCGCGCAGTTCAGCCTCGCCCACGTCCTGAATGCCTTCGGCCGTGATCACACGCGCCAGCGGCAGCACCTTGGCCCAGCCGCCCGTCGCCGCATCCAGGTCGGCGGCGATATCCAGCAGCCGCAGCGCCTCGCGAAGGGCGTCGGCACGGGGCATTTGGCGGAAAGGGCTCTTGGTGCGAACCACATACTCGAACGCGCCGCGGATCTGGACCGAGCCGGACCCGGCCGCGCCGTATTCCGCGCTCTCGAACCGGGCGCCCATGGCGTCGTAGAAGAAGATGCGCGGCTCCCCGGCGGACGGGTCCCACGTGCTCAGGATCGGAATGAAGCCGCCCAGCCCCTGCATGGCCATGGGCAAACCGGCGGCCACGGCGCGAGCCACCTCGGAGAGCTTGCCGTCCAGGCTCATGGGCTGGAGTTGCGACCGCTCGAAGTAGCGGAACGCGTGGCGCAGGTAGCGCACCACCTCGATGGAGCGCGCGTACGACCCCGAGATCGCCAGCAGCGTGAAGTCATCCAGCGCCAGCACCTTCTCGGCCTGGTCGTACATGACCGAGTAGCTGGCCGTGGCGCGGCGGTCGCCCACGTTGATGACGCCGTCGACGCACTTCACGGCGATGACCGTGGTGCCGTGGGCAACCTGACCATGTGAGGCCTCGGGCGCGCCTGCGCCGAGCCCCGGATGCACCGGCAACGCCAGAACCGGGTCGGGCCCGGCGATGGCTGAGTGAAGATCTGTCGATTCGCCCCTCACTGGCCGCTCCTCTGCCGGTAGCGTCGTGCGGCGTCGGGGTCGACGCGGCGCATCCGTCGCAGCAGGTCGCTGTTGTCAGGCCGTTTCACGTCGGGCCGCGTGGGCCCTTCGCCCTCTTCTTTGCGCTGCGGTGTGGGTGGCGCGGGCCGCGGGGTTCGATCTTCGAGCCGGATATGCATGGCTTCCTCCCTGCTAGGACGCACGTCGAGCGCGGTCGCGCCCGTCAGCGTCCCTCTAGCTGTGACATGATCGTCATCGTCTCGTCCAGGTCCACGGCCCGGGCCAGCCGCTCGCGCCAACGCGTCAGGTCGGCCTGGGCCAGCCGCCCGAGGTCGATCCGCTCCCGGCCTCCGCGATAGCCCACCTCCAGCCCCGACCAGCAGACGCTCAACAACTCGGCCGGGTGCCGCCTCACGAAGTGCCCCCGGATCGCCGCCCGTGTGTCGGCCGGCGGTGCGGCCAGCGCCTGGGTGACGGCCTCTTCGGTGACCCACTGGCAAACGGCCCCGGCCTGCCGTAACCCGACCTGCAACCCGTGCTCTGGGTGCAAGTCATGGTACGCCAGATCGAGGCTCTGCATCGCAGGATCGACGGAATCCAGCCCCTCTTCGTCGGCGAACTGGCGCAACAGGGAACGCTTGGCCACCCAATCGACGCGGTCGAACGCGCTCTCGGGATCGGCCCGCAGATCGTCCAGCACATCGGTCCACTCACGCAGAACCCGATCCGTCCCGGCATCGCGGCCGCCGAAGGCCCTGGCCGCCGCGTCCAGGTAACTCCGCTGCACGTCAACGGCAGACCACCGCCCCGTAGCGCTCAGCGCTCCCAGTGGGCCCAGGCCGATCTCGCGCGACACGGCCTTCACAGCTGCCACCGGGTCCGGCGGCGCTACAGGCGGTCGCCACCCTTGCTCGACTAGCTCCAGCGCCAGCGAGGTGGTTCCCGCCTTCATCGCGGTGGCCCACTCGCTCATGTTCGCGTCGCCCAGGATTACGTGCAGCCGCACCAACTCCGCAGCCGGAGCGTGGGGCTCGTCGCGCGTGTTGAATAGGGGCCGGTTGTAGAGCGTATCGACGCTCAACGGCACCACCACGAAGTCGGCCCGCTGCGACATCTGGAACCCCGGCCGCGCCGCGCCGCCATCCTCGATCCCCGCCTTGCCCGCACCGCAAAAGGCCTGCCGTGTGACCAGGAAGGGCGTCAGACCCTCCACCAACGCCGCCAGGGGAACGCACCGTCTGGTTAGGTAGCTCTCGTGGCACCCGTAGGTGGCTCCGTGGAAATCTGTGTTGTTGCGGTAGACGCGCACGTGCTTGCCCGTCGCGGACTCATACGCCTCGGCGGCCGCCAGAACCACGCCCTCCCCTGCCCGGTCGTGCGCCACCAGATCGTCCACTGTGCGACACTCGGGGGTGGCGTACTCGGGGTGGCCGTGGTCGTTGTAGAACCGCGCCCCGTTGGCCAGAACGCGGTCGCTCCGCTCCACCTCGACGGGGGTGCGGGGGCGATCGGCGCGGTCGTACCGGGCGTCCTCGGGATCCTGGGCGAGCATGGGCGCCGTGAAGCCGCGCAGGTCCCTCCGCGGGCTCTCGGGACCGTAGTCCCAAAGCGCGACGTGTGGCCCCGGATACGCCCGTACGATCTCCATGCCGGCATCCAGCAGTTCCTCCACCGGGCATCCCTCGACGGCGATACCGTACTCGGTCTCCAAGCCCATCATGCGCATGGCGGATAGCCGACCACTCAGATGATGTTCCGGCGCGTGGGAGCCTCGCGGCGGCTGGCCCCGACAGGTTTCACGGTGGCCACGTTCTCCGGCTCATGGTCCAGCAGCTTCAGCCAATCCTCCAGAGTGTCGCTCTTCGGGAAGATCTCGTTCTCCTTGTACTCCGTGCGGATGGCGGACCGCAGGTCGTCCGCGGTGATGCCCTCGGCATCCGAGCGCAGCGCGATGCTCCGCTTGATGGCGCTGTCTTTGGCGCGCTCGATCACCGACTTCAGCAGGGCCCCGCTCACCAGGTCGTGCCAGTGGAGGGCCTCCACGGACCCGCTCCGCAGGTAGACCTCCAGGAACTTGGTCTCGTCGGTCCGCTGCCACAGGCAGGCTATGGCCTCGTCCAGCAACTCCTCGCGCGCCGCGGCCGCATCGCCCTTGTGCTGCCGCACCAGGTCCGGGTCTACGGGGATCCCCGCGTGGAGGTAGATGCCCAAGATGTCGCGGCTCGCCTTCTGGCCGGGTCGGGCTACCTTCACCTTCCGGTCGATGCGCTCGGGCCGCAGGATCGCCGGATCGATGTAGTCCGGCCGGTTCGACGTGAGGATTACCACCACGTTGTCCAGCGACACCAGCCCGTCCATCTCCGCGCAGAACTGCGGCACGACGGTGTTGGAGATGTTGAGCCACTTGCCCGACGAGCGCGTGCGCAGGATCGACTCCGCCTCGTCGATGAATAGGAAGACCAGGTAGCCGTCCTTGGCCTTCTGACGAGCCGTGCTGAAAATCTCGCGCACCATCCGCTCGGTCTCGCCCAGCCACATGTTCAGAATCTTCGGTCCGCTCAACACCATAAAGCAGTGCTGCACGTCGCGGCCCGCGTGCTTGCCGTACTCCTTCGTGAGGTTGTAAGCCGTAGCCTTGCCGATCAGCGTCTTGCCGCATCCCGGCGGACCGTAGAGCAGGATGCCCTTCAGCGGCCGCTTCTCGAACCTCGCGAAGAGCTCCGGGTGCAGCATGGGAAGCTCAATGGCATCCTTGATCACCTCGATGGCCTGCTCCTGGCCGCCCACCTGCGACCAGGGAATCTCCGGCACGTCCTCGAGGTAGAACTCCTTGTGGTCCGCGGGCTTTGCGAGCTCGACGGCCACCTTGTGGTTGGGCTCCAGCCGCACTTCGTCGCCTGTCCTGATGGTCTCGTTCGCCAGCGACGCCGCCCGGAAGGCCACATGCCCCGACGAGCCCTGGCCGTCGTAGGTCACACGCAGACGGCCGTCGTCCAGCACCTCGGAGACGCGCGCGTATCCGCCGTCGGAGCTGAACCCCCGCACGCCCACCACGTTGTATGCCTCGTTCAGCAGAACCGCCGCGCCCGTGACGAGCCGATCACGCTCCACCGACCCGTCCACGGCCACCAGGTACTCCTGGTCGCCCAGCGCGATCAGGGCCCTCTCACCCTCGTCGAGCAACTCCATGAGCACGCCCAACCGGTTGGCGGGAGCGGTCAGCTTGTTGTAGGCGTCCTCGAACTCGCCAAGCGCCGTGCGGGCCTCCTCAAGCTGCTTCTCATCAGACAGAAGCTGGTGACGGAGGTAGAGGAGGTGGTCCAACCGGGGGTCGGTTCGCGGCGTGACGCGAAGAATCTCATCGATCACCGCGACGGAGCGCGCACGGGTCTCCTCGGGCTGCGGCTCGGCATCGTCGCTGAACGGGTCGTAGGATGAGTCGGAGCGGTTACGTCGCATGCATTGCACCTTTCGCCCGGTCTGGCGCCGCCTCACCGGCTATGTCTTGGTACGCTTCGGCTCAGCGCGTAGTTTCCGCTGCGATTTCGCGGTGATCGGCGTAACAAACGGGGCCGTCCAGCGTCCTACATACTGGCAGCCCGGACTGGCTTGGGCCGCAAAGGAGGGTACCCGGCATGTTGGGCTTCCAGCAGATCGGAGGCTGGGCGGGCCGATTGTTGGCCAGCGAACCCACCGACGAGGAGCGCATCGCGTTCTTTCAGTCACTGGTGGACACGCAGTACCGCCGAATCTATGCCCTCGCCTACCGCATCGTCCGTAGCGAGAGCGACGCGGCCGATCTGACGCAGGAGACCTTCCTGAGGGTATGGCACGCGTTGCCCCGCCTGCGCGCCGATGCGGCACAGATCGCCTGGCTGCGCCGCATCGCTACGAACCTCTGCCTGGACCACCTGCGTCGCCGCAAGTGCCGCGTCGCGATCCTCCAGCCAGTATCGCTCGACACCGGAACCGACGACGCCGGAACAACCGACGCCATTGACACCTCCGGCGACCCGCTCCGCCTGCTGCAGACCTCCGAGCGCGTCCAGGTACTGCTCGACGCAATCAACGCACTGCCCGAGGACTACCGCGACGTCATCACCCTCCACCACCTGGAAGACCGGCGCGTCGATGAGATCGCCGAAGAGCTCCAGATTCCGTCCGGCACGGTGAAGTCCCGCCTCAGCCGAGCCCGCCGAGCCCTCCACCGCCGCCTGGCCCCCTACTTCCTGGGCTAACCGCACCGACCAACAACCCGCCTCCGCAGAGCCGCGGCAAGGCGTCTCTGCGCCCTCCCCCAACCCCGCCAACACCGCAAACCCCGTCAACGCTGTCACCCAGATCGCCGTTTCTGACACACTTGTGCCATACTTCTGACAACATTCCGACCTACAGGTGACAGCCAGGCCGCCGCCCACCCGGGGAGACACGCCGCAAATGCCCGACTCAACCGACGCCCGCCGGATGCGGCTACTGGAGATGCTGCAGGGCCAACCCGACGGGTTAAGCCTCGAGGAGTGCGCCGACGCGCTGCAAGTCGACCCGCGCTCCGTGCGGCGCGATGTGGCCTACCTACAGGACCTGCTGGCCGACATCAGCGGCGTGGCCATCCGAAACGGTCGTGTGGCACCCCTCACCCAGGGGCGCCCGGCGGGCTACTTCACCCGGCACCTGGGCGCCAATGCCGATGCCAAGCAGGCCATCGCCGCCTACGCCGCCAGGCTGCTCGGGTCCGATCCCGCCGTGGCCGTGACGGCCGGCAGCACCGCCTATCACACCGCGCGGGAGATTCGCCGCCGCTACATCGAGGAGGGCGAGCCCGCGGGCCTCATCGTCTTCACCAACAGCCTCCCCGTGCTGGAGGACATGACCGCGGCAGGCATCTCCGTCGGCGTGCTGGGCGAGATCTACAATGCCGACGACTGCGCCTTCCATTCCCACGAGATGCGTAGCGAGTTCCAGGCCACCGCGGCCATCATCGGCGCAAGCGGCGTCGCCATGGACACCGTGGGCGGCGGGCTCCAGCTCTTCTGCCACCGCGCCGAGGAGGCCGCCTTTCTCAAGCAGCTCCTCGCCCCCGCGCCGGAGTGGATCATCGTGGCCGACAGCAGCAAAGTGGGCCGCCGCCACCCCTGGTGCTTTGCGGGCAAACCCGCGATGGCCGGCAAGACCGTTCACCTGGTATCCCACGGCCTCAACGCCGAGCAGCGCGAGCAACTCCATGCGGCGGCCATAGGGGCGGCCGCGTGGGGATGCCGCCTCGTCTGGACCGACACAGCCGACCCTCGGGTCGAGTAGGAGAAAACCATCGTGTGTGGAATCACAGGATATATCGGCAGCCGCGACGCCGTGCGAACGGCCGTGCAGAGCCTTCACCAGCTTGAGTACCGAGGCTACGACTCCGCAGGCGTGGCCTCCGCGGCTGGAGGCAGCATCCGCGTACTGAAGGCCACTGGCAAGATAGCCGCCCTGGACGCCCTGATCGAGGGTGCGGCCGTCACGTCGGGCGCGGCCGTGGCGCATACGCGATGGGCCACGCACGGACGCCCCAACGAGGCCAACGCCCATCCGCACCAGGACTGCTTGGGCCGCCTGGCGGTGGTCCACAATGGCATCATTGAGAACTACGCCGAGCTGCGCCACGCCTTGCGCCGGCGCGGCCACGAGTTCGCCTCCGAGACGGATACCGAGGTCCTCGCCCACCTCCTCGAGGAGCGGCTGAAGGCCTCCCCCACGGCCGACGACCTGCTCGCCGCCGTTCGCGGCGCGGCCGCCGAGGTGACCGGCTCCTACGCCATGGCGGTCGTCTGCCGCGACCTGCCCGACACTATCGTCGTGGCCCGGCAGGACTCGCCGCTCGTGATCGGCCTGGGCGAGGGCGAGAACTTCCTGGCGTCGGACATCCCCGCTCTTCTGCCCTACACCCGCAGCGTGCTGGTGCTGGAGGACGGTGATGTGGCGGAGATCGGCTCCAACCGGGTCCGCATCACCGATGCCGCCGGGCGAGACGTCGAGAGGAAGCCCATGCAGGTGACCTGGGACGCCTCGGCCGCCGAGAAGGGCGGCTTCGCCCACTTCATGCTGAAGGAGATCCACGAGGGGCCCACCGCCGTCCGTGAGACCCTTCGCGGCCGCCTCATGCCCGACGGCGCCGTGGAGCTATCCGACGTGGCCATCACGCCCGAGCAGTGGAGCCACGTGCGGCGTGTCATCATCGTGGGGTGTGGCACCGCCTACCACGCCGGACTGGTCGCCAAGCGCCTCATGGAGCAGCTGCTGCGCCGACCGGTGGATGCCGCATTCGCCTCCGAGTTCCGCTACAGCGACCCCATCGTCGGCGCCGGCGACCTGGCCCTCTTCATAAGCCAGAGCGGCGAGACGGCCGATACGCTTGCCGCCCTGCGAGAGGCCAAGCGCAGGGGAGCGCTCACGCTGGCCGTGGTCAACGCCGTGGGCAGCACCCTCTCCCGCGAGGCCGACGCCGTCCTCTACACCCGGGCCGGGCCCGAGATCGGTGTGGCGTCCACCAAGGCCTACCTGGCCCAGGTGGCCGCACTGGCCTGTCTCGCGCTCTTCCTGGGCCGCAACGCCGAGGCAGCCGCGGACGCCCGCATGGCGCTTGCACGCTCACTGGCCGCCCTGCCCGAGGCGCTGGCGATATGCCTGGATCGCTCAGGCGAGGTCGCCACCGTGGCGCGGGCCCTGGGCGCCCACTCCTGCTTCTTCTACCTGGGGCGCGGCTACGACTTCGCCGCCGCCACCGAGGCCGCGCTGAAGCTGAAGGAGATCTCCTACATCCACGCCGAGGCCTACGCCGCGGGCGAGATGAAGCACGGCCCATTGGCCCTTGTGGAGCCCGGAGTGGCGGTGGTGGGGCTCTGCACGCAATCGGCGACGCACGAGAAGATGCTGAGCAACCTGCGGGAAGTGAAGGCCCGGGAGGGCACCGTCGTGGCGCTGATCCACGACGGACGCGAGGCGCCGCCCGAGGTGGACTTCCTCCTCCGCATCCCGGAGACCCACCCGGCGCTGACCGCGATCCCCGCGCTCTGCACGCTGCAACTGCTTGCCTACCACGTAGCGCTGGCGCGGGGATGCGACATCGACCAGCCGCGCAACCTCGCCAAGAGCGTCACAGTGGAGTAGCGGCCTCCGCCTCGCGCGGCGTAAAGGCCACGTCAAGCAACACGTCGTCGCCGATACGGCGCACCAGACGCACCGAACCGGCTGCGGCCTCGCGCATGAGGGCGCAGCCGGTTCCCTCAAAAGCCGTGGGTGCGTCGGCGCCGCCGACGATCTTGGGCGCCACAAAGACCAGCGCCCGATCCGCCAATCCGGCGGCCATGAAGGCCGCGTGGGTGGCGCCGCCGCCCTCCACCAGGAGGCTGTCGACCTGCCGCGCCGCCATTGCCGCCATCAGCGCGTTCAGGTCCAAACCGCCCCTCGCCGCAGCCGGCAACCGCAACACCTCCACGCCGCATTCGGCAAGCCGACGCGCGTTCGCATCGGAAGCCATCGGGCCGCAGCAGACCAGCAGCGGCGCCTGGCCCGCGGATGCCGCCAATGCCGAAGTCGCGGGCAACCTGAGGCCGCTGTCCAGGACCACTCGCAGCGGCTGCCGTGGTGCGCCTCGGTACCGGGCTGTCAGCAACGGATCGTCGGCCAGCGCCGTGCCGACGCCCACAATGACCGCCCCGCTCCTCGCGCGCAACCGATGCACCAGCGCCCGCGACTGCTCGCCGCTGATCCATCGGGAATCGCCGGTGCGCGTCGCGATCTTCCCGTCCAGCGTGGCGGCCCACTTCAGCGTTACCAGCGGACGATGACGGCTTCGGAAGTGGAAGTAGGCCTCGTTCAACCGGCGCGAGGCCTCACCCAGCAGGCCCACATCCACCGCGATACCGGCGTCGCGGAGCATTGCGATGCCGCGACCGGAGACCGCGGGGTTTGGATCGAGCGTGGCCACCACCACGCGTGCGGGCCGCGCCGCCGCCACCGCGGGCGCGCATGGCGGCGTGCGGCCGAAGTGAGAGCAGGGCTCCAATGTGACGTAGACCGTGGCGCCATGGGCCGCTCCGCCAGCCTGGGCAAGCGCCACCGGTTCGGCGTGGGGCGTACCGGCCAGCCGGTGGAACCCCTCGCCAACCACCTCGCCATCGCGCACGACGACGCAACCCACCATCGGGTTCGGCGTGGTGCAGGCCGCATGTGCGGGGCATCGGCGATCAGGGCGCGCGCTCTTTCTTGGCGCGAGCCTCCTCTTCGATGCGCTGCCAGATCGCCTTGCGCGCCAGCAGCAACTCGTTGCGTATCTCGCGCACGTCCAGCAGGGCGACGGCCACAACGCCGGTCGTGAGCAGAAAGCATGCCACCCAGTAGCCGTAGATGGTGATCAGCTTGCTCTGCACGGCCCGCCGCGCCGCCTCCGCACGGGGAGACGCCGCGGCGCCCGAACGTCGGGCCACGATGGCCTCGCGCGCCAGCGCCGTGACCTGCGGCGACGCGACAGACCTGAAGTATGGGCTCCTTGCGCCGAACAGCGCCATTCCGGCCACCAGCAGGAGCAAGGCCGCGCCGGTGGTGCGCAGGCGCCGCTGCCGACGGCTCATGCCGAACGGCGCGAATCGGCTGGGCGCTTCGCCCATGGCTCCCTCCTTGCCCCCGCGGCTATGCCGTGGCGGCGTCCGGCGCTGTCAGGGCCTGCCGCATGGCCTGGATGCCCGCCGCAAGCCCCTGCGGGTGGCCGAATACAGCGGCGCCCACCACCATCGTGTCGCATCCGGCGCGCGCCACGGCGGCCGCATTGGCCGGGCCGATGCCGCCATCCGTCTGCAGCGCAATCTTACGGCCTGTCGCACTGATCCGGGCGCGTACCGCCTCGATCTTGGCGAACATGGCGGGAATGAACGACTGGCCACCGAACCCGGGGTTCACGGTCATCACCAGAATCTGGTCTAAGTCGTCCATCACGTAGTCGAGTACGTCCACCGGCGTGGCCGGGTTCAGCGCCAGCCCCGCCTTGGCCCCGCACCTGCGGATCTCCGCCAGCGCGCGCTGCAGGTGGGTGCAAGCCTCAACGTGCAGGGTCAGGACGTCGGCGCCGGCCTCCACAAACTGGGCCACGTACCGCTCCGGCCGTTCGATCATCAGATGCACATCATAGACAGCCTGCGAGTGCGGCCGCAGGGCGCGAACCACATGCCAGCCAAACGTGATATTGGGCACGAACGAGCCGTCCATCACGTCGAAATGGAGCGTCTCGGCGCCGGCCGCGGCGCATGCCCGCGCACCTTCATTGAGCGCGCCGAAGTCCGCCGACAGTAGTGATGGCGCCAGCCGGACCGTCATCGCCGCGGCCTCAGGCGAATGGTCTGCGTGTGCGCTGGAGACGCGTCGTCGCCGAAGTAGATGTTCAAGGTCAACTCCTCGCCGGCCACATCCACCGTCTCACGGATGCGGTCGCCTTCATTGTGCGTCTCGTTCAGCGCCTCGTGGGAGCCGTTCAGATCGGTGTACTCCACGCGCACCAGGCGCGAACCGGCGCCATCGGTCGGAACCTCGAAGCGAATGGTGTACCGGCGCGTCTCGGGATCGTCCGACACCGGCGTGTCGGATGGCGCGCCGCCGTCGATGACGGGGTCATCGGAGCCGTCGCTCACGACGACTGCCACAGCCGAGTCGCGGTCCACTCGCCTTCCGCTCGCCGGATCCTGCTCGATGACCGAGCCCGCAGTCACGCGCCTTGACGCCCGTCGGTCCACCTTGCCCAGTAGGAGCCCCGCATCCTTCAGCTTGGCCTCGGCCTCCACGGCCGGCAGTCCCGACAGGTCGGGCACCCAGACCGTCCGCGTACCCTTGCTCACCCAGACCGCCACGGTGCGGCCCGCCTTGATGGTCCGCCCCTCGTAATCGACCCGGTAGATGGCGCCCGGTTCGTAGCGGTCGTTGTACTCCTCGCGCGTCGTCAGGCGCACGCCCAGACCGGTGGCCATCTTCTGGGCATCGGCAAGGGAGGTGCCTACCAGATCGGGGAACGGCTTCTCCTGCGGCTTGCTGTACGATGTCAGCCAGAGAGCGGCGCCAAGGACCAGGCCGATGACGATGATGGCCACCACAGAACCGATGGCGTAACGGAGGAACGCAGGCACGCGATCATCCTCATTGACGACAACACGCATGCGCGATACCTCCGCCGAAGGCTCGGACGCCGGGATCGGCTTCACGTCGATGAGCGGCTCCAGCGTCCGTCTGGCCGGGGTCGCGGCGGGCCTCGATGCGGACACCGGAGCGGCCGGCGGCGTCAGCGGCGTCTGGCGCACCGGAGCCAACTCCGGAGCCGGGCGGCCGAAGCGCAGCGCGTCACGAATAAGCTTCAGGTCCGCGGCCATCTCGGCCATGGTGGCGTACCGCTCCTCGGGCCGCTTGGCCATCGCGCGGGCCACCACAGTTTCCAATGCTCGTGGGACGCCCGCGTTCCGGGTCCGAGGGGAAGGGGCCATCTCGCCCAGATGCCGCCTGCCGATGGCATCGCGCGAATCGCCGGGGAAAGGCAACGCGCCGGTGAGCATCTCATAGAGCGTCACGCCAAGGGCATAGATGTCCGACGCCGCCGTGATCGCGCCTGCCGTCCAGTACTCCGGCCCTCGATACGGGGCGGCGTCATCGCCGAGCGCGGTCGCCTCCACGGCCGGCAGCAGCGCCAGGGCGGCAAAGCCGAATCCGACGATCTTGCACGCACCGTCGGTTCCCAAGACCACGTGGTGCGGCCGCACGTCGCCATGGGCGATGCCCGCGGCGTGGGCGCAGTGCAACGCCTCGGCCACGGCAAGGGCGGTATCGGTGGCCAGTGCGGGCTGAAGCGGGGCGATGCGCCGGATTCGCTCCTTCAGGTCGATCCCGCGAACATGCTCCTCGATCACCACCACCGATCCGGGGCCTTGCACCACATCCAGGACCCGCGCGATGTTGGGGTGCGCCAGCGACTGGGCGGCGGCCGCCGATCTCAAGAGGGTCTGCGTAACGCCGGCGTCGGCTGCCAACTCCTGCCGCAGCGACCGAAGCGCAACCACCCGGTCCAACGTGCGGTCGCGCCCCTTGAAAGCCTCGTAGACGGGCCCCTCGCCTGCGCGCTCCAGGATGTCGTAGCGTCCGCCAACCGTACGACCGATCATTGGGCGCCCTCCCTGGCGACGGGCCGCCTCATGGCGGTCAGAGTGGCCCTCAGGATCGTGACGACCAGCACTAGGGCGTAGATCGGCGTCAGGTCCAGTCCGCTCAGAGACGCCACGGGCGCGGAGCCGGTCGTCACCAGCGAGGTCCGTTGCAGCGTTCCAAAGTACTGCAGCGCCGGGACAAGGAGCCATGCGCCCGCCAGAGCGACCCCTAGTCGGTCAGGCTCGCCCATCGCCCCACCCGGTTCCGAGCGGCTACCCATGCCCAACCTCCGAAGAGCCGAGCGATCGGTGTCTGCGCAGCGCATCGAGGAGGACGGGGGCGTCGACCGGCGCGATGATGGCCCGCCCAAGGCAAGGCGCCAGGGCCATCCGCAACACTCCCCCAGAGGTCTTCTTGTCATGCATGGCTACGCGCACAATCTCATCGTCGCCGCAGCACTGGGGCAGCGACCAGGGCAACCCATACGCCGAGACGCCTGCGATGATGCGCTCCACCAGCACACCCGAGGAGCCGCAGACACTTTCGCCAACCAGGGCCGCCGTAACCATCCCGACAGCCACAGCCTCGCCGTGACTCAACCGACGATACCCCGTCAACGTCTCGATGGCGTGGCCTACGGTATGCCCGAAGTTCAGCACGGCGCGCAATCCGCCCTCACGCTCATCCTGGCTCACCACGTGCGCCTTCATGCGGCACGATTGCGCCACGGTGGGCTCCAGCCAATCCGGCAATGGACGCCAAGCCCGCCGGCCACGGGCCGCCACGAACTCGAAATAGGCCGCATCGGCGATTATACCATGCTTCAGAATCTCGGCGATTCCCGATCGCATGCACCGGGTCGGAAGCGTCGCCAACGTCTGTGTATCGATGACCACCGCCGATGGCTGATGGAAGGAGCCCACCAGGTTCTTGCCCTGCGGCAGGTCGACGCCGGTCTTGCCCCCGACCGATGCATCAACCTGCGCGAGCAGCGTCGTCGGTACTTGCACGAACCGAACTCCCCGCAGGTAGCACGCCGCGGCAAAACCCGCCATATCGCCGACCACGCCGCCACCCAGCGCCACAACGACGCACCGGCGGTCCGCCTTTCGCTCGGCAAGGGCGCCCAACACCGACGCGACCGTCCGAAGGGTCTTGTGCCGCTCGCCGGACGGGATCAGGATCGGCTCGGCGCAGGCCGCGCACGACCCCAGCGAGCCGCGGTACCGACGCCACAGCATGGGGTGGGTCACCACATGCACCGACGTGGGCGAGAGCGCGCCGAGGGCCGCATCCAGCGAGGTGGCCAGGTTGCCGCTACCTACCGCGATCGAATAGGACCGATCACCCAGCTCCACGCGAACGTCATCCATGACCGCGCTCCCACTCGACGCATGCGCGCCGGTAGCGCTCAGCCACCAGAGCCGCCGCTCCAGCCACCGTGCCTGCGGAGGTGTCGACCTCAAGGTCGGCTGCCGCCCGGTAGACCGCGTCACGCTCGGCAAGAAGCTGCCTCATCTTGGCCAACCGATCCTCTCCGGGGATGACCATGGGCCGGCCCTTCCCCTCCGCCACGCGGTCCGCCAGAACATCGATCGGCGCGGACAGGTAGACCACAAACCCTGAGGCCCGCAACGCCGACCGCGACGCGGGCCGGCCTAGAACGCCCCCGCCCGTCGCTACCACAGCCGCAGGTCCGTGCGTCACGCTCTGCACCACAGCAGCCTCCAGGGAACGGAACACCGGCTCCCCGAAGTCGCTGAAGAGCGTCGGAATCGACGCCGCGGCCCAGGCCTCGACTTCAGCGTCAAGGTCGATCGCCGGTAGGCCCAGCCTCCGCCCCAGCCTCCGTGCCAGCGTCGACTTGCCGCTCCCCATGAAGCCAACCAGAACCAAGCTCGGTTGCCTAACGTTCAGCGTACGTAGCCTCTCTCGGCAATCTCCGCGAGGTACCCCGCATGGTTGCGCAGACACTCCCGCATGCCGTCGCCCGCGAACTTGGCAACGCACGCTTCCGCGAGGACGATCGACACCATGGCCTCCGCGATCACTCCCGCCGCAGGTACGGCGCACACGTCCGAGCGCTCGAAGTGCGCCACGGACGGCTCAAGGCTGGCCATGTTGACCGATCGGAGAGGCGCCTTCATGGTTGAGATCGGCTTCATTGCCCCGCGCACCACCACGGGCTCTCCGTTAGTCATACCGCCTTCCAGGCCGCCGGCCCGGTTCGAGCCACGCGTGTAGCCCGAGCCCGCATCGTGGAAGAGCTCGTCGTGAACTTGGGAGCCCGGCGCTTCGGCAACGCCGAAGCCCATGCCGATCTCTACACCCTTAATGGCCTGGATCCCCATGATGGCTGCAGCCAGCCGGCTGTCCAGGCGGCTGTCCCACTGAATGTGCGAACCCAAGCCCGGCGGGCAACCGACAGCGACCACCTCGAAGACACCGCCAAGGGTGTCTCCCCGGGCCCCGGCAGCATCGATGGCGGCAAGCATCGCAGCCTCTGCCACGGCATCGGCGCACCGAACAGGCGACGCCTCGGCCGCGTGCGCCAGCTCGGCGTAGTCGTCTACTTCACCTGCGCGGCCATGAACGCCGCCGAGCACTACCACGTGGCTCAGAACCGTGACGCCCAGTTGAGCGAGGTACTGGCGGCACAGCGCTCCGGCCGCCACGAGCGCCACCGTGTTTCGAGCGCTGGACCGCTCTAGAATGTCGCGCAAGTCACCTGTGCCGTACTTGAGCATCCCGGCGAAGTCCGCGTGGCCCGGACGCGCCTCAACGATCGGAGGCGGCTCCGATCCAACCGGCCCAACCGACATCCGGTCGCCCCAGTTGGCGAAGTCCTTGTTCGGCACCTGCAACGTAACCGGTGAACCCAAGGTTCGGCCAAATCGAACGCCGGACAGGATATCCACGCGGTCCGTCTCGATGAGCTGCCTGGCGCCCCGCCCATACCCGCCTTGCCGGCGGCGCAGCTGTGCGTCAATCGCATCGAGATCGACCGGCAGCCCGGCCGGAAGGCCCTGAACGATCGCCGTGAGCCCTGGTCCGTGGGATTCCCCTGATGTGAGTACCTGCAAAGCGCTGGCCATATTGCTGTCCGCCCATACATAAACAAACGGAGCGGCCCGCGAGATCGCGGCGCCGCTCCGTTGTGATTGGTACGGCTAGGCTACGGGCTAACGCGCGGCGAACCACCCGACAGCGTAACCTCAGGCTCCGTGCTGCTGCTGTCCCGAAGGATCGTCGGCGTCACGAAGACGAGTAACTCGTTGTCCGCAACCGTGGCCTCTCGGCCCTGGAACAGCTTGCCGATCAGCGGAAGGTCGCCGAACAGCGGCACGCTCTTCCGGCTCGTGGTGTCTGCCTTCGTCACCATACCTGCAATGACGATGGTCTCACCGTTGCGTACGCGCCGGGTGATCGGGCCTACTTGCTGGCTGTGCACAATCGGAGCCGTGGTGCCGTCCGGGCCGGTTACGACACCCGAGACCGTCTGCACCATGGGCATGACTGTCAGCGTCACCGACTCGTCACCGTTGATGCGCGGTACCACGAACATACCGGACGAAACATCAACCACTCCTGCAACGCCGGAACCCGAGTTGCTGAAGCCGTTGCCACTGGTCGAGCTGCTGGAGAAGACCGGAATGCTCTGCTGGATGAAGACGCTCACCGGAAGGTTGTTCAGCGTCGTGACCATGGGAGCGCTGACCTGCCGACCGCGACCGGAGGTCGAAAGCGACGACCGTAGCTGCGCTGCGATGTTGCCTGTGGCGTAGTTCATGAATACGGCCGACGGAGCTGCGGGCGCAAGGCCCGTCGCGCCGGCGGACAGCGTGCCGCGAGCCAACTGCCAGTCGATGCCGAACTGCCGCAGCTCGTTCTGCGAAACCTCAACGAGCTCCGCCTTGATCATGAGCTGCCGGGGAGCGATATCCAGGAGGCGGATGATCTCCTTCAACTCGCGAAGGGCGTCCTCATCTTGCGAACGAACGATGAGCGTATTGTCGATATCGTAGGCGAGAACCGAAAGGATGCCTTCGGGTAGCAGGCCCTGGCCGCCTTGACCCATACCGCCCTGGCCCATGCCGCCCATGCCGCCGCCACGACCGCCCTGCATGCCGCCCATTCCGCCCATACCGCCCATGCCGCCCTGCATGCCACCCATGCCGCCCTGCATGCCGCCCATGCCGCCCATCATGCCGCCGCCCATACCGCCGCCGCGGCCACCAAACTGCTGGGCCTCTGCGCCGGTGTTGGGAGCCTGCGATGACGTCGTCACGGCCGGCGGAACGATGTTGCGCGACATCTGGTTCACGTTGACCGGCTCAACCTTCGAATATGCGTTGCGGTCCGGCATCTGGTCGAACATGAGCTTGCGCATCATGTCCGGCAGCGGGCCGGCGTCGCGCCCCAGGAAGGAGAGCAGTTCAGATGGTCGGGCGTTTTGGCACCGGATGCGCTCGACGCGCATCTTCTTGGCCGGCGCCGCATCTGAGGCTGGGGCCGGAGCGGTGTCCACAACCTTTGCCGGCTCGGGCTCGGGCTTCGCCGCGCCCTTCGGGCCAATCACATAGACCCCGCCCTCCTGCCGCACCGATGCGCCGGCAGCCAGGCAGATCATGTTCAGCACCGAACTCAGCGACTTCTTCTCCAGCGTCAGGTTGACGCGGCCATACGGCTTGTCGCTGGACTCGATCACAATCTCGACGCCGGTCTGCGCCATCAGCATGCGCACAGCGGCTTGAAGGTCCGCGTCGACCAGATCGACGCGATTGACCATCACCGGGGCAGCCGTTGAGGCTTCCTGCGCTACAGCTGCCCTGATGGGACCGCTGAGCACCAGCCCGGCAACCAAGCTAAGAGATAGAAGGCCGGTCGAACGCCTCCCGAAGCCCATGGTCTGTGTCCTCCCTCGGAGTTCCATTACGCCAGCGTCGGACTTGCCGCTCGCCGACCGCCTAGAATGAGCCGCGATTGCCGCCGAAGCCGCCGCCGCCAAATCCGCCGCCACCGAAACCGCCGCCGCCACCGAAGCCGCCGCCGCCACGGTTGCCGCCGAAGCCGCCGCCGCCTTGACCACCGAAGCCGCCGCCGCCGAAGCCGCCGCCGCCCTGACCGCCGAAGCCGCCGCCGCCAAAGCCGCCGCCGCCCATGCCACCCATACCACCGCCACCGAAGCCGCCCATGCCGCCGCCGTAGCCGCCGCCACCCATGCCGGACCGGCTCTGGTTGGACTGAATGGCGCCACCGCCGAAGACCATGGCGATGTCCATCGAGTCGGCAAAGTTGATCTGAATCTTCTGGGTGCGCGCCTTCTTCACCGGCGTGGTGTCGGTCTCAGTGGTCGGATCAGTAGGCTGTTCTTCAATCACCTCCTGCTTCACCGACACATGGTAGATGCCGTCCTCTACCCGGTAGGTGAGCGGAAGCTGAGACTGGCTCGACTTGAGTATCTGCTCAAGGGCGATGCGGAAGCCCACCTCGTTGAGCGAGATGGTCACCGATCCCTGCACATTCGTATCGATGTTGTAGTTCACGTTCACCATCTGGAAGAGCATCTTCAGCGCGTACTGGATGTTGGCGTTCTCCAGGTTGAGCGTGACCTTCTTCGTGTTCACCTCGGTGCTGCCACCGTCCTGGGCGACGACCGGAGCCGCCACCGTACCAAGCACGACAGCCAGTGCTACAAGACTAACCGTGCCCACCGCACGCCGGAATGCGCTTGCCATCGAAGCCTTCCTCCTGGTTCGTTGCAACATGTCTCAGCGACCCGCAGCGCCCTAATCTGTGCGCCGCCTCGGCCGCGGTCAGATTTCAGTCGATCGAGTTCATCCCGGCGCCACCGAACGCGCCGCCACCACCTTTGCCACCCATGGCGCCCATGCCGGGCATACCCATCATGCCCATGCCACCGGGCCGCCGACCGCGCATACCTCCGCCGGACCCCATCGCCGGGCCACCGGGCGCTCCCGGACTGCCCATGAAGCCCGCAGCAGCCTGCGCGCCCACGTCGGTGAGAGGCACGGTCTGGATGTAGGTCTCATTGCCGACGACGCGCTTCAGCACCACTGCCGACGCGGTAATCGAGTCAACCCTGTACTCGCCGACCGAGTCGCCCGGCCGCACCACGCTCTGGCCCTCGGGTCCTTCGATCAGCGCATAGACGCCTGGGCCATTGCCGATACCTGCCACACGTCGCGTCGGCACTTCCTGTACAACGACCTTCTCCTCCACGGGCCTCTTTGCCGTGCCGAAGGCCGCAAGGCGAATCTGCGGCACGAGGCCGATCGCCGGCGGAGGCGGCGGGGTGGAGTTCCACCACGGTGCAAACGGGTCTACCCGGCTGCCAGGCGGAGGCGTCTTCACCTTAGGCGCCGCAGTCGCTACGGGGGCTGCTGCCTGCGCGCCGCCACCCATCATGCCGCCGCCGCCCATTCCGGGAGGCCCACCCATCATCGCCATACTACCGCCGCCCGGCATCATCGGCGAGCCGCCGCCGGGAGGTCCGCCGCCTGAAGCCATCCCACCCGAGGGACTGCCGCCGCCCGATGCGTCAGGAGCCGGAGCGGACTCGCCTGAGTCGCCGCCCCCGCAACCAACCAGGGCCAGCGATCCGACGCCGATGACGGCTGCCAGTGTAGCGGTGAGCCATATCCTCTGCTTGGTCACGTTCTATCACCTCGTCTATGCGACGTGTGCGGATCCCCGCCGGTTACCTGCCGTGCCGCAATGGTCACGGCTAGTTCGCGCCCATGGCAGCGAAACCGCCGCCGGACTGCATCGGAGCCGGAGGCGCGCCGCCACCGGACATCATCCCGCTCGGCGCACCGCCGCTACCCATGCCGGTGGGAGACATGCCCGGAGGTCCGCCCATACCGGGCATACCCATGCCGCCCATCATGCCGCGGCCGCGGTCACCGCCACCCATACCGCCTGCGCCGCCGCCGCCGCCGCTACCGCTCATGCGGCCATTGGGCTGTGGCATGGCTTTTGTGTCGGCGTCGCGCAAAATGATGGTGAGAGACAGATTGTACGAGGCCGTCAGGTTGGGCGAGTTGCCCGTGATCTGGAGACCATCAACCGTCGGTACGCCGAAGCCTCTGGCGGTAGACCAACTCTGGATATGCCGGACAAGGGCGGGTAGGCTCTTCGCACGGACGTTCATCTGGTAGGCATAGTGCAGGACCGGACCGAGCCCTTCGCCCGCGCCTGCCGCGTCGATCCTGTTGGGATCGGGGCCGAAGCTCGGGAGCACCAACACGCCCGGGTTCTCCCAGACGATCCCGTTGCGCTTGCGCTCGGCAGTCATGTACGCCCGAAACACCTTGATGTAGCGCTCCGGCCAGGACTTTCCGCCGTTGGGCCAGAAATTGCGCATCATGTTGCGCAGGACGTCCTTGTCGTAGCCGATGACGGGCATGTACTGCCCTTCAAACGCGCTGTACTGGGCGATGGCTGCTGCGCGACCGGTCGTGGCGTTGGCAAGGTTCCGCTTGGCGGTCGGCAACTTGTCCGCCTCGGTCTTAACCGCGTCGTACTCGCCCTGGGCCACCTTTTGAGCGTCGGTCGCCTTGGTGATCACCGTGAAGTAGAGCGCCGCGCCGACGATCAGCGCGATGGCGATGCCGATGATGTTGATATGCAGGACTGTTAGTTTTGACATATGACTAATTGTCCTCTTTGCTTGACTTGCCGCCCACGCTGGGCGCCCCGCCAGGCCCCATCATCCCGCCACCGGTCCCAGGGCCGAAGCCGCTGCCCATGGCCCCGCCGCCCATCATCGGGGCGCCACTCATCCCCATCGGGGCTCCGCCCATCATACCGCCACCGGCCTGCTGGGCTCCTCCTCCGCCGCCGCCTGCATAGCTCGGGGCGCCTGCCACGGGCTTGACAAGATTGAGCGTCACGGTGAAGTCGTAGCCGCCGGCGCCAGGCGGTCGAAGGCCTCCGCCGCCGTTCCCGTTCAGGCCCGGCGTTACGGGGAAACTCGGAATCCCGCTCAGCCCGATGTCGAAGCTGTTGATCTCAGGGTTCCGCTCCATCCACATCATGTAGTGACCGACTTGGGCCAAGCTGGTCGCGTAACCCGAGAGGCTGACGGTCTGCCCAGCCGGCGTCAACTGGCTGTAGAGCACGTTCTTCATCGTGTACTTGCGCACGTTGTCGATCAGCGGCGGGTACGTGGTCGCGAGATGCTTGCGGGCATCAGCGACGAAGTCGCGCTTCTTGGTGATCTCTGCAGATTCCGCAAGGATGCGATCAGCCTCGGACTGCAGCCGCTTGGCCGCGTCCATCTGCGGCTGGAGCGCTTCCTTGTCGGCCACGATCTTCGCGGTCTGCGTATCGATCGTCACCTTCCAGAACATGAAACCGCCAACGACGGCCAGCACCATGACCACCCAGAGGATGCTCACATTGCGACGTTTGGCGCCTGCGTAGATATACGGCGGCAGGAGGTTGATACGGACCATGAGCGGCTCCTTCCCTCCCCTACTTCTTGCGCTTGCCGCGGCCGCTTGGTGCGGCTGAGGCAGGTGCAGCGACCATATCTCGAGCGCCAAGGCCCACGGCTACGGCGAACGACGGGCCGATGGTCTCCAGGTAGTCCGGAGTGACGCTCTTCGCTGACACAGGCGCGAACTTGAAGACATCGGCAATCTGGGTGGGTACGCCCAGCTCGCCGGCGAGGAACTTGTCGAGATCCTTGATGCGGGCGCTTCCTCCGCAGAGGAGCACCTGATCGATGTGACCGTCGGACGATCGCCCCCGGTAGTACTCGATGGAGCGGCGTATCTCCGAGAGCAGATCGCCCAGCGTGGGCGCAATCGCTCCGAAGACCTGGACGGTGGTCGGGTCGCCCATGGGCGTTGCCACCGGAACAGGGGCCGGCTCGGGTTCGCCCAGGGTCGGCGCCGCAAGGTCAAGCCCGCTGTCATCTCCAGAGGAGAAGTCCACGAAGCCGAAGTCGGACGCGCCGGCCACAGACGCTTGGGGAGCCGGGGCCGCCGGGGCCCGTCCCATCAGGACAGCGGCGTGCTGGAGCTTCAGGTCCTCGGCTGCATCGGCTTCAAGCCCCGTCTGGGACATGATGGAACTCGTCATCGCGTCCCCCGCCAGCGGCAGGGTTCGCGGGAAGGAGAGCACACCATCCCTGAAGATGCCGATGTCGGTGATCGATGCGCCGATGTTCACTACGACGACGGTCTTCTTGCCCCACGGATCGGGGCCGAGTTCCACCAGGCAACGCGAGGCCGCCAGCGGCTCGACATCGATACTCCGAGGCTGGAGGCCAGCCGCGAACAGCGCCTCGACGTGCTTATCGACCATATCCTGCTGCGCGACGGCGAGCAAGACTTCCATGTTCTGGGCGTCCGGATCGTCGTCGGTGCGCTGTATGGCTTGGAAGTCCATGATCACTTCATTGGCGGCAAAGGGTACGTGGCGCTCCACTTCCCACTTCATCGTCTCCGCCAACTCAGAGTCAGACATCTTCGGTACTTCGATCACACGGACGACAAGAGCGCCGGAGCCGGATACGGAGCTCACGCAACTGCGCGTGCCCACCCCGGCCTCCTTGAGCAACTTCTTGATCGCGTCGCCCAGTAGCTTCGCATCGACGATGACCCCCGCTTCCAGGGCGCCTGGAGGCGTGGGAGCCATCCCGAGAGCCCGCACGGCAACGCCGTTTCGGCTCGGGACTACTTCGGCTACCTTGATGTACTTGGAGCCGATGTCCAGCCCTACCGTCGGTCCTCCCGACCTCGCCATGCCCGGTCCTCCGCGATTCTATGTGAGCGAGAACGACCCCGTCGGCGCAGTGAGAGCCGACGAAGACCTTAGATTGTAGCAACTTCTCCCCGAAGAGTCAAGGACGAGGGTTGCCCCCCGACGTGACCCGCTCATCGGCTAACAGAAGCCCGGGCCGCCGCGAGCAATCCCACGCCGGCGCCGGCACTAGGAACCCCGAATCTCAGTAGGCGGACCGGGGATAGAACGACGGGCTCACGGCCATATAGTAGAGGTCCGTCGTGCCCGCCCTGGTGCTGGACCAGAAGACCCAGACCTTATCCTGGAACGGATCCTTGAACGCCGACACCTGCCCCTCGTTCACCACGGACTGCGTGGGAAGCAACGCCTCGCCCGCCGTCTGATCGGCCGGGGTGCTGGCCACGCTCAGTTCATCGACCCAACCCACGGTGTAGTCCGCCGTCAGCGAGCCGCCGCTGTGGTTGAAGGTCACCGTGATGCGCTGGCCCTCGTCGATCTCCGTGAAGTAGAGCCGGCCGCGAATCCAGTCAATCTCCACCGGGCCGCGGTTGCCCGCCACCGCGACGTTGTTCGCCACCTTCAGCGAGTTGCCGACCGTGCTCCGAAGGATGGGCCTGGGAAGTCGAACGGCCAGGCGCATCGTCTTGTAATAGAGCGAGCCCGAACCGCCGGACTCCGATCCGCCGGTCTTGCGGTAGATGACCCACATGCGGGATACGGTGGCAGGCGCATTCCCGACCTGTCCGCCGCGCACCAGGTCGCCGGATGGATCCGCAGAGGCCACAGGATTGATGGCGCGGTCGATGAAGGCCACCGGCACGGTGTTGGCCCCCGCCGACACCACGTGGGGCTGCGCCGCGTACCCGGGATCGCCCGCCCAACCGCTGGGCGCCGTTACGACGCCGCTGTCGGATCGAGTGACGTTGAGCCGCAACGTGCGCGGCGTGTAGTCGGCGGTCACCGCGTCCCGGGCGCCTGGCGCAACGTCGGTAAAGGTTACTGCGCCGGACTGCGGGTTCACCACGAGCCGACCGCCCAGCGCCGAGTTGAAGTAGAGCTTGCCCGACACGCTGTCATAGGTGGGCGTGCCGATGTTGACGCGAGACCCGTTGACGTAGACGACGACCTGCGGGCTGTTGCCCGTACCGTCGACCCAGGCGCCGGTAGTGGGATCGCGGAAGATCCAGGCCACATCGCGAGACTGCCACGTCTGCGTCGCCCCTTGCCGCACGAGCAACTCGCCGCTGACCCGGGCTTGCGCCCGCACCGCCTGCCCCGGACGCCGGTTGAGCAGGTCGCCCACGTTGTACCGGGTAAGGAAGAGCTCAGGCGTCCGCTTGCCAGCGAACTGGCCTGTGAAGACAACGTCGATCTCGGTGATGGTCGATCCGTCGATCCGCCGTCTGGGAATGGGCACGGGATCCGCCACCATCTGCAGGCCGCCCGGCACGGGCAGCGCCGCGTCGGCGGACCATGCCGTCGGCGTGCTGATGTTGGCGGTATTCACGTTGTAGTAGAGGCGCGTGCGCCCGCTTGCGCCGCCATGCCAGAAGAGGAACGTGGTCCCTCCGGCCATGAGCGGCCTGGGCGAGTACTTGGGCAGCGCCGGATCGTTCAGGAACGAGTAGGGTACACCGTTGTTGACCGTCAGGTCCGGCGAGAGGACGCCGCCCTGGTTGCGAACAGGCGCATAGAACGTCCGGCTGTCCATGGAAACCGAGGCGCCGGCCGTCTTGTTCACAGCGCCCTGCCAGAAGAGCCAGAGTGGCTGAGCCGGATTGGGTACACCCTCGGTCTGGATCAGCGCCGGGGCCGCGTGGACCGTCAGCGGATCGCCCACCGGGTTGGTGACGATGGCGCCGGCGACCACGGGCGTCTGCGCGCTGCCCTTGATGTCGGCGGTCTCCGATGGGAAGAGCGCGCTGGCCAGCGCCAGGCCCGGGAACTGCGCCGAGGCCGCAAGCGGCTGCCACCAGCGCGTGGGCTGGGCGTTGGTCTGCTCGTAGCGCCAACCGTACAGCGGGCCGAAGGCGCCCAGCGCGCCCGACACGCCCGTCAGCTGCGAGGTGAAGAGGTTCCACGGCACATCGGCCCGCTCGGGCGCCGATCCCGCGTTGTTGGGCCGGTTGCTCGACCAGACGAGCACCATGGCGCCGCTGACGCGATCCCGGACGACCGATGGAGAGACGTTCGCGCCGAAGGCCGCGGCGTTGCGGTTGTTGGCGCTGGGCGCCCGCAGGTCGATCTGCGGGAAGGTGCCGTCGGTCTGCATGATCGACCCGCCGACCGTCGGGAAGAGCGGCGCGTTGGTAAGCCTGGCCTCAGACACCATCAGCCGGAGCTGGAACGGGTTCTGCACGGTGGGTTCAACCGCCGATCCGACCATGGCACCGGTGGATGGGTCGATCTTCAGGTTCAGGATGCCGTCATTGTCGGCGGCCGTGACCAACGGATTGACGCCGCCGTTCACCGAAGCGTAGGTGGCAGTCCATTCACGCCACTGCACCGGAAGGGCGTCCTCGAACACGTTCACGACGCCCGTATAGGTGCCGACCGGCGCACCGACCGGCGGCGCGATGCCGATGCGCGGTCGAACGTCGCGGCCGGAAGCCCGCAACGTCGCCAGGACGCCCAGAGGATCGCCGTAGGAGACGTCGGGGATCGAGAGCGTCGTGCCCGTTCCGTCGCCTGGGCGCGCCTTGTGGAGCGTCGGAACGGCATTGACTCCTTCGGTCCAACCCAGCGGGTTCGACGCCGGAATGTAGGGATTGCCGCCAACCACCCCCAGTGCCGCCAGGCTGAACGGCCAGGGCGCGGCTGCGCTGTACGGCGCCAGGCTCCAGTCGATCTCGATATCGTACTGGCCGTTTCCGCGCGCATGATCCAGCGAGGAGACGATGCCCAGGTTGGCCGCTCCGCCCGCCGCGCCGATGGGCAACGGGTAGGCGCGCGCCACCAGCGGCGTGTTCAGCCGCCAGTTGGCCAACGGGTCGAGCCCGCCCAGCAGGATCGGCGCGCCGGAGCTCAGGTAGGTGGACTGCAGGGACGACACCTGATCGCTGTTGAGCCTCGGCCACAACAACGGGTTGGCGGCGGTAGCCGCATTGCCGACGGCCTTCGCCACGCGCAGGTTGGTGAGGTTAACATTGCCCTGGTTGCGGACCGTGAACGGCGCGAAGAGCCGGAAGCCGTTGGATGAGTCGAACGGCGACGGCGTATTCACGTATGGCCCAATGCCCGAGGGCAGGAACGGGATCGTCGGCGTGAGACCTGCCCCGTGCGGCGCCCGCCCCAGGTCGATCGTCTCCTCCTCGGTCCGCATGTTCAGGTCCGGCGACACCGCCAGCCCCACGCCCACGGAGCGGTAGACCTCCTCGCGCGCCTGGGTCTGCGCCTGCTGCGCCGAGGTCTGAATCGCCGCGCCCTGGTACTTGCCGTCGCCGTTGTTGTCGACGAAGACCACGATCCGGCCCACATAGCCCGCGCTCGGCGAGAAGAGGCCCGAGGAGGCCGGGACCCCGGTATCGGTCCGCATGGGGCCGTACAGCGCCCGCACGTTGCCGTTGATATCCTCGTAGGCGTTGGCCGCCGACACGTTCGCAGGCTGGAACTTGGGCACCTGCACGGACAGGTCGACGGGCACGTAGTTCAGCCGCTTGGTCGAGGTCGCGCTATCCCATGCCGTCGGCAGCGTGGCGGCCTTGGTCCCGATGTCGATGGAGCCCACCCGCAGCGTGACGTGTGAGGCGTCCATATCCGGGTAGTCCTTGGAGACGTTGGGCACACGCGTCGGGAAGGATTCCCAGGGCAACGGGTTCATCACGTCGCCGGTGGCGGCTCGGACCCCACCCAACTCCTTGTTGTACGCCCAGCCGAGGCCGCGTCGCTCGACGCGGATGTTGTTCAGTGCCTGGCCAAGCTTGTAGAGGTTGCTGCGGTCGGCCACGAGGAACGAGTCGCGGCGGTTCCCCGCACCGTCCACGCCCACATACGTGGCGCTGCCGCCGTGCCCCACGAGGCCCAGCGGAGCAACCATGTCCTTCTGCGCGCCTTGCCCGACCGGCGGGTTATAGCGGTGGTTACCGTTGGCAAGTAGCTCCTGGATCGCCGCGCCGCCGGAAGGCGCCACGGTCCAGCCCATCACGTTGGGCACCGTCGGACCGACCCCTGCTCCGCCCGGCGCGCCGCGAGTGCTCACGGCCAACGGATGCGCGATGGCCATGGTCCTCTTGTCGGTTATGGCCAGCTTGTTCTCGTTGGTCGCGCTCAGCTCCAGGTGCCAGGTGTCCGACTTCTTGATCAGCGATTGCCCCGCGGCCAGCTGCAGCGACGGGATGTTGATGCCGTTGCTGTTCAGCTGGGCCTGGGCGTAGACCGTGTAGCGGCGTCCCGGCGTCTGGGCATCGGCCTCCGAGCCGCGCCCCAGCGGGAAGGCGATCTTCGCCACCCAAGCGTAGGCCTTGGAGCCATCGCCATAGTCGAATGCGTCCAGCGTTACGTCGCGTTGGGAGCCCACGGTGAGAGACGGCCGGCTTTGGCCCGAGCCGAAGAGGCGGAATGTGACGGTCGGCAGCGGAGGGTTGGCCACCGTTGAGCGGATGATGCCCCACGCCGCGGTGTAGATCGTATCGCCCCACTCATAGACGACCATGTTGTCCGGGTCGCCCACGCTGTCGGCCTTGTGGTGTCCCGCCGCCCATTCGGTGAAACCGGATTTGGCGGTAGCGGCAACGGTGTCGCCGAAGTGCTCCCAGACCGGGTTCGGCAGGACCGGCTTGTCCTTCTCGGCGTTCCAGACCTCGACGCCGCGCAGGCTGACCGTGGACTCGCCGTCACCGTCCGAAACCAGGGGCTCGTCCGGCGTCTGCATGTCGAGGCCGAGCATGTCGTTGGCCCATGCGGTCCGCCAGTAGGCGCGCATCTGGCCGTGCGGCTCGCCGGTCTGCGGGTTGCCGTCGTCTCCGCTGTAGGCCCAGGTGTTGCCGGTGATGACGTCGGCGCCGCGACCGGCGGAACTGGTCGGATAGGCAACCGGGTTGGTCAACGGAATGTTGTTGGCGCCGAGGGCCGTCAGCGGCACGCTGCCCACCGACGCGTCTCCCAGACTCCAGACCGGGGTTCCGGCGTCGGCCGTCCCGATGGTAACGGCCGAGAAGCCAACGATGCCGCCCGTCTCCAGCGGCAGCACAATGGCGGGGTTCCGGTGGACCGTGGCCAGCCCGTAGCGAATCTGCGGCGGCAGCGAATCGAGATAGACAGCCGATGCCCGGGTGCTGCCCCGGCTGGCGCTTTGCCAGAGGACCGTTGGGCCCACCGACGGATTGGTGGTAGGCGTGGCATCCAGAGCGAAGACGCGTCCGTCCTTGTTCGCCACGAAGGCGACGGCGTTGCCGCTGTTCAGGTCCGCATGGACGGTCGCCTTGTAGGCCGGAGCCGTGAAGTCGGTCTCCTCCACATCGACGTCGTTGCCCTTGGACGGATTGCCCGGCGCGGCCGCATACGGGTAGACCCAGTCCGGACGCAGATAGCCGTTGGCGTCCTTCGGCTGGCCTGTGGCGGTATCAGGCGCCTGTATGCAGTAGACGCGGCCTCCCGCCGAGAAGACGAACCGCCCGCTGTTGTCGTCAGTGGGATCGCCGCACCGTCCTTGGTCGGGTTCGAGATGCGCTTCTTGGTGTCGAGCCCCTGCAGGTCCACGGCATATACGTGGCCGTCGCCGGCTCCGACCACCACGCGGTCGGTCCGGTAGGCCGCATCGACCTTGGGAGCCGCCGGGGCCGCCCCGATGGAGACCACGTTGGCATCATCGCTGAACGCGCTGAACGGCTTCGGGCTGACGGTGCCGCCCGCGTCCATCCACTTGTCCCGCGCCGTCGACGGCCAGGTCATCAGCCGGCGGGTCGTGCCCGGCACGCCCGGCACGTCGCCCGCGGAGATCGTTGTCGCATAGGGCTCATTGGCGGCATTGACTCGACCGACCGGATCGAACGCGTAAAGCCGACCGTTCGCGTTGCCCACCACGATGAGCGGCGTTCGGACGATGTTGGGCGCAAGGCCCTTCTCGGTCTCCACATAGACCGGCGAGGAGGTGAAGGCGCCCAGGTCTGGCAACACGTTTTTCGTCGAATACGTCGAAATCCCGGCCCGGCGCGACGAAGTGAGATCGCCGTCAATGGCCTGATTCGGCCGCCCGCTCATCGGGTCCGAGATAAAGTTCGGATCGTCCTGTGGGAAGTTGAACGCGCCGTCGCCGTTGAGATCCGTAGTCGGGTCTGGGCTGGCCACTGAAGGGTAGACCCAGTAGGGTGTGGTCAGCGTGCTCTGCCCGCCGACGCCCAGGGCGTCCAGCGCCCAGAGGTGCCCGTCGGTGGTGCCGAAGTAGACCACCTTGCGCTTAACGCCGGACGGCCACGCCACGTCGGCCACGAGCGGCGAGGCGACGACGCTGTTGGACGTCTGCGACTCCTGTACAAACTGCACGGCGTCGGCCACGACGGCGCGAGCCGATGCCGCATCCTCGGCGGACACGTTGTCAAGCACGACGGTCGCGTCGACCGTGGCGCCTGCCGTTGCCGGGATGAAGTGGACGCCGGATGTCAGGAGCCGCCAGGTGCCGTACTTTACCGCCGCGGTGTCCGATGTGTTGCGCTGGTCCAGCCACACGTCCACAGTCCCCGCCAGCGTGGCGATGGCGTAGTGCGCCTTGCGCGCCACCTGCGTGGGTGTCAGCGAGGCGGCGCCCGGGATCCACGCGTAGACCGAATAGGTTCCCTCGGGGAGGCTGGCCGACCATGTGGCGGTGCGCGGAGCGACCGAACTCGCCTGCGCGGCCACGGCGCGGTAGTTGACGCCGTAGAAGTCATCCGTCGCCGCAGGGACCGGACTCATGAGCGGGAAGTCCAGTGGCGTCGCGCCCGTGGTGAAGCCCGCGTCCGCATCGTCAATAGTGTAGTTCTTGGTCTGAAGCGTCTTGGCCACATACCGCCAACGGAGCTTGCCGTACTTGCCGTTCGCCGGGGTGACCGTGTCCACATCATCCTGCATGCAGTAGAACACCGCCGATCGGATGCTGGAGGTGGGATCGGCGATGATCGGATTGGTCGTCGCGTCGTAGGCGACGGACGGGTCCAGGGTGACGGCTCCGAACCCTGACGCGTTGGTGTACTTGGCGGTGGTCGGGAAGAGGTATGCCGGACCGGTGGTCTCATCGCGGCCGAAGTAGGTCAGTTGCGTGTAGGCGGTATGGCTCGTGGCATCCCCTGCCGGGAAGACGGCGCTCACGGCAGGAGCATGGATATCGCCGCGAAGGGCCTCAGGCACCAGCCGCACGGCGTCGGCCGCGACGATGGGCGAATATGGGAACGCCGACGTGTCCGTGACCGCATCCGGGGTCTCTGCATAGAGCGTGACCCGGATCGGGTTCGTCCCGTCGTACGGGAAGTAGCGGTCGTCGCCCGACCCGGCGCGGATGCGTATCCAAGCTCCGCCGGTCTGCCCAAAGTCCGCCATGAAGATGCGGCTCTTGATCGGGTCGTCCGGGTCCGATCCCCAACTGACCCGCACCATGGCATGGTCGATATTGGGGTGGGCGTTGGCGCCGATGGTGGTGCCGCTGGACGGGAACCGAATGTAGACCGCGTACCGCTGGTTGGGCTGCAGGGCCCGGCTCCCCACGTCCACCAGGCCCTGCTTGGTGGAAGCCGGGTACGCGGTCCCGAAGGTCCAGCGGGCATAAGTGGTGCTCGCCTTCAGGGCGTTCTGGATCGTCCGGTACGCGGTGGTGCTGGCGGCGTCAGTGCCCAGGACGGGCAGGCCTGCAAGTATGTCGGCGCCCAACGTACCGAGTTCCGCGCTATGGATGGCGGGCGCATAGACATAGTCGCCCAGTTTGCTCGTCGTCTTGTCGCTGGGCGGCCAGGCTCCGTAGGCTCGATCTGCAACGACCGGGTAGGTCCATGCGCCTGAGACTTCAAACGCCTGGCCGGTAGCATTGGCGGCGTCGGGCGGCAGGGCGGTGTTGTCCACCACGATCTCGGCCGGAAGGTCGCGCGTGGCCGGATAGACCCAGACGCGACCGAGCTGCCTGGTCGCGGAGTCGAGGCCGGGGTCTGAGTTGGAGCCGCGCCGTTGGGGGCCGCCACGCCCGTGAAGCCAGTCGCTGCCCGTGAACGTCTGACAAGCTCCCGGCCCGACGACCGTCGCCGTCAGCAGCGCCGCCAGCCCGGCAAGGGAACTCATTCGAGTGTGCTTCATGGAACGATCCACCCTATCCGTACGGCCATTGTGGCCCCACCTAACACATTTGATGGCCCGGGAGGGCGCCTTGCGGCAAGGCCCGGAGCGACGTACTGCGTTCCGGACCCTACCCCGCCCCGATTGTCCGACTGAGCCGGGCTAGTTGGGTCGGTCGGCGAAACCCGGCTGTTCCAGAATCGCCGTGTTCGATCCCCTATCGTTCGACCCGACGCTGCGGATGAGTGTTCCCACGGCGGCCGAGCCGATGTTGAGTACGCTGCCGTCCGCATTGCGGATCACGCTGTCCGGCGGCCGAGGCACCGATTCCACCGGGATGCGGCGGACGATGCTGGCGCGCGGCATGTTCACCGCAGAGCCCTGGACCATGTACGGCTGGCCGTCGTTCGGCCACAGGAAGGACCCGGCAATCACGCTGTAGTCCGGGACGTACCCGTGCGTTCCCCCGAAGGAGAACGTCGAGGGGTTCACAACGAATACCTCGCCGTGGAAGTCCGAAGGCCCGGTGATGTTGCCGGCCGCCGGGTTCGCCACGTTCGAGTTGTAGAACGACGTGCCCCCGTTGAAGACGCTCGGATCGTCGGAGCCGCTGAAGCGATTGGAGATAAGGAACTGCCGGAGGGACGGGAACTGCGGGTTGTTTGCCGAGGCCGTCAGGCGCACCAGACTGGTCGCCTGCAGCTGCTTGCCGGTCATCCGGTGGTAGTCGTCCGCCGTCAGCATCCACTCCACGTCCATTACCGGCTCCGTGTAGGCTGGCGCGCCGGCGTGCTGCACGAAGCTCAGTCGGGCCTGGTAGCAGCCGTTGGCGTCCACGATGAGGAACCGGACCGCCATGCCGCCCGCCGCCGCCTCTGTGAACATGGAGATGTACACCGGACCCGAGATGGGCTGCACGACCACCCCGCCCGAACCATTCGGAATGCGCAGGTTGCTGATGACGGCCAGCGGATCGCCGGACTCCTTCAGCACGGCCAGCGAGCCGCCGCCGGACTCCGACGTGTCCACGAGACCCTGAGTGGCGAACTGCGGAGTGGACGGGTCCACCATCCGCGCGTTCTGCACCGCGGCCAGCGTCAGGTAGCGCATGGGCAGCGGGGCCAGGTTCGGGTCGTACGGGTTCTGGCGCCAGCTCGGCGGATCCGCCGGCAGGTCCGAGTTCCGCAGGACCACGCGCTGGACCGACCGGTACTTGTAACGCTTGCCCTGGCTGGCCAGAGTGCTGCTGACGAAGTTCACCCGGCGGAGCATCACCACCGTGCCGTCCAGCCTGTGGACGTCGATCAGCTCGATCACCCTGAAGTTGCCGGTGTCGGCGATCAGGTAGTGCGTGATGTAGCCGGCGCCCGCGTAAGAGAAGCCGCCGCCCGAGATCCTCAGGTTGCTCTCAAACTCGGTCCAGTACGAGCAGTCCGTGGGCTGGTTCAGCGTCAGCGGATCGCCGGGCCGCAGCAGGCCGCGGTAGTCGTCGAAGAGCCGGTTGACTTCCCAGATCACGGAGCCGCCTCGGTCCATATGCACGACGCGGTTGTTGCCGGTGTCCACCACCAGGAAGCCATTCGAACCCATACGCCGGACGACGGCCGGCTTCGCGAACGGCACCATCTGCGCCGCGGGGACGCCTGATCCGACGATCGGATTGAGCGGATCGGTATAGTCCGTCAGGCTGCCGCCCGCCACGCTGTAGGCCCGGGTGCCGTCGCAGGACCAGACCGCATCGCCCGCGGCGTTCACCTCGAGGATGCGCTGGCTGTCCGCCACAACGGTGATGTTGTCTTCATAGGCCACAAGGCCGCCTGCGGTGGCCACGGCCATAACGTTGTCAACCATGGCGGGCGGGTTCGCCAATCCGGCGGCGCCTGTGGTGACCACCCAGCGTGGCGTGACGTCGACGCGGTCGCCGTTGGCCTGGAAGGCCGGGTTCGTCGTGGCCGGGTCGGCGTCGTAGCTCACCAATCGCCCGTCGGTCAGACCGATCCAGACGACGTCGCCCTGAACCATCGGCGACGTGCTGGCGATCCCAGGCAGGAAGGTGTACCAGAGCAGGTTGTCGACTCCGTCCGACCCGCCGCGCCGGGCGCCGTCGGCATCCACGCGGGAACCCCAGATCACCTGCTCCGCGGCCGTACCGATCTGCACGACAAACGGCAGGGATGCGGACACGTAGTTCGTCGAGACCGCCCCCGGCGGCGCCATGGCCGAGATGCGGATGGTCTGCGCCGTGTAATCCACCGTGTACTGGGTCGAGGCCATCTCGATGAAGGCGTCGGGATCGGCCGTGGTCGTGTACGGGTTTGGTTGCCGAACGCGGATGCGAACGCCCTGGTCGATGGGCCTGCCCAGATGCAGGACGAAGTCCGGCTTCGCCCTGAACGCGCACAGGACCGATGTTCGGAACTGCCCGGACCCAACGCGGGCCACGGCGTAGACGGTATCGTCGTTGTACGCCGGCTGGCCGACAAAGACCGCATTGTCCATCGGATGGCCTGAGGGATTGGCGAACCGGGGCGCGATGGTCATCAACTCACCGTTGACCCGCATCTGGAACGGCTGGTTCAACACGTAGGTCCACTTCAGCTTGGACTGCGCCGAGCCCTGCTCGTTGGCGGCGAACAGCGTCGACCGACCGGGCATGCCAGCCTGCGTATAGGACTGGAATAGGATGAGGTCGTCGGGCGTCAACGTCACGCCCTGGCTGAACGTGAAGTTGGTGCTCGTGGGGTCCGGCGCGATGAACGCCGACCGTGCATTGACCTTCACCGGCGGGTCGGACACCAGCGGCGACCAGTTGTAGACATAGTCGGCGCAGAAGGTGAACCGCTCGTCATAAGGCTGCGAAACGCCAACGGAGCCCGTGCTGCCGTCCGCCCGCTCGAAGGGCACGCTGACGCTGGAACCGATGATGACGCGGGCCTCGCCCATGTCGAACTTGGCAGTGAACTCGTTGGCGCCCGGAGAAGCCGCCGAGGTGTAGGTCAGCTCCTTTGAACCGTAGGCCGTGGTCGCCGCATCCCGGTAGGTGCAGTAGACACGGGGCCGAAGCATCAGGTTGTCGCCGTCCGCGCCGGCGGTGTTGGGGACAAACCAGGGCACACGGGCACGCGACCTGAAGACGCTGGTCGCCGAGGAGACGACGGTGAGCGGCTCGCCGCGCGTCATGAACGGGATACCGAGAACCTGTGCCGCGCGGCCGCCTCCCGGCGATGTGGAGACGTAGATCACCTTGTCGACTGCGCCGGTCGCGCTGTCGCGCACGTAGCCGACGGCCGGAGAACCACAGATGGACGTCAGCGGGAAGGCCGCCTGGTCTGGCACCATCGCCTCGCCCACCCCCACCGGCTTCCGGACGCGGAAGAGGCTGGAGCCCCGCCGCGGATCAATCGCCGCCACCACCCCGCCCTTGTTCGTGTTCAGCGCCACAAAGAGCGCGCCCTCGGACCAGGCGGGAGCCGGGATGGGCCAATAGAACCGCTCGGCGGCGGCAAGGTCCACCGTCGGCGCGCCGAAGTCCACCGCGCCGGTCTGCGACGCCGGCACCACCCAGTCCACGTTCTCGCCGTTCTGCACACCGGCCAGGACAAGGCGACCCGACGCATCAGCCGCACGCGGCAACGCACGGCAGGCGACCACGGCGCCGTCCGAAAGCGTCACGACGACGAGCTCGCGCAGCTGCTGGTTCACCAAGCCGTTGCTGGCGCCGGTGAAAGAGGGATCGTAGAACTCGATGACGGTGGGAGCCGACGCGCCCTTCACGTTGCCCGAACCGTAGCGGTTCAGGTCGACCTGCCAGATGAGATCGTACGGGGCGCCGGCGATGAAGTCCGGGATGCCCTGATCCGGATTGCCGTCTCCGTCGATATCCGCCCCGGGCTTGGCTGCAAAGCATCGAAGCACCAGGTCGCCGCCCACTGCGTAGACGCAGCCCTTGAAGAAGACGGCGCCGCCCACCTGACGGTCCAGCGCACCGCTCGCCGGAGAGGTCCACTTCTCCTCCAGTACGGCGGCCGTGCGGGCGGGCGAACTACCAACGCGTCGCACATCGGAACCGACCGTGCGGTGAGAGGTCGCCCATACGCTCAGGTTGTACGCGAACTTCACGTCCGACGCCTTGGACCCGAGCACGGCGCCGCCGCTGATCGCCCCGCTGTTGCCGCCGAAGCCCACGTTCACACCGCCGACATAGTCGTTGATGGCGCAGCCCGTGTCCTGGGCGGTATAGACGACGCGGCCCGCGCCGACCTGACCCGCCAACACGTAGGGCCGCCAGCCGGGGTTCGGGCGCACGTCGTCGATCGGAGCATAGCCGCGGCTGTTCCAGACCACCGGCACCAGCGTATGCGACGCCGGCGGGTTCAGGTCGTCGACGCCCGGTGCGGCGCTCGGATTCAGGTTCGCGTCGAACGGATAGTAGAGGTACCAGAACCGGATATTCTTGTCGCCCAGCGACTGCACCTCGTTCGCCGAGAGCGCATAGGGCTGGTTCAGCAACGGGTGATTGGGCGCCGCGATGACGCCGCCCGGGGTGCCGGGGCCGCCGCCGGACGCGGCAGCGTTGAACTGCACGTCCAGCATGAACGGCGAGCCGTTGGCAAAGGTCATGTTCCCGCACTGCTCGATCCAGAGCGTGCCGCCGCTGTCGACGTAGCGCCGGAGCTTCTCGCGAATCTCGGCAGGGAAGGCGATGTTGGCCTTGTGCGAGTGGAGGAAGAGCACATCGAACTGCTGCAGGTCTTGGGACGCCACCGTATCCACGTTGACTTCCCAGTAGGCGCCCATGTCCTTCGTGACCCGCGCGCCCACGCGGAAAACGTCGGCCAGCGCGGAGCCAGCCACGAACGCGGGATCGCTCCCGGTCCGATCTCGGCGCTTCCATCGGGCATAGATGTCGCCCGTGATGGCGGCCGGAGCCAGGGGGTTCACGAACTCGAGGCCGCTGGGCTTCAGGTCGGCGCGGCTCTCGAGCACGTAGAAGACATGCGGGTCCGGGTTCTCACTTCCCGTGGATCCGATGTTGAGCGCACTGGAGGCGATGATGCCCGCGCGCACGATCTGGCGCGTGGAGGCATACGTGACCGCGTCCGCCGCGGCCGGCGCCTGAAACGACATCAGCGCCGACGCGGCCAGTCCCACGCCCAGAAGCCATCTTGGTATTCTCATGGTCGGATCACCTGACCGTTCAAAGCCTGCATGGATGCCACTTGGCCCCTACGCCTCACCAAAGAAGACGAACCCCGGACAGACCGGCAATCTGGGTAGCGGAGGCAGCGTGCGCCCGTGCTCATCCTGCCTGAAGGCGCCGCCGGTATAGTTCACCCAGCCGCCGGGCGCCCTGTTGAATGATCCGCCGCCGGGGCTGTAGCCGACATAGGGGGCCATCAGCGCGGGATCATACAGGAACCTGAGCCCGCGCGTTATCTTCGCGCTCCGTTCGACGTTGGCGCGGTAATCGACCGACATGCCGGTCTCCGTGACGAACAGGTGCTCCCGAGGCGGCGTCGCCGCGGTCTGCCCCTCCGCATCCGTGGAGCCGTTGACCGCCGGGATGTAGCCCCAGAGCTGCATCCATGCGGCCTGGTCGGCCACCGATGCCGTCCGGTTCTCCGATACGGCGCCCACCACGGTGATACGGACATCCGTCGGCTGCGCGTAGAACGGGAACACGTCCGCCGTGCCCGCCGGCCGCAGCATCGAGCCCACCGCGCCGCCGTTTGCCTCGGCGTTGCGCCGCGCCGCCAGGGCGGTGTCCGCCGGGTTCGTGTTCAGCGGATAGCCCGGAATGATGAAGAAGGACCCGTTCTGCGCGTACAGGACGGCCTCGATCCGAACGTCCAGCGGCGCCACGGCCATTCGGCTGAAGAGGTAGTCCTGCGTCCCCTGCCCCGCCGTGTAGTTCGAATCGACGCTGGGTCGAAGGGTGTTCACGGCGCCCGGCGTCGTGATCAGCCGGTAGGAGCCGCCTCCGGCCAGCGAGAAGGCCCGCTGCTCGAAGAGGTCGGCGCCCTGAAGGCTGCCGTTCGTCATCGGGTAGACATACGGCGCGTTGGTCACCAGATTGAACTCGTACATGGGCGATTGTCCCGGCATCGGGAACGCCTCATTGATCAGCAGGTTCATATAGGTGACGCCGACCGGCGCGCCATGCCGCGTGAGCAACTGCAGACCGTTGTAGCCACCATCCGAGGTGTAGGACGTGGGATCGTCGCCGAACTGGAAGCTCAGCGAGAAGGGCGGCGCCTGGCCGGCCTCCTCCACGGTGATGTTCGTATGGAACGGAGCCGCCTCGTCGTCGTTGCTGGCGACGAAGGGCATCGTCCCCTTGTTCGCGGCTACGAACATCGTGGTGTTGACCACCACATAGTCCTTCGCGAGCAGCGCCAGCATGGAGCCCGCCGAGCCGGATTCGGTCCCGCCACGCTCGCGCACGATGCTTCCCTCAATGTAGATGCAGGCGCCGGAGACGATGGTCAGCGCCGGGGCGTTCACCCTGGCGCGGATCTCGGCCACGGTCAGGTTGTCGATATCGCCGTTCTGCACACGAACCGGCAGGTTGGCCAGGTTCGGCAGCAAGCCGCGGACCCGCACGTTGCCTTCGGCATACACCACGCCGTTGAAGGCCGGCAGGAAGCGGTCGATCTCGGCGTCGGTCATTCCCTGGTCGGTGCGCAGGAACGCACGGAAGAATGCGTTGTCCAGCTTCACCACGGGCTTCTGGCCGACCGGCTTGTAGATGAAGTAGGTGAACGCCTGCTCGCGAGTGCTTACCACGCCGTTGGGATCGCGCCACAGTCGGTCGGCCGCGTCACGCACGACGCGGAAACCGGGCTGGCTGACGTACTTGCCCGCCAGCGGCGTCCCGTCTGCGGCCTGCTCCTGCACGACCTGGTAGCCGAGTTCAATGTATGCGCCGGGCGGGATATAGTAGGGACCGGTCCAGTAGTTGCTGCCAGGCTTCAGCCAGAGCGACCGGAGAGACTGGCCGCCGTCGATGGCCTGGGTCTGGTTCTCGATGCTGGAAGTGTTGTCCACGTACAGGCCCGCGCCCAGGCCGTAGCGACCAGTATTGACGTACCGGTTGTCGCGCTTGCGGCGAATCCAGAGGCCCGAATCCCGCGTAGAGAGGCGGTATCGGTTCACACCGGTGGACTGGTCAACCGCCTCCAGGCTGGGCGGAGGCAGCGCGGAGATGCTCCGGGTATAGCCGCGTGAATTATCGCTGTTGTCGGGAGCCGCGTTATCGTCGCGAAGGAGGCCACCGAAGGTGCTGTACTGGCTGCTCTCGCTCGGGATGATCGCCGGCAGGCCCGACGGGTCCACAACGCCCGCCGCAGCGGCCAGGTTTCGGAACCGCGGAGCCTGCTGCGCCGGGTCGCCCGGAACCTCGGACGCCACCTTCACCTTGCCGGCCACCAGGATCGATTCGTTGTTGGCCGGGTTCACCGCCAGCGTCACGTTGGGCAGGAGCCGCAAGTCGCCGTTCACGCGGATCGGGGCGCCGGGCGTCGGGAAGCTCGGGCTTCCACCCAGGCTGCGCACCGGCAAGCCGCCAAGCTGCATCCAGAGCGGCACGCCGATGGGTGGAACGCCCAGGGTCGCCTCGAACTTGCTCTCGCGGTCCCGGTTCGTCACGTACAGCAGGTAGTCCGTGATGCCGATGGCCTTCTTCGCTCGAATGGTGCGGTTCAGGCGCGGCGCCGGCGAGCTGACGTAGGTCGTCGGGTCGGTGGGATCAAGGACCCCGGATCGGCCCACGGACTCGATGTCGATGTACTTGCCGTTGGGATCGGCCGGGTTGGGCTTCATACTGACGCGGATAAGGGCTCGGCCCTTATCCAGCATCAGGCGGGTGTATTCGCCCGTCTCCAGCCAGCGCCGGTCGGGATCGCGGCTGTCGAGCAGCGGCGTGGGCGCCGGGCGCCAGTCCGCACCCTCGGGGCTGTTCTCAAGGAACTCCGAGGCGTAGCGGGCGCCGGCCTCGGCCAACGCGTAGGCCGAGACGGTGTCCCGCGCCCTACCCGTGTTGAGCAGGTTGCTGGAGATCATCCCGACAAACACGCCGCCCAGAAACAGCAGCACGAACAGCGCGATCACGGCCACGATCAGCGACTGGCCGCTCCGGCTGCGCCGGCGCTGCGCGATACGCACTCCTGAGGTGGATTTCATGCCTGTCCGGCTCCCATTATGCAAAGGCGGTGATCAGCCCAGCCATCAGCGCTGCAGATTGCGGACGCGAATCTTCTGCGTCAGCGAGACCTGCTGGGGCTGCCCCGAGTGCTTCTCATACAATCTGACGCCCAGTGCGAAGGTCATCAACTGGCGGGTCAGGTAGTCGGCTTTGACGACATCCGATGATCGATTGTTCTGCACCTGGAACGTCACAGTGATATCGGCGGCGTCGCGGATCGCCCCGGCGCTGTCGACATACTGCGTGGGCAGCGAGTTGATGGAACCTGATGCGTCTTCCTGGCTGTTGAAGATGATCGTGCCTACACGCTGCACAGCACGGCGCATGGCCTGAATCCGGGCATCCGGGTCCGCAATGGCCAGGTTGGCGTTGCTCACATCGCCGTAGTTGATCATGTACTCATTGAGCCCCAGCGACTTGGGGTCCTGCCGGCGCGCCACTCGCGTGTAGGCGATGGGTCGACCGTAGTTGGGCCCCGGGCGCTGGTCCGGTCCGGTCACCGTCTCGGAGCCCGGCACGATACGCGCGTCGGGGATACGGGACAGCACGGGATTCGCGTCTGACGGGTTCAGGGCCGGCGTGACGCCCGTCGGGTTCTCGTCGGAGGCGACCTGAAGGCTGGCGTACCGGATCGCGCTCAGCTGGCCCGAAGCCTGGCTGCGCGCGTAATCGAACTCCGCATTCACCGAGCCGGGCGAAAGGACGGTGGGCTCCTGCCTGCCGCCCTGCGTGATCCAGTGCGGGAAGGCGAAGCCTACAGTACCCCGCCGATCATCCACCGAGACCATCAGGAAGCGTCCCGCCACCGGGTTCATGGGCAGGTTGGTCGGATTCAACGGGTTGAACCCCGTATCCTCACCCGCGCCGCCGCCGTTCGTGATGGCCCCGGACGACGTGTCGAACAGCATGTAGCGAACGTTGCCCGAACCCGACCACGTGAAGTAACTGAGGACCGCCGAGTTCAGGGCGCTACGGTAGACATAGACACGGTAGGGCCAGGCCCAGTGGCCATAGGACTCCACGCTGGTGCTCGGCGCCAGGCCGTAGGGCTGCTCGTTGGCTGCATCGGTCACGGCGCTGGGCGCGCCCGGATCGTTGCCTACGTAGGTCGGCTGGAAGCGCGCCAGCGTGTTGAGGCGCATGGTGACGACGCCGGTCGCAGGGTCGGTATCGAAGACGGGCTTCTTGTTCCGATCCCGCGTGGCGATGACCATGTCCGCCTTGTCGGTGGGCACCAGCGCCCGAGCCACGGCGCGCCAGTTCTCCGAGTAGTTCACGCGACCGTCTTTGTTCCAGTCCTTCCAGCCGGGCATCGCTCCGGTGGCCTGGTCGTTATCATAGTAGAAGTTCGGGTCCGCCAGCGCGGCGGACAGGTTGCCGAACCGGCTGACGTTGAGCAACCGCGTGTCCACCTGACCGCTCGGCGTGTACGGCGACACCGTGGCCTGGTAGAGGATCACCGGGTTGTGCTGCTCGAAGCTGGCGCCCTTGGGATCATCGAAGAAGTTGAAGTAGGGCTTGATGGGCCGGCCCGAGGCGCCCCCCGCGCTGACGGTGCTGTTGTCCTTCAGGCCCAGCCAGCAACGAACGATGATGCGGCCGGGCGCGACGGGCAGGGCCAGCGTGCTCCGGTCCGACGGCAACCCCGTGGTGGGATCGACCGAGCCGGTGTAGCCGGGGTTCTGGTCGTTGGCATAGGCTGGCGGGACGTAGTCGACGAGCGCGTAGTCCAACCGGCTCATCATCGGCGCCCCTGCGCCGTCGCGAACCCAGAGGTTCACCGGGCGATTTGAGTTATCGAAGACATAGACGGCGTTGGCAAGGTCGCGCTCGAGATGCTCCATCACAGAGCGCGCGGTGGCCTGTGCCTGCACCTGCACCTGGGCGCGCTGGGTGAGGTCGAAGCCCTGCATAAGCGGCCCAAGGATCAGCCCTAGCAGGATGGCCGTGATGGCCATCACTACCAGGACCTCGATGAGCGTGAAGGCTTGCCTTCTTGTCCCCTGGCTATTCCGGGTTCTCATTGCGCCATCTCGCCTCAATAGGGGCTACGGGTCAGGAATGTGTCCAGATCGATCTTGCGCCAGCGGATGCGGGGCACGTTGCCGTTTGCCGTCGCCGTTACCTGGCCGCCGTCGCTCCAGACGGTACGAGCTTTGAACGATATCCCCTGGACGCCTTGCGCCGGCTGGACGGGCTCGCTGAGCGCCCAGCCCATGGCGCGGTCCGTGACCGAGTCATGGTTGTCGCGCAGGTCGATCCACGTCAGGCGGCTCGGCCCGACCGGCTCGAAGGCTGTCACAGAGGAGTTGATCTTGTACGTTTCATTGGTCGCGTGCCGGACCGTTTCTGTTCCCGTGATCGTGTTGCGGGAGAGGTACCAGACATCGCGGATCGTGATCGTGCGCCCGGCGTCCATGGGCGGGAAGTACATCTTCGTCGCCACGCCGCCCGCCGAGCCGCCGCCGAGGTAGAACTCGGCGTAGCCCAGATTGGCGCCGTAGCCGGAGGCGCGACGATAGCTCGACGCGGCCTTCTGCACCTGTACGCCCCAGCCGCCGCGCGCCTTGTAGAGGATGCGGTAGTTGCCCGAGGCGTTGGCATCGCCGTAGGCGTTCGTGAAGTAGACCACGCCCTCGTGGTAGTCCACGGTGTACTGGTCTCGGGGCACTTCAGCGCCGTTGGCCAGGTTGTAGACCAGCAGATCGGCGCTGGGCGCGTTGTCGGCCCGCCAGAGGCCGCGGTAGACCCGATTGTCGTCCTGCATGTCCCCGGCGGCCATCACGTTCTTCAAGCTCAGCCGGATCGAGTACGGCGGCAGGGCGGGCATCGGCCGGTCATCCCGGATGATGCGCCAGTCGAGCACGTTGTAGTCGATCTTGGCCGAGAACGGGATGGAGCCGTACGCGCCGGTCTCCACGTAATCGCGGCCCAGCGGGTTGAAGATCATCACGCCCATAGTCGCAAAGTCGGCGATGCTGCTGGTGCGCGGGACGACTGCGTACTCGTACGGATCGTTGCTGAACGACGGCGGGAACGACAGCCGACTGAAGCGGCGCGAGACCACATCGGTGCCTGGCACGACGTCCCGGCCGCCGGCAACATAGATGGGCTGCCAGACGGCATAGCCGGCTGCGGGCACGACGATGGGCTGAGACAAAACGCTCTGCAACTGCCCGGCGCTGTCATTGTACGAGTAGCTGATCTGGAAGGTCCGCTGAAACGTCGCCGGATAGAAGGCGATGGCGCCGTCGTCGTAGTCAATGGCGTACTGTGACGGGCCGCCCAGGATCGGCGTCGATTCGTCCTCCACTTGCTGGATGCGCCGGATCAGCGGCGAACCGTAGACGGCGATGCTCTCCACGACCGCGCCGGATACGTCGATGCCCGGATAGTCGAACGCGGGACCGGCGCTCAGCATGTAGACTGAGCCGCGGACGCCCGGACCCAGCGGAGACGGCGGCGGGATACGCACCGTCTCGCCCTTGATCCATCGGTACTTGTTGATATCCGATAGATAGTAAGAATCGATGCCCGGCACCGTCCCCTGCGGGACCGCGCTCAGATCGTCGGGCGTCACGCCCAGGTCCGCCCGGATGTAGTAGCCCACGGGCGAGTTGGCGTCCTGCACGATGACGGCCGGGATGACGCCATCCATCAGCGTGGCTGAACTGGTGGCGTACCGGTTCAACTCCTGCTTCGCCAAGCGGGCGGCCAGGGTTGCGGCTTCGGTGGTCTTGTTCACATAGAAGCCGCCCGGGAACAGGCGCACCAGCGAGAGGATGCCCACGGTGAGGAGCACCATCACGACCAGCACTTCTATGAGTGAGGCGCCACGCTGTCGCGTCTTCATGTCACAGCCCTCTCGGAGCTCCAGCTAGCCGTCACTGCCGACGAAGACGGCAGGTCCCTTGGACATGGCATCGCGAATCGATATCTTCTTGGCTGTGCCGGCCAGGTTGATCGCCGTGGCGCTATCCGACCGTGCGCCGGCGGTATGCCAGGTGCAGAGCGTGAGCAGCGTCGTGGCGGTGGGCGGCGCCGAGTACTTCAGCTGGTTCACCCAGTCTGTGGCCCCGCGCACGCCGGTCCAGTCCGGGCTATAGTGGCGGTCGTAGATGATCTGACCGTTGGCGTCGCGAACCGACTTGCCGTCGGAGCCGACTCGCGGACTCACGTCGAACGCGTCGGAAACGTAGAAGTACCGCGGCTGCATGTGCAGATGACCCAGACACGGATCGTTGGGATCGATGTCCCAGAAGCAGTCGACCGTCCCCGCCGCGTCCGAGGGGCATCCCTTGGCCTTCAGCGAGTCGCCGATCCAGCTCCGGTCCCAGTAGCCCGCGGCCAGGGGATCGCCGGTCTGCGTGTTGGGGAAGTAGGCGACCGTGATCTTGTCGCGCTCCGTGACGGGAATGTCGGGACACGTGAACGTGGAGGCCGCCTTGACCTGCTCCGGGTAGAGGAAGCCGTTGCTGACCCGGCCCACGGGCGAGGGAGAACCGCTGCCGCCGTAGGGGATGCCGCGGGGCATGGTCGGGTCGGCCGTGCAGCCTGCGCCGGCATCCTGAACCTCGACGTAGCCGAGGAGGGCCGGCGGGAAGCCGCCCTCGTCCTCGCGGTACACCATGGCGGCCACGTAGACCTGATGCAACTGGGACATGCATGAGGACGCGCGGGCCTGTTCCTGCAGCGAACCGACCATGGGGAAGAGAATCGCCGCCAGGACCGCGATGATCGCGATCACTGTCAGCAACTCGATGAGCGTGAACGCCCGGACAGATTGTCGTCTATGCATGACGGTTCACCAAGCCCCTTACGCGATGCGAGGCGCGTATAAGCGGCGGGACGTCTGAGAACGCCTTCTCCCGCGTCGGTTACCCACAAACTGACGACCGACGGGCGGGCGGTGTTCCCTCCCCGGCCGATACCTTACATGCGCCCCGTAGACGCGGCGCCGTTCACTTCCATCCGACCGTCGTCAGGTACCAGTCCACCGCGGCCTGACCGAACACCACGGCGAGGCCGGCGCCCAGAACCATGTAGGGCCCGAATGGTATGTGCGTCGGACCCGGCTGGAAATCGTCATCTTCGCCGTCCACCAGCGTATCGGCGCCCGACCAGCGGAGCAATACGGCGTGGGCACGGCGCGGCGCCATGTCCAGGTAGGTCATATAGAGCAGGCCGCACCGCAACAACACGGGCCAAGGCGTTGGCTCAAGCGCAGCCGCCTCAACCGGTTCGCCGACGGGTTGCTTCTTCCCACAACACGACGCCACCGCCAGCATCACCGAACCGACCACCGCGCCCACCCCGATGGCGAACAGGAACGATACACCGGCAAGGTGAACCGGCAGCACCGCCCCGATGGCGCGCGCCAGCTTCACGTCACCGTCACCCATGGCGTCCTGCCGGAACAGGCCCCTGCCCAGTATCTGAATCCCCACGAAGGCCGACGCGCAGAGAATGCCCGCGGCCACGGACCGGGGCATCCAGCCCATCAAGAGCGCATGCGCCGGCTCACCCGCCCACGCGCCGTACAGGTCGCGCCCGATGCCCACGAACAGCGCGAAGGCGTTCACCTCGTCCGGGATGATGTAGTGCTCCCAGTCGATGGCGAACGCGGCAATCATCGCCGAGCCGAACAGGCAGTAGGCGACCGCGTCAGGCCCCGGACCAAAGTGCGCCACGACCGCAACCCAGAGGATCGCGTTCAGCAACTCCACGGCCGGGTACCGCACCGAGATCGGCATGCGGCACTTCCGGCACTTCGCGCGAAGGAGCAGCCAGCTCAGGACCGGCACGTTCTCCCAAGCGGACAGCTCGTGGTTGCACCGCGGGCAATGGGAGCCTGGGAACGCGATGGACTCGTTTCGCGGCATGCGCCATATGACGACGTTGAGGAAGCTCCCAACCACAGCGCCGAAGAGCCCCGCCAGCACCCGCCACACTTCGCCAGGAACGTCCGGCACGCCGCCACCCTTCCCCGGGTCCAACCAGGAACCGTGATGGGTGGGGTGTGCGGCACAGCAGACCGACCGCACACCCCACCGAAAGTCACGCAGACATCAGACGCCCGACGGTAGCCGGTGCGCGCTACTCGCCGCCGCTGCCGCCGCCGCCACTCGAGCTCTTGTCGTCTCCGCCGCCCGATGTCAGGTTCTGGATGACGGCGATGAGCGGCTGGAACATGGCGATGACGATGAAGCCGACACAGAAGCCCAACACCACGATGAGGATCGGTTCAATGGCGGCGGTGAGGCTCTGGAGGGTAGCCTCGACCTCCTGCTCGTAGAACTCCGCGATCTTCGACAACATCGTGTCGAGAGCTCCAGACTCCTCACCGATGGAGACCATGTGGACGACCATGGGCGGGAACATGCCGCTCTTCTCCAGCGGATCGTTGATCCGGTCTCCTTCACGAATGCGGGCTCGGGCCTGCATGATGGCCTCGGCGATGATGCCGTTGCCCACCGTTCCGGCCACGGTCTCAAGCGCCTGTAGGATCGGCACGCCGGAAACCAGCAGGGTCGAGAGCGTACGGGCAAAGCGCGCCAGGGCGATCTTGTGATGCAGCGGCCCGAAGACCGGCACTTTGAGCTTGATCCTGTCGATCACGCGACGACCGATGCGCGTGGTGCCGAAGTACTTGATGGCCACCCAGGAGACCACGACGATCGTGATCCCGATGTACCACTTCGTCTTGAGGAAGTCGCTGAAGTCCACGAGGACCTGCGTCATGGGCGGCAGTTCCTTCACGCCCAGGTCGCGGAAAAGCTCGATGAACTTGGGGACGATGAAGGTGCAGAGGCCGACCACGATGCCGACGGCCACCACGACGACCAGCGTCGGGTAGGTCATGGCCGCCTTCACCTTGCGGCGCAGCTCCATGTCCGACTCAAGGAAGCCCGAGAGCCTTTGCAGCGACTCCTCCAGGACGCCGCCGACTTCTCCAGCCTTCACGAGGCCGAGGAAGAGGTTGCTGAACGTCTTGGGATACTTGGCCATGGACTTGGAGAGCGTCTGCCCGGATTCCACCTCTTGCTGGATATCCAGCAGGATGCGGCGGAGCTTCGGGTTCTGCGTCTGCTCGCCGAGGACGTCCAGCGCCCGAACCAACGAGACGCCTGCGTCGATCATGGTCGAGAACTGGCGGCAGAAGACGGAGAGGTCGGCGAGTTTGACGCGCCCCCAGCCCTGCCCCGCCTGCTTCTTCTTGGCGGCGGCAGTCTGCTGCACATCAGCGACGGTGAAGCCCTGCTCCTGCAAGCGACGCCGCAGGATTTCGGCGTTCTCGGCCTCGGTGGTGCCGGAGCGCGTCTGCCCCGCCGAGTCCCGGACTGTATAGCTGAATGTTGCCATGGGAGTGCCCCCTGATACTCAGTGCCGCCCTTTGCGGGACGGTTACATGCCGCGCCCGCCCTGGCCGGTCATCGGCATGGTTGCGGTACGGATCATCTTCTCCAGCTCCACCGGGTTCATAGCGCGCTCCATGGCGAGCTCGAACGTGATGACGCCGCGAAGGTAGAGGTCACGAAGCGCCTGGTCCATGGTCTGCATGCCGAGGTTGGCGCTAGTCTGGATCATGGAGGTGATCTGGTGCGCCTTGTTCTCTCGGATCAGGTTCCGGATGGCCGGGCTGGCGGTCATGATTTCCATGCAGCAGACGCGTCCCGGCTGGTTGGCGCGGGGCAGCAACTGCTGGCAGACGATGGCCTGCAGGTTGTTGGAGAGCTGAAGCCTCACCTGCTCCTGCTGGCCCGGCGGGAATGAGTCCACGATGCGCTCGACCGAGGTTGCCGCGGAGTTGGTGTGGAGCGTAGCGAACACAAGGTGACCGGTCTCAGCCGCGGAGACCGCCATCTGCATCGTCTCGAGGTCGCGCATTTCGCCGACGAGGATGACATCAGGGTCTTCGCGCAAGGCGGCGCGCAGGGCGTTGGCGAACGCCTTGGTATCGCCGCCCACCTCGCGCTGGTTCACCACGCTGAGGCGGTGGGTGTGCAGGTACTCGATCGGGTCCTCGATCGTGAGGATGTGGACGCTGCTCTCGTTGTTGATCCGGTTGATCATCGCCGCCAGCGAGGTCGACTTGCCGGAGCCGGTGGGGCCCGTAACAAGCACCAGACCTCGGGGCAGCTTGGTGAGGTCCTCCAGCACGCGCGGCAGGCCGAGGTCCTGCATGGTGGGGATGCGGGAAGGGATCACTCGGAAGGCGGTGGCCACGTTGCCCCGGTCGCGATAGACGTTGACGCGGAACCGGGACATGTTGGGCACCTGGTACGAGAAGTCCAGCTCAAGCGAGGTCTCGAAGCGCTGGATCTGGTCGTCTGTCAGGATGTCGTAGATCAGGCGCTGGGAGTCCTGCGGACTGACGATCGTGAAGTTGGTGGGCACGAGCTGCCCGTCGACGCGCAGAATGGGAGGTATGCCGACCGCCAGATGCAGGTCCGATCCGCCCTTTTCGACGACGATCTTCAGCAGGTCGTCGATATGCGCGTCCTCGATGGGAACGCGCACGGGGGCGGCGGGCGCCGTGGTGGGCATCGTGGGAAACGCCGCAGGTTGGGTGTTCACAACCTGAGTTTGCTCAGTCAAACCGACTACCTCCAGACTGCATTTCTAAGACCTTCAGGGCGGAGCCTTTCGGCCCCGCCCCATAATCAGCGCCCGTGCCGGCGCGGCGACTAGTGGCCCGCCGTGAAGACGACGCGCATCACTTCATCCGGCGTCGTGATGCCCTCGAGCACCTTCTGCAGACCGTCCTCGCGCAACTCGAGCATGCCGTTCGCCTTGGATGCGTCGCGCACGTCGGCCAGCGGGGCCCGGCGGACAATGAGTTCGGCGATCTCGTCGTTCATCCGCAGGAGCGAGTAGATGCCGAGGCGGCCCTTGTACCCCGTGTGCCGGCAGGCCTCGCAGCCCTTGCCGCGCCAGAGCGTGATCTTCTGGTCCTCGCTCTCCGGCTTGAAGCCGAACCGGCGCAGGAGCTGAGCATCTTCCTCGTACGGCTCCTTGCAGGACTGGCAGACCTTTCGACCGAGGCGCTGGGCCATAACACCGATGACGGTGGCGGAGATCAGGTACGGCTCCACGCCCATGTCGACCATTCGGATGACGGCGGACGGGGCGTCGTTGGTGTGCAGGGTGGAGAGCACGAGGTGGCCGGTAAGGGCCGATTCAATGGCGATTTCGGCGGTTTCCAGGTCGCGCATTTCACCGACCATGATGATGTCGGGGTCCTGCCGGAGGAAGGATCGGAGGGCCGATGCGAACGTCAGGCCCGCCTTCTTGTTCACCTGCACCTGGGTGATGCCGGAGAGCTGGTACTCGACCGGGTCCTCGATGGTGAGGATGTTCTTCTCGATCGAGTTCAGCTTGTTGAGAACCGAGTACTGGGTCGTGGTCTTGCCGGATCCGGTCGGGCCGGTGGAGAGCACCATGCCGTTCGGCTGGCTGATGAGCTCCTCGAGCTGCGACTGGTTCTCGCCGGAGAATCCGAGCTTGGCCAGACCGATCATCACGCTGGACTTGTCGAGAATTCGGCAGACGATCTTCTCGCCGTGGAGGCTTGGCAGGCAGGAGACGCGGAGGTCGAAGTCCTTCTTCTCGTAAGAGATCGGGATACGTCCGTCCTGCGGGATGCGCCGCTCGGCGATGTTCATCTCGGCCATGATCTTGAAGCGCGAGAGGAGTGGCGCCTGGATGTACTTCGGCATCATCATCGTCTCGTGCAGGACGCCGTCCACGCGGTACCGCACGCGAAGGCCGCGGCGGTCCGGCTCGATGTGGATGTCCGACGAACCCTCTTTGATCGCCTGCTGGATCAGCGCGTTGGCCACCCGGATGACCGGCGCCTCTTCGGCCATGAGGGCGGCCGACTCCGCGTCGTCCTCAAGGGCCTCCTCGCCGCTGGAACCCACCTTGGCCACGTTCTCGCGCATGACGGCCATGAGGTCGCCCATGCCGGTGGCGGCGGGAGCCGCGCCGGGTTTGAGCGGGTTCATGCCGGGCTGCGTGGCCGCGACGGCCACGGCAGTCGTGGGGGCGGAGGGAGCCGAGTTGCCGTAGACGCGAGCCAAGGCGTCCTCGATGGCGCCGGGCGCGGCCAGTGCGGCCCGCACGGTGCATCGGGAGACCATGCGCAGGTCGTCCGCGGCATAGGGGTTATTGATGTCGGACATGGCCACGATGAGCGTGTTGGTGGCGTTGTCCTTCTTGATCGGAACCACGTTATGCCGCTTGGCAACGTGCTCCGGCACGACGTTCACGGCCCCGGACTCGGGCGCGAACTTGTTGAGATCCACAAACGGAACGCCCAACTCGTATGCACGGGCCTCGGTGACGTCGCGTTCACTGGCGATATTGCTCTCGACCAGAATCTTGGCTAGATCACCTTTGGACTGCCGCTGCATGTCGAGGGCTTCCGTCAACTGGTCGGCGGTGATGTAACCACGCTCGACCAGATAGTCACCCATGCTCTTACGTGCCGTTGCCATCGTGCGCCACCTCGTCTAGTGACCATGGCGGGCATGTCGCCGCCAGAGCGCGTCGATTATAACATACCCCGTAGGCGCCCGCAACCAGCGGATGCGCTGCAAGGAACCGACTAACCGGCGGCCTGAAGGAACGATTCGGCCGCTGAGAGCATGACGCCAACCGGCGGCGCCACGTCCGTCCAGATGCGAAACGACTCGGCGCCCTGATACGCGAGCATGGGCAAGCCGTCAAGCACAGCACATCCCGCAGCCTCCGCCGCGGCCAGTAACCGCGTCCGGCGAGGCCGGTATACCAGATCGTACACGAGCAGATCGCCATGCAGCGCCGAAAGCGGCGCCGGCGGAAGGCCCTGAACGTCCGGGTGCATACCCATCGGCGTGGTGTTTACCAGCAGTGATGCCCCGGCAACGACGGCGCCCAGCGCCGATTCGTCAGACACGCCCATGGAGCTTACCACGGGCATGGCCACTGCGGCATTGATGTCCGCCGCCAATGATGCCGCCCGATCGATGGTTCGGTTCGCCACGATCACCGAAGCGCCCGCCGAGGCAAGCGCCCAGGCCACCGATCGCGCCGCCCCACCGGCTCCCAAGATCACCGCGGATGCTCCGCCGGCGGTGAAGCCGATGGCTTCCAGCGGCGCCATGAAGCCCGCCGGGTCGGTGTTATGACCCTCCAGCAGGCCGTCGATCACGCGCACGGTGTTTACAGCCCCAAGCGCCGCGGCCGACGGCGCCAGACGATCCATGGCATCCACAGCGGCGAGCTTATGAGGAATGGTGAGGTTCACGCCCCGTACTCCCAGCGCAGGCAGGGCCTTGAGGGCCCGGCACAGCGCCTCCGGCCGGACAGGGAACGGAACATACACCCAGTCCAGGCCCAGCGCGGCGGCAGCGGCATTGTGCATGCATGGTGAGACCGAGTGCTCGACGGGATGGCCGAAAACACCCAGCACCTGCGTGCGACCGCTGACGACGTGCTGAATCACCTGGCTCTCACTCCCGCACACCGAGGGTTGAACGTTCGACGACGGCCGCGCCCGGCCTGTTCCCCGACGCGGCAAAATGGTCGCATGATCAGAGCCTGCCGGTCCGGCGAAGCCAGACGAGCACGGCCGCCTCGGCCACGCGGGTCAGCTTGGTTCCCACGAACTCGCGCCTCGCCATGGGCGCCACCAAGATGGTGCGCATGCCCACACGGTTGCCGCCTAGAATATCCGTCAGGATCTGGTCGCCAACCATAACGGCTTCCGAGGGGCTGACCTGCAGGTCGGACAGGGCCTCAAGGAAGCCGGCGCTCCGGGGCTTGGCCGCCTTGCGTACGTAGGGCACGTCGAGCCGTGCGGCCAGACGGCCCAACCGGCGCGGAAAGCGCGTGTTGGAGACGAGGTAAAGGCGGAGGCCCGCGGCCTTCAGCGCGGCGACCCACTGCAGCACGCCATCGGGCACGTCCTCGCGTTGCCAGCCCACCAGCGTGTTGTCCACATCGAGCAGTACCGCGCGGATCCCGAGGCCGACGAGGCCGCCCGGGTCGATCTCCGTGACGCCCAGGGGGCAGTAGCGGTCGGGACAGAGCCTGCGCAGCCGACCGGCGGGCCGGGCCTCAGGCGCCACGACGGCCCGCCTCTCGGGCGCGGCGGCGGGCGCGGTAGGCGGCGACGTTGCGCTGGTGCTGCTCGGGAGTGGCGGCGAAGACGTGGGCGCCCGGCGTGGGGCCAAGGACATAGTACAAGTAGTCGTGCTCCTCGGGATGCAGGGAGGCTTCCAGGCACTCCAGGCTGGGATTGGCGATGGGGCCCGGCGGCAACCCGGCGTGCAGGTAGGTGTTGTACGGAGACGGCGTGCGGAGTTCGGTGTACATGACGCGCGTCTTGTGGCGACCGAGGGCGTAGAGCACGGTGGCGTCGATCTGCAGCCGCATCCCCTTCCTCAGCCGGTTAACCATGACACCGGCGATGCGCGGGCGGTCCTGCTGGATGCCCGCCTCGCGCTCCACCATGGCGGCCATGGTGACGATCTGGTAGATGCTCCGGCCCGATCGGGCAATGTCGCCCCGGTTGGGCTCATAGAAGCTCCGGACGAAGGTGTCCAGCATCGCCTGGGTCACCGCGGCAGGCTGGGAGCCGGGGTCGAAGTCATACGTGTCCGGCGCCAGGTAGCCCTCCAAGCCCGTGGACGGCAGCGGGAAGGGGCACCGGACGCGACCCGCGGGCCTGCGGGCCAACTCCTCGAAGGCGTCGGCGTCGCGGATGGAGCCCGCCGACTGGAGGGCCGAGGCGATCTGCGCCACGGTGGAGCCGGCCCAGATCGTGACGACGCCCTCGTCGTCGCGGAAACCCGTGTTGAGCCTGCGCATGATCTCGGGCGCCGAGAGGCTGGGCGAGATGCGATAGCGACCGGGGATGACGCGGGCGTCCATGCCCCGAATGCGCGCATAGAGCACGAAGACGCGCGCGCTGCGGATGAGCCCCAGACCCTCCAGGCTTCGACCCACCGATGCGAGCGTGCGGCCCTGACGGACCGTGACGAGGCGGCGCGGACGCGTGGTCGACGCAGGCGTGAGTTGCCACGCCCCCCATGCGGCCGCGGCGAGTGCCGGCAGGAGCAGCGCAAAGAAGCAACCGCCCAGGGGGCCACGCTTCTTCCGCCGGGCTACGGGGCGGCGGGGCGTCGCCTTACCTCCAGGTAGGTCTGCAGGAGCAGGCAGGCGGCCACAGAGTCGACCACCTTCTTGCGGCGCGAGTGGGTCATGTCGGCCTCATGCAGCGCGCGGGCGGCGCCGGCGGTGGTCAGGCGCTCGTCCTGCATGACCACAGGCACGGTTACGAACCGGCGCAACTGCTCGGCGAACTCCTCGGCGCGGAGGGCCTGCTCGCCGCGGGAGCCGTCCATCATCAGCGGGAGGCCGACGATCACCTCGCAGACCTCGTTGGCTTCGGCCAGGTCGCGCACGGCGGCCATGTCCTTCCGGTAGCCCTCCGGCTGCCGCAAGATGGTGCGGCCCGGCGAGGCCAGGGTGAACGTCTCGTCGCTCAGGGCCGTCCCGATGGTCTTCGAGCCGGGGTCCAACGCCAGAATGCGCGGCATGTCTCCTCCGATCGCGTTGCGAGGCCCATTATATCCGGCGGCGCGACGATCCGGAGGCCTTTGCGGCCTTGGGGCGCTTGCCGATGGAGGGCATCGGCGCGAACCTGCGGAGTTGGGAGATCTCGTCGCGCAGTTGCGCCGCACGCTCGAACTCCAGCGCGCGGGCCGCCTCGCGCATCTGCTTCTCCAGTTGATCGATGAGGTCGGCCACCTGATCCAGCGGCATGCGCTCCACTTCGGTGAGATCCACCTGGGTCTCGTAGGGCGCGGCCTCCTCGGCGAGGCGCTGCGGCATGATGAGATCGCGGATCGCCTTGCGGATCGAGGTCGGCGTGATGCCGTGTTCTTCGTTGTACGCAACCTGGATGAGGCGGCGGCGGTTGGTTTCGTCGATGGCCCGGGCCATGGAGCCGGTGACGCTGTCGGCGTACATGATCACCTGGCCGCTGACGTTTCGGGCCGCGCGTCCGATGGTCTGGATGAGGGAGGTCTCGGAGCGGAGGAAGCCCTCCTTGTCGGCGTCCAGGATGGCCACCAGCGTCACCTCGGGCAGGTCGAGGCCCTCGCGCAGGAGATTGATGCCCACGATCACGTCGTGGACCCCGCTGCGGAGGTCGCGCAGGATTTCGGCGCGCTCCATGGTCTTCACGCCGAAGTGGAGGTACTGGACCTTGACGCCCAGCTCCTGCAGGTAGACCGTCAGGTCCTCGGCCATCTTCCGGGTGAGGGTGGTGACCAGCGTGCGCTCGCCGCGGTCGGTTCGGCGCCCAATCTCGGCGATGAGGTCGTCGATCTGACCCGTCGTCGGCCGCACCAGAACCTCGGGATCGACCAGGCCGGTGGGACGGATGATCTGCTCGACGATGGCCGTGCTGCAGTTCCGCTCATAGGGGCCCGGCGTGGCGGAGACGTAGACCACCTGCTTGACGCGCTCAGACCACTCGTGGAACTTGAGCGGCCGGTTGTCGGCGGCCGAGGGAAGACGGAAGCCGTACTCGATCAGCGTGTCCTTCCGCACCTTGTCGCCGTGGTACATGGCCCGAAGCTGCGGCACCGTCTGGTGCGACTCGTCCACAAAGGTGAGGAAGTCCGGCGGGAAGTAGTCGAGCAGCGTGCTGGGCGGCGTTCCAGGCTCGCGGCCGTCCATGTGGCGCGAGTAGTTCTCGATGCCGGAGCAGTAGCCGACCTCGCGCATCATCTCCAGGTCGAAGCGGGTGCGCTGCTCGATGCGCTGGGCCTCGAGCAGCTTGCCCCGACCGGTGAAGTAGTCGATTCGCTCCCTCAGTTCCTCTTCGATGGTCTCCACGGCCGACTGGAGCCGCTCCGCGGTGGTGACGAAGTGGCTGGCGGGGAAGATCGTCACCTCGTTGCGGACGCCCGTCACCTCGCCGGTGACGGGGTTCACGGTGGTGATGCGCTCGATCTCGTCGCCGAAGTACTCGACGCGGATGATGATCTCCTCGTCGATGGGCTGGATCTCCAGCACATCGCCGCGAACCCGGAAGGTGCCGCGCTGCAGCTCGTAGTTGTTCCGCGTGAACTGCATGTCGATGAGGCGCATGAGGGCCTCGTCGCGCACCGACGGCGCCCCGCGGGTGAAGCTGCAGACGATGTTGCGGTACTCCTCGGGCGAACCCAGGCCGTAGATGCAGGAGACCGAGGCCACGATGATCACGTCGCGGCGCTCGAGCACGGCCTGCGTGGCGGAGTGGCGCAGGCGGTCGATCTCCTCATTGATCTGGGAGTCCTTCTCGATGTAGGTGTCGGTCTGGGGAATGTAGGCCTCGGGCTGGTAGTAGTCGTAGTACGAGACGAAGTACTCGACCGCGTTGTCCGGGAAGAAGTCGCGGAACTCGGCACAGAGCTGGGCCGCCAGCGTCTTGTTGTGCGCGATCACCAGGGCAGGCCTGTCCAGCCGGGCGACGACATTGGCGATGGTGAACGTCTTTCCCGTGCCGGTGGCGCCGAGAAGGGTCTGGTGCGGGCTGCCGCCCGCGATGCCGGCGCAGAGCTGCTCCACGGCAACCGGCTGGTCGCCCTGGAGGTCATAGTCGGCATTGAGCCTGAATAGCGCCATCGCCCGCTCCTCCGGTCGCGCCGGCCTAGGCTTCCGCCAGGATGCGATCCACCACCTGCTGCCGGTACTCGGGCGACAGCGAGCGGAAGTAGGCGCTGTAGCCGGTGACGCGCACGACGAGGTCCGGGTAGAGGCTCGGGTCGGCGTGGGCTGCCAGCAGTTGCTCCATGGACAGCACGTTGAGATTGACGAGCGTTCCGCCCATCTGGTTGTGTGCTCGAATGAGCGCCTCCACAGCCTCGATTCCTCCGGCGGCGCGCGCTGTGCCCAGATCAACGTCGAGCTGCAGCGGGGTGGTGTTCCCCCAGCCGGGCTGCACCAGGGCAACCGCGGCCGCCTTGGCCGTAGGCGCGGCGCCGCCGGCCATGAACCCGGGATCGGGGTCGGCGCTGTGCGAGATGGGACCGCCGGCGCGCCGGCCGTTGGGCGTGGCGCCCAGGTTCCGGCCCAGCTCACGGACGACGCCATGCGAGAAGAGGCCCGGCAGGACGGTGTAGCCGCCGGGCGTGGGCGTCTCGCGGACCAGCTTGGTGAAGAGAGCCGAGACCCGCGCCGCCCACTCGTCGGCCCGGGTTCCGCCGGCGCCGTAGCGGGGTCCGCCGCGCAACAGGGAGTGAACTCGCTCGAAGCCCTCGAAGTCGGCGTCCAGAGCCTGCAGCAGCTCCTGCCAACCGATGCGCCCCTCGGTGAAGACGCGGCGCTCCACGGCGGCCAGCGAGTCGGCCACGGTGGCGAGTCCCACGCCGTCGGTGGTCAGGCGGTAGATGTCCACGCCGCCGCCCGCCATGTCGAGGCCACGCTCCACGGGGCCGTGGGCGAAGAGGTTGAGCACAAGTTCCGGGCAGTTGGCCGCATGGTGCGCCATGTGCCAATCGAGCCCTTCCTTGAGGGTCTCCACGGCGGCGGCCAGGTGACCGTCGTAGGAAGCCCAGAGGCGCTCCATGCCGGGCGCGGCATCGTCGCGGAGGTCGTCCATGGCGTGGAGGAGCGGCGAGACGAGGCAGATGCGGCAGATGTCCTGGAGGCAGTACTCGATGCCGGGCAGGGCGGTCCAGTTGCAGCCGACCTTGGCGCGCATGCGAGCCAGGGACATGGGCACGCCATTGCGGGCGTAGCCGGGGTCGAGGCCGTCGGAGCAGGGGTAGCAGGCGCCGGTGCCGGCCTCGAAGTTCTGCTCCACGGACCGGCGCAGGAGTGCGGGGTCCAGGCCCGGATGCACCCGCACGCCGAGGTTGCTGGGAATGCGCAGGCGGTGGGCGGCCTCGAGGAGCAGGAAGGAGACCTCGCTGGTCACGTCGCGGCCGTCGATGGGATGCGGACCGCCGATCTGAGAGTAGTGGGTGTCGTTGAAGAAGAGGGCCGCGAAGCACCAAGTTGCGTGCTCGGGGCTCGTGCGGCCCGCGGCGAGATCGGCTTCGTAGTAGGGTCGGAGCAGCTCGTCCAACTGGCTCAGGGCGCCGCCGCAGAACCACATGCGGTCGATGGCTTGGAACCAGGCAAGGAACTGGCAGGCCTCGCGGAGTGTGGCCGGCGGGCCGGAGCAGAGCCGCTCGTTCATGTCGGCGATCTCGCGCAGGTTCGCGGCGGCGGCTGGGTCCGGATGGGCGGCGGCCAGGGCGCGGGCCTCGGTGACGTGGCGGGCGATCCAGGCCAGAGCGCCCTCGACCACGGCCTCCTCGCCGTCGTAGAACGAGGCGTCGGCGGGGTCGTTGAGGGAGCGGTAGCGGCGCAGCTTGGCCAGCAGGCCGGGCCAGCCCAGGTCCAGCCCGATGCGCATGTCGGGGCCGCTGTGGTTCATAGCGCCGATGCCGGGCTGGATGATGTTGTACTTGGCCTGGCGCTCAGACAGGTGGTGGGCGCGGTCCTCCGGCCGCCAGCCGCCGACGCCCGGCGGATGGGTGGTCCACGCGCCCGCCAAGGCGCTGAGCGGGTGGATGTAGACGGGGTGGCCGGCGAGCCAGGCGCCCAAACTACGACCGCAGGCCCCGAAGCCGTAGGTTCCGCCGTCAGGATGGCTCACCTCGCGCACGAACGGGATCGGCTCGGGCCACGGGATGCAGCCGTGATCATCGACGTCGTGGTAACCGTCGCGGGCCAGCTTGGCGCTGGTGTGTTCGGCTTTGGTTAGGCGCAGGGCCTCGATCCAGTCGGCATATGGGCGCTCCTGTAGTACGGACATGGTTCCCCTCCTGATCAGGGCTGTGAGCTTGCCCGCAGACGCCGTGCGCGGAATCCGAGGTGGCTTGCCGAGACGCGCTCGGCCCCGGGGACGCCGCCATGGATGGGCCGGTTGAGCAGGTGCGGCTTGCCGTCGGCGCCCTGGATCACCATCGCGGTGGTGCCTCCGCCGTCGAGGTTGATCCCCTCGGAGGCGCCGAGCAGGGCCAGCCACTGGCCCACCTCTTGCGTGGTGGCGCCGAGGCTGTAGCCTGTCTGCCGGCCGTCCAGCGCCAGCAGGTAGAGGGTGCGGCCGTCGGGGCTGATGCCCGCCGCGGTGCGCGGATGGCGGACGCCGCCGGCACCCACGTTCACGCCGGCCTTCAGCACCAGGCCGAAGCCCGCCACGGCATTGCGGATGCCGCGCAGGATGAACGGCGCCTCGGCGATGACGGCCTTGTTCCGTCCGGTGAGGAGCAGCGCGGGGCTCGCCTCGGGCTTGGAGACGAGGCGGCTGTTGGAGACCATCAGTCCCACGACGTCCTGGTCCTTGCCCTCGTCGTCCACCACGGGACCGAAGGGCGCCGCGTTGATGGCGCCCTGCATTCGGTAGCGGGCCACGAAGGAGCTGGTGCGAAGGCCCAACACCTCCTTCTTGCCGTGACGCGCAGGAGGGGTGGCCATGAAGCGGAGGCCCTTGGCCCGGAGGTCGATGCGGAGCGCCTGCCCCTGCATGGCGACGGGGCCCGCGCAGCGGACCAGTGCGTGATCGACGCCGACGAAGCAGGGCCGCCACGCGCCGAGGCTGACGCCGGACAGCGGTTCGGACGGCGGCGCGGGGGCCGTCTGTGCGCCGGCGCCCAACGCGGCGAGGCCGGCGGCGAGGCAGAGGAAGCGTCGGATCATGCGCACGGTCCTCCTATGACGCCCCGATCCCCTTGGCCTTGGCCTCGTCCCAGAGGGCGTCCATCTCGGCCAGCGTCAGCGTCTCCAGTTTGCGGCCCTGCCGGGCGGCCCCGGCCTCGATGTAGGCGAACCGGGCGGTGAAGCGCGCGAGCATGGCCCGGAGGGCCTCTTCGGGATCGACCTTGCGCCAACGCGCGACGTTCACGATGGCGAAGAGGAGGTCTCCAATCTCGTCGCGGACGTGGGCGGCGTCCTCCTCGGCGATGGCCGCCCGAAGCTCACGCAACTCCTCCTCGACCTTTTGCAGCACATCCTCAAGGCAGTTCCACTCGAAGCCCACGCGGACGGCCTTCTTGCTCACGGCCATAGCGCGCATGAGGGCCGGCAGGGCGGCGGGCACACCATGCAGCGCGGACTCGGGCGCGGCGCCGGCTCGCTCATCCTGCTTGATACGCTCCCAGGTGCGGACGACGGCGTCGGGGTCGTCGGCGGTGGCGTCGGCGAAAACGTGGGGATGGCGGCGGATGAGCTTCTCCACGATGCCCCGGATCACGTCGTCGGTGGTGAAGCCGCCCGCCTCGTCCTCGATCTGCGCGTGGAAGACGATCTGGAGCAGGATGTCGCCCAGCTCCTCGCAGAGGTGGTCCATGTCGCCGGCGTCGATGGCGTCGATGGCCTCGCAGCACTCCTCGAAGAGGTAGTGGCGCAGCGTGAGGTGGTCCTGCTCGCGGTCCCAGGGACAGCCGTCCTCGGCGCGGAGGCGGGCCATGACGGCCACCAGGTCGTCCATGCCGACGCGGAGCCCTTCGGGCATGGGCGGCACGTAGACGCTGGTGAGGTGGTCGTGGTCCACGCGGTCCAGCCGGTGCAGGGGCAACCGCTCGACGCTCTCCCGCCCCGCCACGCCGGCGGAGCGGACCACGGTGACCTCCCATTCGTCGGGGAAGCGGCGCATGAGAGCCAGCTTCACGTCGGAGGCCGTCCGGCGGTCGTAGACCTGATAGATCAGCGTGGCCAGGTCGGTGCGGATTTGCAGGCGATCCATTGCCAGCGCATCGACGATGCAGAGCCCCTCGCCCAGCGAAGCCCCGGCGGCGGCCAGCGCGGGCTCGACGAAGCTGGCGGAGCCGACCACGCGGACGGGCAGGCCCTCTTCGCGGGCCGCGGCGATGATCTGACGAGCGGCCTCTTCGCCCACGAGCGGGTGGCCCGGCACACCGTAGACCACATCGCCCGCGCGGCCTGCCTCCAGGACGCGGCGGGCGATCTCGGCATAGACCTCGGCGAAGGACTCACCGGCTTCGTACAGGGCGTCGAAGGTCTCGAAGCGGAGGCCTTCCCCGGCCAGCTCTTCGGCGGCGGGGTGGCGGCGCCGGCCCGAGCCCGACAAGAGTGATCATATCCCGGCGCGGCTTACCGGCCCGGCGCGGGAGCAGGGACGCCGGCGGGCGCGGGACCGCCGGACCCCGTAGGCGTCAGGGAGTCGCGAATCTTCTTGACCAGATCGCTGTACTGCGGCAGCTCGACCTTGATATCGGCCTTGTTTGTGAACTCGCGGACCAGTTCGCGCACGCGGAGCGGGGCATTGGCATCCTTCTGCTGGAGCACCATGCCCTCGATCAGCGGCTTCACCTCGTCCATGGGCATCTGGCGGCCCGGCTTGGTCTCCAGGAGGCGCGGCAAGAAGTAGCGGGTCGCCGGTGGCTGGCCCTGCTGGCCTGGGAAGGTCACCGCGACGAAGTCGGGCGCCGTCTGGTTGGGCGTGAGCTTCTTGATGGCAGCCATCAGGGCAGGCGGGAGGGCAGGCTCGGGCACGAAGCCCGTGTCGCCGCCCTTGGACTTGGTGGAGGAGTCCTCGGACTTGGTCAGGGCCAGGGTCTCGAATGAGACGCCGGCCTTGAGGCTCTTCATCACCTCGGCCGCGACGCTCTTGGAGCTGACCGCGATGATGCGGGCGCGAACCTGCGCGGGCTCCATGAGGCGGGGTTTCAACTGGTTATACATCGCCTGCAGGTCGGCTGCGCCGATGTTCAGCGGCTGCATGGCGAGTGAGCGAATGATCAGCTGCATCCTGGCTTCGCGCTTGGCCGCGGCATCGCTCCGCATGGGGTTCGCGCCCGTGACGCCGCCGGCCTCGGGGAACTTCTTGGTGAACGCGATGAAGCCGTACACCTGGGCATCGGTCACCTTGACGCTCTTCTCCGCGGCGAGCTTCTCCATCACACGCTCTGTGATGAGCTGCTGCATGACGTACTCGCCGGCCTTGGCAGAGCCGCCGGAGCGGGCGGAGCCGTAGAGCTCAATGGCGTCAACTTCCTGCACGCGCCCGATGAACTCCTCCTCGGTGATCTTGTCGCCGTTGATGGTCGCGACGACCTTCGGGCCGCTCTGGCATCCCGCCAGAGCCGCCAACAGCGCCAGGGCGCCGAGTGCTGCGTATCGCTTCAAGTTGGGATGCCCTCCATTGGCCGGTGTGACTCTGCCTGTATGGTACCCGCGCCCGCCGAACGAGCCGGCGATTTGTGCGATCTGCACCGAGACACGGAGGAAGGGCCTTGGTGAGCGGCGAATAGACCGA
>JAPLCQ010000080.1 GCA_026392115.1 Armatimonadota bacterium | reverse complement strand
TCGGAGAGCGCCGGGACGGCGACCTACAGCTACGACGCCGACGGGAACGAGACCGGCACGACGCTGCAGAACGGCGCCATCGTGACGAAGGCCTACGACGACGCGGGCCGTCTCACCAGCGTCACCAACAAGAACAGCGGCAACACCACTCTCAGCTCGTTCAGCTACTCCTACAACGACGACAACCAGCGCACCGGCATCACCGAAGCCGACAACTCCACGGTGAGTTACAGCTACAACGGCATCGGGCGGCTGACGGGCGAGACGCGCACCGGCACGAACGCCTTCACGGCGAGTTACACCCTGGACGGCGTGGGCAACCGCACGGCGCAGACCGTGGGCGGCAACACCACCAGCTTCACGCTGAACGCCGACGACGAGCTCACGGCCACCTCCGGCGGCTTCACCAACAGCTACTCCTACAACGCCAACGGTGAACAGACCGGCCGCACGCTGGGCGGGACCGCCTATTCGCTGAGCTACGACTACGACGGGCAACTCACGCAGATAACCCAGGGGCAGACCAGCACCGACTTCGCCTACGACGCGCTCGGCCGCCGGTTCAGCCGTACAGCGGGCGGGACCACCACCGAGTTCGTCTACGGCGCGGGCGGCATGGCGCTTGAAAAGCAGGGCGGCAGCTACACCCAGGCGTACACGCAGGCCAATGGTCTCTTGCGGCGCGGTACGGAGTACCCGCTGTTCGATGGCCACGGCTCCGAACGCACGGTTACCAACTCCAGCCAGACCGTCACCGGCGCGGTGAACTACGAAGCCTTCGGGCAGGCCGTCGGCACCACCGGCAGCAGCGCCAACCCCTACATGTACGCGGGCGACTGGGGCTACCGCAACGACGGCGACGCGGGCCTCATGCACGTGGGCGCCCGGTACTACGACGCGCAGGTGGGTCGGTTCATCACGCGGGACACGGTGCTGAGCGAGCACCCGTACCTCTACTGCGAGCATGAGCCGGTGGGGGCGGTTGATCCGAGTGGGCACCTTGACATTGCGCTGGGTATGACGCTTGGCGGGGGCGCCGGAGTTGGAGCCGGAATCCTAGTAGGTGCGGCCTGGCCAGCAGTCGGTGCGCCAATAGCTGCGGGTGGCGGCATCGTGGCAGGCTACGGTCTGGCTTGGCAGTTCGGTGAGTGGTTGGGCGATGGTCTCTTTGGCGGCGACCCACCGCCCCTGCCGGCCCCGTCTCGCGATGATCTCTGGCGCTACCGTAACATGATCCATGATGGGTGGAACAACGGCACCATAACGCCGCCGCCTCAGTACGTCCGACCGAGCTATCCGGCGCCACCGAAGATCAGAACGTGGGGCGACGGTGGAGATCCGCCCCCAGGGTACTTCTGATGCGACACCCATCATCGCACTTGCGCTCCGTGGCCGCAGTCAGAACACGATCAATGGAGAGCCCTGACGATGCTACACGAGTTGACGGAGCGGATCCTGCCAACTCCGACAGGCTTACGCACCGGGAGCGGCGCCTGATCCTGGTCCTGGCAGGGCTGATCATGTTTGTATGCGTGGCCAACACCGCGATCAAGCTCGCAAGGCACCAACTGCCCATCGGCGAGGCCGTCTTCCTCCTCGGTATCGGCTGCGGTGTTGCGCGCTACTGGCCATTGGTGCTCGGTATCTGTAAGTGCTCCGGCAGGTTCCAGCGCAAGGGGAACCGTCCGTCTTCCTCCGACCCCTGCGTGCCGCCGTCGCAGGAGGCCCCAAAGCAGCACTAACAGACAGGGCCGCCCGGCACCCATACCCCAGATGCCGGGCGGCCTACCCCTGTAGGAGTGAGTACATGCGCGGTTCAGTTCGCAGGTTGGGATGCACCGGTCGATGGCTGGCCGGGCCGCTCTCCGTCAGCCTGCTCCTCGGCTGCGTGCCGAGGAAGCGGACCCCATGAGCCCGCCCATGGCGAACGCGAACGGTGAACAGACCGGCAGAACGCTCAGCGGGACGTCGCACACGCTCAGCTTCGACTACGACGGCCAGCTCACGCAGATCACCCAGGGCCAGAACACCACCGACTTTGCCTACGACGCGCTCGGACGCAGGTTCAGCCGTACGGCTGGCGGTACCAACACCGAGTTCCTGTACGGCGCGGGCGGCATGGCGCTGGAGAAGCAGGGCGGCAGCTATACCCAGGCCCGGTGGCTGAGCTTGTCGAAGCCCCGGTGCAACGGCCTGCTGCGCCGCGGTACCGAATACCCCATGTTCGACGGGCACGGCTCCGAGCGCACGGTCACCAACTCCAGCCAGACCGTCACCGGCTCGGTGAACTACGAGGCCTTCGGGCAGGTGGCGGGCTCCAGCGGCAGCAGCACCAACCCCTACATGTACGCGGGCGACTGGGGCTACCGCAACGACGGCGACGCAGGCCTTATGCACGTGGGCGCAAGGTACTACGACGCGCAGGTCGGGCGGTTCATCACGAGGGATACGGTGCTGAGCGAGCACCCGTACCTCTACTGCGATGGCAATCCCGTCGACTCGGTGGACCCGACCGGCGCTGGCCCTGAACCAATGGGTGGACAGGGCCGTGAAGGGCGCCTTGCGCTTCCAAGGATCGATGATAACATCAAGTTCCCGGGGGGCGGTTTGGTGATCTTCGTTGGGCCGCCCGGGGGCATTGGTTTGGACCTGCCAGATATCCATGTCGGGGTGCGCGTGCGACCGGAGCCTGAGCTGTGGATCGGCGGCCCCGAGCGCGGCGGCTGGCCGGGCCGCTCTCCGTGAGCCTGCTCGGCTGTGTGCTGGCGGCGTCCGACGGCGCCGACGCGCCCGATCGCGCGATCCAGACCATTCCGGCGGCGGTCAGCAGGAACAGGCCGGTCAGAGCCGCCGCCGCTCCGGCGGGCCTGCTGGTTACAACGTTAGCGGTTGCGTCTCCCGCAGCCATCCCGCCTCCCATGCGCCGTCGTCCTCTGATGCGCGCAGTTTCGCCCCCGAGCGTCCCGACGCCTGCACCGCAGGATCGCCGGGAATCGGTCCGCAAGTAGCCCCGCGCCGCTTGACTCGTCGGCCGGTCCGCTGGTATCCTGTCGGTGTTGAGCTAGAAGATCGAATCACTCTACTTCTCTTCCAACGTCCTGGACGAAACGGGCGGACCCATGGCACTCAAGTCGACAGACAACCTACTCGAAGGTCATCGGCGGGGCAACGCGCTCCACCGGCCCACTGCACCGCCGCTCCTCTGCATCTGTATCCGCGTCTCCCGCTGACCTCGCCGCTCCGGGAGACGCACCTCAGGCTGTTTACAGGCGTGTGAGCCTTCATCGGGGCGGACCCCTCGCCCTGCTCCGGGCCCGTTGGGTGTCTCGATGCCGCCGGTCACCGGTGGCGCCATGAACCCCGGGGAGTGCCTCTCGCACTAGCGGTCCCGTCCATGTTCCCGGGAGGTGTGCAGATGAGCAGTCACAGTATCGGCGCTGCCGTGCGTCGAGTCGTCGTATGCGCCGGAGAACGCCACGTCCGCGTCGGTCTTCGCCGAGCGCTGGCCCATTCGGGCCTGGATGTGTATGCCTGTGGCGCAAGCCGAATCGAGTATGCCCGCGCCTTGGGCTCAGCCGGCTCAGCCGTGGTGGTGTTGGCGCCGGGCTCCGTCACCGAGGCCCTGTCGAGCGCCCCTCTGCTGCACCAGGGCCGGGCCGCACCCGTGGTGCTCGTCCTGCCGGGGCAGAGCCGTATCGATGCGGCCGAGGCGGCGCGGGCCGGCATCTACGGCGTGCTTACCGAGCCGGCGCCCGCCGAGGCCTTGGTCGCATCGATCCACATTGCGTTCGGTGTCTGGCGACGGTCCAGTGATCTGGCCGCACGGGCCGTGAATTTGAACTCGGAGTGGCGGACACTGAAGACCGTCGGCCGCGCCGTCGGTGTTCTGATGGACAGCTACGGTCTCGCATACGCGGACGCCCTGGCGCGGTTGGAGCATCTCAGCGCCAGGCAGAACACAACGCTCTACCGTGTCGCCGAGGCAGTCATCCTGGCACACGGGGTCACAGCATTGGCCGCCTAGCAGCGACGGCCGGCCAAGGGTTGTTGCGTGGCGCCGTTGCCTCAGCGGCTGCGGCACTCGCTCAACATCACTCCAAGGAGATTAATGAGGATGTGTAATCGAAATCGCTGCGCCTCCATCGCGCGCGGCGTGGCATCGTGGACGACACTCGTGGCGCTGCTGGCTCTGGCAGCGGGGCGCTCGTCGGCTCAACTCAACTGGGAAGGGCAGGGCGGCGTATTCCTGAACGCGCTTCCGTTCACCACGGCTCCCGGTAAGTACGAGGCGTCCACGCACTACATCAATCTGGACCGGCTGGGAGAGGTCACCACCTTCAGCGTGGCGGCGGGCCTCCGAGGCAATGTGGAGATCGGCCTAACCCGGATCACCAGCGGGGTCAGCGGAGTCCCTCACCAGAATGTCCTGCCGGTGAAGTGGCTGTTCCAGTCTGAAACGCCCACCCGTCCGGCGCTGGCAGCCACGCTCATTGCTCGCGATCTCGTGGGCGTGGGAGGCGCCACGGACCTGGGCCTATCAGCGGCCAAGGTCACAAAGGTCGGCACCAGCACCGTGCTCTTCGACCTGGGTGTTCGGTCCACCAAGGTGGTCGGGAACGGGCTGGTCGGCAAGGCCTCCGGCTCAAGGATCAAGTGGGAGGGTTCTGCCGCCGTCTTCGTTACCAAGACGCTCATCCTCGGCACCGAGTTCAAGGAGCAGATCGGCGGTCGCACGTGGACCGATCTGGCCCTCCGGTACATCGCCAGCGACCGCGTCAACGTGGACCTGGGCGTAGCCAACTTCGGCCCTGCCATCAACAACCAGGTCGCCGCCGGCGTCACGGTCAAGCTCTAGCGACGCCACTAAAGGCTCTGAAACGCATATGAATGCACCGAGACCAGACAACCAGCAAGGTCCCTGCAATTCCGTAGCGCCACGCCGCCCCGGAGGCGGCGCGGCGTCCCTCTCGCGATGCGCCTGTACCTGCGTCTCTCGGTGACAGCGTAGCCCGAGAGACGCAGCCCTCCTCCGCCGGCCGGGGCCACGGTCCCGGAGCCGCCCAACTCCCGGCGCTCTCAACAGGCGAGACGCCGCTTCCCGAGTGGCCCCGATGCGCGCCATCTGCGCCCGCCACTCGCTATGCACGAGGTCACCCATGAGCCAGACATCACGACGCCTCCGGGCGTTCACCCTTATCGAGCTGCTGGTCGTCATAGCGATCATCGCCATACTGGCAGCCATCCTGTTCCCGGTCTTCGCGCAGGCCCGGTCTTCGGCCCGCAAGACCGCCTGCCTCTCCAACACGAAACAGATCGCCCTGGCGGCGCTCATGTACCTGCAGGACTACGATGAGACCGTCGTTCCCCTGGCCGTCAAGTCGGCTACCGGAACCCTCCAGGGCGCTGACGAAGCCCGACCCGGCTTGCCGCGCAGCAACGAGGTCTTCGACCTTCTCCTCTCGCCCTACATCAAGAGCGTGGCGATCTGGAACTGCCCGGAGTCTGCGTGGGTGCGGCCCGCGTCGGCCTTCTACATCAGCCCCAAGCCGAGGACCTACTCGCTGAACCAGCACGTGGCGGTTGATGCCGGAACGCTCTACTTTGGCGGTTGGTTCGGCAACACGCCCAACCCGCTGACCCTTGCCGCCATCGATTCACCGGCCGAGCTCATCATCGCGTCGGACGGTACCAGCAAGGCCTCGGGCATCTACGGGCTCTACTCCAACTTCGTCGGGGCCACCAACAGCGCCTACTCCGCGTGCTCGGCTTACCAGGGCCGCACCTTCAACGGCACCGAGCAGTACAAGCGGCACCAGGGCGGCGCCAACTACGCCCTGTCGGACGGTCACTCGAAGTACCTGAGGCCTGAGCAGACGCTGACTCCCAACGTCTGGTGGTACGCCGAGCACCCGAGGACAGACGACGTCATCGCCAACCCGCAGAAGACCTCCACGGGCTATCAGCCGCCCGCGGGGACGCCGCCATTGAGCCCCTCCACCAACTGCTCCGTGTTCTACTCATGGGGCGGAAGGGGCGTATAGGCCACAATGCAACCCAGAACCGTCGTCATCGGTTCGGTCCTGGCCGCGCTCTGTTCATTGGCGCGCGGCCAGGCCGCCCCGCCCCCGGTCAAGCGTGCCGCGGTTCCCATGGCGGGCCTGAGCGGCGGCCATGCACCCGCCGCCACCGGCAAGCCCATCACGGTCAGCCTCGGGATCGCCCCGCGCGGCCTGGATATGGACGCGTTGCGCCGTACGCATCGCCCCTACTTCCCTGGGTTCGTCTCGCTCGTAGAGGCGCGGCCGGCGGCCATCACCCGCGAGCCGGCGTACCGGGCCGCCCCGCGCTACGGCGCGGTGCGGCTGGGCAACGGGCCGCTGGCCGTAACCTACTTCGCCACCGACGAACCCAGAGGGGAGACCGGTCGGGTCTATTTCGACATCAACCAGAACGGAGACCTCACGGATGACGGCGCTCCTGACTGGGACAAGGCCACAGACCGCGACGGCGTCCTGTCCTACGAGCGCGACGTTGAGCTCCACGCCTCTTGGGGCGACGCGCTGACGGAGAAGGAGTCTGCCAAGTACACGCTCTTCTTCTACAAGCGGCACGGCACTCCGAATGCGGGTTTCGTCCGTTTCAGCACGCGCTCCGGTAACGCGCAGTTGGGCGGAAAGACGGTCCAACTCGTGCTTGCGGAGAACAGCAGCGATGCCATCTTCACAGTCCCGGCGCCGGGTGATCGCACCCGCAAGCCGGTCTGGTTGCTGCTGGAGCGCTCCGGGGCAGACGGCAAAACCCAGCTCGACGCACTCGACATCGCCGAGCCCGTCCAGATCGACGGCAAGTGGTACCGCGCATACCCCAACATCAGCGGGTCCGAACTCACCCTGGCTCCATCCGAGCCGCCGGGGCCCGCGGCCAAGCCGGTCAGCCCGGAGGCACCCAGGGCGCTCGCCAAGGCCGGCGCCAAGGCCGCCGACTTCACGGTGCAGACGCCCGACGGCAAGCCGATCCGGCTCAGCGACTTCCGCGGCAAGACCGTGATCCTCGACTTCTGGGCGACCTGGTGCGGCCCGTGCCAGGCATCGATGCCCGGCCTTCAGCGCATCTACGATCAGGTGAAGGATCAGGGCGTGGTGGTACTGAGCGTCAACGTGTTCGATGCGAAGGACCCGTTCGACGCTTGGATCAGCAGGAACGCGGGCAGCAAGTACTCGTTCACATTCGGCTTCGACCCCGCCGGTCGCGACAGCAAGACCGGTGTGGCCGCGTCCAAGTACGGCGTGTCCGGCATCCCGACGCTGTTCATCATCGATCGGTCCGGCTCGATCGCCGACGTCGTCATCGGCTCCGGCAACGAGAAGGCCATCGTGGCCTCCCTCGGGAAGCTGGGCATCAAGGCGACGGTCGAGTAGACTGCGTCGGTCGAGACAGCAGGCATCGTGGTCGGTAGGTGTTTCCCTGGCCCTACCGGCCACGTCGCGCCCGTCGGCGGCGCAACAGGTATCGCGCACCTCCCGATGGGCCCGTGGCCGGTATCCTATAGGCGATCACACGCGGCCTGTGGGGCCGCCGCAAGGAGCGCCGCGCCATGAGCCTGCCACGACCCGAATATCCCCGCCCGCAGTTCGTCCGCGACCGATGGCTCTGCCTCAACGGCCTCTGGGAGTTCGAAGTGGATGCAGGCGACAGCGGATTGGAGCGCGGGCTGCGCGAGCGGAAGCTTGCCGGCGAGATCACGGTGCCCTTCTGTCCCGAGTCGATGCTCTCAGGCGTAGGCAACGTGGACTTCCTCAACGCCGTCTGGTACCGCCGCACCGTGGAGATACCCGCCGAGTGGGCCGGGTGCCGCGTGCTGCTCCATGTCCAAGCGGTCGACTACGATGCCACGGTCTGGGTGAACGGCGCCGAAGTGGCCCGGCACCAGGGCGGCTGCGTGGGCTTCACCTGCGACCTGGGCGGCGCGGCCGAACCGGGCGCGACCGCCGAGATCGTGGTCCGGGCCCGCGACGACTCCCGCGGCGCCATCCCGCGCGGCAAGCAGTGCCCCGAGTACCACAGCCGCGGCTGCGACTACACGCGCACCACCGGCATCTGGCAGACCGTCTGGATGGAGCCCGAGCCGATGGTGGCCCTGCGCCGCCCGCGCATCACGCCCGACGTGGCCAACAGCCGTTTCATCCTGGAGCAGCCCGTCGTCGGCCGAAAGGCGGGCCACAGCGTGCGCGCCCTGCTCTCCATCGGCGGCGCCACCGTCTCATCGGTCACCGTTCCCGCCGACCGCGATATGACGCCCACCCTCACGCTGCCCATCACCGCCGACCATCTGCGGCTCTGGGCGCCCGGCGAGCCGAACCTCTACGGCCTGGAGATCGAGCTGCTGGGACCCAACGCCGAGATCGTGGACAGCGCCCGGAGCTACGCGGGCCTTCGCTCGGTGGTCATCGACGACAAGGCGGTGAAGATCAACGGCAAGCCCGTCTTCCAGCGGCTGGTGCTGGACCAGGGCTACTACCCGGACGGCGTCCTCACCGCCCCCAGCGACGAAGCCCTCGTCGCCGACATCGTCCTCTCCATGGAGGCCGGCTTCAACGGGGCGCGCCTGCACCAGAAAGTCTTCGAGGAGCGCTTCCTCTACCATGCCGACCGCCTGGGCTACCTCGTCTGGGGCGAGTTCGCCGATTGGGGCATGGACCGCGGCCGTCCGCAGGCGACCTACGTTGCCCAGTGGCTCGAGGCGCTGCACCGCGACGTCTCGCACCCGGCCATCGTGGGCTGGTGCGGCCTCAACGAGACGCACGAGCGGATCACCGACCGCGTCTCGGGCCTCGACGGCCTCACCCAGGCCTTTTACCTGGCCGCCAAGGCCATGGACGCCTCGCGCCCGGTGCTGGACTCCAGCGGTTACTCGCACCGCATCGTCGACGCCGACATCTACGACTCGCACGACTACGACCAGGATCCGGCCACCTTCAGGGTGCGCCACGACGCGCTATTGGAGGGCAAGCCCTTCGTGAACCCGGACGGCAACGAGCGCTGGTCGGTGGCCTACAAGGGGCAGCCCTACTTCGTCAGCGAGTTCGGCGGCACCTGGTGGAACCCGGCTGCACGACCCGGCGATCCGTCGTGGGGCTACGGCCAGCGCCCGACCACGCTCGAGGAGTTCTACGAGCGGTTCCAAGGACTATGCGACGCCCTGCTCGACAACCCGGCCATGTTCGGCTACTGCTACACGCAACTCACCGACGTGTTCCAGGAGCAGAACGGCGTCTACCTCTTCGACCGCTCCTCTAAGTTCGACATGGCCCGCATCCGAGCCATCCAGCAGCGCAAGGCTGCGATCGAAGGGTAGCCTGAGTTTGCGCGACGTGATGGCAGAAAGGCCCACAGATGCTTGACTACACAGCTCTGCGCAAGGCGCTGGCCAGCCTTGATCGCGCGATGGTTCGGTTGGTGCAGGCGCCCTCTGATGAGGAGGTCCGTGACTCCGTGGTCCAGCGGTTCGAGTACACCTACGAGCTTTGCTGGAAGATGCTGAGGCGCCGGATGATGGCTGAGGCGGCCGATCCAGGCGAGGTCGGCGGGATGTCGTACCGTGAGCTGATCCGCAAAGGAGCGGACCGTGGCTTCGTCGCCGACCCTACTGCCTGGATGCTCTACCGCGAGCTACGAAATCTGAGCTCGCATACCTACGATGAAGCAAAGGCCGAAGAGGTGAGCCGCTCGATGCCTGCGTTCCAACGAGACGCCGTCGCCCTGTTGGCCGCCCTGACCCAGGAGGACGACGGTGATTGACCTGCCCCAGGACCAACTCGCACGGGTCCGCGGCATCCTGGCCACGCATGTGGGCGGCATGGAGGTGCGGGCGTTCGGCTCACGGGTGGCGGGCAATGCGCGCCAGTGGTCCGACTTGGATTTGGCCATCGTGACCCCGGAACCCGTCGGCCGGATGACGCTCGCCACCCTGCGGGACGATCTGACCGAGTCCGACCTGCCCATCGCCGTAGACATCGTGGAGTGGCGCGACCTCCCGCCGGGCATACTACAGAACATCGGCGCCGACTGGGAGGTCATCCAACCGGCCGACCCTCCGGATACCGCAACCAACGTCTGACATTACTGACGCACTACCGGGCCGACCTCCAGGGCGATCGGCTCCGATGCCGGCAGGTTCAGGCTCACCTTACCGCCGATGGGATGGGCTCCGAGCGGCGTTACGGCCCCTGTGAGCAGATTGGTGGCTTGCAGGGACCGGCCCGCGAGGTCCGCCGGGAGCTCCACTTCCGCTTCCCGAGCCGTGGGTGAGAAGGCCACCAGCAATCGTGGCTGGCGGAGCGTCACCAGGTCGTTGTGCACCACGGTGACGCCGTCGACGACCACGCGCCAGGCTCCCGTCCGCTCGTCGGCCTCGACGTAGCTGGCGGCGTCGTAGGTCACGCGGCACAGGTCGCCCTTGCGCGACCAGCCCTGCATGCGTCGCTCGCGCAGCAGTGTCCAGGGCACGTTCACCAGGTAGACGGCTCGTGCGATCTCGTGCGGGTCGGTCTCTTTGGTCCAGTCGCAGGAGAAGCCCGCGCCCCAGAGCGCCGAGTCCTGCGGGTAGCGGTCGGTCTGCGCGCCGTTGCCGTAGGTTGTGGGTCCGCCGTGGTAGATGAAGGGCACGAAGGGGATGGACTCCTCGCCGCCGATGACCGTGTCGCGGCGGTGCCAGAGGTGCCATGAGTGGCCGATGACGCCCACGAATGGCGCCGTGAAGCCCTCCGAGGTCAGGTCAAGGCCCAGGCGGTTGAACTCGCGCACGACGCTCACCTTGCCGGCCAGCGCGTCGTGGGTGTTCTCCGGCGCAACGCGGTTGTAGTCGCGCCGGATCGGAACCGCCGAGAGCACGTCGATGTGGTAGCTTTCGCGGACGCCCAGCCGGGCCACCGTGGCGCGGACCCGCTCCAGCCCCGCCTTTCGGGCGTACTTGCCGCAGGCGAGGACGTAGGACTGACCGCCTGCCCAGACGCCGCCCTTCTGCGGTTCGCCCTGCTCGTCTCGGGCGATGACGGCCTCGTCGTACGCCGGGCTGTTGAGGTAGGCGTCGTCGAAGTTGTCATGCACGCTGAGCGTCGCGTTGAGCTTCGCCGCCTCGGCCACGCATCGCCGGAACTCGTCGAGCCCGCCCAGCCTCGCGTTGACCTTGTCGGTTGCCGGGTAGCCGGTGTCGTGCCCCTCGTACTGCCAGCCGACGAGATAGGCGACCTGCTTCTGCCATGGCGCCAACCTGTGGACCGTGCGCACCACGTCCAGCGCCTGCGCGAAGGTTGTGTAGCTGGTCGATCCGGGCGCGTCGCAGAAGATCTTGTAGAGCATGGCGTCTCGGTAGATCGCCTTGGGCCGCCCGGTGAGGTCCTTGCGCAGCGCCACGGCGGCGTCGACCCATGTGGCGCGCCCGTCGCCGTCACCGTCGGCCACGAGGCGGACGCTCAGCGAGGGCTTCTCCTCGAGCCGCACGCGGGCCGCGCGCGGTCCCGCCTGGGCGCGATGGGCCAGGAGCGGCTCCACGTAGCCCACCCGCCGACCCGGCTCGCCGGCGACTATGGCGCGCAGTTCGCTGTCCCAGCACCGCGTCTCGACCACGGCGGCGGCGGAGCCCGTGCCCGCGGCGGCGCAGAGGGCCATGTTGAACCAGTCCATGCGAATCTGGGCCTGCCCGGGCGAGGCGCTTGCCGGCCGGATGAGCCTGCCCGACTGCGTGGGGATCGCCAGCCAGCCGTCGCCGCCCACGCCCAGCAACGGCGGCAGGGCCACATCGAGCAACTCGTAGCCTGGCATCTCTGCCACGTTCTCGATGCTGACGGTGACCCGTGCCGTCGTGGCTCGGACCGCCACATCGAGCTTCACGGCCGCCTCGCTTCCGCAGCGAACGTCCGCCGAGTAGCGGACGCCCACCGGACTCGATCTCACCGTCCACGCGCCGTCGGTGATCACGACCGAGAGGGCGGCGCCGTCCGTGGCTCGCCGGATCCTGACCCGAGCGGGGAGCCTCGGCCCCGAGTTCCGCAGCGTAGTCCCGCCCGCCGTGCAGCTCGTGATGCGTGGCCCCGCCGCCGAGAGGGCGGCTCTGCAGGCCCCGGCGGCGATCGTCAGGACTGGCCCGGCGTCGGCGGCGGAGAGCAACTCCCACGCGGAGCGCGTGGCCGTGGCCCGGGTGATCGTCCAACGCACCGGGTGGTCGGCCTCGGTCGACGCGCCGGGCAGTACCGTGATGCGTCCGAGCCGCGTTCGGCCCTCGCCGTCGAGCGCCTCAGAGAGCGGGCATCGGGCGCCGGTGGCCCTGTAGTAGAGGCCTGCGAAGAGGTCGTAGGGACCGGGCGGTAGCGTGGGCGGGATGGTGAGGTCGTGCGGCGGCTCGGCGATGCGGCTACCTCCGGGCCAGGCGTAGGTGGGTAGCGTCGGACTGAAGTCGCCGCCGTGCTGCCACGCGCCGGGGATGGGCTCTGCGGGCGTCAGATGGACGTAGACCATCATCTCGGAGCCCGACGGCGCGGCGCCGGCGTTCTCGACCTCGTAGAGGCACCGGACCAATCCGCCTGCCCGCACGCGGTCGCTGGAAAGCGAGACCGAGGTCAACCTGGGCTTGAAGCCGCCCTCTCCGGCCCAACACGTAGCCGCCGCAGTCGCAACCGCCACCACCCCCAGCAGTGCCTTAGCCATGGCCATCCCTTCCCCCTTGCGGCGGCCGTTCCGCCACCACGCCCGTCAGCCGATCCGTCGCCAGGCGGTACCATGGACTGCTATGGTCCGGCCGACGCGCTTGCCGGCACCATGTGCAGGGGAGGTGGCATGTGGCGACGCCGAGGATCGTGGGTCCATGGGTGACAGTCTACCGGCCGGGCCCCGATCGGTTCGACGGTCCGGACACGGTTGAGCTGACTGCGGGGCGCGCCTACGCCGAATGGGTGCCCAACGACCACACCATGGCGCGTGGTCGCGATGGCCGATGGCACGCGCTCGGCATCACGCACCCGATGACGACGCCGGCCAACGTGCATGACGGCGAGTACCAGCTCTTCCACGCGGCGGCCCCGCCCGGCGAGCTTGCCGACGTCCTGGTCGACGGCCTTTGGGAGGAGCTACCCAAGGCGCTCAGACCGCCGGACCGGCCCGGCGAGCCGCCCCAGATCTATGCGCCGCATGTGGTGCAGCGCGGCGACGCCTACGTGATGGTCTACGGCCCCGACCCGCTACGCCTGGCGACTTCTCCCGACCTGGTCCACTGGACGCCGCGAGGCCCGCTCTTCTGGGAGGAGCCGACCACCCGCGATCCCATGCTCTTCCGAGTGGGCGAGACCGAGCATCTTATCTACTGTAGCCTCGACCGGGTGATGATGCGCACGTCATCCGACCTCCGAACGTGGAGCGCCGCGGAGACGCTCCTCCGGATGCCGAACGGGATCGCGCCGGAGTCGCCCTTCATGGTCCTGTGTGACGGCGCCTTCTACCTGTTCGTTTGCGGCTACGACGGCCTCTGGGATGGCTCGAGCCTTGCCGGCGCGTACCAGCACAAGACCTGGGTCTACCGCTCGGACCACCCCGGCGGCTTCGATCCGGCCAACCCGATCGCGCAGTTGGACGCCCACGCGCCGGAAGTGGTCCGCGGCGAGGACGGCGCGTGGTACCTCTCCAGCGTGGAGTGGCCCCAGCGCGGACTGAGCCTCGCCAGGATGGCCTGGGAGTAGCTCCGGATTCGCCGCAGATACCCTTTCCGCGTACAGGCAGGCTACGCGAGTAGTCGTCCATAGGTCGCTGCGAACAACGATGTCCAGCAGGCGGGCGGCCATGGGAAGGCGGGATAGCATGGAGTGTCTAAACAGCGCACTACTGGTCAAATGCCTCGCGAGCCGGGTTAAGGTCGGTGAGCCGACGGCGTTCCGCGGCCTCACGGTATGGCCGCTGCTGGGTGACGCATCGGTTGAACCTGGCTACCTGACCCTCGATGAGGCCCTGCAGCGCGGCGTGGCCCAGGTGACGGAGGTCTCGGCATCGGGCAGTGTCCCCGAGCTGAAGTTCGCCAACAGCGCGGAGATGCCTGTATTCCTGATGGACGGCGAAGAGTTGGTGGGCGCGAAGCAGAACCGTGTCCTCAACCTCTCGATCCTTGCGCCGGCCGGGAAGACCATCGTGATCCCGGTCTCGTGCGTGGAGGCCGGCCGTTGGCGCCAGACCAGCGCGGTGTTCCAGTCATCGTCGCGCGCCCACTTCGCCACCGGTCGGGCCAAGCGGAACGCCAGCGTCACCGAGGCCCGCCAGGGCCGCGGCTCGTCGCAATCCGATCAGGGCGAGGTCTGGTCCGACATCGCGCAGATGGCCGATCGACTGAGCGTGGACGCGCCCACGCACGCCATGGCGGACGCCTTCGAGCAGCACGCGCCTGCTATCGAGGACTTCGTGCGGGCCTACGCGCCCGTGGAGGGACAGGTCGGTGCGGCGTTCGCCGTCGGCGGCCACACCAGCGGCATGGACCTGTTCGACTGCCCGGTGACGCTGGCGAAGATGCTGCCCAAGCTTGTTCGCAGCTACGCGTTGGATGCCCTTGCCGCGGATCCTGCGTCGAAGCCGCCGTCGGGTACCGGCGCGGCACGGCTACTGCAGGCCGTCAGCGACGCCATGGTGAGCGTCCATGCGGCGGCGGGCGAGGGCGAAGACCTGCGGTTCGCGGCACCCAGGCTGGCCGGCGGCGCGCTGGTCGCGTGGGGGCGCATCGTGCATCTGGCGGCATTCCGCGTCTCGCCTGGCGACCAAGAGGCCGGCCCGGTCTCGACCACCCTCGCGTCACCGGCGAGCCGCCGCAGAAACAGGGGGCTCATCGTCTACTAGCCCCGGTAAGCCCGTTGGCCGCCGCCGTGATACCCAGGCGGCGGCCATGTGGGAGCTTACGGGATCAACGCTTCCAGATGAACCGGTAGTTGAAGCGGCGGTTCGGCGCGGTGTCGCCGTCGGTGCAGAGGCTGATGGCGTCCTTCAGGTCCTGCGGGTTGTCGGCCCACTTGAAGTCGAAGGAGGCTGCCGCCCCGCCGCCGATACCCAGCAGCTTGCGGGGGATGCTCAGTTCCAGCGCCTTGCCGGATGCGCGGCAGGGCAGTATGGCCACGGTCTCCCAGACGCCGGCCTTGGTCCAGCGCATCAGGGTGGTGGTTGTCGAGCTGAGGACGCTCCTGTTGGCGACGAAGTCGTATCCCTGCCAGCCCGTGGCCGGGTTCTTGTCGGCGTCGATCAGGAGGAGCATCCAGTTGCGGCCGGTGAACGGGGTGAGCGGCGCGGCTGCTTCGGCGTAGAAGGCGATATCCCGCTTGCCCATGGCCACCTTCGCGGAGACGATGTCATTCCGACCGGACGTGTTGCTGTACCTCAGTCCGCCGTAACCCATGTAGTCGCGGTGCGCATTGTCGCCGATCGTGTCCCGGTACTCGACGCTGACGCCGGACCAGTCGCCGAATGCGCCGTCGATCTTCACCTGTGCCTGCCCGCGGTTCTCAGGGATGGGCCGTACGCCCTTGTAGCGCCGGGTGTTCTGCGCCATCTGCATATAGTAGTTGTCGGTGTAGCCGCCCTTCATGGGCTGGATGCAGCGGTTGAACTCCGGGTTGTACTGGTCCACGAAGAAGTAGTCGCTCTGCCGGCCGAGGAATGGGAACTTGGTGCCGGCGGCGGGCGGGTACTTGCCGGCGGTCCACTCGTTCCAGTCGTTGATGTAGAGGAACTGCGGGTTGGCCGCCAGCGCCTCGTCCCAGCGCTGCTGGAAGTAGATGCCGTAGCCCTCGGGGTTCGCCACGGTCTTGCCGAGCCAGGGGACGAAGGTGGGCTCGGGCAGGTCCTGGTCGTTGAGCTTGGGCTCGCCCTTCTCGCGGGTCCAGGACTTGCCGACGTGGCTGGAGGGGTGCTGTGCCGGGGTGACGGCCGCCTCTTCGCGCTTGCCCTGATGTGTTGAGACCAGGTCCATGGGGTTCATCTTCTTCACCGGCTCGTGGGCCAGATCGTAGCCGAAGCTCCAGTTGTCCTCGGTGCCGACAAACCGCTTGCCCGCCCACTCGTAGTAGCCCCACCACATGGTGCGAAGGGTGAAGTAGTCCTTCACCTCCTTGGTGTAGTCCTTGTAGAGCGGCTCGCAGTAGTCCGGGTCGGCGTAGTGGGGGTGTGAAGGGTCGGTCTTGGCCGCCGCAACGTAGTTCGGGTTGGGGTTGGTGAAGCCGCCGCCATTGGCGTCCGTGGAGGGCATGCCGTTGTGGAGCATCAGCGGCTTGCCGTCCCAGTAGTACCAGAGGTCTTTGTACTTTTCGGCCTTGTAGATCTTCTCGTAGAGGTCCTGAACCACGGTGATGACCGGCCCGTTGAAGGCCCAGAAGCAGAACTTGGGAACCTTGTTGCCTTCGGCCTTCATCTTCTGCATCACGGGGAAGATCACGTCCCACTCGTCCCAGTAGCGCACGGCGTTGGTCACGTCCATCACCAGGACGTCGACGCCCGCATCGGCGAGCATCGACATGTCCTTGCGGATGACCCACTCGTCCTTGCTCAGGAAGTAGCCCGTCTCCGGCTCGCCCCAGTGGTAGGAGCCCTCGGCCCAGAGCGGGTGGTTGGCTTCGAGCCGCGCCTTGGGGTCCTTGGCCAGGATGCGCGCCACATCCGCGCTGTAGGGGCTCTTGAAGTTCTTGTTGTGCCCGTCGCTGTGCCAGGCGATGTAGAAGATGCCCACCACGCGGCGCTGGTCGTTCTTCACCGGTCCTACCGCCTTCAGGTCGGGCATGGTGCGGCCAAGTGCGTCGGAGGCCACCCAGGTATCGGAGAAGAGGTCCCTTGTCCGCGGCTCCTGGGCCGACGCAGTCCGGGCCATGCATAGGCCTGCCGCAAGCGCGGCCACGAGCCAGTGTCTCATTGCGTGTTCCTTGTTCGGATGAGTTGCGGCAAATGCGGCGGCGCGTGGTCGCGCCCGATGTTTAGTTCGACCCGGCTGGCCCTATCTTCCTGCGTTCTGCGGCCGCCAGTTCAAGAAGGCGCCGGTACTCCGCCCGAGCGCGGGCGATCCGTTCGCGGACCTCCGGCGCCCGGTCGGCGATGGAGTGCGTGTAGGTATCCAGTTCGCGGCCCGGCTGCGCGACCTCGGCGGAGGCCGTGGCGAGCGCGGCATCGATCTCGTCCAGCGTGGCCATCTGGCGGGCGATGATGGCGTGCGCATCGGTAGCACTCCACGATCGGAAGCCCTCTCGCTCCAGCCAGACCGGGCTGGTGAGCGCCTCGGAGCCGTCCTCGCCCCATGCGCGGGCGACGACCCAGCCGCCCTGGCCCGTCGGTAGCGGGAGGTCTATGGCCAGGTCCGCGCCAGCCGGCCCCCTGGCTTCGACGGCCTTGACGGTCCGGCCGATCATGACCACCTCAAGCCGCCTGGGCGCCCACTCGCCCGGCAGTCCGAAGGCACGGGCCCGCACGCGCACCGTCTGCCCGGGCCTGATCTGAAGCGCCTCGCCCGGCAGCTTGCCGCCCACCGTCAGCTCCGCCATGACGCCGTTGGAGACGAAGGTGCGTCCCGCGCGCACGGCGCCAAACCACCGGTCGGGGTTGAAGCGCCCCTTCCCGCAGTAGGCGTAGGTGCGCACCGCGCCGACGGTTCCGCCATAGGGCGTATCGCTTCCGGCCGTGGCGGTGATGCGGTAGCCGAGGTTGAGGAAGTCGTAGTAGAGCGGCGTGCCCAGGCCGGCCTGCATGACGCTGGCGAAGTCGACGATGCCGAACGGGGCGTAGAGCGCCATCTCGCGCTCGGTCAGCAGCTCCTTGACGCCGCTGCCCACATGGGTGTGACCGTAGAGGCCACCCTGGCGGTGGATCTCGCCGGCGACCCAGTCGTTCAGAAGGTAGCGCGAGGTGTCGCGCACCCGGGCGGTCAGGTTCAGTCCGATGGCGTGGCCCAGCGCCGAGCGCGGGTCCTCCTGGCCCGGCACCAGCCAGTGATCGCCCAGGTGGGCGCGGAATGCCGGTCCAAAGCCTCGTTGGGGGTACCAGGTTCGCGCCGCGTCCCCCATCTCCAGCACGTTGCAGACGTTCAGGTCCACCGCACGGCAGAACGCCAGCAGCTTGTCGGCATCCTCGCTGTGCATCAGGCGCGAGTGGACGTGGTCGTCGCCGGAGAACCAGCCGCGGTCCGCCATCCGTACCCAGCGGCGGAGGCGGATATCGGCGGATGCCCGGCCTGCCTCGGGCACGCGCACGCTCCGGCGCACGGGCGCGTACTCGGGTCCCCGCACGATCTCGATCTCCCATTCGCCCGCCGGGATCGCCATGTCGAACGGGCTGGGAACCACCCAGTAGCTGCCCTGATGGCGCAGCGGAATCCAGATCGGATAGCCCCTGCCGGGCCCATAGATCGGCAGGGTGGTGATGGCGTTCATCATCTCCCGGTAGTCGACGGAGCCCGCCGGCTCCCAGAGCCTGGCTCCGACGACGGAGGTGAGGCGCATGAGCACGGGCGCGGGCAGGCCACGCTCGTCGCGCACCGAGACGGCGAGTTGACCCATGGGCCGCGCGGCGAAGGTGAGCGATGCAAAGAGCAGCGGACCCGCGGGCGGCTGGAGGCGCACCACCACGACGCTGCTGCCCGCCGGAAGCTGCTCGATGCGAAGCAGGACCACCGTGCGGCCGCCCTGCGCGACGGGGATCGTGAGCGGCGCGGCGTCTCGTTCCGAGGCCAGGTTCATGTCGTGGACGACAAACCGCTCGCCGGGGCCGGGCATTCGCACCGAGAGGATGGCCAGGCCGGTCTGCCCGTCTATGGCGACTGGCGGAGCAATGATCGGCGCGGCCCCTCCGCGGTAGTCCAGATCGATGCGGTCTGAGTGGCCGTCGACGAAGGCGATCAGGGCGTGCTCCGCCC
>JAPLCQ010000168.1 GCA_026392115.1 Armatimonadota bacterium | reverse complement strand
ATCGGTCGGCTCGGCCGTGGCCTTCGCGGGATGCGTCACGGCCTGGACGACGCAGTTCGGCATGGAGCGCCTCCACATGCCTCCCGTGGCCGCGGTGGTTGTGGGGATGGCGGTGGCCCTGGCTCTGGGCTCCTGTGTGGGAGCGCTGACCGGGTTCCTGCGCGCGCGGTTCCGCGTGCCCACCTTCATCGCCACCCTGGCGTGGCTCACGGTGCTCAAGGGCGCGTCGGAGCTCATCACCAACGGCTTCCCCCTCACACCCTTCCCTGACTGGTTCAACTTCCTGGGCGGCGGCTACTGGCTGGGCATCCCCTTCCCCGCCATCCTGTTCCTCGTCACCTTCATCGTAGTGCACGTGGTGATGCACAAGACCGCGTTTGGCCGGTCGGTCTACGCCGTAGGCGGCAACGTAGAGGCCGCGCGCCTGAGCGGGCTCAACGTCGGCGGCATCAAGGTCCGGGTCATGGCCATTGTGGGCTTCTGCTCCGCGCTGGCGGGCATCCTGCAAGCCGCGCAGATTATGTCGGGTTCGGCGACTACGGCGCAGGGCTGGGAGCTGGACGTCATTTCCGCGGTGATCATCGGCGGCACCAGCCTGCTGGGCGGCGCGGGGTCCGTGCGTGGTACCCTCATCGGTCTCGTTTTCCTCGGCGTGCTGGTCAACGGCATGACGCTGATGAACGTGAACGAATACTGGCAGCACGTAGTACGCGGTGGGCTGATCCTCACCGCGGTGCTGATCAACATGGCGCCCGGGAAGCAGTCCGGCAACCGCACCGAGACCGCCTGACGACCACGCGCCGATCGCAGAGGAAACGCACCGATGGAGCTTCGCCGCATCACCGACGATGACCTGAGCCAGGTCTTCGGCCTCATTTCCCAGGCCTTCATGCGCGGAGGCAGGGACGACGGATGGATCCGGGACCCTTCCACCAAGGCCATGCACGCCTACGGGGTCTTCGAGGGCGCCACGCTGAAGGCGCAGGCGGCGATCGCGCCATACCAGTGCCACATGGGCGGCGACCTGGTGATGAAGATGGGCGGCATCGCCGGCGTGGCCTGCCACCCCACCGCCCGCGGCAAGGGCTACGCGGGCATGTGCATGCGCCGGGCGCTGGAGGGCATGCGCGACGATGGCCAGACGATCTCCACGCTCTTCCCCTTCAGCTGGGCCTACTACCGGCGACTGGGTTGGGCCTGGGTGGGCGAGAAGCGCCGCTACGGCGTTCCCACCTCCGCCATGCAGAGCTGCCCCGAAACCCGCGATGTACGCCCAGCCGACGAGGCCGACCACGCCGCCGTCCGCGATCTCTACACACGGTTCTCGGCGGGCTACCGGGGCCTCATCGCCCGCGACGAGGCGCAGTGGAAGCAGATGCTCGACCACGCCGAGAAGGAGTTCACTTACACCTATCTCCATCCCGCCGCGGGGCCCTTGGAGGGGTACCTGACCTATCGTGGCGGGAGCCGAGACAACACGCACCTGCGGGAGTTCATCTGCCAAACGCCTGCGGCCAAACGCGCTCTCCTCGGCCTGCTGCGCCGCCACGATATGCAGGTCTCCCGCTTCGAGTGGGACGCCCCCGCCGACGACGACCTCCGTTGCCATCTCTGCCATTGGGACCTTGAGACGTGGACGGCGCCATGCACCCAGGGCCGCATCGTAGATGTGGTCGGCGCACTGCGCTCCTGGGGCGCAAGCCGCGACGCCGAAGCCTCCTTCGTCGTTCGTGTGGCCGATGCCTCCGCGCCGTGGAACGAGGGGACATGGGCAGTGACCGCCGGTTCCGGTGAGGCTACGGTCGCCCCGTCAGCATCGGAACCTGGCCTTGAGATCGAGATCGGCGAGCTGTCGCAGTGCCTCTACGGGTCCCCGACCGTCCGCCAACTGCGCCGGGCCGGCCTCATCACCGTCCACGACGAAGCCCACTTCGGGGCCATGGAGCGCTTCTTCGCCGGACCGACCATGTGGACGAATGACTCTTTCTAGACCGCGGAGGACGCCATGAGCCGTCAGCTCGCGCTGGATATCGTGAACCTGAAGCCTACGGGGCAGGTTGGCCACACCGAGTACAGCCTGGAGTACCACGCGGAGTACGCCGCCGCCCGCATGGGGCTGGCGCAGGACGACCCGGGCCTTTGGCGCGCGCTCTACGACGACTGGGGTATCGACCTCTGCTGGAGCACCGATGACGGCCTGCACGGCGACTGGGGCGCCCGGGGACGCTGCACCGACATGGGCCATGCCGCCTACGCCGGAGATGGCAGCGACCTCCACCAGCCCGCCACCTGCCCCTTCGTCTCGCCGGAGGAGGTCTGGGCCTTCGACCCGGCCGCGGAGTACGGGCTGCCGGACTTCGACGAGCAGGTGGCGGCCTACCAGCGAAGCGTCACGGCGGCGCTACAGTCGCGGCCGAACCAGCTCGTCACCGGAGGCTACTACAGGACGATCGTCTCAGGCGGCATCCAGGCCTTCGGTTGGGACATGCTGCTTGAGGCGGCGGCCGACCGTAGGCGCATGGAGGCGGTCTGGGATCGCTTTTTCCGGTTCACGCTGCACCACATGCGTGCCTGGGCTAAGGCCAGCGTGGAGGTCATCATCCAGCACGACGACTTCGTCTGGAGCGCCGGCGCCTTCATGCACCCGGACATCTACCGCGATGTCATCATCCCGCGCTACGCCGAGCTATGGAAGCCCCTTCACGCCGCCGGAAAGAAGGTCCTCTTCTGCTCCGACGGGCTCTTTGAGGCGTTTGTAGAGGACCTGGCCGAGGCCGGCGCCGACGGCTTCATCTTCGAGCCCTGCAACCGGTTCGGCTTCATGGCCGAGCGCGTGGGCAAGGGCAAGGCGCTGGTGGGCAGCTGCGTGGACTGCCGCGACCTCTCGTTCGGCACATGGGAGACCGTACGGGAGACCATCGATGACACGCTGCGCATCGCCCGCCAGTGCGCCGGCGTCATCCTCGCCGTGGGCAATCACATGCCGTCCAACATCCCGGACGGCATTATGGATCGGTTCATCGAGCACGTCAAGGCCCACAGGGTGTTCCATGACTGAGCAGGAGGCGACGGCGCCGGAGCAGATGCCCGGCCCGCTCGAGACGCTGGAGGACCCCTACCGACCGGACCTTCTGACCGCGGGGAAGCGCACGGCCCTGCGCATGCGCCGCTGCGCGCCGGCGCTGCAGGGCGAGCCCGCCTTCGACCCGCGCCGGGTGAAGAGGCTGGCCGATGCGCTGGTCCTGCCCGACGGCGCCCGGTTCGAGCATCCGCTCATGGAGAAGGCCGTCCGCATCGGACTGGCGCACATCGACCTCACATTCCAGGGCGACCAACCCAAATACGGCGCGGACGCCTACGCGGCCGAGGAGCACGACGGCTTTCCGCCCACCATCATCGCCGCCGTCGACGCGCTGACGGCCTGGGGCTTCGCCGAGCGCGCCCAGCAGCTGCTGGAGGCGTGGGTCCGGCGCTTCGTCCGGCCGGACGGGACAGTCGGCTACTACGCGCCCTCGCTCAGCGAGTACGGCCAGCTTCTGACCTCGCTGCGCCGTGTGGCCGAGCGCGGCGGGGCGAGGGCATGGGTCCGCCTCCACTGCACACCCTTCCTGCGGATCGCCCGGATGCTGGCCGACGTGGTGGGCCCCGCGCCCATGCCCGAGCTCCCATCGGGCGTGCCCGAGGCCGACATGGCCCACCTGCCCGCCCGCTACTTCCACAATGCCGCATGGATCTCGCGGGGACTGCGGGACTGGGCCTGGCTGGCCGAGAAGAAGCTGGGCCTGGCCGGCGACGCCACCGATGCGGCGCGGATGGCCCTACGCCTCCGCCTCACGCTCAATGGAGCCGTCCGCGAGACCTGGGCCGCCACCGCGACGCCTTGGTGGCTCGCGCCCTTCGCGGAGGACCCGGCGGGCCTCGGGATGGAGGCGCCGAAGGAGCGCATCACTGACACCGAACTCGGCGCCTACACCAACTACCGCTACTGGCCGGAACTACTCGCTAGCGACGCCCTGACGGAAGACCTGTCGCATCGCATCGTCGCGGCGCGCCTGGCAGGCGGTGGCCAGTGGCTGGGCATGACCCGTTTCCTCGACCGCGCCGACGATTGGCCCATGGCGGACCTGCTCGACGGGATGTGGCGCCTGAAGCTCCGGAGCGAGGTCCGGTACTGCCTCTGGGGCCACATCCTGTACCATCAGGCCGAGGGCCACATGACCGCCTACGAGCAGGTGACACTTCCTGCGGGGGCTCCCGCCGCGCCCTATTGCCTCCCCGCGCAGCTCGTGGCGGTGCGGGCGGCCCGCCGATTGGCCTGAACGGCCGATTGTCGCTCCACAGGGCAGGAAAACGCCTGCCCGCTGTCAAACAACGCCCAGAAGCACCACACTCTCCTTGAGGACAAGCGTACAATGAGCACCTGCTGCACCGGGCGCAAGCCCAACATCCTTCTGCTGGGGATCGACTCCCTCCGCGCCGACCACATGAGCTGCTACGGCTACCCGCTGAACACCACGCCGCACATGGACAAGCTCGCGGCCGAGGCCACCCTGTTCGAGCACGCCATCAGCGCCCACATACCCACCACCAGCGGCTACTCCAACATGCTTACCGGCATGGACTGCTTCGGCACCTCCGTCGTGGCCCTTCGGCACCGCGGCGGCCTCCGCGACGGCGTGAAGACGCTCGCCGAAATCCTGCGCGAGAACGGCTACACCGCCACTTGCGTCGGTTTCACCGGCAACCCGGCCTCCCGCGGCTTTGACACGTATCTCGACTTCTCCGGCTGGGGCGCGGAGAAGGACGGCAAGAGCCCGAAGGCCGAGAACCTCAACGCCGTGGCCATCCCCGAGCTGAAGCGTCTGGCCGAGCAGGATCAGCCCTTCCTGCTCTTCCTCCGCCACATGGACCCGCATACCCCGTACCTGCCGCCGGCGCCCTTCGAGCGCATCTTCTACCACGGCGACGAGTGCGACCCGGCCAACGAGTCCATGGAGCCGGTGATGACGTTCAAGCCCTTCTGCGACTACTTCGCGGCTTGGCTGCCGGTGGGCTGCTCCGACAAGGACTACGTCGTCGCCCAGTACGACGGCGCGGTCGCCTACATGGACTCGGCCATCCAGGCGATCTTCACGTCGCTGGAGAAGCTGGGCATCGAGGATGAGACCATCGTCGTCATCACCTCGGACCATGGCGAGACGCTCTACGACCACGACTGCTGGTTCGACCACCACGGCATGTACGACTGCACGCTGCACGTCCCGCTGATCATCAAATACCCCGGCAAGGTCCCGGCGGGCAAGAGGATCACCGGCTACAACCAGCACAAGGACCTGGTCCCGACGCTGCTCGAGCTCACGGGGATCGAGACGCCGGGCCACGAGTTCGACGGCAAGAGCCTCATGGACATGATGCGCGGCGAGGCGGCCTCCCACGAGACCGAGATCTACATCACCGAGTGCACCTGGATGCGGAAGCACGGCTGGCGGACACCCGAGTGGAAGCTCATGGTCGCGCTGGAGCCGGATTTCCACTTCAAGCCGCCCGTGGAACTCTACAACCTGGTGCAGGACCCCGAGGAGTACACCAACCTGGCGGATACCTATCCCGACGTGGTGGCCTGCCTCAAGGGCCGCATGGAAGCGTGGATCGCCAGGCGCGAGGCCGAGACCGGCGCCGCCAACCCCATGCTCACCCAGGGCGACTGGCACGGGTACGAGGGCGTAGGGCCGTTTACGTCATCGCAGCAGGCGTACGACACGCTGCACATCGGCGACCCGGGCCAGGCTGCCCGGCTGCAGGCGGAAGCACGCAAGTAGCGGCGCAACGGACTGGAAAGGACCAAGATAGATGGCAGTCAAGGTAGGGATCGTGGGCATGCGCGGCATCGGCATGGGCCACGCCAACGCGCACAAGGCCGACCCCCTGAGCGACTTCGTGGCGGTCTGCGACGTCGTGAAGACCCGCGCCGACGAGGCGGCCGAGAAGATGGGCGTCCGGGCCTACTACAGCCTGGCCGACATGCTCCGCAACGAAGACCTGGACATGGTGGACGTCACCACCGGCGGCTACGAGAACGGCAGCTGGCACTTCGAGCCCGCCATGGAGGCCGTCGAGGCCGGCAAAAACGTGCTGGTCGAGAAGCCGCTCTGCAACGACGTGGGCGAAGCCCGGCAGCTGGTCGCCAAAGCCGCCGAGAAGGGCGTCCGGCTGGGCTGCAACCTGAACCACTACTTCACGCAGCCCGCCGAGAAGGCCATGCAGTACATCAAGGATGGCCGCATCGGCGAGATGGTCTACTGCCTGCACAAGATGGGCTTCTCCGCCGGCGAGCCCACGTATGCGCCCATGAAGGATTCGCGCTGGTGGGGCTTCCCGTATGCCCACCTGAAGGCCTTCCTGTCGCACCCGTTCAGCGTCATGCGCTACTTCTGCGGCGACGTCACGCACGTGCAGGCCTTCGCCAACCGACCCGGCTGCCGCCGCAGCGCAAGCGACGTCATGCTCTCCTCGGTGAGCGTCAACGTGAAGTTCGCCAATGACTGCGTGGGCGTCCTGCTCAGCCAGCGCGGCGACGCCACCTACGGCCTCGGCGGCTGGTGGAGCATCGAGGTCGCCGGCACCAGAGGCACCTTCTGCATCGAGAACTGCATCGAGAAGATCACGTTCTGGCCCGCGCCCGGCAGCGAGGCGGCGGGCTCCGCCGACAAGCCCGGCGGCGGCTCCAACGAGCCCGAGACGATGAACACCGGGATCACGGACTTCGGCGAGACCTTCCCCCGCCGCATCCACGCCTTCCTGGAGGATGTGGAGAACAAGGTCTACTTCGAGAACGTCCGCGCCTCCGGCCGCGACGCCCTGGCCGCGTTGGAGTACACCTGGGCGGTCATGGAGAGTTACGAGCAGGGCGGGATCATGGTCCGCCCGCACCCGCTGCCGCCGATCCACGGCGACCCGATGACCATCGGGTAGGGTCGCGCCGCCGAACCCACCTCAAAGGCCCGGACGGGAGTGATCCCTGCCGGGCCTTTTGGTTTGGCTTCCGGATCAGGTCGGCGCAGCGCCCCGGCACTGGGCGGCACGCACATCGAGGGCGTGGCGGCCCGCGCAGTGATCCTGCGAAAACTGAGAGTGGCTCAGGTAACGTAGTAGTATCGTCTGTCGCTTCGCAACCCTGTGTCGCCGCCGGCCGCCCGAGGGGATGCCATGCCGTTTCGGTCCACCGCAACGCAGAGCCGCTCAAGCGCCCGCGGTTACGTCCGCGCCGCGTCGGGCAACGCATGGCCGCCCCATCTCCGTTCGCAGGCGCCCGCAGCCGCCGCGCGAAGCTCCACCCAACTCCCCGGCATCTGGGGCGGCGCCTTCTCCTACAAGCGCGGCGCGGACCACTACTTCCTGCTGCCGGACTTCCAGGGACATACTCGGCACATGGCCAACGCGGCGGGGGCGATCACCCACATGTTCATCTACGACGCGTGGGGCCGGGAGATCTGGCCCATCGTCGGAACCGGCGTCTACCTCCGGCCCTTCGGCCAGTGGGGGTACTGGAGGGACACCGCGAGCAGGCTATATGTAAGGGCGAGGCATCTCAGGGTGGAGCTGGGGAGGTGGATGAGTAGGGATCCGGTAGAAGGGGAGCAACCGTACGGCTACGCCTTGAACCAGCCGGCCCGGCTTGGTGACCCGCATGGGTTATACGTAGTAGGTCCTCCCATCTCCTTTGCTGACTGGCGGGCAGGCAGAACGGGCTATATGTACACGTGCAACTGCGGGTGGGTAGATTCGCATCACTTAAGTGCCAGCATCATGGCCGCCAAGATGATGCACCACTGGGCCTCTCGCGCGGAGTTCGCTGCTGTGAACTTTCCGTTTGCCGCCGTACATCCAGTTGTCTCGCCTGTACTCGAGGCCCGCGCCAATATGCGCATTCGGCGGGCCAATGCAAGGTTCACGACAGATCCGGTATGGCGCCGGGCCGCGGCCTACGTGGCGTATACACTGCTGTGGCGCGTTGAAGAGGTCCAGGATGCTTGGCGCCACCCCAGTGGGTACTCGTACGAGGACTTGCCGACTGACTGGCTCGGCGCCCTGGCGTACTGGCGCGGAGACCAGGATCTTGGCCCTGTGCTTCGGGAGTGTGGCCCCGTTAGCCGAGATGATGCCGCCCGCATTCTCTGCCACATGGAGGACGAGTGCCGGCTTGGCGGTTCTGGGTGCCACCACGGCTTGAAGATACGCGTTTCCGACCCGAATAACCCACTACCACGAGCCATCCAGCTCGGGTTGTTCCATGAACGGTACCCGAACACCCGCGCGTGTTGCAGTGGAACACCGCGTCCTCCCGCCCTAAGTCGACCTGGATCAATGCTAGACGATGGAGTCGTCACCGTCCTCGAACGTCTTCCTCTGGTACTCCCTTGGGTGCTGCCCGAGTACCGAATATGACGTTGCGTACGCTTGTGCGTCGGCGCCTGCTATGGCTGGTTGGGGGGCTCTCCGTGACTGCCGTACTAGGATGGCAGCTGGCCGCACCGCAGGAGATCACGCGTGTCTCACCGAATGGACGGTACTACGTCGTTGCCGTTAACTCACCACTGATACAGCAGACGAATTACCGGGGACATCGCGTGCGACTGCAGATATCGCTCTTAGACAATGTGACTGGGCACTGCGTTCGTCAGTTCTGCACGGAGGGCACTGACGAGGATGCCTTCTCCGTACACGACGTGGTGTGGAGCCGGGACAGCCGTCGCGTCGCGATTGTCTGGTCGTTCAGCTTCTTCGAGGGGTGCGCTTTGTGTTGGGCGGTTGATGATCACGGCGTCGCCGTGGAGCGCGAGTTCAGATGTGACGGGTGGTCAGGCGATCCGAGTAGCGCCGGATGGCTCGCTAGTGGAGACGTGGCAGTGTTCCTGAGTACTGGCGCAGTGCCGCCGCCGCGACCATCAGGGCCAGGCGGCCTGCCATGCCGTGAAGGCCCATGAACCTCTACGACCCGCGGGGCATGGCCTACGCCTCGCAGGACCAGCTCGGCGTCTGGACCACGCTGCAGTTCGACGCGACCGGGAACCTGACGACGAGGACCGACGGCAGGGGCTGGGTGACCAGCTTCACGGTGGACGCGCTGAACCGTGAGGTGGGCCGGCTCTGCCGTGACGGCACGCGGGTGACGAACAGCTTCGACGCGGCCGGCCGCCAGGTCGCCATGGGCGACTCCACCGGCATGACGACCTACACCCTCGAAGCCGCAGGCCGCCAGGTCCTGGTGAACAACTGGGTGGGCGCGCCCATCACGTACACTCTGGACCCTGTGGGCAACCGGACGTACATGAAGGACCCGGACGGCCACTACTGGACGTACGAGTGGGACGCGGACGGGGGTCTGCGGACGGTCTGGAACAGCTACAACCAGACGACCACGCTGACGCACGACGCGCTCGGCAGGGAAGTACAGCGGACGCTGGCCAACGGGGTGTCGGTGAACCGGACCTTCGACGCGGCGGGCCGAGAGACGGTGCTGCGCAACGTCGATGTAGCCGGCGCCGCGCTCTCGGGCTACACGGCGACCTATGACCCGGCAGGGAACAGGCTGACAGTCCTTGAGCTGGATGGCACGCAGGTGACCTACACGCACGACGCGGCCAACCAGCTAACGCGCGAGCAGCGCGGAGGGGCGCACCCGATTGACGACACGCTGCAGTATGACGGCGTGGGCAACCGGGTCAGCAAGGTGGATGCGTCGGGCACAACCACCTACCAGGTGAACGCGGCGAACGAGCTGGTGCTGACCACGCCGCCAACAGGCGCTGCGTAAGCGTCAAACCATCCCCACGTTCCCTTCGCCGTCTCGGATCCGGATAATGCCTCCATCACTTGCATGGAGGTTGACATGGCGAGCAGGGCTCTGGTGGAGACTGCGTGGCGGGAGCGGCTGGAGCGCTTCGCCGCTG
>JAPLCQ010000071.1 GCA_026392115.1 Armatimonadota bacterium | reverse complement strand
TGGGAGCAGGAGCGCCCGCCCGCCGCCCGGCGCAGGCTGGCGCCCATCGTGCCTCTGGTCTTCTACACGGGCAAGCGGCGCTGGTCGCGCGTGCCGGGGCTGGAAGCCGTGCTGTAGGCGCCCGCCGCGCTGCAACGGTTCGTGCCGAGGCACGAGACGCTGTTCGTGGGTCTGGACGGCCTGCCGGCGCACTCCGATGATGCCTCGCCGCTGGCCACGGTGCTGCGGGTGTTGCGCATGGCGGACAGCGACACCGAGGCGATGAAGGCGGCCCTGGCGGGCGCCATGCGGGAGTTGGAGGCGCTGCCGCACGAGGCGCAGGTCGAGTGGCGGCGCGCGGCGCCCTACCTGATCCGGCTGGTGCGCCACAAGCGCACGGTGGACGAGCAGGATGCCCTGAACCAGGCGCTGGCGGACGCCATCGTCGGCGGGAGGCACGAGGAGGTGAACGAGATGACCATGACCGGTGCAGAGGCCCTGCTGCGAGAGGGGCACAGGCTTGGAGTGGATGAGGGACGCCGGCTTGGCGTCGACGAAGGCCGCCGGTTGGGTGTTAACGAGGGTCGCCAGATCGGCGTTGACGAGGGGCGGAAGGAAGCCGCTCACGCGATGCTGATCCGGCTGTTGGAGCGTCGCTTCGGTCCGCTGAGCGATGAGCGGCGCGTCCGGATCGCCATGCTTTCCGACGAACAGGCGAGCCTGCTGGGCGTTCAGTTGCTCGACGCTAGCTCGTTGGCGGAGTTGGGCCTGTAGGTAAGGCGAAGATCAGAATGGCTCAGACGGCGGGACGGCCCCGGAGCAACGTGAGCACCGGGGCCGTCTTGCACTTCTACGCCTTGAGCTTGGAGGCCACCTGCGCCGCACGCTTGCCCTGGTAGCGGGCTACCGCGAGGTCCCCGTCGGTCGGCGGGTTCGGGCCCTGGCCTGCCACGGAGGAGGCGCCGTAGGGCGTGCCCGAGCCGAAGGCGGCCGGTTCGCCGAAGCCAGGCGCGACGACTACCATACCGAAGTGCGCCATGGTCGTGTACATGGAGAGGATCGTGGCCTCGTTGCCGCCGTGCGGGGTGGCGGTGGAGGTGAAGGCGCTACCGACTTTGCCAACGGTCTTGCCGGAGGCCCACAGGCCGCCCAGCGAGTCGATGAAGGCGCGCAGCTCCGACGACACGCTGCCGAAGCGCGTGGGCGAACCCCAGATCACGGCGTCGGCCCACTCCACATCGGCGGCGGTGGGGGCGGCGTAGAGGGCGTTCATCCGCTCGGCGTTCTCGGCCCATCCCGGCGCGTGCGCCATGACCTCGGGTCCGACGATCTCCCGGGCGCGCAGCAGCCTGACCTCGGCGCCCTCGGCTAGTGCGCCCTCGGCGATGGCCTTGGCGAGCGTCTCGGTGGATCCGTCGCGGGAGTAGAAGATAACGGCTACGTTGGCTGTCTTGGACATGGCAGTACCCCTTAGTCGGCCTTCGCTACAGGCATGGAGCGGGCCGGATTGAACTTGTCTGGAAGGAAACGTATCAGTGAATACGGGCCTGCGCCCGTCATGAGGAGTGCGACGGCCATGAGCAGCAGCGTGAAGGCGTACTCGTAGCCCTGCTGTTGCAGGCTGAAGCCGTTCTTGCCGTGCACCAGGAAGATGGCGCCGAGCATGACGGGCATGATGGCCGCAGCACCCAGGCGCGTCAGCACGCCGGTCAGAAGCGACACACCGCCGCAGAACTCGGCCAGCGCCACCAAGAACGCCACCGCGGGCGGCAGGTGCGCCATCTGGCCGAAGGCCGCCAGCCCTGAGCCGCCGAACAGGCCGAAGAGCTTGCCGCTGCCGTGGTAGAAGAAGACCGTGCCGCCGGCGATGCGGATCGCCAGTAGCGCCAGGCCGATGCGTACTTGATCGTTGTTGCGAGTTTCCATGAGTGTTCGGGCGCCTCCATTCGGCGCTTCAGAACGTAACGAAGCGAAGCGCGGCGCGGCGTGCAAGCCGCTGCACTATTGCCTCATACGCAGCCGGGGCGATCGAGAGCGTCGATCACCCATGGAAAGCGTGCGATGTCAAGGGTTGATGATCACCTTGTTCCGGTCCGGGCCCGCCATCACCTCCACGGCCTCGTGGATGCGGGATAGAGGGAAGCGGTGGGATATCACCCGCTCGGGATCGACAAGGCCGCGCTCGATGAGCCGGATGGCCCGGTCCATGGCCAGGGGGTTGGTCCCGAAGCTGGCGTCCATACGGGCCTCGAGAAAGTGCATCAGTCCACCGTCCAGCTCGAAGGTCTCGTGTGTGGTGATGCCGAAGACGTTCCACCGCGTGCCGCGGCGAAGCAGGCTCACCATCAGCTTTACAGCCTCGATGGGCCCTGCGGCCTCTACCACCAGGTCGGGGCCCGCCGGCAGGATCTCGGCGATGGCCGCCCTGGCGTCGGCTCTGGCCGGGTTCACGCAGTGCGTAGCGCCCAGCTTGCGGGCGGTCTCCAGCGCGCGCTCGCTCACGTCCACGGCGATCAGTCGTCCGGCCCCGGCGGCGTGCGCCACCTGCAGGCAGTACATCCCGATGCCGCCGGTGCCGATCACGACCACGTCGTCGCCCACCTTCATTTCGGAGAGGTGGATGATGCCCTTCCACGCGCCGCTCACCGGCTCAGCCTGGCATGCCGAGTCGAACGAGATGCTCGCCGGCTTGCGGTAGACCGTGGCGGCGTCGGTGAGCAGGTACTCGGCGAAGCTGCCGGGCCGCACGTCGTCGGGGCCGTCGCCGCCGGTGGTGTGGGAGACCTCGCAGTAGTGCGTCAGGCCGCGTCGGCACCAGGTGCACACGCCGCAGAAGCCGCTGGGTTGTACGATGACCTCGTCACCTTCACCGAAGCCGGCCACGTTGGCGCCCACCGCGGAGATGACGCCCGCGGGCTCATGCCCGGGCACCAGCGGGAATCGCACGTTGCGCCGGATGCCCTTGATGGCCTTGAAGTCGGTGGCGCAGAAGCCGCAGGAGCGGATGCGCACCACCACCTGACCCGGTCCGGGCGTCGGGACGGGCAGGTCGACGAGTTCGAGGCGGTTGAAGTCGAGTAGCAGGGCGGCGAGCATGGCCTGTGTCTCCTTCGGGACGCCGATGGCGGGATCACCCTCAAGTATGGCAGCGCGGTCGGTTCAGCTGCGCCGAAGGCCGCCCCGGGTGAACCAGAGGCGGCCTTCGGTCGGGTCGGGCTGCACGGCCGAGAGTTACGGCTTCTCGGCGGGGGCGTCCGGCATCTCGGCGGCCAGCTTGAGCGAGGTCGCGCGGAACCACTCCACGCACTTCTTCACGTTCTCAAGGAGCTCGGCGCCGGTGGTGCGCTCGTACTCGATGGAGAAGGTGCCCTTGAAGCCCTGGTCGCGCAGTTCGCGCAACTGGGCCTCCGCGTTGCCGGCGCCTGTGCCGAAGGGCACGTCGCCGTTGTCCTTGTCCAGGTCCTTGAAGTGCAGGGAGACGATCCGGCCCTTCATCTGCTTCAGCGCCGCAACCGGGTTGATGCCGGAGCGGGGCCAGTGGCCGGTGTCGGCGCAGGCGCCCACCAGCTTGGAGCACTTCTCCGTGGCCTTGAGGACGGTCTCGGGGCTCCAGTAGTGGCTGGGCTTGGGGTGGTTATGGATGGCGATGCCGATCTTGTACTCGGCGGCCAGCTTGTCCAGCATGGGGAGCGTCTCTTCCGCGGGCTCGGTGGAGAGGGTGCGCATGCCCATGGTCTTGGCGAATTCGAAGACCTTGCGCGCCTCGGCCTCGGTGCTGCCAAGGCCCACGACGCCGTACGCGGTGGCGCGGACGTTGGTCTCCTGCAGCTTGGCCTTCACCGCCGCGATGATCTCGGGCGGAGCGTTGTGGTCGAACGCCACATACTGCTCCTTGGAGACCTTCTGGCCGGGGAAGAACTCAACGTAGCGGACCCCGAGGCCCTTCAGGGTATCCAGGGTCTCGAAGACCGTCATGCGATTGAAGGTCCATGCCTGGCAGGCCAGCCTCCAGCCGAGCTTCTGCATACCGACGCGCGGCCGGCGGGTCTGGTTGCCCGCGCCCTGGCCGGCCTGCTGGGCCTGGGCGGCTATGCCTGATACCGCCAGCGTCGCCGCTGCCAGGGCGGCCGCAGTCCGAATCTGCATCATCGTCTCTCCTTCCCACGAATGGGTCCCGGGCCAACCGGGATGGTTGTGCTTAGTCTACTCTCCCGCCGACGGCTCCGCGACGGGCTCGGCGGGCTTTGCCGGTTGCGGAGCGGGAACGTCCGCGAAGGCCTCCTCCAGCGCCTCCATGATCTGTCCTGCGCCCGACCGGGCGTGCCAAAGGTCCGCGTCCTGTTCGCGCGTGTCATACGTCCAGTACAGAGCCCCTGCGAAGCCTTCTCGTAACAGGCGGCCGATGGCGCGCTTCATTCCGTCGGCGGCCAGCGTCGGCGTTGGGTAGGGTCCGCGGAACGCGCCGATCTCGCCCACCAGCAGGGGCTTGCCGCGCCGTGCGCAAGCCGCCTTCAGCGCGGGCCACTCGATGGAGGCGAAGTCCTTCTCGATATCGGCCTCGCCACCCGGGTAGAAGTGGACATCGACGTAGGATGCCGCCGAAGCCGCCGCGGCCACCGGGCGGACCGGGAAGCGAGGGTCCGGCGTCTTGTCGGTCCAGTGCCGCGCCGGCCCGGTGCGCCCCACGGCCCGGAACGTGAACGAGCTGACGGCGATCAGAGCCTGCGAGTCCACTTCGCGCACGGCCTTCGCACAGGCACGGACGGTGTACGCCAACCCGTCGTCGGCCAGCCGCTGCTGCTCGGCCGGTGAGGCCATGCCGTAAGCCCGCTTGTCGAACGTCACCGTGCCGGTACGCAGCGAGAAGGGCGGCGCGGTCGCATCGTAGTGCGATTCGTTGTCGATCTCGTAGCTGAAGACGGTTGACAGCAGGCTCGGTTCGCGCTGCTTGATGGCGCGGGCCACGTCGGCCATGTAAAGCGCCTTCGCGGCTACATGACCTGGCGCCAGGTAGACCTGGTTGATCCCGGCGATCCCCTCCGCCGGCGGCGCGCTCAGGGCGCGGTAGGGCGCGGCGTCGGCGACGTAGCAGAAGCAGAGGATCACCCGAACGCGGTGAAGCCGCGCCCGGCGCAACAGGTCGACGAGGTTGGCCAGGTATCCCGGCGAGAGCCCCTCGCCGCCCGCCGCGGCAAACCCGGCCCCCCGCGCATGGTCCAGGAAGATGCGCACGGTGTTGAACCCGCGCCGCCGCATCTCTGCCAGGGCGGTCTCGGCATCGTTTGGCGCGTAGGTCGCCGGGTTCAGCGTGTCGTGCCAGAGGACGCCCTTGCCCGGCTCGCCGATCATCCGCAGGCGGATGTAGTTGAACCCGCGCGGCTGGAAGAGGCCCGGAGCGCCCTGCTCTACGAAGGCGCCGCCCTTGACCCGGATGCGCGGCTGCGCCCGTACCGACGCGGGCGGCGACTGCGGGAAGCGCGTGGATCGGGCTGTAGCTTCGTCGCCGAACGTCACCTGCCCGCGCCCGGCCATGGGGCGGTCGCCCAGGCGGTTGTCGGCCAGCGTCACGCCGGTGCAGTCGGTGAGCGTCAGGCCGCTGCGCGGCTCGGCGAAACGGTTGCCGCGAAGCATCACGTTGGAGACGTGGGAGAGGCTCACCTTGCCGTCGATCTCGCAGCCCTCGATGGTCGCGTTGCGGATGACAGGCTCCTTCGCGGGAAGCAGCCTGCCCGACGCGTTCTCCTGGTCCGCCGAGAAGACCACGGCCAGGTCCGGGTTGCCGCGGCCCAGCCGGAGCTTGCAGTTGCGGATCGTCACGTCCGACGGCAACGGTCCCTCCACCGGCTCGGCGTAGAACCAGGCGAGGGCCGCGAAGTCGCACCCTTCCAGCGTCACCGGCGACTGAAACCTGCAGCTGTTACGGATCGTGCATCGGCGGATCACAGTATGCGGGTTGGCGCTGCTCAGGTTCCAGACGATGGCGCCCGGCTTCAGGCCGGCAATGGCCTGGTCCAGCGTCAGGCGCAGGAGCGGCGCCACGGGGTACGGCTTGCTCATGTCCGGCGCCAGCGAACCGGCGCAGTCAATCACCCTCGCGCTACCCAGGCGTCGGCCCTCATCGGGGTCGTAGGCCGCCACGAGGTCGCCCTTGCCGAAGGGCACGATGGCCAGCGGGAAGCACTGGCGCACGGCAACCTCCGCGCCCTTGGCCTCGGCCACCCGCGACGAGTGCGTGGCCGTGTTGAAGGCGTCGTCGTTCATTCCCTCCAGGCGGCAATCCTCCCAGAGGAGCGAGGCGTAGTTGGCCTTGACATGGAAGCCGTCGCGCCAGGTCGAGGTGAGCCGCTTCCCGCCCGCCGGCGGGACGATGTTGAACCGCCGGAAGGTCAGCGCACCCCGGTTCCGCGCTACGCTCACACCGAAGAGCGGACCCGAGTAGAGGTCGATGTCGGTGCACGTCACGTCATCGTTCTCCTCGATGACGAAGACGGGCGAGGCGCCCTGGCCCAGCATCTTGTGCGCGATGCCCCGCACGGGCAGGCTGATCCGTGTGCGCCCCTCCATGATGCGGCCATAGCCGGCGAACCCCGGCGCGGGCTGCACTCGGATGATCCGCTGCGCCAGGCTGCCGGCGTAGGCCTCGCGCGTGTCGGCGATGAAGAGGTGCTCGCCCAGCATGCTGTAGGGCCCCTGGTGCCAGAGCATGGCGAAGTAGGCCTGTTCGTCGGCGCCGGTGGGGCCGCCCAACGGCGGCAGTTCGTAGCCGTCGGCCACGCGCACGTCGATCCAGCCCTCGGCGGCGTTGCGGGCCACCACCGCGCCGTCGGCGAAGGGGAGCGGGTCGAAGTCCACCGAGAAGCCATGCGCGTGGATGCGCGTGCAGCCCACCAACGAGAGCATCCGGCGGCTTGGGTGCAGGAGCATGTGCGAACCTGAGCCGTCGATCTCCACGTCCCGCTGGCCGCGCAGGTCGATGGCCCAGACGCCGGGGCCGGACGCCAGCCGGTAGGTCTTCGCCTTGCCGAAGAGAAGTCGGGCCGGCCTCGGCGCGGCGCGCAGGGCCTCGACCGCGGCGGCCAGCGCCGGGCCGTCGTCGTGCTTGCCGTCGCCCACGGCCCCGTGAGCGTCCACCCGGATGGTGGTGACCACCGGCGCCTTCCCCTTTCCCGGCGTTTGCCGCTGGGCTTGCCCCGGTCCGGGCGCGGAGCCCGCGGGCAGGACCGCGCACGCCGCTGCGGCCAGCATGATTGCGAAGCTACCTGGCGCCATCGGTCGCCTCCCTCCTGCCGAAGACCTCGAACGAGGCCAGGCGGACCTCGCCCTGCCCGCCGGCCGCGTCCAGCCGCACACGCACCCAGCGGGCGCGCACCGGCTCCACCGGGCGGCTACCCCATCCTGCTCCCCAGGTGGATAGTGTAGCGACCTCGGTGAAGCGCTTGCCGTCGGGACTGACCAGCAGCGTGGCGTTGACGGCCTGCTTCGGCGGATCGGCGGCCGTGCCGCAGAAGTCAACGGCGAACCGGTCGATGGTGCGCGGCGCGCCCAGGCCCACGGTCACGGCGCCTCCCGACCGGCCGACCCAGCTGGTTGACGGGTTTCGGTCGATGGCCGCCGCGCCGGTTCCCACGGCCCGGGCTCCGCGCGAGGCGCAGAAGCCCGCCTCCTCCAGCACGCGCAGGCGGCGGTCGCCGCCGAGGGAGCGCTGCAGGAAGCCGGGCTGCAGCGTCGGCGCCATGACGGTGAGCGGGCCCTGGAAGCCCGGCCCCAGCTCCACCCAGTTCGCCTTCTCGGACCCGCCGCCGCCGCTGCCGAAGAGACCCACGAAACGCACGTCGGCGCCGGCCTGCATCTCCAGCAGCGTGCGGTCGGGCACGTCGAACTGCGTCAGCTGGAACTCGGCATCGCGGCAGGCGCCGCCGGGTTCGCGGCCAAACCGCATGCTGATCCGCGGATTGAACCCGACCAGCCCCCAGCCCCGCTCACCGGAGCAGTCGCCGAACTGGTAGTTCACTGCGCCCGTGCGGTGCTTGGCGGCCAGTGCGGCGGTCAGATCGGGACTCCGCTCGGCTTCCGGACGCAGCCAGCACTCGCTCCACGGGCCGTGGGAGAAGGCGAGGCGCTCCAGCCTGCCGCCCTGCGAGCCGCCGCCCACGCGGATGCCCACGCCCAAGGCGGTACACCAGACGCCCTGCACCACGTGCCGGTCGCAGCGGTGCGAGGCGAGATCGATGCCGTCGTCGGCGTTCAGGATCAGCACATCGGTGATGCGCACGCCATCGCCGAGGCCCACGACGGCGGGCGGCGCCGGACGCATCCTCGCCACATCGTAGGAGCGGCCGGCAAAGGCGACCTCGAGGCCGCGCACTCCCGCGCCGCCCTGCAGCAGCAGCGCGCCCTCCACGCCCGGCGCCGCCTCGGAGAGGAGCGCGCACGTCGCCCGGAAGGAGCGGGCCTTGCCGGAGCCCAGCGGCCCGCGCAGTTCCACGCCTCGGGGGATGTCCAGTGGCCGCGTCACGCGGTAGCGTCCGCAGGGGAGGTAGACGATACCCCCGCCCCGGCTCGCGGAGGCCCGCAGGGCGGCATCGATGGCCGGCCAGTCGTCGGCCTCGCCGTCACCCCGCGCCCCGTAGGGCGCATCGGTCGCCACGATGAGGCCGGCGGGCCCCACGGGCGGCTCCGGCAGCGCGGCAAGCGGCGGGCAGGCGCGGGCCTCGGGCACGGCGTCCAGGTCGGCGTAGCGCATGCCGTAGTACCAGGGATCCCAGCCGAACTCGTCGCGCCGCGACGGTAGCCCTCGCGCCACGCCGCCATAGCCGAAGACCGGGTGCTGGTTCTGCTGGTCGTCCTTGCGGATGCGGAGCGGCACGGCTGCGTCGGGGGCCGAGAGGCCGTCGATGGCCATGGCGTCCAGACGGCCCAGCTCCGCGCCCACCAGGTTTCGGCGCGTGAAGCGCTCCAGCGACGCCGACTGGCCTGGTGTCATCTCGCGGCCCGCCGGCTCCCGGTACGCGTTGCGCCAGATGCGGTTGGCGAAGCGGACGCCGCGCACCCAGGAGAACTCGGTGCTGTGGGGAGCCGAGAGGCCCTTGGCCAGAACCGTGCCGCAGAGGTCGTCCACGAAGCAGCCGCCCGCGGACTTCAGGCGAAGGCCGTGGTAGGCGTTCAGCAGGCAGACATTGCGGACCGTGGCCATGGAGGCGACGATTGCATACGGGTAGGGAGTGGGGTCTTCGGGCCGCTGGTTGGGGTACCAGATCGTCAGGCCGATCACCGCGCCCTCGCTGCCGGTCACATCCAGCAGCGGCTCCTCGCCGGGCGCGCCGCATGCCATGAGGAGCGTGCGCCGGGCGAGCGGAGTGCGGTCGGCGTCGCCGCCGGCGCCCTGCAGGGATGTGGCGTATCCCAGCCGAAGGCCGCGGTCGAGGCGGTAGCGCCCGGCCGGCGCGTAGACGATGCCGCCGCCGGCCTCGGTCACGGCGTCCAGCGCCCTCTGGATGGCCGACGATGCGTCGCCCGCTCCCGTGGCGTCGGCGCTCCATGGCGCATCGGTCACAACAGCCGAGGCGACGATAGCCCCGGAAGCGGTGCGCACCAGCGCCGGGCGGCCCAGGGGTACGCAGGCCGCGGGACGCATGGCGGCGATCAGGAGGAGCGACGTCGCCGCCGCCCGCACAAACGCTCGAACGGTGTAGGCCCTCTTCATGGTGCGTACGCTTCCTCTCGGTGCGGCTACGGAACCGGGCGGGGCTTGCGCCACGCGCCCTTGCTGAAGTCCGGCACGGCCACACGGGCGCCGCCCTTGGCGACGCTCAGGGCGGACAGGGGCGTCACGACGCTCCAGGTGGCGGCGTCCACCACGTCCTGCGGGGCGCCGCGACCCTCGCGCACCGCACGGATGAACTCGTACAGCACGATATAGTCGCACCCGCCGTGGCCGCCGTTCCGCACGGCCTCGGGCTCCAGCTTCTTCCAGAGCGGGTGCGCGTACCGTTGCAGGTAGGGTGCGAAGGGCTCCGGCGTATCGACCGCGGGCGAGACGCCTTCGATGTACGTGCGGTCGTGGCCGCCCTCGTAAATCCCCTTGGAGCCCTGCAGCCGGAAGATCAGGTCGTAGGCGCGCGGGGTGCTGATGGTGAAGTAGAGCGTGATCGTGCGGCCCCGTGCGGTCTGCATGATGGTGGTGTTGATATCGCCCACGGCGTATTTGCGGCGCGCCAGCGGGTGGTCGGCGCCGAACTTCTTGGCGGCGTAATCGGCCAGGCAGACGCCGCGCGTGCTGACGCTGCTGAGCGACGTGATGCGGTCGCCCCGGTTGATGCCCATCCACCAGGCCACCGGGCCCAGCGGGTGGGTGGGGTAGAGGTTGCCGGTGAGGCGGGCCAGATGCTCCCCGCGCCAGGTGAGCTTGCCGTCGTCGGTGAAGGCGAGGAAACGGCAGTCGTGCTGGTAGCCCGCTTCGGCGTGGAGAATCTCGCCGTAGACACCCTCCTCCACCATGCGCTGCACGGCTAGCACGTTCTCGAAGTAGTTGACGTTCTCCAGCATCATGCACGGCTTGCCCGTGGCCTCGGAGGTCCGCACCAGGTCCCAGCACTCCTCCACGGTGAGGCAGGCGGGCACCTCGGTGGCCGCGGTCTTGCCGGCCTTCATGGCCTCCACCGCCATGGCCGCGTGCCAGTTCCACGGTGTGGCGATGAGGACGGCGTCCAGGTCGTCGCGGGCGCAGAGGCGCTTGTAGTCCCACTCGTCGCGCGTGTAGGCCTCGGCGTCGCCGCGGTCGGCCTTCTGCACCAGGGCGCGGGCGTTGGCGGTGCGGCCCGCGTCGATGTCGCAGACGGCCGGGATACTGACGCCGGGCATCTGGAGCAGCGTGGCGAGCAATCCAGTGCCCCGTGCGCCTGTGCCCACTATCCCGACCCGCACGGTCCCGTCGGCCATGGCCCGCCCTCCCGCCGCCGTCAGGGCGGCCCCGGCTCCCATCCGCACCACGTCGCGCCTGCTCAGTCGCATGGCGGCCCTCGCTTCCCGGTGAATCCCTGACGAGAAGGTACCCCAGCCTGCGGGCCCGCGGAGGAGTCGGGGCGGGCCGTATCGAAACAGGGCGCGGCACACTGGCCGAGGAGGGAAGCATGGCGAAGGTAAGGGTGGGTCTGCTGGGCGTCAGTTGGTGGACGAACGTGGTCTGGCCCGGGTTCTCGGCTGCCCGCAACGCCGAGTTCACCTGGGTGGCCTCGCGCACCGGCGCCAACGCCGAGGCCTTCGCCCGCGAGCACGGCATCCCCAACTGGACCGACGACACCGCCGCCGTGCTGGCCGCCGCCGACGTGGACGCCGTCTTCATCGGCATCCCCAACCACCTGCACGACGCCACGGCGCGCGCCGCGCTGGCGGCCGGCAAGCATGTGCTGCAGGAGAAGCCCATGGCCCTCGCCTCGGCCGCCGCCGCCGAGCAGGCCCGGCTGGCTTCCGAGAAGGGCCTCGTGCTCATGGTGGACCAGGAGACGCGACTGGCCGACGGCGTGCGCGACCTGCCGGGAATCGTGGAGCGGCTCGGCGGCCTGCGCAAGGTGGTGATCGGCATGACGCTCTCGCCCGGAGCGTGGGGCGGTTGGCGCGGCGATCCGGAGCTGACCGGCGGCTCCCTCTTCGAGATGGCGATCCACCAGATCGACCTGGCCCGCTGGCTCTGGGGCCGCGATCCCGTGGCCGTCACCGGTGTCGGCGCCGACGTGGCGGGCCAGGACTTTACGCTCATCTACGAGTTCGGGCAGGGCGACACGGCGATCATCGACTTCTGCTGGCGTTGCCGGGGCTTCTTCCGGGCGCGCGTGGAGTGCTACGCCGACGGCGGCGTGGTGACGCAGGATATCCAGATGCCCGACGGCGCCGGCGTGCAGCGCATCATCACCGCCGACGCGATCCAGGAGGCGCCGCTGGACTTCGGCGTCCAGAAGCCCGCCACGTTCCAGCGCGTGATGGAGGGCTTCGCCGACGCCGTCCTCACCGGCGCGCCGCAACCCATACCGGCGCAAGACGGCGTCTGGGCGGTGCGAATGGCCGAAGCGGGCCGCGAAGCGCTACGCTCCGGGAGGCGCATGGAGTTCGACGCCCTGTAGGCCGCGGCGGGGAGTTCTCGAGGCTTGCCGGGAACCCGATTCAGTCGACGGATGTCTGTACATCATGGCACTGTTTGTGCTATAGTCTGGTAGACATCCGTTCCAGCATTAGGAGGCCCACATGCGCCGAACCCACCGACAGATGCCGCTGCCCGCCGTTCTCTGCATGACCCCGGAGTCGAACCCATGCCGGGAGATGGATCGCATCGACCGCCGCCTCCACCGGAGCGACCGCCAGGATACACGGTTGGCCATGGTGGGCGCCATCATGCCGGACCAGACGCTGCAGAGCGCGGACGAGACGTTCGATTTCCTGCTGGAGATCGCCGATCTGCCGGCCCGCCGCCGCGCCGTCTTCGATCATTGGCTCGCCGGCCACAGCCTGTCGGAGACCGCACGCGCGCTGGGCATCACCGCCCAGGCCGCGCAGCGCCATGTGCGGGAGGCGCTCCGCACGCTGTATGACGTCGCTCCCGTGAGCTTCGCCGCCGTCAGCCGCCGCCCCGTCTACCGGCCGCCGCACAAGCCCTCCGGAGTGCTCGAAAGCCGCGTCTGCCGCCGGTGCGGTTACCTGTTCCGGGCCGCCCAGGGCGACGGGCCGTACTGCGGCGCCGACTGCCGGCGCATGCCGTCCAGGAGCGCCGCTGGCGACCGCGCGGCCAAGGAGCCTTAGAGTACAATAGGGTGTAGGTTCACGCTGCTCGATGAGGGGCATCGCGGTGGAGTATGCCATGGCTGAGCAAGACGGCAGAGACGGTTCCGGCGGCAGCGGCGACGCGGCCCGCTTTTTCGACACAGCGCCCGGCATCTTCCTCATCCTGTCGGTGGACGGCGTCATCCTTCGGGCCAGCCGCATGGCCGCCAGGGCCCTTGAGTTGCTGCCCGAGGACTTGGTCGGTCGACAGGTGACGGACTTCGTCTCGGAGGAGGAGTTGCCAGCCATGATGCGCGCCCGGGACGAGGTCTCCTACGGCGTGATGGCGGCTCCGGTTGTTCTCCGCGCCACCGCGGCAAGCGGCGCCTCGCGGCTCATCAGTTGGGACGGGACGGCCTGCGACGACGGGTCGCTCTGCATGGTCGGCGTCGACATCACCGAAAACCCAGAGTTCGTGTCCCGCGATGCGGTCGACGCGCAGATGCGGCAGGCTCAGAAGCTCGAGTCGATCGGCACCCTGGCCAGCGGCGTGGCGCACGAGATCAACAACCCGCTGAACAGCATCCTCAACTACGCCCAGTTGATCATCGACGATGCGCCGCCCGGGGGCGATGCCGGCGAGTTCGCCGGTGAGATCATCACCGAGAGCAACCGCCTCGCCAAGCTGGTGCGCAACCTGCTCACCTTCGCCCGGACCGACGCCGGCGACCTGGTCCCCGTGAATCCCGCCGACGTGCTGGAGAGCGCCCTGTCGCTGACGCGGGCCTCCCTGCGGCGCGACATGATCACGCTGGAGGAGAAGGTCGAGGAGTGGTTGCCGGAAATCTGGTGCCGCCCGCAGCAGGTTCAGCAGGTAATCCTCAACCTCGTCCTCAACGCCCGCGACGCCCTGAACGAGCAGTTCGCCGGGCGCGACCCCGCCAAGCGTATCACGGTCTCGCTCGAGGCCGCCGAGCGCAACGGCTCGCCATGCATCATGCTTACGGTGGCCGATCAGGGCGCGGGCGTGCCGGAGGCTTTGGCGGAGCGAATCTTCGACCCCTTCTTCAGCACGAAGCCCGCCGGCATGGGCACGGGCCTGGGGCTATCCATCAGCTACGGCATCGTCCGTGACCACGGCGGCGCGCTGACGCTGGAGAGCGGCGCGGGCGGGGGCGCGTCGTTCAGGGTCTGCCTGCCGGTGCGGCCCGCCGGCGCGCCCGAGGACTGAGAGCCCGGGCGGCTCTCAGTCCGTCAGGTTGTCCTTCACGATGTGCCCCTGGCCCTCCGGATAGACCAGCGCGGCGGCTTCGTTGGCCCGCAGGATGTTGTCCTTCACGATCCAGTTTCGGCATCCCGCTCCCAGCACTAGGCTGTGCAGGTGCTTCACGTGGGTCGCGTCCCAACTGAAGACCTGGTTTGAGGTGAAGGTGCAGTCGTGTACGTTGGTGGCCGTCATCGCCGCGTGCTTGCCCGGGGCGCCCTCGGAGTTGGTGTGCACCGTGTTTCCCGTGAAGATGGTGAACATGCAGGCCCACGGCGTCTCGTCTCCCAGGACGACGCCCTCGGCCCGTGAGTTCTCGAATCGGTTGTTCTCGATGCGGTTGAAGTGCGATCCCCCCGCCATGCGGAAGGCCACTCCGTTGCCCCAGTGGTAGTTCAGCGTGTAGCTGCCCGCCGATGAGTTGGACAGGTAGGCGCCCACATCCGGGTACTTGCCGTGGGTGCCGAACTGGTTGCGGATGATGTAGAAGTCGTTGTTGTAGCGGCTGTAGAGCTGTTCCTTCAGGTTTCCGATCAGGTGGCATCGGCTCACCGTGTTCGACGACTGCGGCGACGCCGGGTCGCCCTCAAACCGGATGCCGCTGACGACGAAGCTGCTGATGCGGCACTGGTCCACCGTGTTGGAGCTCGACCCCTTGCCCCGGAAGACGATGCCCGACGCCGCCTTGCCGCCGCCGTCGATCAGCACGTCGCGCACGAAGCAGAAGGCGCAGTCCTGGTACGTCAGCGCGTCGCCTGCACCCACGAAGCGGATCGTGGTGTTCCACCCGCTCCCCTGCAGCACGATGTGGTTCGAGTTGCGGAAGGTCACCGGCTTTGTGAGCGTGTAGTCGCCCGGCGCAAGGCGGATCGTTCCGCCCAGCCGGCCGATGCGCGACGCCGCGGCCGCGAGCTGGGCGGATGTGGCGACGTTCCACGCCCGGGGCGGCGCCGGAGCGGCGGGCGGCGCCAGCGCGCAGAGGATCGGCAGCACGAACATGGTGGGCCTCCTTCGGCGGGGCGTGGGCTACTTCGGCGCCGCGGCGGGCCCGGCGTTGCCCGAGTTGTCCACGGCCACGATCTTGTAGTGCATGGGCGCCGTAAAGACCACGTTCGCATCGACGTAGGTCAGGGCGATGGTGCTGGCGATCTGGTACTGCGGCGCGGGCGCGAAGTCGGCCTTCGGTCCGCGGTAGACCCGGTAGTAGCAGACGTCGGCGTCCGGCGAGGGCTTCCAGGTCAACCGGATATCGCCTGCGCCGATGGGATCGACGGACAGCGCCCGCGGCGCCGCCGGCGGCACGGCGTCGTAGTCGGTGGTGTAGACCGTCAGGCTCATGGAACCTACCGAGTCGGTCAGCGTCTGTGCCTGCGCCTTCACAACGGCAGCGTACGGAGGCATGTCGCCGAAACGGTTCTGCTTCACGCGGGCCGGGTCGTAGATGTACTTGCGGAAGGCCTGCCCCGCCGCGCCCGCCGGCAGGCTGACGCGAAGCGGAGCCGCGCCGGAGCCGCGGTTGACCACCGCGACCGACCACTTTCCCGCGGAGCTCCGCAGGGCGGCGACGCGTAGGCGCGGATCGGCGCACTCGACGGGGTAGGTGGCGGCGGGGCCTCGGAAGTAGCGGGTCATGAGCCCGTAGCCGTAGTAGGGCGCCCGGGTGGACTTGTCGTCGATGGTCCAGCGGAAGAGGCCCCACTTGTTCTTGTAGCTGGTCGAGTAGTCGTCCGGGAAGTCCATGAAGGTCCAGTAGCCGAGGGCCCGCACGCCCGCGTTCATCGCGGCGATGGCGGACTCGGCGATCTGGAGGCCCACCATGGGCTCCATGGAGGTCTCGTAGTAGATGCAGCGGTCCATCTTCACGCCGTTCACCGTGGCGCCGTCCTGCTTGGAACCGAACTCGCCCAGGATGAACTGCTTGCCCTTGCTCCCGGCGACCGCCACCGCGCCCTTCAGCTTCTCCAGCCACCAGGGGTAGAAGCGCTCGTCGTCCGGCGGCTGGTTGTTGAAGTAGTGGTGCCCGCCGTAGACCTCGGTCACGGCGTCCATGTTCTTGGCCGCCCAGTCCAGCGTGTGCCAGTACTCCACGGGCGAGGCGTCGGTGGCCAGCAGGCCCACGGGCAGGCGGCGCTTGGCGATCTCGGTGTGGAGTGCCGCGTGGTACTTCTTGAAGGTGGGCAGGTCCTGCGCCATGGCGCCCCAGCCGTTGAGCGAGAGCTCGTTGGACATGCAGTACCACTTGACCTGCTTGATGCCCTTGGTCTTCACCAGGTACTGCAGGTTGTCGGCGACCTTGGAGGCCCAGGCGCGCAACTCCGCGTCGCTCTTCACCACGGGCGGGTTCCAGGAGCAGAGGTACATCTCCGTGTTCGTGGCCTGCATGTGGCGCAGGTGCCGGACCACGTCGCTCCACTTGTCGGGCTTCCAGTCGTACTCGTCGTTCAGCCGCACGAAGGAGGGGCGCAACTCGCGCCAGCGCTTGTAGACCACCTCGTTCATCTCATCGTCGGTGATGCCGGGGTGCGAGTGTTGGAATGCGTGGAAGCCGACGCCGGCGAAGGCCGACTGAACGGGCTTGTCGCCGCGGATCTTCACCGTGCGGACGGAGGAGCCCAGGTCGGGCCACGGCGTCATCCGGCCCGTGCGCACAAGCTCCGGCGCGGCGAACCTGGCGGTGGCGTGGGAGTTGAGGATGAGGCTGAGCCGCACGGCGCGGGTTCCGGCCGGCGCCACGCCCTCGGCGGTGAGCCTCTGCCAGTCCTTGGCGCCGTTGCCGATGGAGACGGCGCTGTGGGCGATGCCGGCGCGGCTGTCGCCTTCGGCCAGGAACTCCGCGGCCATGTAGGCCCCGGTGCCGTCGGTGACGCCTTCCGTGCGCACGAAGGCCGAAGCCTGGAACGCGTCGCCCGGCCGCACCTCGTCGGTGAGGGTTCGGGCCGCCTGCTGCCACTTCAGCTCAACGCCCGGCGCGATGGTGATGCGGAGCGCGGCCTTCCCGTCGGGTCCGCCGGCGGCCTCCGCCTCGAACTTCGCATCGCCCCGCCTCTCCCAGCCGGTAAGGGCGGCTTCGAGCGAATCGGGACCGATCAGGACATCCTTGCGCGAGACGTCAGCGGCAGCGATGCGCGACACACAGATCATGGCGACAAGAGCCGATATGCGCAGGAACATGTGCAGAGCCTCCATCCAACGTTGTCATGTGGCAGGCGACGGACCCGGAAGCCCGAAGCTGCCGGGTCATATGCGGCTTTCCCTGAGCTCACGCATCAGTGCCCGGAAACCGGCCTGAATGAAATGCCGGTCGGTCGTGAGCGCGGCCGTCAGGTTCAAACGACGCATCGCCGTGAAGGAGATGCAGTCGGTGAACCCCCACGTCTTGTCCGTATGGCCGGAGTAGAGGCTCAGCGACTCGCGCAGCAACGCGGCGTCGCACGCAACGATGCTGATGTCCGGGGCAACGAAACAGCTGTCTATGAACGATGCCGCGGCCGCCCGGTTCACGGCGCTCAGGGCATTGCCGACCTCCACGAGCACGGCATCGGTCACGAAGTAGCGCGTGTTCGGCCGTGCGACTGCGCGCCATCGCAGAGCGGCGTCATGATAATCGTCACGTCTGCTCAGCAGCGCCTGCACATAGGCCGTATCCAACAGGACCGCGTCAGGCGCCGGCAGCATCATGCGCCGCGCTTGGCTGTGCCATAGATATAGTGATCATGTTCGACCGACCAGTCCGCCGGTTGGTCCAGCGTACCCGCCAGCGCCGTGAGCGCGTCGAGCACGGATTCCTGAGCCGGGGCGGAAGCCCACTCAACCGTGATCCGGCACCGGCTGTTCGCCGCCACTGGAACGTCGCCGTCGGGCCGGAACACGCTGCCGTCGTATACTGCCGTAAGGGTATGGGTCATCGCCCCCCTCCATCTCGCCGACCGCCCGGCACGCCGATAGGCACAGGAACAGATACTACCCCGAGCCGGCTCGCCCGTTCCGCCGTCGGCGCCGCACGCCGTGCCGGTTGCAGCGTCATATGCGCAGCGCCTCGATGGCCGCCGCCGCCGCTGCCTTCACTGCCGGCACGCGGTCGGGACTTGGCAGTATACGGGTCGAGTAGCGACCGATGTCACACGGGGAGCTTACCAGAGCCCGGGCCATGGCCAGCGCCCTCTCCGCGGCGGCCGTGGGTTTGCCCGCCACCCGGGCGGCTTCGATGCGGCTTCGCAGGAGCGTGAGAATCTCGTAGTCCTCCATGCCTTCGCGGGCCTGCTCCAGACGAACGCTCGTCACCGGGCGGTTCAGCTTGCGGGGTCCGGGCGGGTACGCCAGGAAGCCGTCGCCGTTGGGATAGCGGACGTACTCCTTCGGCACGCCTGGGCCGAAGTCGTGCATCAGGAACTGGTGCCAGCCGCGCTGGTAGGGGTCGTAGGTGAGCCAGTCGATCCCCCAGAACTCGTAGGCCGCCGCGCCGTACTTGAACGCGTAGTGCGGCAGCAGCCGCTCGATGGCGCAGTAGGGCGTGTCGGTGCACATCTGGCCGTCGGTGGTCCACCAGATCGTCGCGCCGCCGGACTGGATGCGCCGCATCGTGGCCTCCGGCACGACGCCGTAGTGGCCGATGCCCCACACGCTCAGGGCTCCGTCCCATGCCGGCTGGTGGTGCCATGTGCTGCTGTAGATGGGAATGGCCGGGTCGACTTCGCGGATCGCCTCGCAGACCGCCAGCATCTGGTCGCGAATCTTGGCGTCGGTGTCGAAGGGCTCGTCGGAGATGTAGAGCGTGATCCGATCAGCCCAGCCCTTCTCCTTGACGTGGTTCCAGAACAGGCGCAGGGCGTCCTGGTAGGCCTTCTTGTATGCGGGGTTCAACTTCCGGCGGTCGGCGCCCTCGAAGGGGTAGACGCCCGCGTAGGGCTGGATGCCCAGCTTCTCGGCGGGCAGATGGCCCCAGCCGAACGAGTAGAAGAACCAGGGCGTGTAGGAGTGCGGCAGATGCAGTTCGTCGAAGTAGACCCGGGCGGCTTTGTCGTACTCGGTGAAATCGGCGGCGACGACGCCGCCGGTCATGCGGAACTCGGGATCGGGCTTCACGGAGTCGGGGCAGATGCGCCGGTCGGACATGAAGCGCCAGAACGCCTGCCGGACCTCCTGCTCGCTCTTGCCGGGCTGTTGCCACATGGGCCCGCCCTGGCGGCAGTCGTAGATCGCCTTGAGGCTGGGTCGCCGGGGCAGGTCGAAGCCCCAGACCCGGACGGTGACGGGCATGCGCGCCACGTCCTTGCCCTGGGCCACGAACCGTACGGCGCCCTTGTAGAGCCCCGCCGGACAGCCGCGCGGGATGCTGAACGTGACCCATACCGGCTGTGTGCGGTCGGCGGCGAGGTCGAAGCGGTCGACGGGCAGGATGGGGTCGGGCCACCAGCCGGGCCAGCCGTCGGACCCGGCCGGCGCATTGGGGACCTTCCGCGTGTACGCGGGTCCCCGGTCGCTGTAGTAGTTGGTCGCGTGGTCGATGGGCACGTAGCCCACGAGCCCCACTTCGTACCGATCCAGCTTCTGGCCGTGCGGGCCCGTAGGCGGATCCACGACCACGCGTACGCCGCCCATGGCCCGACCTGAGCGCAGCGCCACCTGTACTGGTTCCTGCTCGCCGCCCGCCGCGGTGACCGCCGCGAGGGTGGCGGCGGCGCGGGGCGTCTCCTCCCGGAAGACCTTAACGATGGGATTGACCGCCCAGGCGGTCACGCCGCGGCCGGGCTCCGGGCGGCTCTCCGAAGGGAGCGCCTCGGCGGGCTGCACCTCGGTCAGCAGCACGCCGTCGTGCCAGACGGAGCCGGTGGCCATCATGGTCAGGTGGACCTGGAAGATGGCGCAGTCGTCCGGCGTGCGGAAGAGGCCGGTGATGAGCGTCCAGCCCTGGTCGCCGGAGATGGGCGGCCCCGCGCCGACCATGGCGTTCTGCTTGCAGAGGTCGCCCGAGGCCGTCCGCATGTGCGCGTGGAGCTGCACTCCGCCGGAGAGCCCCTTGCACCGGAGCCACGCGGCGTAGAGGTACGTCCGGTTGGGGCGGACGGGCACATCCTGCCGCCAACCGGTCCAACTGGGCGTGGCGCCGGCCGGTACGGCGATGCGGGCGCACCGCTTGCCGAAGAGGCCGCCGTCCACGGTCGTCATCTCCGTCCCGGCCGGCTTCTCGCCCTCGGAGCCGCCCTGCCAGCCCGTCGGGGAGCCCGCGCCCTCCTCGAACCCGCCGTTCCTCACGAGCGACGGCACGGCGGCCAGCAGCGCGGCGTACTCCTTCACCGACATGCCGCCCGCGGCCACGTTCGCGCCGCCGGGCACGGCCGGGTTCAGGGCGTACTGCACCGCGGTGCGTGCGGCGCCCCGCACGGGCGATGCGGCGGGCATGACGTAGGCGTGGAACATCCGCTCCGTGTGGGCCGGCGCCGCCGCCTTGAGCAGCAGCACGTCGCGGAGGCGGTAGCAGGGCGTGAGCTTGCCGTCGGCGACGATCCGAAGCCCGGCGCCGGGCGTCTGCATGCGCGATAGGACGGCGGGAGCTTCGACGCAGACGATGCCCTCGGTGGGCCGGTTGGATGTGTTGAGCAGGCGGATGGGTGTGCGCAGGCGGGCGGACGCCTCGGGGCGCGGCTCCGACGGCCAGGGCGTCCGGATCGCGGCGGCGGTTACGCCCAGCTTCTCCGGCTCGCCGGCCTCGGCGGAGAGGGCGGGCGCGCCCGCGTCCAGCCGCGCAAGCTCCAGGTCGTCGAACCACGCGGCGCCCGTGCCCCGAAGGACCGTGCCCAGGTCGGCCCGGTCGGCTTCGGCGGGGGCCGTGAACTCGGTCTGCACCCGCCTCCAGCCGAAGGAGCCCTCCCCCGCGCTCAGCATGGGTGAATCGATCATGGGGTTCGCCGCCGTGCCCAGGTGGATGTACCAGCCGCAGAGGCCCCGCACGCCCTCGGCGCGCACCCAGGCGCTCATCCGGTACCGCGAGCCGCCCTCGATGCGGATGCCGCTCTGGCGCGTGGCGATCCAGGAGGGCTCGGCGCCCTCGCCGACCACGGTCTTCAGGCATCGGCGGCCCGTGTGCGGGTCCTCGGTGGACCATTCGGCGCGGTGGGCCGAGTCGGCGGCGTCGTGGGTCCAGCCCGCGGGGACGGCGCCCTCGCCCTCCTCCAAGCCGCCGTTGCGCAACGAACCGCCGCTCTCGAGCCAGTCGGGCACGGCCCAGGCGGACGGGTTGGCGCAGTAGACGTAGTAGACAGCCTGGGCGCCGGCGGGGCACTCCGCGGGGATCACCACGGTGGAACCCGGTCGAAGCGCGCCTGTCCGAGCCGGAGCGCCGGTGGGACCCACGATGTCGTGCAGCATCTCGACCCCGGAGGCGTCGGTCACTCGGAGCGTCGCGGCTTCCTGCCCGGTCACATGCAGCTCACCGGGGCCGTCTCCGACGCGAATGGCGACGGGCGCGCCCGTCGCCGCGCGGGCGCCGGCGTTGCGGACCGTGACGGGGACGCGCAGGCGCCAGACCCCGCCGCCGCCCAGGGCGAGGGGGTGCTTCCATGGCGACGGCGAGCCGGCGAGCGCGAGGCAGGCGAGGAGCGGGAGGATCATGGCGGCACGCCTTTCCGGCGCGGCCCGCCCGGCCTACGGCGTCGCGGAGGGGCCCGGCTCGCGCCTGAACGACCGGATCGACGCGGTGAGGTAGGTCGTGAAGGCCCGACGGCTCTTCAGCAACCCCCACGCGCCATCCAGACGGCTCCACCTTACCCGCTTGTCGCCCGCTGTTTCAACGAGTACCAGGGACGAGGTGCGGAGGCTGTACTCGTGCTTCAGGCGAAGGTTGTCGTCCGCATCCAGGTTCACCACGCGCCATGCCATGGCTCCCGATGCCAATTCCGGCGCGAAGACCGAGACCACGGCGTCGCGGCCCCACTGCTCCATGCGCAGGCAGTCGCGGCAACGGACGTCGCGGTGGAGGAAGGTCACGGTCACCCGGCGGCTCGGCGAGGACTTGCCGGGCGGACCCGCCGCGGCGGGCACGGCGGCCAGGAGCAACCCGAGCAGCAGCAGGCGGCGGATCATTCCTTCTTACGCCGGGCCTTGGCGCGCTCCTCGGCGCAGCGCGGGCAATAGACCCACGGCACCGGGAGGATGAACGAGCCGATCAGCAGCAGCAGGGTGGCGGGCGCCGTGGCGATGATATGGCTGAGAAACTGGTAGTCGCGAAGCATCGCCTCGATGAGCAGGATCCCCATCAGAATCACGGCAAGGGCGATGCGGCAGACCGTGCGCCAGTTGATGCCGCGCAACTCGGCGCTGACGTACAGGCACTTGGGGCAATTGACGTAGCGGTCGCTCATAGCAGGCCACCAGACGGCGCCCATGGGCGCGGGCAAGGCTTCGACGCAACGCTCTGCGTGCAGCTGGGCATGGCAGTTCCTATCAGAAACGAGCAAGACGTCTACCGCGGGAGCAACATGGCTGCCATAACAAAACACACTGGACCGACATCGTGCGACCGGGACCACTATGTCCCCTTGCGGCTCGGTAGTTGCCCGTGGGCCGTCGCCACCGTTACTGACGGCTTCAGGCGTCGGTTGGTTCCCGCGACGGCCCGATGCCGCATGATGTATTATGTCTGCAATACGCCGTGCGCTCCAGGCGCTAGGGCTCCTATCGGGGGGACTGAGATGAGCAACGACCGCATCGAGCCGCAACTGTCGTTCGCCACCGGCGATGTGAGCCGCCGCGACCTGTTGCAGGGGGGCGCCGCCATCGCCGCCGCGTTCGGGCTGGATCTCCACCAGGCCGCCCTGGCGCAGGAGCGGCGCGCCGAGGGCCTGAAGGAGACGCGCCCGGTGAACTGCGCCTTCATCGGCGTCGGCTCTCAGGGCACGTTCGACCTGAAGCGCGCCCTCAGCGTCCCGGGCGTCAAGATGGTGGCGCTGTGCGACAACTACGAGCCCAACCTGAAGCGGGCCCTGGCCCTCTGTCCCGACGCCAAGGGCTACGCGGACTATCGGGCCGTCCTGCAGCGCAACGACATCGAGGTTGTGCTCATCGCCACGCCCCTCTTCATGCACGCGCCCATCGCCATCGACGCGCTGAAGGCCGGCAAGCACGTCTTCTGCGAGAAGATGATGGCGTACACCATCGAGGATGCCAAGCGCATGGCGCGGGCCGCCATCGCGGGCAAGCGCATCCTCCAGATCGGCCACCAGCGCCGCTCCAACCTGATCTACAACCATGGCTGGGAGCTGCTGAACAAGGCCAGGGTCTGCGGCAAGGTCACGCACATCCGCGCCCAGTGGAACCGGAACGGCTCCTGGCGGCGCCTTCCCGTGCCCCCGGACAGCACGGATCGCCGCTGGAACTGGCGCCTCTACAAGGAGTACTCCCAGGGCCTCATGGCCGAGTTGGGCACTCACCAGATTCACGTGGCCAACTGGTACCTCGACGAGGCGCCCTGCGCCGTGGTGGGCATCGGCGGGATCGATTACTGGAAGGACGGTCGCACGGTCTTCGACAACGTCGAGGTCGTCTACGAGTACCCCAGCAAGGTGAAGCTGAACTACACCTCGCTCACCACGAACCAGTATGACGGCTTCTATGAGCAGTTCATGGGCAAGGACGGCACGCTCATCGTGTCGCAGGAGAGCGGCGGCCAGTACTACCGCGAGCCCACGGCCAAGGCCGAGGACTGGATGAAGGACCCGGTCAACAAGCAGACCGGGGCCCGAGGCCAGAGCGGACTGAAGCTGGACCCCGAGGCCACCAAGAAGCTGGGAGGCACCGGCGCCAAGGTGGGCGAAAAGGTGATCACCGGTTCGGTGGCGGGCAAGGACGACTACCTGCTGGAGATGGAGGACTTCTTCAACAGCGTCCGCACCGGCGCGCCCGTCTCCTGCGGCTGGAAGGACGGCCTGCGGGCGGCGGTGGCGGGCATCCGGGCCAACGAGGCCATGACGAAGAAGACGCGCATCGAGATTCCCGCCACGGATTACATCCTGTAGGGACGCGCCGCGACTGACAAGCAGCGAGGGGCCGCCCCGCCTGCCCGGCGGAGCGGCCCCTCAGCACCTTCGCGGCGCTTGCCTACGGCTGGTCGGCCCGCTTCTCTTCCTCCGCCCGGGCGGCTGCGGAGGCCGCACGCCTCTTCTCGCGGACTTCCCTGGTCGCCACGTGGCGCTCCTGGGCCTTGATCAGGGCCGCCTGCGCGTCGGCGGCCATGGCCTCGATGCTGTAGCGCTGCGCCACGGCATCCGCGGCCGAGGCGCCCCGCGCCCCGAGCTCGGGGAGGCTCTTGACGGCCTGGCGGATGGCGTCCGAGAGGGCGCGGTAGTCGTCGGTCTTGAAGGTTGTGACGTTGCCCGTAACCTCGGCCAGCTCCGGGAAGATGCCGGTGTCGGGCGCCACCAGGTGGCAGCCCGCCGCCAGGGCCTCCAACCCGGCCATGCCGCGGCACTCCCATGAGCGCGAGGGCAGGCAGACGATGTCGCACGTCCGCAGCATCTGCACCTTCTGCGCGAAGTCCAGCTCGCCGCAGTACTGGTACGCGCCACTCACCTGCAGCTTGGCGGCGCGGCGATCAACGGCCTTCAGGTAACGCTTGTCCACCAGCGATCCGGCTGCCAGGACGCGGAACGGGGGCGCCCCCTTGGCTCGGAGCCGGCCCGCGGCCTCGATCACCAGGTCCAGGCCCTTGACGTAGGTGACGGCGCCCAGGAAGCCGATGACGGGCGGGCCGTCGGGTCGGGCGCCTGCGGGGCGTCGATAGGCCGGGGCGTGGATGCCTGGCCGAACCAGGGCCATGCGCGACCGCTCCACATCGAGGAAGGTCTCCATCCGATCGATGTAGGCCTCGCACGGAGCCAGCACCAGGTCCAGCGCCTTGGCGTTGGCTCGAAGCACCTCGACGGCGCGTGCGCGGTAGGGATCGCGCATCTGCTTGACGAAGCCGTCCTCGCCCTGCACCGACGCCACCACGGGTACGTCCATGCGCCGATGGATTTCCGACGTCATGCCGGAGAGCAGCGTGTTGGTCAGGCTGATCACGTCGGGCTTGGGCTGCGTCTCCAGGTAGGCGATCAGGCCGTTGACGGCCTTGCGCTGGGTGCCCCGCATGCCGCGCAGCACCTGCACGGCCATGGGGCCCACGTCGGCCGCCTTGGTCCGCACCGCGAACCTGGCGGCCGCGGCCAGCACTCCGGGCGTGTCCCAGAACCAGTCCAGGAAGGAGGGGGTGTGGCGGAGCAAGGGGACCTTGTGCTGCAGGTAGACGTTGACGCCGCCCATGCGGACGCGGCCCACGTTCGGCGGCTCGATGTCGTCCACCCGCAGGGGCGTATAGATCGGAACCACCTCCACGTCGTTCCCCAGGGCCGCCAGGCCTCGGGCGAGCCCGGCGTCGCGCTTGCACGCGCCGCAGTACATGGCTCCGGCCCCGGCGGCGATATGGACAACCCGCATTTTCTGCCTACCTCCCGCACCTACTGATCCGCCTTGCGCGGCGGGTCAGAGTATACCTATCTCGCCCTGGGCGCCTGCCGGCCTCACGCCGGGAGGATGGGCTCCTCCGGTTCGCTCTCCAGCGTGTTCGCCGGTACCCGATAGGAGAGCACGCGGCTGACGCCGGCCTCCTGCATGGTGACCCCGTACCAGCGCGGCGCGTGCTCCATGGTCACCGGGTTGTGCGTGATGACCAAGAACTGCGTGCGGTCGCTGAAGTCGGCCACCAGCTTCACGAACTTCTCCACATTGGGACCGTCCAGCGGCGCGTCCACCTCGTCCAGCACCACGAACGGGCTTGGGCGAACGGCCATGAAAGCGAACAGCAGCGCCGCCGCCGTGAGCGCCCGTTCGCCGCCGCTGAGCAGCGAGAGGTGCTGCGGCTTCTTGCCGGGCGGCTGGGCGAAGACCTCGATGCCCGTCTCCAGCACGTCGTCCGGGTTGGAGAGCGTGAGCCGAGTGGAGCCGCCGCCAAAGAGCCGCTCGAAGAGGAGTGCGAACTCGGTTGTGACGGCCTCGAAGGTCTCCATGAAGACGCCCCGCGTGCTGTCGTCGATCTCGGTGATGGTGCCCAGCAGCGACTCGCGGGCCTTCTGCAGGTCGCTCCGCTGCTCCACCAGGAACGCGCACCGCTCGGAGAGACGGTCGTACTCCTCCACGGCGCCGGTGTTGACCTGGCCCATGGATCGCACCTCGCGGCGGAGGCGAGCGACCTCGTTGACGATGTTGCGCTCCATGGGGCCGGGATCGGGTCGCGCCAGGGCGTCCTTGATCTCGATGCCGTACTCCTCCATCAGCCGCTCGGAGGTCTGCGCCAGGCGTACCTCCATGCGCGCGAAGCGGAGCTCGGCGTCGTGCAGGTCCCGACGTAGCTCCTCGCGCTTGGCCGTGGCGGCGCGGAGGGCGGAGCCGGCTTCGGCGCTCCGCTGCGCAAGCCCGGCTCGGTTCGAACGTGCGGCTTCCCAGGCGGCGTCGGCGTCGGCGCCGAGGCGCCGGGCCTCTTCGCGCTCGATCGTGATCGCCCGCTGCTCCTCTTCCGAGGAGGCGTACCGGCCACCGGCCATCTCCCGGGCGGTCTGCTTGGCCGCCTGACTCGCGCGGGCCTGGCGGAGGCTCTCCTGGGCGGCGGCCAGCGAACGGCGCAGCCCCGACCGCTTCTCGGCGGTGCGGCCGACCTCGACTTCCAGCCCCACGGAGTCCGATCGGGCCGCGTCGCGCTCGGAGGCGAGCCGCTGGGCCTCGGCCTGAGCCGCGCCCAGGGCGTCGTCCAGGTTGGTGTCCTGTTCCCGGTGGGCGGCCAGCGCGGCGGTCCATTCGTCGGCCTCGCGGGCGAGGGTCTGCCGGGCGTTGGTCAGGCGCGTCACCTCGGCGCCGAAGTCGGCCAGCTCGGCGCGCACCCGCGTGTCGTCGCGTTCGGCGGACCGGACATCGCTCTCGGCGGCCGCCAGTTGAGCCTGGGCCTGCGAATGGGCCACGCTGGCGGCATCCAGGGCACGCTCGGCGGCGGCGACGCGGGAGGCGCAGGCGTCGATGCTGTTGGCGGCTGCCTCGGCCTCGGCGCGGATGCCCGGTATGGCGCTGCTCAGGTCGTCGATCTCGCCCTTGCGGCCCACCAGGTGCGCCCCGCGGCCCTGCAGCGAGCCGCCCGTCATGGCGCCGCCCGGCGTGATCAGCTCACCCTCCAGCGTGACGATGCGGCTCCAGCCCTGCATGCGCCGCGAGGCCGCGATGGCGCTCTCCATGCTCTCAAAGACCGCCACCCGGCCCAGCAGGAGCCGCGCCACGGGGTCGTGCTTCGGCTCGAAGCCGACCAGCTCCGCAGCCACGCCGAGGAACCCGGCGGGGCGGTCGCGGACCTCCAGCGGAGCCGACGGCCGGAGCATGGGCAGCGCCAGGAACGTTGCGCGCCCGGCGCGCTCTCGCTTGAGCCACTCGATGGCGTCGCGGGCCTCGCGCTCGGTCTCGCAGACCACATCCTGCGCGCTGCCGCCCAGGGCCACCTCCACGGCCACGCGGAGCTCCTCGGGAACGCTGAAGAGGTCGACCACGGGCGTGTAGGCGCCCTTCAGGGCTCCCTTGCGCACGGCGGTGAGGAGGGCGCGGACGCCTTGATAGAAGCCTTCCCCGGACTGCTGCAACTCGCGCAGCGTGGCCAGGCGGCTCTCGCGCTCGGCGAGCTTGCGGCGCGCGGCGTCCAGCGCCAGCCGCGACTGGGCGTGGACGTCCTGCTGGGCGCGGCGGTCGGCGGCGGCCGCTGTCCTGGCCTGGTCGGCGGCGGTCCGGGCCTGCGTCAGGCTTTCGGCGGCCTGCCCGGCCGTCTGGAGCCGGCTCGCGGCCTCTGCGGCGCGGGCTTCCAGGGCTTCGCGCTCGGCCTGCAGCCGAACCAGGCGGTCCTCGGTCTCCTGCAGGCGGCCGGTGCAGGCCGCAAGCGCGTTCTCGCGCTTGGACCGCTCCTCGGAGAGCCGTCGGATGGCGCCCTGCCGGTCCTGGCCCAGGCGGTTGGCGGCCGCCAGCGCCTTCTCAAGCTCGGCCAGGCGGCCGCGTGCGGTGTGGAGGGCCTGGCGCTTCTCGGTCTCGGCGGTCTGCGCCTTCTCTGATGCCTGGTTGAGCTGCTCCTCTTCGCGCACCAGCCCGGCGATGCGGCCCGCCAGCTCTTTCAGCTCGCCGTCCAGCGCCTCGGCGCTCTGCTCCGCGCCCTTGCCGCGCTCGATCGCCACCTGCAGGCGGCTCTCGGCGCGCTCCACGGCGGAGCGGCGGCGCGCCCTTTCGGCGGCGGCCTCTTCCAGCGAGGCGTCGGCCGCGGCGAGTTCGGCACGGAGGAGGTCGGCCTCGGTCTCGCCTTCGGTGATCTCCTGGCTCAGCGCGTCGATGGCGCCCGTGGCCAGCTCGCGGTCGCGGGAGGCGGCGTAGAGCTCATAGTCGGCCTTCTGCGCCTCGGCCACCAGGAGGTCGATCTCAATCTGCTGCAGCCGCGCCGTCAGCTCCAGATAGCGTCGGGCCTGCTCGGCCTGCCGGCACAGGGGTTCGCGCTGCTGCTCCAGTTCGTGGATGATGTCGCGCACGCGGGTGAGGTGGCCTTCGGCCTGCTCCAGCTTGCGCACGGCCTCGCGCTTCTTCATCCGGTACTTCTTGATGCCGGCGGCTTCCTCGAAGAGCTCGCGGCGGTCCTCGGCCTTGGCCGAGAGGACGGCGTCGATCTCGGTCTGCGTGACGAAGGAGTAGGCGCCCTTGCCCACGCCGGTGTCGAGGAAGAGCTCGACGATGTCCTTCAGGCGGCAGGCCGTGTTGTTGATGGCGAAGTAGGACTCGCCCGACCGGTAGACCCGCCGGGTGACGGTGACCTCGCTGTATTCCACGGGCAGGGAGCGGTCCTCGTTGTCCACCGTGAGGCGGACCTCGGCCATGCCGAGCTGTCGCCGCTTATCGGTGCCGCTGAAGATGACGTCGCGGCCCTCGGCGCCGCGGAGCAGGCGCGGGTTCTGCTCGCCCATGACCCAGAGCAGGGCGTCGGCCACGTTGCTCTTGCCGCAGCCGTTGTGGCCCACCACGGCGGTCATGCCGTCGCCGAACTCGATCTCCGTCTTGTCGGCGAAGGTCTTGAAGCCCGCCAGGTTCAGCCGCTTGAGCTTCATCCGGGGGCTCCAGCCGCAGCGGCCGGGCGTCTGCGCGAGGTGGGCACTACGATGCCTGAAGCCCGGCGCGGAGCGCCTTCTTGTCGAACTTACCGGTTCCGGTCTTGGGCAGGGCGTCCACGAAGTGGATATCCTTCAGGCGCGGGAGTTGCCATCGAGCGAAGGTGGCGGCCAGGTGGTCGCGCACGTCGGCGCCCGTGACCGGGTCGGCGCCCGGACGGCGCACCACGAATGCGGCGGCGACCTCGCCGCGGAGCGGGTGTGGGCGGCCGATGACGGCGGCCTCCAGCACGCCCGGTATGCCCATGACGGCGTTCTCCATCTCCACGCTGCTGATCCACTCGCCGCGGCTCTTGATGACGTCCTTCTTGCGGTCGGTCAGCTCCACGTAGCCTTGCGGGTCGATCCGGGCCACGTCGCCCGTGCGGAACCAGCCGTCGTCGGTCAGCGGCGAGGGGGCGCCCTCCTCCTTGTAGTAGGCGCGAGCCACCCACGGGCCGCGCACGACCAGTTCGCCCGTTGTCTTGCCGTCCCACGGTGCGGGCGCACCGGTCTCGTCCAGGACGTCGGCCTCCACCATGGGCACGGGGATGCCCTGCTTGGTCAGGACGGGAAGCTGCTCGGCGGACTCCAGGCCCCGCATCGAGGAGCGAAGGCGGCAAACGGTGCCCACGGGCGAGAGCTCCGTCATGCCCCACGCATGGACTACGGGCACGCCGAAGTCGCGCCGCCACGCCTCGATGAGCGCCGCCGGAGCGGCCGATCCGCCGATGACCAGCGTGCGGAGGCTCGAGATGTCGTGCGGATGCTGGCGCAGGTACTGGTGCAGCACGGTGTAGACGGACGGGACGCCGGCGGAGAGCGTCACTTGTCCGCTCTCGATGAGGTCGGCCAGGGGCTTCCCCACCACATGCGGGCCGGGCAGGACCAGCGAGGCGCCGGTGAGGGCGCAGGCGTAGGGGATGCCCCAGGCGTTGGCGTGGAACATCGGCACCACGGGCAAGACCGTCTCGCGCTCGCTGATGGCCAGGCTGTCGGCCATGCAGATGCCCACGCTGTGGAGGTAGAGCGAACGGTGCGTGTAGAGCACGCCCTTCGGGTCGCCGGTGGTGCCGGAGGTGTAGCAGAGCGCGGCGGCTGCGTTTTCATCGGCGTCGATGAAGACCTCGGTGTCGTCGGCCGCGGCCATGAGGGCCTCGTACTCCAGCGAGCCGGGCAGGGGTTCCACGTCGGGCGCGCCGTCGTCCATGCAGACGAACGCCTCGCGCCGGTCGGGCCGCTCCAGCAGGGGGCGGAGGTTCGGCGCAAGGGAGCGATCGTAGAAGACGACGGCGTCCTCGGCATGGTCCACGATGAAGCGCAGCTGGCCCGGCGCGAGGCGGATGTTGAGCGTGTGGAGGATGGCCCCCATGGCCGGCGCCGCGAAGTAGAGCTCCAGGTGGCGGGCATGGTTCCACGCGAAGGTGGCCACGCGGTCGCCGGGCTTCACGCCCAGGCTCCGCAGCACGTTCATCAGCCGAGCCACGCGGGGCCTGAGATCGGCATAGGTCGAGGAGCCGACGGCGAGGTCGTTGCCGCGGCTGACGATTCTCTTCTCGGCGTAGACGCGGGAGGCGCGCCGGAGGATCGAGTCGAGGGTGAGGCGGCTGTCCATCATCAAGCCCCTGGGCAGGGCGGCGTGCGCTGTGGTCGGTTCGGTGGGCAAGGGCATCCCCGGTGCAAGTGGGATTTGGGCGAGGGATTATACCTGCCGCGCGGCGATCTCACCCTCGGGCTGCTCCGCGGGAGCGGCTTCCGGGGCCTCCACCGGGGCGGGGCGGAGCAGGAGTTCTTCATTGCCGCCTACGGAGTGCGCCGGACGCACCAGGGTCTCGGCGGGCGATCCCGGCGCCTCGGCCGCGCGGAGCAGGTGGCGGTGCCGTCCGGCGGCCATGGCGCGCTCCTGCATCGCCTGGATGGCCCTCTCGGCCGCGGCCCTGACGCCGGAGCCGACCCGGCGCGGCGCGTAGAGGCCCTTGCCCATGCGGAGGAGCGACCTGACCGCGGGCAGGTCTTCCGGACCACCGTAGCGCTCGAAGAAGCCCAGCGCGGCGCGTACCACCGAACCGTCTCCGGAGCCGGCCAGCATTCCGCGCAGCGACCGGAGCTGGTCGAAGTCCAGCCGGCCGTACGCGTCCCGCCCGCCCTCCTCCAGGCAGTCGGCCAGGCACGACCCGCCGGCGCCGCTGTCCAGCAGGAAGCCCAGCGCGTGGGAGCCGCCCACCGAGGCCGCCGCTTCCGCCGTTCGCTGTACGCCCCGGCGCTGGCCGAGGTAGACCAGGCCCACGAGGCCCGAGACGATGAGCATCCCCAGTACGACCGCGGCGACAATGCCTGTGACGGCCGCCGCCGAGCTGTTGAGGCCGTAAAGGAAGGGCCCGGTGATCCCGATGAGGCCCTGGCCCAGCGTCGCGCCCACCACGCACGCCAACAGGACACCCAGGAGTATGAGGAGCAGCAGGCGGTTGTCGGCCTGTCGGCGCACCAGCGCGGCCAGCATGGGCCAGGCCGCGTCGCCTGCGGCGGCGAGCTCTTCGGCGGCCTTGGCGCGCAGTTCGGCGCGGCGGCTGCCGAGGCGCCGCAACAGCCGGGCGCATCTGCGCTGGGTCAGTTCCGTGGTCGGTTGTGCGCGTCTTCTCAAACGGGCCTCCCGCGGGGCGGGTTGCGCTCATCGCTCATAGCATCATGGCCTATCGGTGGTCCGTGTGCGCGCGATCGCGGCGAAATCCACGCCCGACGGGAACCGTACAGGCCGATAATCGGATATACTTATCGTGTAGTCGAGCGTTGGAAGGCCGGGCCTGCCCGGCGGCGCTCAACCGGAGGGAACCAACATGGCAGACAACACCGCAAACGTTACCGTCGGCGATCTGGTCACCGAGCGCCCCGCCCGCGCCCGCGTCTTCGAGCAGAGCGGCGTGGACTACTGCTGCAACGGCGCCGACGCGCTGAGCGAGGCATGCCTGAAGGCCGGCGCCGATCTCCAGGCCGTGCTGGACAAGCTGGCGACCGTGGACGCCGAGCCCCGCGGAGCCGACGAGGCCGATTGGGCGTCGGCATCGCTGTCGCAGCTCATGGCCCACATCGAGGCGACGCACCATACCTATCTGAAGTCCGAGTTGCCCCGGATCGGCGCCCTCGCGACGAAGACCGCGGCGGCCCACGGCGCGGCTCACCCCAACATCATCGAAGTGGCCGAGCTGTTCCAGGCGCTACGCGCGGAGTTGGAGGGGCACCTCCAGAAGGAGGAGGTCATCCTCTTCCCCATGATCCGCACGCTGGAGATCGCCACCGAGATGCCGTGCCTCCACTGCGGCTCGGTGAAGAACCCCATCGCCGTCATGGAGCATGAGCACGACAATGCCGGCGCCGTGCTGGCCCGCCTGCGCGAGCTGACCGACGGCTACGGCACGCCGGACGACGTCTGCAACACCTACCGCGCCCTGATGGATGCGCTGGCGCAACTGGAGCAGGACCTGCACCTGCACATCCACAAGGAGAACAGCATCCTCCATCCCCGCGCCGCGGCCCGCGAGGCTCAGCTGGCCTCCGCGTAGCGCGTCCTTGCCCGCCGGCGGCCCTGCGCCGCCGGCGGGATCAGAAGTAGTAGCTGTAGGTGTTCGCGTCCAGCAGCCAGCCCACCATGGGCCACGCGCAGCCGAAGGCGTAGTCGCCCAGCATGAGCCCCAGGAAGAAGGGCATGGCGGAGCGGTAGAGCCGTAGCCCGCCGTACCGCATGACGCTCACCTTGCAGACCCAGGCGATGGCCATGGGCAGCCAGAGCGTGCTCATGGAGAAGCTGCCGCTGATGGCGAAGCCCAGGGGGTGGAAGGGCCACCAACCGAACCGCATGCGGCCCGCCTGAAGCAGCAGCGTGAGGACCGCGCCCACGCCGATGGCGCCTACGGCGGGCACATCCGTGTCGCGCGGACTAGCCACCCAGCCCGCGAGCCGGTTGTAGGCCTCCCAGCCGAAGTAGGTCACATGCGACGCCATCCGCGCCTCGGCGCCCAGCCGGAAGGGCATGGCGTAGAGCATGGCCAGACCCGAGGCGATCCCCACGACGGCGGCCACCACCAGCGCGGCTGCCATCCATCGCATGGCCACCCCGCGCCGCTCGGCCATCTTGAAGGCCTCCATCTGGTAGGGCATGGCGATGCTGCGGTAGGCGCGGTTGAACCAGTAGAACCAGGTGAGGGCGGCCATGGCCTGCGGGGAGAACATGCGCGTTCCGAGGCAGGCCGTGAGGATGGCGTCGGGTCCGCCGTTGTGCAGGTCGTGGGCGGGCGGACCCAGCTCGGCGCGCATGCGCGTGCAGGCCACCGCGATGGCGATGTAGATGAGCAGCGCCGCGGGCGCCAGCCAGAACGGCAGCCCGGCGACGGCGAAGAAGGCCCAGAGGGCGCCGAAGCCCAGCGCGGCCCCGGCCAGCGCGGCCCTTGGGCTCATGGGGTCGTCCTCGCCGCGCCTCCCATGCCAGGCGGCGACGGCCATGCCGGCCAGGTGCTTCCGGGCGCCCCAGAGGGCCAGCACGGCCACCGCCATGTAGGCGCCGAACGACTGCTCGTTCACATACGGGAAGTTCGGGCGCGTCTGCTGCAGGCCGTAGAAGGCGCTGAGCACCCTTTCGCCGCGCCAGGCCAGCGCAAAGAACCAGCTTGAGAAGAGCATGTCGGCCGGCAGCAGGAAGCCCAGGCCGATGGCGAAGGGATAGAAGGCCAGCGGCGTCCATCCCATGGCGTTCCACGGCGGGTTGGGGAACCATGGCGCGATGTCGACGGCCTTGATGGGCACGGACGGCACGCCGGGCGCCAGGACCGACCAGCCGTTGAGCAGGCTGATGCCGCCCGCCACGGCGAACCCGGCCCACATGGCGGGCCTGCGGTAGAAGGGCGTCCGCTCGTCGGTCATCTCCAACGGCAGTTCGATGACCGGGTAGCTGAGCCGCTCGCTCTGCGTCCACTGCACCCGCAGGAGCGTGTTGAGGCAGAGCATCACGCCGAGCAGGGCGAACGCCACCGCGCCCCAGATGGCCAGCGGAGGCAGCCAGGCCCGCAGGATCGCCCAGCTCCATGGGTTCGACGAGCCCTCGTACCAGCCCTTCACGGCGGCGGGATCGGCCACGCGGAGCCACTTCGGCATGGAGGAGACGAAGAGGCTGTCCCAGTTGTTGGCCGGGGTGGCGTAGCGGGCCGCGTGGCCCAGCATGGGAACGAGGACGTCGAAGAAGTCGATGCTTGTCAGGCACGTGCCGATGGTGAGCATCACGTAGATGACCAGCAACTCGGGCTGCGCCAGCGCCAGCCGCGGCCGGAAGCGTTTGACCGCGGCATTGGCGAAGGTGAGGAGGGCCAGCGCGCAGACCACATTGGCGAAGAGCGAGAGGCTGGAGGGGTACGGGCCGTTGGCGGTGGTGCCTCGGGCGCTGCCGGAGGAGGCCATCTCGACGCGCACGAGCCACCACGCGTTGATCGGCAGCAGGGCCGCACCGACCAGGATCGCGCGAAGCGGCGAGGCCGTACGCGGCGCCTTCGGACCCATGGCCGGCACTCTCCTCCCTGGCGAACCGCGCCCGCCCAGATAGGCTACGGCTTGGGTTTGTCCTGTTCGTGGGTGTGCGCGTCGCCGCCGGGCCGCTCCAACTGGATGCGCTTCTCCGGCTCATCGGTGCGGCGCGCGTTGAGGCCGCCGATCATCTCCGCGAAGGCGCGGGCGGCTTCGAGGCCGGTCAGCGGTTGGGTGTCGGCCTTCAGGAGCGGCGAACCCTTATGCACAAACCGGTTGCTCACAAGGAATGCCAGCTCGGCGCGGAGCGGGCCCGCGGCGGGCTTGGCGGGCATCGGCGCCCGGACCAGGGCCTCGGAGACGTTGGTGGCCTTGCCGGCGAAGGGCGGCAGGGCGCGGGCCGTGAAGACGCCGATGCGGTAGGCTGCCGCGGCCAGGTCATAACGGGTGACCGGTCCCTTGAGCGGACTCTTGTCGACCTTACCCGCGGAGGGCTGCTGCGGCGTCTCGCCGGCCCACTTGCCGGCCTCCAGCGAACGCGCCATGCGGGCGACGATGCCCACCATCTGAGCGCGGGTCACCTTGGCGGAGCCGCCGAACCTGCCGCCGGTGAGGGGCATGACACCCAGGCGCACCATGGCGGCCACCGGCTCGGCTGCCCAGTGTCCGGCGGGCACGTCGCGCTGCGCGGCGACCGGAAGCGGAGCCAGGGCCGCGAGGAGAACCAGAACCCGCCGCGATGCGGTCATCCCGACACGACCTGCCGGGCGTCGCTCTGCCGGATCGCCTCCAACTCCTCAAGTGCGCGGCCGGTGCCGGTCGCCACGCAGGAGAGGGGGTCTTCGGCCACGTAGACGGGGATATCGGTGGCGGCCGACAGGAGCTTGTCCAGCCCCCGCAGCAGCGCGCCCCCTCCGGTGAGCCATACGCCGCGCTCGATGATGTCGGCCGAAAGCTCCGGCGGGGTCTGCTCCAGGACGGCGCGGACCTTTTCGACGATCTGCGTCACCGGTTCGGAGAGGGCCTCGCGGATCTCCTCGGACGCCACGGTGATGGTGCGCGGCAGGCCCGCCACCAGATCGCGACCGCGCACGGGCATGGTCATTTCGGTTTCCATCGGGTAGGCCGAGCCGATCTTCATCTTGATCTCTTCGGCGGAGCGGTCGCCCACCCAGAGGTTGTGGTTGGCGCGGATGTGCCGGATGATGACCTCGTCCATGCGGTTGCCGCCCACGCGCAGGCTCTGCGAGATAACGATGCCGTCGAGGGAGATGACCGCGATGTCGCTGGTGCCTCCCCCGATGTCGACGACCATGTTGCCGCCCGGGCTGGCGATGGGCAGTCCCGCGCCGATGGCGGCCGCCATCGGCTCCTCGATGGTGTAGGCCTCGCCGGCGCCCGCCTCTTTGGCCGCCTGCTTCACGGCGCGCCGCTCCACGTCCGTGACGCCGGAGGGCACGCATACCAGCACGCGGGGCTTGAAGAGGCGCTTGCGCCCAACCACCTTGCGGATCAGATGCTCCAGCATGCGCGTCGTCGTGGTGTAGTCCGCGATGACGCCCTCGCTCATGGGGCGGATGGCCACGATGTTGCCGGGCGTGCGACCCAGCATGAGCCGCGCCTCCTCGCCGACGGCCAGCACCTTCTTCGTGGTCTGGTTGATGGCCACCACGGAGGGCTCGTTCAGCACGATGCCGCGACCGCGCTGGTAGACGAGGATATTCGCCGTCCCCAGGTCGATGCCTAGTTCTGGAATGAGTGAGAACACGGATCCAAATGACCTTTCAGGACGCCCCCGCGGCGCCCACGGCTCCGGCTGGAGCCGCTTGCACGTGGCGGTGGGCGGCTAGTCGGGTTCCGGCTCGCGCCGAATCCGGGCGCCCAGGCCCGTGAACTTACCCACGATGTCTTCGTACCCGCGGTCGATGTGCTCCAGGCCGGAGAGCTCCGTCTCGCCGTCGGCCGCCAGCGCGGCGCAGATGAGCGCGGCCCCGGCGCGGAGGTCGGTGGCCGTCACGGGCGCGCTGGTGAGCATGGGCACGCCGGTGATGACCGCCGAACGGCCTCCCACCCGAATGTCGCCGCCCATGCGGTTCAGCTCGTTGACGTAGCGGAAGCGGCTCTCGTAGATGTTCTCGGTGATGACGGAGGTGCCGTCGGCCGTGCAGAGGAGCGCCGCGAAGAGCTGCTGCATGTCGGTCGGGAAGCCCGGATGCGGGTTGGTCTTGATCTCAATGGCCTTGGGGCGGCCCTTGCTGCTGACGCGGATGGAGGTTCCGTCCACCGCCACATCGACGCCTGCCTCGCGGAGCTTGGTGATGGTGGCCCGCATCTGGTCCGGCCTGGCCCGCTCGATGACCACGTCGCCGTTGGTGATCGCGGCGCCGATGGCCATGGTGCCGGCCTCGAGCCGGTCGGGGATCACCTCGCACTCGCCGCCGCCCAGCCGCTCCACGCCTTCGACGGTGAGTGTGGTCGTTCCCGCGCCCTCCACCCTGGCGCCCAGCGAGATGAGGAACGCGGCCAGCGCGGCGACCTCGGGCTCGGTGGCGCAGTTCTCGATGACCGTGACGCCCCTGGCCAGCACGGCCGCGGTCATCAGGTGCTGCGTGGCGCCGGCGCTCGGGAAGTCGAGATAGATGGGCGCTCCGATGAGCTTCTCGCACTCGGCGGAGTAGATGCCGTGCTCCACGTGGAGGTCGGCGCCCAGCTTGCGGAGGCCTTCCACATGGAAGTTGACGGGCCTGGCCCCGATGTCGCAGCCGCCCGGTACGGGCACTCGGGCGAAGCCGAAGCGCGCCAGGAGCGGACCCAGCACGCAGAAGGAGGCGCGCATTTTGCGCACGAGCTCGTAGGGCGCCTCCAGGTTGTGAATCTCTGATGCGTCGATGGTGACGGTGTGGTCGTCCGCCCAGCGCGTCACGGCGCCCAGGCCGTTCAGCAGCTCCACCATCGTCTTGATGTCGCCGATGCGCGGCACGTTGCGCAGCGTCACGACGCCGTCGGCCAGAACAGCTCCCGCCATGAGCGCCAGCGCCGCGTTCTTGCTTCCGCCCGCGGTCACAACGCCCTCCAGCCGGCTGCCACCGCCGACGATCAGCTTGTCCAATCCGCCACCTCCAAGGACCGCCGCGTCGGCCGGCCCCTCATTTGAATGAGCGGTTAGTATACTCCACGAGACTCTGGGCCGGGCCCGGCTACCGGCCCGCCACCCGGCCGCCGATGGGGCGCTCCGGCCGGTGGATGTAGTCGGGCCAGAGGGGGCAGTTCAGGTCGATCCACGCCTTCAGCCGCAACGTCTCGTCGCGGCTCAGGCGCACGCCCTGGTGGCCCGAGTCGACCAGCTTCACGAGCTTGCTGCGCACCGAGCCGAAGGTGAGCGGCGCCGCCTTCTCGTTGCCGCCGGGGTTGTAGCTCCAGTCGTGGTAGTGGACGAGACCCTGCGAGATGATGGTACGGTACGACTCGGGAACGCGGTCCTCGGCCAATGTGCCGGAGAGGTCGAGGCCGTCGCCCGAGGCGCTGTTGTGGCAACTGACGCAGTGCTTGTCCAGCACCGGCTGCACGACGCGCTCGTAGGAGAAGGGCGCCCCCTCCCACGATGCGCGTTGGACCTGCGCCAGCCGCACACTGGTGGGCCGGACGCCCCGCGTGGGCGACTTGGTGCGCGACTCGTGGCATCCGATGCAGCTCCTCCGCTCGCCGGGAGCCAACTGGACGATGCTCCGCATGCGCTGGACCTCGTTGAAGTTGGCATCGAGCGCCGAGAAGTAGAGCATCTTGCCGCCGGGAACGCGGAACCGGGCCGAGCCGTCCGGGGCCACGGGCGCCAGGCCCCAGGAGGCCTTGGCCACATAGCTGGGCCATCCGTAGGGGCCGTTCACCAGGTGGATCGGCGTGGCGTACCAGTCCGTGAAGTCCGGGTGGTCGTCGCGGTACCGGCCCGGCGAAAGCTGCTCAAGGTCGGCCCGCACCTCCTGGCTCACGCGAATCCACTTCACTGAACCGCGCTTGACGCTTCCTTCGAGGCCTTTGTAGACATCGGCCACGAAGAGCTCGGCGTCGTCGGAGCCGGTTCGGGCCACCGCCGCCGGGCTGACCGGCGGGCGCATCGGCCGCAGGGCCGTGGGGCTCATAACCGAGATCGATGGGTCGGCGTAGAGCAGCTCGCGGTTGCCGAAGCGGTCGATGGCATAGACGCCGAACTTCCGGTCGGGCGCGTGGGAGACGAGCAGCACGTCGCGGCTGATCGGGTAGGGATCGCGGAAGCACTCCTCGCCGGGCGGCGAGCCGGGCCAGGGCACCTCGGGCGTGATGCTGCGGATGGCCGACGCGTCGGACTTGTCCTTGGAGAGGTCGATCAGCGCGATGGGGCCATTCAGGTCGCCGAAGTGGCTGATCAGCGTGCAGCAGAGGCTCCCGCCGCCGGGCATCTCGCGGCCGCCCACGTAGCCGTTGGGCTGGATGATGCTGTTGCCGAAGACCAGGTCGCAGTCCGTGCCGTCGGGGCGGATCGACCAGAGGGTGTGGTTGAAGTCGGCGCCCTTGTCCTGGTACTCCGAGCGGGTCCAGAGCAGGCGGCCGTCCTGCATGATGCTGGGCGCCCACTCGCTCAGGTTGGCGTAGGAGAGCGGAGCGATGGCCCCGGCCTTCCGCCGCTTGAAGAGGACGTAGGCCTGCGGACGCCAGCAGAGGTACCGGGCGCGGCAGCGGGTGCTGACGAAGGCCAGGTCGCCGTCGGGCATGGGCGTCGGATAGAAGTCATGGAACGGCCCGTCGGTGATCTGCTTTAGGCCGGAGCCGTCGGCGCCCACGCTCATGAGGTGGAACGGGTCGGAGAGCGTCTTGCGCCAGGCGAAGGTGACCGTGCGGGCGGCGAAGTCGGCCGCGGGGTCGCGGATGACGCCCTGGCCCGCGTCGAAGAGACGCCTCGTCCCTGCCGCCTCGGGCTCCAACCGTCCGCCGATCCGGGGGATCTCGACCACCTCAAGGCTGCCGCCCGGCGCGCCGGTGTTGTCGAGCAGGTCGCTGTAGTTGTGGCTGGGCGCGAAGGGGTGGCGCCGGACGCAGAGGATTCGCTCGGCCGCGGCCATCTCCGGTAGCCGCATGAAGGCCCTGCGCTTGGTGGTGCGGGCGGCCAGGAAGGCCTGCCGCTCCGTTCGCGCGTCCGGAGAGACCGCCAGGCGCGCGGACTGGTCGGACCGCAGCCGCGTCAGTTCGGCGCGCTCGGTCGCGGCGCCGACGCCCTGCGCCTCAAGGCGCGCCACGAGCCCGGCCAACTGCTCCAGCGCCTGCTCCGAGGCATCGTACCGGAAAGCGTGGGCCTGCCATGCCGCCGCGCCGTCCCGCACCGTAACCGTTGCCTCGGGGCCCAGCGGACCCCGGCGGGTGGGCAGAGCGATGCCGACCGTGCGGCCGGGCTGCAGCGTCACGCTGCGCGTCGCGCCGTGGGCGGAGAGCGAGACGGTGCGCGGCGCGGAGCCGGCGGCCAGGGAGAGGCGATAGGCGACGATGTCGGCCACCGGCGTCCCCGCCTGCGCCACGCCCAGGTCGGAGCACTCGAAGAGCACGGGCCTTCCCACGGGCGAGGCGTGCTTGCCGCCCAGGCCCAGCCCCACACGGAGGCCGTAGTTGGCGAGGCCGGGGAACCAGCTCGCCGGCAGCCTGGCCGTCACCACACCGGCATCGGCGTCCACGCGGCCCTCGACGGCCTGGTCGTCGCTGACGGCCAGCGCGCCGTCGGGTCGGTACGCGTAGCGCCGGAAGCGAAGGCCCCGCCCCTCCATGGCCAGCACGCCGCATCCGGACCAATCGCCGGAGGAGAGCACCGCCACATGGCCGCTGAGCATCCGGTTGGCCTGCACGCTCAGGTAGACCGACGTCCCCGAGCGACCGGCCCAGACGCTCTGCTCAACCATGGGTCCCACAGAAAACGGTGCGTAGAAGGCGGCGCGGACGAGACCCCGGCTGGCCCGCGACCATGCGCCCGCCGGCGCCGGTGCGGCCAGGTCGGGCGCCGACGGCAGCTCCGGCAGGGGCAGAACATCCTCGGCGACGTGCTCGGGGTACTGCCAGACGCGGACGTACTCGGTGAGGCCCGGGTCGCAGTCCGCGCGACCGTAGGCCTTCAGCGACGCCAACTCCTCGCCCACGTAGGCGCTCAGGAGGGCGCTGTCCGGTCCGCCTGCGATACTCGGGCCGGGCGCGGGCCACGCCACCGGCGGCTGGCCCCAACGCACGACGGTCTTCCAGCGGCGGCCGTCCAGCGAGATGCCGACCTCGTACACCGCCGGGGCGCCGTCGCGCCGCGAGCCGGTGCGGTCACGCGAGAAGACGAGGCGGTTCACCTCCACGCGGCCGGGCAGGTTCACCTGCACCCACTGCCGCTCGGCCCGCGCCGCCCGCCAGCCCGCGTCCGGGCCGTAGCGGCCGTCGTTCAGCGCCGCCGCGCTGCCGGCGGATGTAGATGAGACCGTGACGGAGCCGCCCGCCGGTTTCGAGGCCAGGTCCAGCTCCGGCTCCTTGCCGTAGACCTGCACCTCATCCAGCGCGGGCGGCGCGCCGTCCGAGGTGCCCAGCACGCAGAGGCGCACGTAGCGGGCGTGCTGCTGGCCGAACGGCGCGGTGACGGAGGGCGCCGAGGTGTTCACGGCCACCACGCGACCGGTGACTTCGGCGGCGGTCTCCCAGGTCTTGCCGTCCATGGAGGTGAGCACGCGGAAGTCGTCCGCCACGCGGTCGGCGTACTCGCCCTGGCGGTCGCGGGAGTAGACGACGCGGTCCACGTTGGCGGGCGCGGCGAGCTCGATCTGCGCCCACTCGCCGGGCTCCGACGTGGCGGCGATCCAGCTGTGGCGGTTGCCGTAGAGGCCGTCGTTCAGGTTGCGGATGCGGTGGATGGCAAAGCCGGGGAGGCACGATGATGCGGTGGCCTTCGCGCCGCGGGCGGCAGGCGCCAGGTTCTCCGAGCCGCCCTCGGCATAGACCTCCAGCTCATCGATGCACGCCTGCCCGCCGGCCGCGTGGCGCACTTCGAGACGCACAAAGCGCGCCTGCCTGGCCGAGAAGCGGACCACGTTGGGCGCGTGGGCGTAGAGGCTCACCATCTCCGGCGCGCCCCGCACGGCGGCCCACGTGAGCCCGAAGGCCCCGCAGAGCGCAAGCGCCCCGAGCGCCCGCTTGCCGGTGAACCGATCCCAAGGGAGATGCATGGCCTGCCTCCATCCGCGCCGACCCGTCAGAGCCGACATCACGCATACAAGGTTAGCCGCGCCGCACCGGCATTCCTGCCCGCCGGCGCGGCCGATCGGGCGGCGCCGCGCCCCGCGGCCGCGGCGGCGCCCCATCTGTTGTACACTCTACGACAGGGCGCACGGCCGGCTGTTTGACCGGGCTCGACGCACTTGCTCATCGAGGGTCCTTCGCCGGGTCGGCGACCCTGTTCGTTGGCCGACCGGCGCGCCGCGACCCGCCCTGCGCCGTCCGAGTGCGGCGCTCGCGTTCCGCCGCCGTGGCGGGGCGCGTCGTCGGGGTTCGTCAGCCGGAGGTTGGCTCATGACCTGTGATCGGGGCGTTCGCGGCCGGTGGGCCCGGTGGCTGTTGCCCATTGGGGTTGCGTCCGTCTGCCTTGCCGCCATCGGCGCCGCATGGCAGGCCGGCAACCTCCGGGCCAGGGCGCTGGACCACCGCATGCGCGACGGCCTCATCCAGCGCGCACTGGGCGCGGCCGGCGGCCTGAACCCCCGCCTGATGGCCCGGCTCACCTTCAGCGCGGCGGACCGGGGGACGCCCGTCGACCTCCGTGTACGGGCCGATCTGGCTTCGGTTGCTGCGAGGAGTTCCGTCCGCGGCATCTACACCGTTCAACAGCGCGCCGGCCGCTACTACTTCGGGCCGGAGACCTACCCCTCCGGCGATCCACTCTCCAGCGCACCCGGTGACGAGTACAGGCAGCCGCCGCCGGAACTGGCGCGGGTCTTCGCCGATCAGCGCGCCCGCGCGGTGGGGCCTTACACGGACGAGTACGGCCGCTTCGTGTCGGTCCTCGCTCCTGTGGCGGCGCCCGGCGGCGGCGTGACGGCTGTGGTGGGCCTCGACGTGATGGCCACCGACTGGGCGTCGCAGCTTGCGGCCGAGCAGCGGCGGCCGTTGCTGGCGGCGGGCGGGTTGCTGGCGGCTCTGCTCCTGCTCAGCGCGGTGGTGGTCTGGCGCTTCCTACGGCTGGGGACCAGCCGCCCGCAGCTTCGGCATTGGGTCGTGGCGCCCACGCTCGCGGCGGTACTGGTGGCCCTCACCGCCTACGGCACGAGCCGCTACGGGCAGTTCAGCACCGATGCGCGGGCGGACCTTTCCCGGTTCATGGAGCATGCCGGGGATGTCTGGGCGCGCGGCATCGCCAACCGGACGCTGCTCCTGAGGGCCCACGCTGACTACATCATACAAGATGAGACGCTGATGGCCGCGTGGGCCCTGCACGATATGCGGTCGCTGAGTTCGCGATCCACGGCGATCCTGGATCGTCTGAGGCCCGAGTACGGCGTGACCCATCTGACGGTGTTCGACCCGAGCGGAGTAGCCCTGTGGCGAGCGCATGAACCATGGCATCGCGGCGACCGGGTGAACCGCCCCGCCCTGCTGGCCGCCCGGGCCACGAAGGAAGACGCGTGGGGAGTGGAGCCGGGCGCGCTGGGCGCGATCACGCTGCGCTACGTGCGGCCGTGCAGCCGGGGCGGCAGGCTGCTCGGCTACGTCGAGGTGGGGATGCAGCTGGATCGCGCGCTGGACAGGCTGGCCAAAGACCTGCAGTCGGAGCTCTTCATCGCGATCCGGAAGCAGCGCCTGACGACATCCGATCTGACCGACGTGCGCCAGGCGCTGGGGTCCGGGCGGGTGTGGCACGACTTCCGGGACTTCGGGATCATCGGGCCCAAGGGTCTACCGGTCCCGCGTCAGGTGACCGCGTGGTACTCCGCGCCGCACGCTCTGACCGCCCAGATGCCGGGGATGCAGACCGACGCGGGAGGCCGCGTCCTGACGTGCGGCGCGATCCCGGCCCACGACGGCGCGGGACACGACGTGGCGGACATCATCGTCGTGCACGACGTCACCGACGACGCCTCTGCCGCGCGGGCCGGGTTGGTGGCCGGCTTCGCCATGGCGGTGCTGCTGTTCGGCGCCGTGCTCCACCTGCTCTGGTCGGTGACCGGCCAGGCCGAGGACAGACTCGACGCCGTGATCGCCGACCTCACCGCCAGCGAGGGGCGCATCCGGGCCATCACCACATCCGCCCAGGACGCGATCCTCATGATGGACGACCGGGGCCGCATCAGCTACTGGAACCCGGCCGCCGAGCGGATTTTCGGGTACACGGCGCAGGAGGTCGTCGGCAAGGACCTCCACGCGCTGCTCGCGCCGGAACGGTTCCGACCGGCCGCCGAGGCCGCCTACGGCCCGTTCCTCCAGAGCGGCCAGGGGGCGGCCGTGGGTCAGGTTCTCGACCTCGCGGCGCTCCGCAAGGACGGCGTGGAGATCTCCGTTCGCCTCTCGTTGTCGGCGGTGCAGATGGACGGCCGATGGCACGCCGTTGGGATTCTGAGCGACATCACCGAGCGCATCGAGTCCGAGCGCAAGATCGTAGAGGCCAACGCCCAGCTGGCCGTCGCCCGCGACGAGGCCAACGCGCTCGCCGAGCGCGCCAATGATGCGAGCCGGGCCAAGAGCGAGTTCCTCGCGAGCATGAGCCACGAGATCCGGACGCCCATGAACGGCATCATCGGTATGACCGGCCTGCTGCTCGACACGGAGTTGACCGCCGACCAGCGGCAGTTCGCGCAGATCGTCCGATCCAGCGGCGATTCGCTGCTGGCGCTCATCAACGACATCCTGGACTTCTCCAAGATCGAGGCGGGCAAGTTGGACCTGGAGCCGCTGGACTTCGACCTGCGCACCGCCATGGAGGATGCCGTGGAGGTCGTGGCCCTCAAGGCGCAGCAGAAGGGCCTCGACATCGTCTGCATGGTGGATGCCGACCTGCCCGAGATGGTGCGCGGCGATGCGGGCAGGCTCCGGCAGATCGCCGTCAATCTCTGCAGCAACGCCGTGAAGTTCACCGGCGCCGGCAGCGTGGCGCTGCGCGCGTCCAAGGAGGCGGAGACGGAGGCGTCCCTCACCATTCGGTTCACCGTGACGGACACCGGGATCGGCATTCCCGCCGACAAGCAGGCGCAGATCTTCGGCGCATTCAGCCAGGCCGACCAGTCCACCACGCGCAAGTACGGCGGAACCGGCCTGGGGCTGGCCATCAGCAAGCAGCTTGCCGAGTTGATGGGGGGGGCCATCGGCGTCGACAGCATCGTCGGGGCCGGGTCAACGTTCTGGTTCACCGCCGTACTGGGCCGGGCCGCGGTACGGGCCGATCAGGGGCCCGATGGGGCCGCGGGCGGCTCCGCGCTGCAGGGAGTGCGGGTGCTGGTGGTGGACGACAACGAGGTGAACCGCCTGCTGATATCCACGCTGTTGGAGACCTGGGGATGCGACCACGCCCAGGCCGAGGACGGCGCGGGCGCCCTGCGCATGCTCAGGGAGGCCCTGGAGGCGCGGCGCCCCTTCCGCTTGGCCATCCTCGATATGCATATGCCGGGGATCGACGGCGAGGAACTGGCGGCCGCCATCGCGGCCGATCACGACCTGCGGAGCACACTCCTGATGATGCTGACCTCGCTGTCGGAGCGCGGTGCGGCGCAGAGGCTGGCGGGCCACGGCGTCTCCAGATGCCTGACCAAACCCGTCCGCCAGGCTGCCCTGCGCGCGTGCATCCTCGAAGTGCTGGAGATGGGCCGTCCCGGCGCGGCAAGCCGGGCCGCCGGACCCGACGAGACCGACCGCGAGGCGGCGGCTCGGCTCTCCGGGCGCGTCCTGGTGGCCGAGGACAACCCCACCAATCAGCTGGTGGCGCTGATGATCCTGCGGAAGCTGGGCCTCCGGGCCGATGCCGTGGCCAACGGGGTCGAGGCTCTGGCGGCGATGCGCACCACTCCCTACGACATCGTGCTGATGGACTGCCAGATGCCCGAGATGGACGGCTTCGAGGCGGCTCGCCGCGTCCGCGACGCCTCCTCCAACGTGCTGGACCAATCAGTGCCGATCATCGCCATGACGGCGGGCGCCATGCGCGGCGATCGTGACGCGTGTCTTCAGGCGGGCATGAACGACTACATCACCAAGCCCGTCAGGCCCGCCGACCTGGCCGAGGTGCTCGGCCGATGGCTGACCAGGAGGGGCGACGGGGCCGAGTCGGCGCGGTGATGGTGGTGTGGATGCCCGGCAAGCCGCCATTGAGCCGCCGCCTTCTGCGACCAGGATGTCCGGATCACCGGTCAGGAACGACAGTCCATGATGAGCGCCCATAGATCAACGCGGAAACGATGCATCACCGGCGTGGCCGCCTGCGTGTCGGCCGGCCTGCTTGCGCTCTACGCCGTGGCCGCGCCGAAGCCGACGCCTGCCGCAGGGCCCGTCACCGGCCCGCGCCTGGTCCTCTGGCTCGACGCGCGGGACGCCGGCGACGCGGTGCCGGCCGCCTGGGCCGACAAGAGCGGCTATGGCAACCACGCCTCTCAGCCGGACGCTGCGCGCAGGCCGACGTTGCGCGTCGACGCCGCCACCGGACTGCGCACCGTCCGGTTCGATGCGGCCCGCGGGCAGTACCTCTCGGCGGGCAATGGCGCGTCGCTGACGGCGCGGCGCCTCACGGCCTTCGTTGTGGCGCGAGCCGATGCGGGCCCCAACAACATGTGGCTCTTCAGCAGGAACAGCTGGGGACCGCCCTGGAGCGGCTACGGGATCGCCGTCAATCGCGACGGCCTGCACCCATGGACCCACCTGGGCCTGGAGCGCGACGGCACGACGCGAGGGGCCCAACTGCAGCACAGCGGAGGGTTGGGGCGCCTCTGCGTCGTGGAGCTGCGCCTCGATGGCCGCCGCATCACGCAGAGCCTGGACGGGGCGCCGGGCAGGGGCGTCGCGGCCTCGGCGGGCATCTTGGCGAACGGCCTGCCCCTTTTCATCGGCGCGTGCCCGCAGGCGGGGGTCCCCACCGAGTTCCTCACGGGCGACATCGCCGAGTTGCTGATCTACAACGAGGCCCTCGGCGCCGAGGAGTGCGCGCAGGTTCGGGGCTACCTGGCGGCGAAGTACGGCATCGCCCCGGCGAGCGGCGCGGCGGCTTCGGTGCAGCCGGATGAGCGCATCGCCATGACGGCGGAGGACGCCACGCCGGAGACGCGGACCCTCACGCCCACCGAGGCTACCGAGGCGCTCCGGCGCGACTGGCTCTACCAGGCCCAGGGCGCGCCGCCGCTCGGGCGGGCGAGCGACGAGATCGGCTGGGCGCGCAAGGTGGCGGCGCGCGTCGCCTCCGCCGGCGCCCGGTCGGGGCTCGCGGCCGACGTCTCCGAGCTGAACCGCCTCGCGCAACGCGTGCGCCGGTTCGCCGGTCCGCCGGACGGAGCCGCCGCACGGGACCTCTACCTGGCGATTCGGCAGGTCAAGCGGCGCATCCTGCTGCGCGATCCGGCCGTCGACTTCAACCGCCTGCTGCTGGTGGACACTCCCTACCCGCAGGGCGGTGAATGGCCCCATGAGGCGCTCCACCACCTGGGCAAGCGGGCGTCCAGCGGGGGGCGCCTCCTCACGCTGGACGGGCTGCATCCGGGCGGCAGGCTCGCCCGGCTCACGCCCGGCGTCGGCGCGCTCGGCCGGCCGGATGTCTCCTTCGACGGGCGGCGGGTCCTCTTCTGCTTCAAGCCCCACGCCGACAAGACGTACCACCTCTACGAGGTCGGCTCCGACGGCGCGGGGCTGCGGCAGCTCACCTCCGGTCAGTACGACGACATCAGCCCCGTCTACGCGCCGGACGGCTCCATCCGGTTCTGCACCACGCGCGCCAACAGCTTCGTCCGCTGCGGTCCCTACATCGAGAGCACCGTGCTGGCGAAGTGCGATGCGAACGGGCGCGGCATCTACCTGATCAGCGCCAACAACGAGCCGGACTACACCCCCGCGGTGCTGCCGGATGGGCGGTTGCTCTACACGCGCTGGGAGTACACGGACAAGGAGCAGATCCGCGTGCAGAGCCTCTGGACCGCCAACCCGGACGGCACGGGCGTCAGCGCCTACTGGGGCAACCAGAGCTTCTGGCCCGATATGCTCTTCGAGGCGAGGCCGATCCCCGGGAGCCGGCGCGTCATGTTCGCCGGCGTGGGCCACCACGACGTCTTCAGCGGGAGCATCGGGATCGTGGACCGCGCCGTGGGGCTCAACTACCCGGCGGGTCTGACCAAGGTGACGCCCGATGTGCCCTGGGCCGAGGTGGGCGACGGTCCCGGCGAGCGGCCGGAGCGCGCGGGTTACCATGCGTCGGGCCGGTTCGCGGCCTATCGGTCGCCCTATCCGCTCAGCCCGTCGCTGTTCCTGGTCTCGGCCCGGCGGAGCGACTCACCCCACTTCGGCCTCTACCTGATGGACGTCGAGGGCAACCGCGAGCTGATCACGGAGGGAGCCTACAACATACTCCACGCCATGCCGCTCCGGGCGCGCCGCCGGCCGCCGGCCATCCCCGACCGGGTGGCATGGCCCGGCGCCGAGACCGAAGCGCGGCCGGTGGCTCCCGGCGTTGTCTTCAGCGCCGACGTCTACGCCGGGCTTCCCAACGTGCCGCGCGGCGCGGCCCGCTTCCTGCGCATCATCCAGCAGGACTCGTCCACATTCACGCTGGGGCGCAAGTCGCAGCAGCCGGGCGACACCGTGACCCAGCCCATCATGCTGGGCGGCCCGCCGCTGTCGGTGACGGTGGTCGACGGCATCAAGCGCATCCTCGGCACGGCGCCCATCGAGGCCGACGGTTCGGTCTGCTTCAGCGCGCCGCCCGGCCGGGCCCTTCACTTCCAACTGCTCGACGAGCGGGGGCTGGCCATCCAGACGATGCGCTCGTTCGCCAACGTCATGCCCGGCGAACGGCGGGGGTGTGTCGGTTGCCACGAGATGCACAGCTCCGCGCCGCAGGCCGCCACTCCCGCCGCCATGGCCAGGCGCCCCCGGGCCATCGACCCGCCGCCGTGGGGCGCCGGCTACACGCTGGGCTACGAGAGGGATATCCAGCCGATCCTGGACCGCCACTGCGGCTCCTGCCACCAGGGCTCGGGTTCCGCTCGGGCCGCGTACGACCTGACGCTGCGCCCCGGCGCCGGCATATTCAAGGAGCCCTACGTCACGCTCGTCCTGGGCAAGCTGGCCCATCCCACGGGCTTCGACTGGCCGCCGGTGGGCGCGGCGGGCATCGCCGGCACCCTGATCCCCGCCGCCATGCCGCGCGACGCGATGCTGAAGACCGTGGCGCCCATGACCACGCTCTCCTACCGGAGCCCGCTGGTGGCCCTCGTGATGGGCGGCAAGCACCACGGAGTGGCGCTGGACCCGGTGTCGCTGCAGAAGCTCACCGCCTGGATCGACCTCCTTTGCCCCTATCGCGGCGAGCCGGAGATACGCGCCATGGCCGATCCGGACCCAGCCCCGTTCGAGGCGGACCGGTGGCCCATCCTCCCGCGCATGGCCACGGCTCCCATCGTGAAGCGCGAGTACATGCAGGACGCCTTCCCCAGCCAGGAGGAGCGCGTGCGGGCGGCGAGGCGGGGCCCGGAGCGGAGGTGAGGTAGCCACGGCGCTCGCCCTTGCCCGCGTGCGTCGGGCGGTGCTAGGATAGGGCCAATCCTTCCGCACGGAGCGTGAGCTATGGCGAACCGCCATGCGTTGGCTTTCTGGTTGACCCTGACGTTGGCGGCGGCTCAGACCGCGGTGGCGGCGCCGGCCGGACCGGGCTTTGTCACCCGGAAGGGCCCCGCGCTCTTCCGCGACGGCAAGCCCTACCGCGCCATCGGCGTGAACATCCCGCACCTGCACCAGGCCTACCTCGGCACCTGGTTCCACATTGAGCAGATCTACGGCACGCCGGCGCGCGCCAAACTGGCCATGCTGGCCGCGCTGGATGACGCCGCCAGGAGCGGTGTCGCCTTCGTCCGGTTCTTCGCCAGCCCTGGCTACCCGCGCGACACGGACCTCATCTACGCCAGGGACAGGGAGGCCTACTGGCGGCAGATGGACCAGCTGGTGGCGGAGTGCCGCCGGCGGCGCATCGGGCTGGTCCCCTCGCTCCACTCCGTCAACGGCTGGTACGCCTATTGCGGAGAGACGGCGCAGGCCATCCTCGACCCCGCCTCCAGGACCTTCAAGGCCACCCACCAGTACATCCGCGAGTTCGTGACGCGCTACCGGGACGACCCGACCATCCTCATGTGGGAACTGGAGAACGAGGCCATGCTCGCGGCGGACGTGGACCTGGCCGGCGCCGCCCTGCTGCCCCCGGCGGTCTACTCGCCGGGCGCCCGGGTCCGCGAGAAGGGCGTTCGCGAGGACAGCCTGACCTGGGACATGATCCTGCGCGTCTACCGGGAACAGGCCGCCTTCATCAAGGGGCTGGACCCGAACCACCTGGTGACCAGCGGCGACGCCTCCACGCGGCCCGAATGCACCAGCCGCAGGGAGACCTTCCCCGACTTCCGCTACCGCAACGACACGCTCCGGGAGATGCTGGCGAACAACCTGGCGTCGCAGCCGGAGCCGTTGGATGTGGCCAGCTACCACTTCTACGGCGCCCCGGTGGCCGACGAGCCCTGGAAGCTGTGGGGCCTCACCGCCACGGAGATGGTGCGGGCGCTGTCCCGCGCCACCCAGGCGGCGCGGGTCCCGGTCTTCTTCGGCGAGTTCGGCCAGATGAAGCCCGGCTTCGGGGCGGACCGCGGCGCGGTCTGGACCGTGGCCGGCATCGACGCGCTGGAGCAGGAGGGCGTCGCACTGGCGGCGATCTGGGTCTGGCACTTCCCGTGGCAGCCGGAGCTGACCGTGAGCGGCGCGACCCATCCGGCCCTCACACGCCGCATCGCCCGGTTCAACCGGTTGCACGCCGGCCTGAAGTGACCCCCGCCGTCCGGGGCGCGGGCCTCGACGGCAAGGAGCGTTCCATGCGCGTTCGCAACGCCCTCGTGGCGGCGGCCCTGATCTTCGCGCCGTCTCTCCCGTCGCAGGCGGGCCCCGCCCGGCCGCACCTTGACAACCTGCGATGCGAGGCCCGCTCCAACCCTCTCGGCGTCGATGAGCCGCGGCCCCGGCTCAGCTGGGTGCTGACTTCACCTGTGCGGGGCGAGCGGCAGACGGCGTACAGGGTGCAGGCCGCCTCGAACGCGGCGCGGCTTGCGGCCGGCGCGGTCGACCTGTGGGACAGCGGACGGGTGCGGTCCGCTCAATCCACTTACGTGCCCTACGGGGGACGACTGCTGCCGGCGGCGGCCCGGTGCTGGTGGCGCGTGCGGGTCTGGGGCGCCGACGGCGCGGCGTCGGACTGGAGCGCACCGGCCTGGTGGGTGGTGGGGTTGCCCCGACGCGAGGATTGGCGGGCCACCTGGATCGCCGCGCGCGCGGAGGCGGACGCGCCGTCGGTGGGCCTCGGCTACCACGCCGAGGAGGCCGCCGCCGCCGATGACGCCAAGTGGGTGCAGGTGGACCTGGGCCGCGCCATGCCGATCGACGCGATCCGCCTGGTCCCGCTGAACCATGACGGCGTGGCGGGCTTCGGCTTTCCGCTGCGCTTCCGGCTGGAGGTGGCCGACGACGCGGCCTTCGCGTCGCCGCGCATGGTGGCCGATCACCAGTCGGAGGACTACCCCAACCCCGGCCTGTCGCCGGTGGTGTTCCGGCGGGCGGGGCTGCGCGGCAGGTACGTGCGGCTGAGCGTCGGCAAGCTCTGGAACCGCAGCTCGCGGGAGCGGCCCTACTGCTTCGGTCTCTCCGAACTGCAGGCGATCTCGGGCGGGCGCAATGCGGCCCTTGGCGCTCCCGTCACCGCCAGGGACTCGGTGGAGCAGTGGGGCTGGGGCCACGCGCAGCTCACCGACGGACGCCTGGCGACGGGCTCCTCTGAGACGGACCGGTACGCGGCTCCCATGTTGCGCAAGGAGGTGACGATCACCGCCGGGATCCGCCGCGCCACCGCCTTCGTCTGCGGCCTGGGCTACTGCGAGCTGAGCATCAACGGGGCGAAGATCGGCGACAGCGTGCTCGACCCGGCCTGGACCGACTACAACAAGCGGGTCTGCTACCGCACTTACGACGTGACCCGCGCCCTCCGCAAGGGGGCCAACGCCATCGGTGCGCTTCTGGGCAGCGGATGGTACCGGCCGTCCACGCCGGACCTGTTCGGCTATGAGAAAGCCTCGTGGGTCGGCCCGCCCAAGCTGCTCCTGCAGATCCGAGTGGAGCGGACCGACGGCCGCATCCAGTGGGTGACCTCGGACACGACGTGGCGCCGGGGCAAGAGCCCGATCACGTTCAACTGCGTGCGCGGCGGCGAGACCTACGACGCCCGCCTGGTCGAGCCCCGGTGGGCGATGCCGGGCTTCGACGACCGCGCCTGGCCCCGCGTGGTGGCGGTTCCGGCGCCCAAGGGGAGGCTCGTGCCGCAGGCCATCCCGCCGATCCGGGTCACCGAGCGCATCCGACCGGTCCGCGTCACCGAGCCAAAGCCCGGCGTCCATGTGTTTGACCTTGGCCGCCACATCGCCGGCTATGCACGGCTGACCGCCAGGGGCCCGGCGGGCGCGAAGGTCGTGCTGGACTTCGACGAGAACCTGAACGCCGACGGCACGATCAGCTTCAAGAGCCTCAACAGCCACACCAACGGGAGGTACCAGACCGGCGAGCTGATCCTCAGCGGCGGCCCGGCGGACGTCTTTCAGCCCCGGTTCACCTACCACGGCTTTCGGTACGTGCAGGTCCGCGGCCTGACGCAGAAGCCCGGCCCCGGCACGCTGGTGGGGCTGGCCGTCCACACCGACCTCCAGAGCTCGGGCTCCTTCGAGTGCTCCAACCCGGTATTGAACCGGATACAGCAGGCCGTGCGCTACTCGATCCTCAACTGCCACCACAGCATCCAGACCGAGCCGGCCCGGGAGAAGGTCAACTGGACCGAGGACGCCCACAACACGATAGAGCCCGCGATCCTGAACTTCGACTACGAGACCTTCGCCCGCAAGTGGCTCGACGACGTGCTCGACTCGCAGGAGGCCAACGGCCACGTGCCGCCCATCAACCCCACCGCGACGTGGGGCAAGTCGCTCCCCAACGGCGCCCCGCCCGACTGGTCGGACCCGTGGTGGGCGGGCGTGGTGGTGGAGATCCCCTGGTTCCTCACGACCTACTACGGCGACGTCGATGTGCTGCGGCGTTCGTACGGTCCCATGAAGCGCTACGTGGACTATCTTGCCGGAACCACGAAGCAGTGGCCCTTCCTGGACTGGTGGCTGGGCGACTGGCTGGAGGTGGGCGCCGACGGCGGCCGCTCCACGCGAACGCCCATCGTCCAATGCTCAACGATGGCCTACTACCACTATGCCGTGCAGGTGGCCCGCGCCGCGCGCCTGCTGCACCGGGCCGCCGACGCCGAACGCTACGGGCGCCTGGCCGAGCGGATCGGGGCGGCCTACAACGCGCGGTTCCTCGACCCGGCCACCGGCAGGTATGCACAGGACAGCCAGTCGGCGCAGGCCATGCCTCTCGCGCTGGGCCTGGCGCCGGCCGACCGGCGTGCGGCGATCCTGCAGCGCCTGGCGGAGAACGTGGACGAGCGGAAGGGGCACATCAGCGCGGGGTTCGTGGGCTACCAGTATGTGCTGCGCGCCTTGACCGCCTGCGGGCGCGCCGACCTGGCGTACGGCATGGCCGCGACCGAGGAGTACCCCGGCTGGGGCCACATGGTGCGCGGCGGCGGAACCACGCTGTGGGAGGCCTGGAACGGCAACGCCTTCAACTTCACCTCGCTGGGCGCCGTCGGCGCGTGGATGTTCGAGGCGCTGGGCGGCGTCCGGCCCGATCCTGAGCGGCCCGGGTACCGGCGCATCATCGTGCGGCCCTCCGCGGTGGCCGGGCTCACCTGGGCCCGCGCCGAGACCGCCACCCCCTACGGGGCCGTGGCCGCCCACTGGCGCAAGGCCGGCGGCGCGTTCGCGCTGAGCGTGACGATCCCGTGCGGCTCCACGGCGGAGGTCTGGGCGCCCGCGCGGAGCCCGGCCAACGTGCGGGAGTCTGGCCGCCAGGCCGCCTCGTCCCCGCATGTGCGGCTGCTGCGGACCGAGGGCGGCTGGGCGGTGTACGAGGTGGGCTCCGGCAGCTACCGCTTCACCGTGCGGTGAGCTTGACGTTGTCCAGGTAGAAGACCGCGGGCTCGTTGGCGTTGGCGATGAAGCCCATCCATTGCAGCGCGTTGAACTTGGGATCGCAGGCCAAGCTGTCGAGCGACACGGACACGGCGGGGCCGGTGACGCGCAGCGTCCACTTGCCGTCGGCCTGGGAGCCGAGGCCGCAGTTGACCTCGAAGTGGAGCCACTCCCCGTGCGGCAGGCTTGCCACCTTCCGCCCGCCCACGTTGAGCCCGCCCTCGGCGTCGATGTTCAGACTGGGGCCAACGCGGTAGGGGCTCGACGCGTCGCGCCACTCGACGGCGGGCAGGGCTCGCGGGTCGACCCGGAGATCGAACGCGAGCGTGGCGCGGCCTCGGAGGAGGTTGGGCACGAACCAGAGGTGCGGGTTGAAGGTGAAGTCCATCCCGGCGGCGTCGGTGAACCGGAGGCTCTGCCGCCCCGAAGCCGCCGTCTCGTCGGTCACCCGGATCGTCCCCGCGCCGCCTTCGCCGTAGGTCACGGCGTTCTCGGCCGTGACGCCCGGAGATTCCTCCTCGAAGGTCTCGTTCGGCAGGTATCCGCTTCCCGTGGGCTTGGGCGGGTAGGCGAACGGCTCGCGCCGGATCAGCCGGGGCAGCTTGCGCCATGCCGGGTCGCCGGTGAGGCCGCATCGGCTGGTGTCGATGGGCCTGAACCCCAGCTTCAGCGCGGGCGAACCGGGCTTCAGCCGGAAGTCGAAGCGGCGGGCGTCCACGAAGCCGGGATCGGCCACCAGCGAGCCATTCTCGTAGCCGCCCGTCTGCCACGTCGCCAGCGGCACGTCGCCGGGGAAGAGCACCGGCTTGCCGCCCGTTCGCCAGTAGACGTTGCTCCCCGACGCGGTGATCGCCCCGGATCCGCCCATCAGCTCGCCGCGTTCGTAGAGGACGATGTTCCGCTCGAAGGCGAACGTGGTGCCCTTGTCGGCCCGGCCGCGCGAGACCTGGCGGTCGCGGCTGAAGGCGAAGACGTTGTTGCGGACCGTGATATCGCGGCCGTAGTGGATGGATAGGCCGCCGAAGATGGTTCCATAGACAACGTTGTCCTCGATCAGCGCCCCCGTGGTGCCCTCGTCGGGGTAGATGCCGCCGGCGCCGGAGGTCTCGTGGCCCCATATCTCGTGGATGAGGTTGTTGCGGATGACCGTGCCCGTTGAGATGCCCAGCGTGTAGATGGCCGCCATGTCGCTCATCACCCGGCGTCCCAGGTGGTGCAGGTGGTTGAACTCGATGCGGTTGCGGTGGCAGGTGGTCGGGTCGTAGCCCCAGGACCAGCCGACCGAGATGCCGGTGTAGTTCATGTCGCAGATCTCGTTGTGCGAGATCGTGTTGTCGCTGCTCTGGCCCACCCAGACGCCGATGGCGCCGGCGTGTACGATGCCGCCGTCATGGATGAAGCAGTTGTCCACCACGTTGCCGCCGGTGGCAGTGGGGCCAGTGGCGGGTTCGGGCCGACCGACCTTCACGCCGCCTGCCCCGAGGTCGGTGAAGTGGCACGCCTCCACCCGGTTGCGGTTGCAGCCCGCGCCCAGCTCCAGCCCGTACTGGCCCACATGGGCGACCTCGCAGCCGGTGAATCGGCAGTCGGCGGCGCCCGTGGCGATCACCGCGCCGGGCACGCTGACCGCGGCCTGCCAGTCGCCGTGCCCCTCCGGCGGCAGGCTCCATTCGGCGTGGCGGAAGGCGATGCCGCTGAACCAGAGGCCGCTCACCAGCCGCCCTGCGGCGGGGTCGCCCTGCAGCTCCAGCAGCGAGGTCGCCATCGGCGCGGTGATCGTCGCCTTGCGCGGGTCGACTCCCTTGGGCGGAATGAGCGAGAGCGTGCCCGCGTCGCGGTCGAGCTGCCATTCGCCGGGGGCGTCCAGGGCGCCCTCGTGGTTCTCGATGATGTACCGCTGCCGCCCGTACCACTGCATGGGCCACTTGGCGGGTCCGGCGAAGGTGACGATGCGCCTGGCCGGGTCAACGGACTTCAGCGGCAGGAGGCTCGTCTCCCAGATCTGGTAGAGCAGCACGTTGGCATCGCCGAGGTCGCGCCACGGACGGATCGTGCCGGGCGCGTAACGGAAGGCCGTCTGGCTCCGGTCGGTCCGCGTCGCGGTCACCGGGTCGGTGAGCGGCCCGGCCTTGCCGGCGGTAGTCCAGAAGCCCGTGTTGGGCGACCGGGCGAGGGTCAGGCGGCGGTCATCCAGCCATAGCTGGCGGAAGACCCACTTGCGGCCCTTCGCCTCCGGCACGCTGGCTCGCCAGACGCCGCCGCCTACCGACCGCCACCCGCGTATGACGCGCCCGCCGGAGACAACGGGCTTCTCGCCCTGCCAGGCCGCGTACCGGACCGGCGCCCCGGGCCTGCCGGAATCCTCGGGTCCGAACCGTAGCGGCTGAGCGATACGATAGGTTCCGCCCCGGAGCCATACGGTGACTCGGCCCGTCTCCTCGCCCTCCGCCCGGCGCGCGCGAATCTCGTCGCGGGCACGGGAGATGGTGGCGAAGGGGCCTTCGGTCGAACCGGGCAGTCGGGCGGCGCGGGAGCCGCTCCAACGGTCGTTGCCGGCAGGCGATACGTAGAGCGTCAGGTCGGCTCGGGCGGCCGGAGCGGCGCAAGCCAACCCCGCCGCAACCGCCGCCAGGAGGCGCCATCGCATGGTTCTGGTTCCTTCCCTCGGGCGGCGTGCGCCCCTCACCACTTGAGCGGCTCGATGACGTCGAGCACCGTCTTGGCGGCGTCGGCCTGCTTGATCCCGGGCCGCTCCTCCCGGTGGTTGAAGAGCAGCGCGGCGTGGCACATGGACCAGCGGCGCTGGAAGATCATGGTGGATGTACCATCCCAACTGCCGAAGTAGATGGTCCAGCCGTTGTCGATGCCGGGCGCCAGCCGGCCGCGCTCGTCCAGCAACGGCTTGCCGGTGGCCATGGCCAGGCGGCCGCAGTAGCCCACGAGGGCGCGGGCCGAGGCGATCATCGTGTGGTCGTAGAGGTCGCGGCCGCCGTCCGTGACCGGCAACTGGCGGCCGGCGTCGTCGGGGTAGATGCTGGGCGCCATGCCGCGGGTGGAGTACCAGACCTCGTTCGGCTGCCGGTCCTGCGGACGGGTTCGCGACAGCGCTACCTCGGCGGCGAGGCCGACCGGGAAGACCTCGGTATGGAGCAGGCGCAACGCATCACCGGTGAGCCAGTGGACGCAGTGCCAGAGCAGCATGTTGGCCGTGTTGTTGTACTTCTCGGCGCGCCCCGGGTCGCTCTCCAGCTTGCGGCCGGCGAACCAGCGGAGCACGTCCAACTGGGTCGGCATACGGGTGACGCCCAGATCGGCGCGAATGGCGGCGACGGCCGGATACTCGATGGCGATGCCGCTGGTGTGGTCGATCATCTGGCCCACGGTCACGTCGAGCATGCGCGGGTCCGCGACGATGACGGGCGGGCCGAGGAGCCCGGCGGCCTGGAGCGTGCGGAAGGGGCGGAGGTCGCGGGTCACGGGCTCGCCGGTGAGCGGCGCGAGGCGTCCCAGGGCGATGATGCGTCCGATGGCGGAGCGGATGATCATCTTGTCGACGCTGGCCAACCTGAACATGGCCGACGGGGTGAGGCGGCGGCTTCGCCCCCGGTCGTAGAACCCGTAGGCACGCTCCGCAACCACTACGCCGTCCTTGCTGAGGGCCAGGGAGCCGCTGGGGATTTCGTGGGCGCGCATGTAGGCGGTGATGTTGCGATCCAGCGCCTCCAGCCCGGGCTTGAGGAAACCGGTCACCGGGATGCCGTCGGCGGTCACCTCGCCTCGCCCCTCCTGCCAGGCCTCGTAAGCGCCTACGGCCTCCACGCGGCCGCCCAGCAGCAGGTAGGGCGTCCGGCCGTTACGCGCGGCATCGGCGAAGATCAGATACGCGGACCGGCCCTTCCACGCCGTCACGTCCCACTCGACGGTCCGCAGCGTGGCGTCGCCCTGCCCGCATGCCTTGAGGACGACCTTGTCGTCCATCACCAGGCCCATGTAACACCGCGGCTCGCCATGCTCGTCCATCTCGCCGCACCCTCCAACCTGCAGCCGGATGGCCTTGCAGAGGAGCGTGAAGCGTGGCGAGTGCATCTCGCAGGTGGCGCCGCCGCCGGTCTCAGCTCCCCATGTCGTCAGGTACTGTTCGCCGGTCTCGCGGTTCGCGGCCAGTCGCGGCAACGCGCCGCCGGCCAGCCTCCAGCCGCGCAGGCCGTCGGTCAGGTCGAACAGCGTACTCGTGCCTCCCGCCGGTTGGGCGCCAAGCGGCTCCGGAAGCCATAGCCCGGTCGCCGTGGCAGCCGAGGATGCGAGGAAGGTTCGTCGGTTCATGGCATGCGCAACCTCAGCTTGTCCCTCGATGACGGTTCAGAGCTCGGCAGTCATCAGGCGGTGGCCCCGTCAGGGCCACCGACGGGCATTCCGGCGTCAGGAGTACAGGTTGGGGTCCTCGACCGACACGCCCTCGCGTCGTGCGGCCGCGTTCAGGTCCGCATCACTCGAGACGAGGACCACGGGATGCAGCCCAGCGCCGACGGCCGCCCGGTTGACCGCAAGCGCCGACGCAAGCTGGATCGCGTCGTACCCGCGCAGGGCGTGGCACTCGGCCAGCCGCATCGCCTCCATGGCGACAGGCTCGCCGAACTCCACTACCATGTCCTCATCCGCGAGGTCGCGAACGAATTCCCCGCGGGCGCCCGCAGCGTCAACCGCAGTCAGCGCGCCCGCGCGTTCGCGTCGCGTGATGGCCGACACCAGCTCCACTGATGTAGCTCTGGCGATCAGCGCTCGACAGCCTGTGGCCGGTTCGAGTGTTGCACGGAGCCAGTCTGAACCGGTTTCTGATATGTAGCGCTTGGCGAGGGCGCTTGTGTCGATGAAATACGACACCACTATCGCCGGTCCTCGACTACCGTCTGTGATAGGGGCGCACCCTTGATCGACGCCAGGGGCCGGTCACGCCGCTCGGTTGGTGATACGCTCGGGACCTTGGCGACCAGACCGGCGCCGATAAGCGCGGCATCGAGCCGCTCAGCCTCACCGGCCTCCTGCTGCGCCGACGCCAGCATCCGCCTGAGGCCCTGCTCCACCTCGCGCAGTTCCCCAACGCTCAGCCGCCGCGCCATCTCGAGTGTTCGGACTACGGTTGCCTGTCCCATTGTGATCCCCTATAGTCCCGGTTACATGCCGACATTGTACTGCTTGCATCGGCCACCGGGCGCATGCGAGCCCGCTACCTCGCCAGTAGCCTCACGGGACCCAGCAGGCCCGAAGGCATGAGCGGGTCGCCGGGGCCTCTGGGGTAGTTGCCGCGCGTCAGGCGCTGGGCGGCGGGCAGGGCGGCGTCGGTGATCAGGCGGTTGTTCCAGAGGTTGGCCACCTCGACCACGAGCGTGTTGCCGGTGGGCCGAAGCAACCCCTGGGGCAGCTCCACGCGCCAGGGCGGGCACCAGACGACGCCCAGGTCGCGGCCGTTGAGGCGGACGCGGGCGGTCTCCTTCACCGTGCCCAAGTCGATGGCGGCCACGCCGGGCGGCGCGTCGAAGCTGGTCGAGTAGACGCCGATGCCGGAGTAGCCGCGGATGCCCGGTTCGGGGCGCTTGGTCCAGTCGTCCAGCGCGGCGAAGGACGCTTGTTCGGGGCCGCCCCACTTCGGGTCGAAGCGGACCTGCCACGGCCCCGGCACGCGGCCCGTCTCGCGGAGCGGCGGGAAGTTGCCTGTCCGCGCCGCGCGGGTCCGGGGACGGCGGCTGAAGAGAACGAAGTAGGCCTCATGCGGCTCGAAGCGGAGCGGCACGGTGGTGACGCCGCCGGCCGCCTTCCACTGCGGCAGCGGGCGCCGGACGCCGGTGACCGGATGAAGCAGCGACGGCGCGAGGCCGGACACGCGGAAGCGCACCGCGGCGTCCACCGGCTGCTCGCCCTTGTTCACGACGAAGTAGGCGTGGGAGCCGTCGGCCGCCTGGCGGTGGATGGTGTCGAGGCCCATGGCCTGACCGGCGATGGCGCCCCAGGGCCCGCAGCCGTAAGGCCCGATCACCTTCGCCTGCGACCACGCCACCCCATCGGCGCTGGAGCGCCACGCGGGACCCGTCGGCAGGGAAAGCTCCGCACCGTTGTCCAGCGTGGCCCGCACCATGCAGATGAGCCCGGCGGGGCCGCCGGCGGGGCCGTTGGTCACGGTTGCCTCCAGCTTCAGGCCGTCGCGGAGTCGGCCGGCGGGCAGCAGGGCGACCGAGCAGAGCTGCCAGGCGTTGCCGGAGAGCAGCTTGCGGCCGTTGGCGCTCAGCACGTATTCATCGTCGGCCGTGGCCACCACACTGGCGCGCACGATCCGGCGGCCCTTGGGCGCGGCCAGTTCGGCGCGGAATCGGCGCGCCTCGCCGGATGCGGCCACGCCGCCCGCCGTATGCCAGATCCACGCGGCCCCCGCCACGCTCGCCGTGCCGGAGGGTGCGCCGGACTCGCAGTCGGGCGCCAGGCGGTCGGCGGCGAAGAGCTGCGCGAGGCTCATACCGCTGACGACGCGGCCGCGGCCCACGCGGCGGATGCCGGCCCTTCCCTTGCCCCAGAGCTGGTCGGCCAGCGCGCGCACGCGGGCGCATCGCGCACCGGAGTTGGCCAGTCCCGGCGCACCGGACGGGCGGCTCCCCACCAGCGTGGCGCCGGCCTCCACCAGGTCGCGCAGCCTGGCCAGCAGCTCGGGGCTGACGGTCCAGCCCTGGCGGTTGGGCAGCGCCATGTAGCCGTACGAGAGGCCGTCAGGCAGCGTCAGGCGCTTGCCGCGGACCTTCACGCGCGTGAGGACCACCTCGGCGTTGATGCCGTCGAAGTCGTACCCCGATGGCAGGGCGGGCTTGACGCACTCCTTGCTGGGCACGAAGCGGGCCGTGCCCTCCTCCATCAAGTAGCAGGCGTCGGCCACGAAGCGCCCCTGCTGAAGCATGGCCTGCACGCGGGCGAGGTAACCCAGGAAGCCCTCGGCCATGGGCCACCAGGTCATGTTGGCGTTGACCGCGTCATAGGTGTGGAGGCCGGGCCGCGCGGCCACGTCGTACTGGTGCGACCAGAGGTGGATCATACAGTGGTTGAGCCCGTTGGCGAACTGCACGTCCATGTGGCTCTTCCACGCGGATGGCGCCTGGACCACGCCGGAGGCCAGCGTGAGCGACTCGGCGGCGGCTCGCGGCTTGCCGTAGACGTGGGCGGCCGAGGCGGCGGTCCTCACGGCGTCGGCGTAGTCGAAGAACTGCGCCATGATCGCGTCGTTGTACCAGAACTCGCCCATGGGCACATCCGTGCGGCCGAACGCGGCCAGGCCGTCGATGTGCGGGAAGGGGTAGGTGCCGTAGCCGTTCTCGGCGCGGAGCTTCATGCCGACGGCGTGGGCGCGGTCGGCGAGGCGCTGGTAGAAGCGGTTGTAGAGGTCGCTGAGCGTCTGGCGGAAGTCGTAGAGGAAGCGGTTGGTGACGTCGCGTCCCTCCAGCACGCGGCCGGCCATGGCGGGCAGGTAGGGAATCGGATCGTAGCCGCGCATCTGCCAGAAGTCGGCGCGGAGGCCGTCGGTCCAGGTGCCCTGGAGGCCGTTCACCGAGGCCCCGATCTCGTAGCTATCCGTCAGGATGCCGGTGAGGGCCTTGCGGGCCTGCGGCGGCGCCTCGGCCTTGAGGATGGCGGCGGTGTTGTCGAAGAGCGCGTCGGCGGCGGCCTGGCTGTAGGGGTCGGCCTCGTAGCCGCCGGCCAGCGCGCGGCTCATGGCCCGCGGCGGCTCGCCCAGGACTACGGCGGCGAAACGCGCCACGGTCCATCGGCCGGCCGGCGCCTCCCAGGCCAGTTCGCCGTCGGGCGAGACGCGGGAGGTCAGGTCCACCACGTCGCCCAGCCGCACGTCGCAGGTGTCGGGACCGCGGTACTCCTCGTTCAGAGCGTCGCTCAGGCCCGGCGGGTAGCCCCAGAAGGAGCGCTCGCCGGATTTGAACATCCACCACTGGATGCCCGGGCGCAGGGGCGGGTTGTCGCCGTCGCGCAGGGCCCAGAACTCCGCCAGCCGCACGTCGGGCGCGTGGGCGGAGGCGATCTCGAGCCGTACGCCGTCGGTGGTGACCGGCTCGATGGAGACGCGCCTCGCCTGGCCGGGCGCCATTTCGATCGCTGCCACAGGCTTCCAGGCATCGGCCACGCGGGCCAGCACGCGGCACTGGCGCGGCCCGGCGCCCGCCTCGGACGCGATGTAGACCGAGGCGACCGCCATGGGCGCGTGGAAGCCCAGTTCGATGCTTGCGGGCGAGGCGGGAGTGGGCGGCGCTGCGGCGCGCCAGGCCGTGTTGGGGTCGCCGTCGGCCACGAAGTCGGGCGGCCAGTTCTGCTCGCCGCAGTAGCCCGCGTTGGTGGCCGATGCGGCGATGGTGGCGGGCTGCACGGGCCGGTCGGCGCGTTCGGGCCAGGCCAGCACCGCCACGTCGCGGCTGAAGGAGCCCACGCCGCGGACGGCTGGGAGGCGCAACGAGATGGGGCCGGGGCCCTGGACCTGCAGCTCGGCGCGGGCCAGGCGCTTGGTGGCGTGCTCCTCGCCGATCCAGGGCCCGCCGATGCCCCAGCCGGCCGCGGCGACCACGTTCACGTCGACGCCCACGCGGGCGGCCTCGGTGAGCGCGTGGGCGAAGAGGTCGCGCCACGAGCGGCTCATCATGCCGTGCGGCCCGACGCTGGGAGCCCAGCCCGTGTCGAAGACGTCCACGGTGCGGATGCCCTTGCGCGCCATTTCGGTCAGGTCGCGCGTAAGGCCTTCGCGCGTGATGTTGCCGTCGATCCAGCGCCACCAGACGCCGGCCTGCGCCCGCCTCGGCGGCGAGGCGAAGGCGCGCTCGAAGGCGCCCGGGCCGGCGACGGCGGGCGCCGCGCAGGCAACGGCAGCCGCCAGGGCCCAGAGCCGAGCGGGCCTCACGCCTCGGCCCTGGCCGCGGGCCGCCGGTCGATGAAGCCCAGCAACCAGCCCACGCCGAGGACGGTCACCGTGCCCGCGATGGGGATGAAGAGGTCGTGGAACGGGCTCACGGCGCCGGACCACGCCGCGGGCCAGATGGGCATCTTGGAGAGCGTCATCCAGAGGATGAGCAGGACGCCGGCGGCGACGCCTCCCGCCGCCGCCTTGCTGCCGGCCCTGGTCATGAGGCCCAGCAGGAAGAGGCCCAGCAGCCCTCCGCCCAGCAGCCCGGCCACTTTCCAGGAGAAGTCCACCGTGGCTCCCACCTTCAGCGTCATGATGAGCCCGAAGCCGATGCAGGCGAGGCCCCAGAGGCCGGTGGAGACGTGGAGCACCTTGAGTTGCTCCTTGTCGCCGGCGTTGGGGCGCACGCGTCGGTAGAAGTCGGTCAGCGTAAGCGTGGCCATGCTGTTGAGGTTGGTGTCCATGGATGCGGCGAAGATGGCCGCGATCACGAGGCCGCTGAGACCCACGGGAAGCTGATGCGTGATGAAGTAGGGGAAGACGGCGTCGGGGTCCTTCACCACGTCCAGCGCGGCGGGCAGCAGATTCGGCTGCAGGTGATAGAACGAGAAGAGCGCCGAGCCCATGAAGAAGAAGAAGATGCCGACGGGCATGTACATGAGCCCGGCGATCCAGATGCTCCTGCGCGCGTCGGCGTCGCTGCGGGCGCTGATGTAGCGCTGGATGTAGCTCTGGTCGACGCCCCAGTTGCGCATATGCTCCACGATGGCGCTGCCGACCACGAGCCAGATGGTCTGGTGGTAGGGCGACGGGTCATACGGCCCCAAGCTGATCTTGTTGTGCTCCAGGGCCACCCGCATGAGCGCGGGCATGCCGCCGGGGATGGTGGCCACCAGCACCGTTATACATATGATGGGTCCGGCCACCAGCACCACGCTCTGCACCACTCCGGTCCAGACCACCGCCTGGATGCCGCCGAAGAGGGTGTAGGCGGTCATGACCAGTCCCGTAGTGATGATGATGGTCACCGGAAGCCAGGCCGGGGCGTCCACCCCCGCGATGAGCGGCGCCACCGCCTTGGAGAGGAGGAACATGATGGTGCCCATGCGGCCCATCTGGAGCAGCAGGTAGCAGCCCACGCCGTAGATCCGCGCCCAGGGTCCGAAGCGGCGCTCCAGGTGGTCATAGGCCGAGACGATGCGCCCCTTGCGGAAGAAGGGCAGGAACCACGCCGTGGCGATGAGCAGACCCAGCGGCGTGATCAGCGCGAAGCCCGCGGCGCACCAGTTGTCGGCGAAGGCCTTGCCGGGACTGGCGAGGAAGCTGATGCTGCTGATGTAGGAGCCGAACATCGACATGCCGATGGCCCAGCCCGGCAGCGTCCGCTCGGCGGTGATGAACTGGTCGGCGCTGGTGTTGCGCCGGGCGAACCACATGCCCACCCCGATGATGCCGATCAGGTAGGTCGCCAGTACGGCGATATCCAGTACGGGAACGCTCTCTCTCATGGTGGCCGCTCTCCTGCCGTAGAGTTTACCGAGCAGGCGGCGACATCGGCGCGTGCCGCGGAATCGCCGGCCCAGGGGCTCCCGGCCGGCGCAACCGGCGCAGAGCTGGACGCGATGCGGCACAGGCGCCCGAGGTCATGGCGCCCGACGGCGTCGATCCTTACGAGTCCGGTGACATCAAGGCGCGTGATGGACAGCGACTCGGCTGTTGGGCGTCTTCGTGTCGTCTTCGGTTCCGTTCCGACAACCATGGCGCCGTCGAGTTCGTAAGTTTCAACCGCGGTCGACCGTGAGGCCCGCCTCCGTCGCCGCGTCCAGGTCGGCATCCCGCTCGCCGGCGTTATAGGCGGCAAGCTGTTCCCGGACGCGTTCTGATTGCTCGGGCATCTGCTCCAGGAGTTGCCGTGCCCAAGGTCGGCCGGGATGTAACTCGTCCCACTGAGAACGGCGCTGGCGTCGGCGACCGCGCCCTGGGTCATGGTTGCCGAAGCCGTCGATCATGACGTTCCACATGGGCCGGAATCGCTCAATGAGCATCGACTCCGCCAATGGAATCCATATATCCTCCACAACAAGGAATCTGCACGAGAAGTCTTCCAGTTTCAGATTGTCGGCTTGTCTGATCGACTCCGCGTGCTCGCTGAGCCGGCGTTGCAGGACCTGCCCGGCATCGACATCCAAGCCGAGGCCACCCTTGCGCGCGCCCGCCGGGATCGCCTTGCCGATGTAGATCGGCGCCCCGAACCGGTCGTCTCGGTTCTGGGCGGCCAGGCGCTCATACGACGGGAACGATCCCCGTAGTAGATTGCATACACGCCGGCGCCGATGAAGGGGGCGGGCGGGACCGCGCACACAGGCTGCGTAAGCAGAGCATCGGCCACGCTGTCCCCCAGTTGGCGCTTGTCTAGAGGGTTGAACGGCGTCGGCCGCGGCACGGCGCTCATGTGGCGGCCAACTGCCGGGCCACGGTCTCAGCAACCCTGTGGGCGAGTTGGGCCGGCACGGCGTTGCCGATCTGGCGCATGGCCTCGGTCCATGATCCGTATATCAGGTAGTCGTCAGGAAAAGTCTGTACTCGCGCGCTCTCCCTGACGGCGAGGTAACGCACCCCACCCGAGTGTAGGCGCAGCATGTTCTCGCCGCCCGGCACCCCGTGGTCGCCGGCCTTGACCGCCTTGGCCGGTTCATCCAACGGACTGCCGGTATGGCCCGCGTAGCTTCTGGCGCCGGATCGGAACAGGTGGTTGGGTACACGGTCCGCGCCGGCATCCTGTGGGTGTGGCAACCCGACCAGGGCATCGCGCACCGTCCGGTAGCGTTCAGTCTGCGGTTCGACCGGTTGCCCGCCATGGATCAGATCGCGCACGCGGGCCAGATATCGTTCCTCGCATGGAGCCCTGTCGCTGGTGGCCACCCTGTGTTCATCCCAGTACGTACCGGAGACGTATTGCGACCAGAGCAATGCATCGAGTGAGTGGGTTGGCGCCGGGAATGACCACTCGCGCCCGAGGTCGCTGCGGAAGCCTACCAGGAACACGCGGTGCCGATGCTGGGGCACCCCAAAGTCAGCCGCGTTGAGTAACCTGAACACCACCCGGTACGACAAGTCAGGCTCCGAACCGCCGGTGTGAAGCCGCTCCAACCGTGTGAGGTGATCGGTCCATGCCTCGCCGGCCTTCGGACCGACCTCCGGGTAGGTCAGTTGGAGCAGCACATACGAGAAGTAGGATGTGAACGACTGCCTGAGCAGTCCCTTTACGTTCTCGAACAGGAAGCACTTCGGCCTCAGGGTGCGGACGGCGCGAACCGCCTCGGGGAACATATCGCGCGCGTCCGTCGGGCCGCGGTGCTTGCCGCCAAGCGAGAACGGCTGGCAGGGAGGGCCGCCGGCGACCAGATCGAGGCCCTGTCCGAGCGATGAAAAGTCATAGTCACGGACATCGGCCTCGACTACGCGCCAGTCGCCACACTCCTGACAGCCGTGGCCCGCGTTCAGACGCAAGGTCTTGCAGGCGCTGGCGTTATACTCAACCAGAGCGGCGTGCCGAAAGCCGGCGCGGGTCGCGCCAAGGGCCAACCCGCCGGCTCCGGAGAAGAGTTCGATTGAGGCGAAGCGGCGGTCCGCCATGGCGACGCTCCGGCTTGGAGAACAGGATTGAGACAGTTTACCCCTGCCGGCCAGCTTGTACTCCAGGCCTCCGAGGCAACGTGCGGAGGGACGCCATGATGCCGATCGTGAGGGGAAATCCGAGATGAGCGGCGTCGAGGACAGACCGTACCGCTACCCGCGGCGCGACAGGCGCGAGACGTTCATCGTGGCCGAGGGAACCCGCAAGTCGATGCGGTCCAACAAGAGCCGGGACACGTCGATAGAGATGCTGGTCCGCCGGGCGGCCTGGGCGGCCGGCATGCGGGGCTATCGGGTACACAGCCGGCTCGTGATCGGTCGGCCCGACATGGTGTTCTCCAGGTACAAGGTGGCCGTGTTCATCCACGGGTGCTACTGGCACGGCTGTCAGTCATGTGGAAGGGGCAGGATTCCAAAGACAAACGTCAGTTACTGGACGGAGAAGATAGCCGCCAACCAGGCTCGAGACCGCTACGTTGCAGAACAGCTCTCGGCGCAGGGCTATCGCATAGTCGTCCTTTGGGAGTGCGAGGTGCTCGGCGACCTGCCCGCGTGTGTCGGCCGGCTTAGGGCCCTGCTCCGCGAGCATCCGTGATGCACGAGGCGCCACGCTCTGTGCAGGACACCGCGCCATGGGCGGCGAATGGTGCATCATCGGGCGCGAAGCCCGGCCACCGGAGGTGAACCGCCATGGGTCTGGCGCCGCATTGGTCACTGCTGCTGGTTGCGCTGGCGCTCGCCGCCGTCGTTGCGCCGCGCGCGTCGTCGCAGGGGCGGCCCGCGCCGGGGATGCCCGCCGACCTGGCGTCCAGCGCGTACCGGTACGATGCGGGCGCGGGTGACGCCAACCCGCCCGAGGCCTGGATTCTGCTGATGCAGCATTTGGGGCTTCCCTACCACCAGCCCATCGGACCCGCCAGTCCCGGCGTCTCGGAGGTCCTCACCGGCCTGCTCTGGGAGGAGGTGCGCCCGGTGCGTTCGCTGACGCTTAGCTGGCCGGCCTCGGCGAAGCGCGTGCCCGCCGCCGCCGACCTGCGCGTGAGCGTCTTCGAGACCGCCGACGACACGGCCCACACCTGGTGGAACCCCCGCGCCCTGCGTGAGTTGGCGCTCCAGACATCGGCGCGCGGCGGCCGGGTCCTCACCTACTCCATCCCGGTCGATACCTGGGGCGTCGTGGTCGGCGTACCCGGCCGCGCCGCCGCCGAGTTCGACCGCCCGGCGGTTCGGGCGACGACCCCGGAGGTCTGGAAGCGCGCCGAGATCGAGATCGAATGGGGCTTCGCGACCGACACAGGCAGGGAGGCGTTCGACGGCGAGGTGACCGGCTACGACGCCGTCATCAGCCACGTGGCCCCGATGCCGGGCGACGCGGCCACCCGTGTGCGCGGTTCGGCATGGACGTCGCCCCCGGCCGGCGGTCGGCGCGGCATCCGGCTGGAGGCGCTCTACATCGGCTCGGCCCGCTGGCGAAAGGTGTGGCCCTACCTGGCCCAGCCGGAGGACGTCTCGCGGAGCCTCATCACCGTGCGGACCCGGTCCGGAGGCTTCACCTTCAACGTGGCGGACCTGGAGCACGGGCCCATCCTGGCGCCGGAGTACGGCTTCTTCGTGCGCGCACTCGCCATCCCCAAGCCCGCGCCGGCCGCGGCGGCTGAGCCGGCGCCGCGCCTGATGGCCCAGAAGGTCGAGAGCATGCCGGGCGTGCCGAAGGTGCGCGGCTGGAACGCCGGTGAGACGCCCTGGGTGGGCGCCAACCCGGACGCGGAAGCCGGCGCGGCGGGCTCGCTGAGCATCCCCGGCCGCTGCGTGGCCATGCATCCCGGCTCCGACCGGAGCGCGGCCGCCGGCTGGGTGAGCCCCATCGCGGGACGGGTGCGGATCGGCGGCGGCGTGGCCATGGCGGACAGCGCCGGCGGAGCAGGCGTGCAGTGGCGCGTCGTCCAGACCACGGCCAAGGGACCGGTAGACGTGGCCACGGGCGAGGTCGGCATGGGCGGCACCGCGCGCATCGCACCGGCCGACGCCCTCACGGTGGCCAAGGGCGACGAGGTCGCGCTGGTCATCTCCGCCAAGAACGGCGCGCACCAGTGCTGCACCACCGTGGTCAACCTGACCATCGAGGAGGCCGACGGCGGCCAGACCTGGGACCTGACCCGCGACACGGTCGGCGACATCCTGTCCGGCAACCCCCACGCCGACGCTTCCGGCAGGCCGGGCATCTGGCGCTTCACCTCGTCCGAGGTGGTCAGCGGCTCCGGCGCGCTCCATGAGCCGCCCTTCGCCATGGCCTCCAGGGCCGCCACCGCCCGGGGCTACCTGCGCGAACTGCGGGCGCGCGGCCTCCAGACCATCCGGCAGCGGACGAGGCGGCACGCCGAGCAGACATGGGACGGCGCCGTGCGGGCCATGATCGGCGACGGCGAGCTGCCGCCCACTCCCGCGCCGCCCTTCGAGCCCGCCATGAAGGTGACCACGCCCGACGAACGGCTGAACGCGCAGTGGAAGCTGGGCGCGTGGCACATCCTGCGGCAGTCCAAGCAGGGAGCCGACGGCACGTGGCGGTTCAACGACTTCCCCTTCGGCATCCTCGCATCCGAGACCTACATGATCCTGCGCGCCCTGGACCTGCAGGGAATGCACAAGGAGGCCGCCGACGGGCTGGACCAGTGGCTGAAGCTCCCGCTGACCCACAACGTCACGGCGGGCGCCGGCGGCCACCACACGCTGGCGCTACCAGACAAGCCGCTGGGCCACTTCTCCGACGGCGACGGCTCGCTGACCCACGCCGAGGGCATCGAGGGCTGGGGTGGCCACATGGACGCGGTCCACGCCATGGGCCCCGGCGCCATCGCGTTCGCCCTCTCGGAGCACTTCCGGCTCACCGGCGACCGGGCGTGGCTCCGGGCCAACCTGCCCCGCATGCGGGCCAACGTCGATTGGATTCTTCGGCAGCGGCGCGTCCTGGGCGGATGCCTGCCCGGCGGCGAGCGGCTCTGGAGCAAGGGCCTGCAGCCGGCCCACGTGGTGACGCCCGACAGCATGGGCATGCACATGCAGTACTTCGAGTCGGAGGCCTACTACTGGCTGGCCGTGCGGCGGACCGCCGAGATGGTGGTCTTGGAGGATCCGGCAGAGGGGCGCAGGCTGGCCGCCGAAGCGGAGGCCTACCGCAAGGACCTGACGGCGGCCATCGACCGGGCCATCCTGCTGACGCCCGTGACGCCGGTGCGGGACGGCACCTACCGCTCCTTCATCCCCTTCGCGCCCTACGTGCGGGGCTTCGCGGCCGGGGCCTGGGGCTGGAAGCGCTGCCAGGGCCACGTGGGCGCCATCTACTGGGACACCGTGCAGAGCGCCGACCCGCTGGTGAGCCCCAGCGGCCTCCTATCGCCCGGCGACCCGCGCGTGCAGGGCCACCTCGACGTGCTGGAGGACCGCCTGCTGCTGGAGAACACCAAGGTGGTTACCCGGACGCCCCGGTTCGACGCCGAGCGCGACTGGTTCTCCAAGGCCGGCTGGCAGTACCAGTGCGGCCTGGAGCGGCACGCCAACATCCACCTGGCAGGCGACGACCCGACCTGCTTCATCCGGGCCATGCTGAACCAGTACGCCGTGGACCTCATGCCCGGCGAGTACACCTTCCGCGAGCACACCACGGGCGGGCCGCCGGACAAGATCTATGAGGAGTCCTGCTTCCTGGAGCGCTTCCGGCAGATGCTGGTCTACGAAACGGGCGGCGCCCTCTGGATCAACCGGGCCACCCCGCGCGAGTGGCTGGCCGACGGCAAGCAGATCGCCGTCGCGGACGCGCCCACGCACTTCGGCCCGCTCTCCTACCGCGTGACATCGCACGTGGCCACGGGCCGGGTGGAGGCGACGGTCAACCTCCCGTCGCGCTCGGACCCGATCAGGGTCATCCTGCGCCTGCGGAGCCCCGGTGGCGCGCCGATCCGAGGCGTCACGGTCAACGGGAAGCCCTGGACGAGCTTCAACGCCAAGGCGGAGACCATCGCCCTGACGGGATGCAAGGGCAAGGTGGAGGTGGTGGCCCGGTACTGAGGAGACGCGCCCCCCACCGCAGCCGCTGCCGCTGTCGGTGGCTCGGGCCTCCGCGCCCGAGTCTGTGGGCGCGGCGGCTCGGGCCGGGGGATCCTTCCGCTTCGCGTCGGGATGACGGCGGGGGCGCCGCTTGCCTTTGCCGTCATCCTGAGGCCGCCGTTTGGCCGAAGGATCCCCCGTAAGCCGCCCGCCGCGGTTCCGCGTTGCACGGCGCTTCCGTTGGCGTCGCGCTGAACGGCGGGGCGGACTGGTCCCGCAGGTGCGGCGGCTCGGGCCGGGGGATCCTTCCGCTTCGCGTCAGGATGACGGCAAAGGCTTGACGGTGTTGACCGTGTTGACCGTGTTGACCGGACTGACGGCCCCTGCGCGCGCCTTTCCTTTAGACTGTCGACTTGCCACTTTCGACTTTCCCCCGCCTGTCTTTCCCAACGCGCTTCCTCCATTTCTCGGGCCTCTCCGGGGGCCTCTCGGGGCGATTTTGGGGCGTTTTTCGGGCCGCTTGTTGATATTGGGCCTCCGCCACGGGCTATATAGTAGAGGAGTGTCTACATTTGCCGCTCAGGCGCCTCCTCTCCGACCCTCTTTTCCGCACGAATATGCGGAGCGTTTCCACAGGAGAGTGCCCCATGACCGAACCGCTTCACCTCGTCCTCGCGCGCCTTGCCCGCGTGCGGCCTTCCCGATCCGGCTTCATGGCCCGCTGCCCCGCGCACGACGACCGCAACCCGTCGCTCTCGGTGCGCGTCGCGCCGGATGGGCGGGTGCTGGTCCACTGCTTCGCCGGATGCCCGCTGGACGCCGTCCTGGCCGCGCTGGGGCTCCGGCTGCGCGACCTGCGGCCCGAGGCTCGCCCATGAGCCGCCTCTACCGACCTGCCTGCGAGATGCGGGCGCTGACCGGATCGCCCGCCGAGGCCTACGCCACCGGGCGCGGCATCCCCGCCGACGTCGCCGCCCGCACCGGCCTCAAGTTCGCGCCGAACTGGCTGGGCGCGCCGGCGCTGGTGGCTCCCGTGCGCGACCTGGCGGGCAACCTCGTGGCCGCGCACGGCCGCTACCTGGTCGTCCGCGACCCCAAGTGCCGCTCCGAGGGCGAGATCGGCGAAGGGGTCTTCGTCGCGCACCCGGAGGCGCTGGAGGGCGCGGTCGTCACGCTCTGCGAGGGCGTCTTCGACGCGCTGTCGCTGAGCGCCGCCCAGCTGCCCGCGCTGGCCCTCATCGGCCTCGCCTTCCGGCCATGGCTGGCGCCCGCGCTGAAGGGGCGCGTGGTGAACCTGGCCTTCGACGCCGACGCGGCAGGCGACGCGGCCGCCCGCGAGTGGGAAGAGCGCCTGGCGCCCATCAAGACCCGGCGCGTGCGGCCCACGCGGGGCAAGGACTGGAACGAGGAGCTGCTCGCCGCGGGGCTCCCCGCGCTGGCCGCGTTGGTGCAGGAGGAGCAGCTCGACCTCTGGCCCACGCTGGTCCTCTCGGCGCTGGAGATCAAGCCGGCGGCCATCGACTGGATATGGCCCTACCACCTGGCGCGGGGCAAGATCACGCTCATCGAGGGCGACCCCGGCAAGGGCAAGGGGCTCATCACCATGGACCTGGCCGCCCGCCTGAGCCGCGGCGGAGCGATGCCCGACGGGACCGAGGCGCCGCGCTGC
>JAPLCQ010000122.1 GCA_026392115.1 Armatimonadota bacterium | reverse complement strand
GGCGGTGCGGGGTGGTCCCGCAGGTGCGGCGGCTCGGGCCGGGGGATCCTTCCGCTTCGCGTCAGGATGACGGCGGAAGCACAGGCGCCCTGCCTCCCTTGCCGTCATCCTGAGGCCGCCGTTTGGCCGAAGGACCCCCCGGAGGCCAGCCGGCGCGGTGGAGGAGGCGCTGGGCGGGGGCAGGTGACGGGCGCGGGCCGTCTACCGGTCCGGCAGGACCGACGCGAGCGCGGTCGACAGGCGGTCGATGGGCACAACATCCGCCCACTCGGCAAGTGCATATCCGGCCGCACCGCCCGGGCAGACCACGAATAGGCGGTCCAGTTTCAGGTCGTCGTGGGCGATGTGCATGGACCGCGTCAGTCGAGGCGCATCGGCGACCTTGAACTCGAAGCCGATCCGTTTCCCCCGTTCAATGATCAGCAGGTCGAGTTCCGCTTCGCCGTGCGTGCCCCAGTACCATGCGTTCCTCTCTCCGCAGTGACGGATGACGGCCTCCACGCAGAAGCCCTCCCAACTGGCTCCGAGCTTCGGGTGCCCCTCGATCGCCGCGTCGTATGGGAGCTCCAGCAAGACGTGCAGCAGGCCGGAATCCCGCACGTACAGCTTGGGCGACTTCACCTGACGCTTGCCCAGGTTCTCATGCCACGCCGGGAGTTGGCGGACCACCAAGCCGCCCGACAGGATGTCGATGTGGCGCCGCACGGTCGTGTGAGCTTCTCCGAGCGAGCGCCCGAGGTCGGCGGCGTTGCCGCTCTGCCCGTGATAGTGCGCCAGCATGGACCAGAGGCGCCGCAGCATCAGCGGCGCGACCTGGATGCCGTACTGCCTGAGGTCGCGCTCCAGGAACGTGCGCACGAAGTCACGACGCCATGAGGCGCTTGCCTCGTCGTCGTCAGCCAGATACGATCTCGGGAACCCTCCACGATGCCACAGGGCCCGCCACGCGTCCGAACCGATCTCGTTGATACCGAAACCATCCATATCGACGAACGCGACGCGACCGGCCAAGCTCTCCGAGGCGCCCCGCACAAGGTCGGGCGAGGCGCTGCCCAGCAGGAGGAACTGAGCGGGGTTGGGCTCCCTGTCCGCCAGCACCCGGAGCACGGGCCCAAGCTCGGGCCGGAGCTGGGCCTCGTCGATGACTACGAGGCCCTTCAGCGGGCCGAGGGTCAGCACGGGGTTCTCAAGGCGCCGGGCGTCGACCGGATGCTCAAGATCGAACATGGTGGCCTGATGCTTCGAGGCGATGGAACGGGCAAGCGTCGTCTTGCCGCACTGGCGCGGGCCGGTCAGCGCGACGACGGGGCTACGGGCCAGCGCTCGCTCGACTTGGGCGGTAACGGCAGGTCGCGGGATCATGCTCATGCGCGTATTATGAGCGATGACCGCACAGATTTCAAGGATAGGGCCCCCGTAGTCCCTGCCTCAGCCCCGCGTCAGTCGGGCCGGGTGCGGAAGGGGCCGGCGAGTAGGACCGCACTGTTGGTCAGGCTGACCTCGGGAACGGGCGCCCAGGCGTAGCGAACGGCCACGGGCTGTGGGACCGCGTCGCTCCAGACGGCCAGCCGATTCCTGCCGATCACCTCGGCCCGGGCCGGCCCGTAGCCGCCGGTAGCGCCGCGCACCTCGAACCCCTGAGCGCCGTCCAGGCGTAGCCCCCGCCCGGCATGGCCGAACGTGAGCAGAGCCCTGCCGCCCTTCACCACCATCGAGCGATAGACCGGCCCCGCGGCCTCGATGCGCTCGCCGTACGCCAACGCGCGGGCCAGCAGCGCCAGGCGCTCGCCCACCGGCCGCTTGTTCCGAGGGTGGATGTCCTTTGCATCGCCGGTGTCGAGCGTCACCGCGAGGCCGGCGTTTCGAGCGCCCTGCACGGCCAGCGCCTGCGACTCGCGCATCTCCGGCGAACAGCCCTCGAAGCGCGGTATCTGGACCACGAGGAAGGGCGGGTCGCCCTGCGCGAAGCCTCTGCGCCAGTCGCGGATGAGCGCCGGGATGGTCCGTCGGTAGGCGGCGCCCGTCTCCGGTGAACTGCCGTCGCCCTGGTACCAGATGATGCCCGCGATACCGGTCGGCATCACCGGGGCCACCTTGCCGTTGTAGTAGCAGGCCGGGTCCTGCATGCCGACCGGGAAGCGGTCCACCGGCTGCGAGACTGCGGGTCCCCAGACCTCCGCGGCAGCAGCGGCGCTCATCCAGCACTCGATGCCGGTAGCCGGGGTGGAGGTGTCGAGCAGGCCTATCGGCACTCCTAGCTTCTGGTGGAGCGCCTTGGCGAAGTAGTAGCCGACCGCCGAGTAGTACCCGTTCAGAGCGGGCGATACCCTCTTCCACGTCCCGCCGCCGAGGTCGAACTGCGGCTCATCGGCGCTGGGGTGCCAGCCCCCGAAGATCCGGATGCCGGGGAAGTCGGCGCGCGGCAGTTCGGTGTCCGCTTCCGTGGTCGCGCTGAGCGGCCAGCCCATGTTCGACTGGCCTCCGAGCACCCACACCTCGCCGATCAGCACATCCTTGACGGTGATGGTCAGGTCGCGGCCCGACACGGTGAGCGTATGCGGACCGCCCGCCGGCAGCGGCTTCAGGTCCACACGCCATCGCCCACCAGCGACCAGGGCGCCGGCGGACCTGCCCGCGAGGCGCACGGTCACCCGGTCCCCATCGATGCCCCTGCCCCAGACCCGGATGGGCTTGCCGCGCTGCAGCACCATGCCGTCGGTGAAGAGGTTGGGCAGCGCGGTGCCCTGGGCCGGGACGGGCGCCGCCAGGTCCGAGGCCGCAGGCTCGGGCTCCCGGGTCCGATCGCGGAGCGCCGCATCGAGTTGCGCCAACGGGAGCAGACGCATGCCGCCGAACCAGACCGGCGCCGCCGGATAGACGAGTCCGCCGCTCCCGACCTGTATCCTGAGCGTCCCGCCGGTGAGCCTCCCGCTGTCGGCGTCGGTAAACTCGAACAGCGGCTTCTCATCGTCGCCCTGGCGCGTCGTATCGTGCAGGAAGAACCGAATGCTCACGCCGGCGGGCGTGTCGCGGATCGCCGTCGTTGCGATGTAGGTGCGTCCGTAGACCAGCCGATAGGGCGAGCCCGCGATCGGAATGCAGCTCAACGGATCCTTGCGGTAGGCCTCGCCGGCCGTGTTGGTCAGGTAGAACCCGGTGTTGTTCCAGGCCAGCGGGCAGGCGCCGACGAACCGGTACGAGATGCGATAGGCGGGCGCGTCCGGGCCGTCGCCCACGCGCGGCGAGAGGAAGAGCAGGTGCCCGTAGAACCCGGGCGGCTGGGTCAGGGCGAAGCGCGTCTGGAACACGAAGCCGGCGGGGTCGATCCCGGTCTTCGGCGCGAGGGTGGCCAGCGTCTCGGAGTACTGGTGCCCGGAGAAGACGATACCGCCGTCGCCGGTGAGCCGGACCTTCGCACCCCGGTCGGCGCGCATCTCGAGGCGGCCCACATCGGCGCCGGAGCGGGCCTCGATGCGCTCCCCGCGCAAGGCGCCGAGGCGAAGGTCGACGGGAGCCTGGGCGAGGGCAGTCGAGAGGGAGGCAAGGAGGGCCAGCGCTACGCCTGCGAAACCAACCACTGCACTGCGTTCGAACATCAGGCGCGCCTCCTCCGATAGACCTCTGCCACGAAGTATGGACCCGGCTCCCATGGCCCCGAGCTGAACGCCTTCGCTCCCTCGACGGCCTTCTCCAGCGTCTCGAACAGGCAATGGCGGATCATCCTCGGCAGGCGTCTTGCGGCAGAGCCGGCGGCCCCCCAATGGGCCGTTTGAACACGAGGTCAGCACGACCAACACGGTCAGTTGGGTCAAGTGGACTGACCGTGTGGCGGTGTGGCCCTCCTCAGTGCGACGCCGGAGCGCGGCGGAGGGCGTTTCGGCGCATGGCGGCCTCGTGGGCGTCCCACTTGGCCTGACGTTGGCAGTCGACGCCCGAGAGCTTGAAGCCCGGCATATCGGCCCTGGGCGAGGCCGCCAGGATGGCCGCGCCCTGCCGGATGATCTCCAGCGCCTCGGCCCGGCGCGGGTCATCGATGCGGAGCTGGTCGAGGCAGGGGCTCTTCTCCGGCCGCGTGTAGCTCACCAGAGACGCGACCTGTTCGGCCCCCTGGTCTCCCACGCGGACGCCGGTCAGCTCGCCCAGGCGGCGCATCCGGTCCGGCGTGATGGGCGCCCGACCGAAGGCATTGCCGCCGAACTGCGTGGCGTAGGAGCCGTAGTAAGGGGCGTTCATGTCGATCCAGGTGATGATCCGGTCCATCTCCTCGCCGCTGAGCCGCACGCCCTCATGCCCGGACTTGAGGACCGACACCAGCCGGCTCCGTCTCGCGCCCCAGGCGTACGGCGGCAGGATTTCGGCCGGGCCGTCGTCGACCGCCTTCACCAGCAGGCGCGGCGGGCCGGCGGGCTCGGAGTACCATCGGAGGGCCGACCTGGCGCGCAACTCCAGGTAGCTGGTGTTGAAGGCGTTGCCCACGTCGCCGGCCAGATTCAGCTTCCTGCCCGCGGGCTGCCCGAAGTCGTGGCACCGGACGCAGTGGCGGTCGAAGACGGGCTGCACCTCGGTGAGGTAGTTGAAGTCCCGCGCGGCGCCGTACCAGGGCTTCAGCGTCGATGCCGGCCGACGCATGGCCAGGCGCGGGGCGAGTTGCGCCGGGGCTCCGCGCCGGTTGTCGTGGCATCCGGCGCACCCCTGCCTCTCGCCGCCGCGCACCATGGCTCCGCTCCGCATGGTCTGGACCATCATGCCCTCGGCGTCCAGCAGCTGGAAGTAGATGAAGCGATCAGCGGGCACGCGGAAGTAGACGGATCCGTCGCGCTCCACCGGCACGTCGCCCAGGATGCGCTTGTTGCTGGTGCAGTTCCAGTTGAGCGCCGGCGCCTGGGTGGCGTCGATCCCCCAATTGGCATCCGACCAGAAGAGCTTGGCGGGCGCCTCGACCACGCGGAGCGTCTTCACCGTGCCGCGCGGCACGCCGGTCATTGCGTCGCCGGAGTAGACGTCGGCCACGTACATCAGCCCCTCCGCCTGGGCCGGCATGGCGCGGGCCGGCTCCATGGGCGGCACGGGGCGGGCCATGATGGGCATGGGGTCGTAGCAGCCCGGCTCCTCCAGATGCAGGAGCGTCTCGGCGCCCTCCAGGTCGGCCACGAAGAGGCCCATGGTCTCGCCGCGCACCTGCTTGCTGAAGAGGATCAGCCGGTCGTTCAGCGGGTAGGGGTCCTCGCGCTTGCCCGGCATGCCCACGAAGTTGTCGATCTGCCCGCCGGAGGGGTGCCCGCCGGCGCCGTCGCCGTAGTCGCGGCGGTTGGTCAGGTAGCCGCGGATATCGGAAGGCCAGGAGCAGACCACCGGCGCAGGGCCGTCGAGGCCCCGCGCGGCGTCCACCAGCGCGATGGCGCCCCAGGGCCGGTCATGGCAGGAGCCGAAGGTGCACAGCACTTTGTGGGTGCCGGGCACGGGCCGCGCATCCAGGATCGCGCCCGGCGACCAGGCGTTGTTGCCGTAGAAGACGGTGTGCGAAGTGCCGTCCTGGTTGCAGGTCCAGAGCCCGAACGCGGGCCCGAAGTGCTTGTCCACATACTCCCAGCGCTCATAGAGGATGCGGCCGTCGGGCATGACGGCGGGGTGGCCCTCGAAGAGAGTGTTGCGGCCGATCTGGGTCATGAGCGAGCCGTCCGGCTGCATGACGAAGAGGTTGGCCTGGATATGCCGGTTGCACTGGCAGACCTTGGGCTCGCGGGTGGAGCTGAAGAGGACGCGACCGTCGGGCAGGTAGACCGGGTCGATATCGGAGAGGCCCGAGCCGCCGGTGAGCCGCCTGAGGCCCGGCGCGAACGGCTCGGGGCAGGAGGCCTCGTCACCCGTGCGCGGCCCCACCTCGATGGGTCCGCCGACCTGCGCCCGGGCCAGGTCCAGCTCCCAGATGTGGTAGTCGTCGGCCTTGTCGCGGCGAAGGGAGAAGACGACCCTGCGGCCGTCCCAGCTCACCTCGGGGTCACGGGCGATGCCCTGCGGCACGGAGACCAGCGTGCGCGTGGCCCGGCTCACGGGGTCCAGCACCTTCAGCGCGCCGCCGCCCACGAAGCTGCCGGTGTTGATCTCGCCGGTCTGGAACATGGTCTCGGTGCTGTGGTGGTCGGGCCGGTACTGGGGCCGCACCACATAGAGGATGGGATGGGCCAGCAGCGCCGGGTCGGCGAGCAGGCTCTCCGGCGTGCGCGGCCGCGTCCTCGCAGCCGGCGCGGCCAGCAGCAGCGCCAGGGCGGTCGCGCCGAAGAGCGCGGGGGTCGAACGGCCGGTCAGGCGCAGCAAGCTCATCGGTTGGCTCCCATCCTACGGTCAAACGCGGGCGGCCCGAGGCGGCGCCCCGGGTGGTCTCACCGATATCATAGCCGACGGACGGCCCGCGCCGCCGCGCCGCTCCGAGCAGGAACTCCGCCTCCCGCCGCCTAAGCTAGGTGCATCAGGAGGAGAACGCCATGAACCCCGCCGATCTCGACACGTACCGCGTTGTGCAACACCTATGCGTCGTCGCCATGGTGGCTTTGATGTCGCTTGTCGGGATTGGCGCGACATGGGCCCAGGCCGGCCCGAAGACCTATCCCGATGGCCGGCCCGCTGCGGCCCTGCGGATGGAGGCGCGGGATCAGGGCGTGGTGCTGAAGCATGGCGACGGACCGGGCCGGTGCGACGAGCTGGGCGCCCGCGACGTCTGGGCCTTCAAGGCCGGCGACACCTATTACATGCACTATGACGGCGCCGGGCCCAGGGGTTGGCTCTCCTGCCTCGCCACCAGCCGCGACCTCGTCCACTGGACCAAGAAGGGCCCCATCCTGGACTTCGGCAAGCCGGGCGAGCCGGACTCGCGGTCGGCCTCCTACGGCGTCACCTACCAGGACAACGGGAAGTGGCACATGTTCTACCTGGGCACGCCGAACACGTCGCCGGCGCCCGACCTGATCCCGGCGTTCCCCTACCTGACGCTCAAGGCCACGGGCGCCGGGCCGGGAGGCCCATGGACCAAGCAGCCGGGGGTCACGCCGTTCGCCTGCGTGCCGGGCACGTACTACAGCGTCACCGCCAGCCCCGGCCACATCGTCCAGCACGGCGGCGAGTACCTCATGTTCTTCAGCGCCGCCTCGACCGACGCGGCGGGCATCCATCGCACGATCTCCATCGCGCGGACGAAGGACCTCAACACGCCCTGGAAGCTGGACGACAAGCCGATCCTGCCGCCCGCCGAACAGATCGAGAACACCTCCCTCTACTTCGAGCCGACCGACAAGACCTGGTACCTCTTCACCAACCACATCGGCCTCGACGGCTACGAGTACACCGACGCGGTCTGGGTCTACTGGACCAAGGACCTGAACCGCTGGAATCCCTCGAACAAGGCCGTGGTGCTGGACGGCGCCAACTGCGCCTGGAGCCGCCGATGCATCGGCCTCCCCTCGGTGGTGAAGGCCGGCAACCGGCTCGCCCTGATCTACGACGCCCCGGGCGGCGACGGCGGGAGCCACATGCGCCGCGATGTGGGCCTGGCCTGGCTGGACCTGCCGCTCCGCATCCCGAAGGCGGGAGGGAGATGATTCACAGCGCGACGCATGAACCCGGTGAGCTTCGGTCCGATGGCCCGCTCGCGGGATGCGACCGCACGAATGCTACACTACGCGCGGATGCAAGGTTCCATCAACCGGCCGCCCGTGAACCGCGGCGCACCGAGGCATAGAGGCAGCGCATGTACGACAACCTCTCACTGCGCAACTTCACTGTGTTCAAGGACGCCGACCTCGACTTCACCGGAGGGGTCAATGTCTACACGGGTGCGAACGGCACAGGCAAGACCCACATCCTCAAGCTGCTCTACGCTATGCAGAAGCACCAACACCTGGCGCCGGACCCACAACGTGTCGAGGAACTGGATCGCACGCTGATGGCGGTGTTCTGCCCGGACGCTCTGGGCAGGCTGGTGAGGCGAAAGGCCGGCAACGACCACTGTGCGGTCTCGGCAAAGTGGCGCCGCAAGACGCTGAGCTTCGATCTCAGCAGGCTGACGAAGAAGCTCCCGGTTGAGCGCATCTGGCCGATGGTTCTTTCTCCGGTCTTCATCCCGGCCAAGGACATCCTCGGCCACTCGGTCCGGTTCATCGAAGCCTATGAGAACCGCTGGGCCGACTTCGATGTTACGTACCGCGACCTGCTTCTCATAGCGGTGCCGGACGTGGGGCCGGGGCCCGTCCCGACTTCGCAGCAAGGCCTGTTGCGTGCCCTGCAGCGCCACATGGAAGGTCGCGTGACCCGAAGCAAGGCAGGCCGCTTCTACCTGAAGGACAGCGCGGGCCAGATCGAGTTCCCGCTGGTGGCGGAGGGTTGGCGGAAGCTGGGCCTGCTATGGACGCTGATCCGGAACGGCAGCCTCTCTCGGGGGAGCGTGCTCTACTGGGATGAGCCCGAGGCAGGCCTCAACCCTGCGATGCTGCCCATCGTAGCCGATATTGTCTGTCAGCTGGCGGTGGCCGGGACCCAGGTCCATATCGCGACGCACTCCTATCCCCTCATACGTGAGCTGGAGTTCCATGCCGTCGACCAACGGGCCGGACTGCGCCTCTTTGCGCTGGAGCGTACACCCTCCGATGGAGTGCGGGTGCAGGCTACCGACCGGTTTGGCCGACTTGAGCCCCAACCCGATCCTATCGGAGTACGAACGGATTTACAGGCGCACGGTCCGGGACGCGGTCGGTGCGTAGCCACGCGGCCATCAGCCTTCGGGACGGCGGACTTGAGATCACGCTGCCGGCCGCGGTCGCGGCATTCCATATCGATGACGGGAGTGCGCCTTGGACGGCCGGGTGGGAAGGCCCCAAGGCTGACTGGGTCTGGTGCGAGCCCACCCGCATGTTCCTGTGCGAGCTGAAGGACCCCGAATGCTCAGGGGCGATGCTGCACCCGCCGGCCGCCGGCCTGCCTCACGCCGCCCGCATTCTAGCCGAGCTATCCTCGCGCGACTTCCCCAACGAGTTCGCACGCTTGGCCGTGAACAGCATTGAGCGCCTTGAGGAGACCGGGATACCGGGCTCGGTCTACGGCTTGCCCGCCGCGCCGGCGGTGACCCTGGTCGTCCTGATCGCCGTTTCCGATCCCTCGTTCGACGCCGTCATCAGCCAGACGGCCGCGAACCTGATCGAGCAGCATCTGGCCGGTCTGGGTCGCCCCATGCCGGTTGTGGTCGTGAACCTGGCCGCATGGAACAGCGAGCTGGCGCCGCGCCGCGTGAACCGGCCGGCGTCACCGCGACCGAGTCCTGTCGGATAGTCGCCGATGTGTCTCTCTCCCCGTGCAGGAACCCGCCCCCTCGCCGCCTAAGCTAGGCGCATTGGAGGAACACGCCATGACGCCTGCCCTGCCGCCTGCCGACCTCGCCGCGTATCGCGTCGCCCAGCGCCCCTGGGCCGCCGGTCTGGGGCATATCCGCGCCGTGGTGCGCGTGGCCGGACCCGCCAGGGTCGTCCGGGTGACCATCCCCTGGAGGCGCCGCGATGCCGACTTCCTTCGCAAGGCGATCCAGGTGGTCCGCCTCTCGCCCGAGGAGCCGGTGGCCAACGTGGCGCGCCTGCGCGTCGACCTGGACTCCGGTACGCTGGCCTTCGGGCCGGTGCCCGCCGCGGGCGAGTACGGCGTCTACTGGCTGCCATACACGCCGCAGAACGTCTGCGGCGGCTACGGCGGCGACTACCTGCCCTGGGCCGACCCGAAGGACGCCGCCTGGGCGGCGTCCGCCTCGGGCGATGCACAGGAGGGCGAGCTCGTGGCCATCGAGTCGCGGATGCCCTTCGACGCCGTCGAGCCCATGGAGGTGCGCGCCACCGCCGCCGAGACCGAGGCCTTCGTCGCTGCCCACGATCGCCCCTACCTCGTGTTCGCCGAGGACCGCACGCTGCCGATCCGCATGCCCGAGGCGCTGCCCATGCGGTGGCTCAAGTACGGACCTTCATCCGAGTTCCGCGGGTCGGCTTGCCTCAACGAGTATTACGCCCTGCAGCTGGGCCTCTTTGCGGCGCGGCAGGGCCTCTCCAACGTGCGGGTGGAGTTCAGCGACCTGGGCCTGGCGGGCGGCGGCCAGAGCATTCCCTCCTCGGCGCTGGAGTGCATCAACACCGACGGCCTGGACACCTACGGCAAGCCCATGGCCAAGCGCGTCGACGTGGCCCGCGGTCGCGTGCAGCCGCTCTGGATCGGCGTGGACGTGCCACGCGACGCCGTGCCGGGCAACTACGTGGGCGCGTTGACCGTGACGGCCGACGGCGTGGCGCCCACGACGATCCCCTTCACGCTCACCGTGGAGCCGAAGCTGCTGGAGGATCGGGGCGACGGCGAGACCTGGCGCCACTCCCGCCTCCGCTGGCTCAACTCGGCCACGGGCATCGACGACGCGCCGGTGGCCCCCTACACGCCTATCGGGGTGAAGGGCTCCACGCTCTCGGTGCTGGGGCGCACGGTGCAGGTGGGGCCTGACGGCATGCCGTCGGCCATCCGCGCCGGGAGCCGCGGTATCCTGTCCGACCCGCTGCGCATCGTGGCCGACGGCGCCGAGGCCGCCAGGCCCGCCGCGCTCCGCTTCCTGCGGAAGGAGGCCGGCGTTGTTACCTGGAGCGGCGAGTCGCGGGCGGCCGACCACAAGCTCACCGTCGACGGGCGGCTCGAGTTCGACGGCCACCTCCTCATCCGCGCCACCCTCACTGCCGACCGCGCCCTGGACCTCCGCGACGTTCGGCTGGAGCTACCCTTCGCCCGCGAGGCGGCCACCTACTTCATGGGCGCGGGCCGCAAGGGCGGGCTGCGGCCGGCATCATACGACTGGAAGTGGACAGGGCCGTTCGACAGCTTCTGGATGGGCGATGTCTGGGGCGGCATCCACTGCGAACTGCGCGGCGGAACCTACAACGGGCCGATGATGAACCTCTACCATCCCGCCCCGCCCGCCTCCTGGTCCAACGGAGGCAAGGGCGGCGTCCGCGTGGGCGATCCCGCCTCCGGCGCGGCCGTGGCCGCCTACACCGGACCCCGCACGCTGCAGGCCGGCGAGGCGCTGACGCTGGAGTTCGCCCTCATCATCACCCCCGTGAAGCAGCTCGACACCGCCACGCACTTCCGCGAGCGCTACTACCACAACGCGCCGCAGCCCGGACCCACGGAGGAGGCCGTCAAGGCCGGCGTCAACGTCATCAACGTACACCACGCCAATGACGTGAACCAGTACATCAACTACCCCTTCGTGACGCCCGAGGGCATGAAGCGCTTCGTGGACGAGTGGCACGCCCGCAACATGAAGGTGAAGTGGTACTACACCGTGCGGGAGCTGACCAACCACGTCACCGAGCTGTGGGCCCTGCGAAGCCTCGGCACGGAGATCCTGGCCGGCGGCGGTGGCGGCGGCTTCCCGTGGCTCCGCGAGCACCTGGTCACGGACTACGCGCCGCAGTGGTTCCAGCCCTTCGAGGACGGCACGGCCTGCTCGGCCATCCTCACCAGCGGCGAGTCGCGCTGGTACAACTACTACATCGAGGGCCTCGACTGGCTCGTGCGCAACATGGGCATCGATGGCCTCTACCTCGACGACGTCACCTACGATCGCCACATCCTCAAGCGCATGCGCAAGGTGATGCAGGCCGCGCGGCCCGGTTGCCTGCTGGACCTCCACTCCAATACGGGCTTCTCCATCGGGCCGGCGAACCAGTACATGGAGTTCTTCCCCTACGTGGACCGGCTCTGGTTCGGCGAGAGCTTCCGCTACAACGAGGAGGACCCGGCCTACTGGCTGGTCGAGGCGTCGGGCATCCCCTTCGGCCTCATGGGCGATATGCTGCAGGACGGTGGCAACCGGTGGCGCGGGATGGTCTACGGCATGACCGTGCGCCTGCCCTGGGTGAGCGAGACCAACCACGCCGACCCCAAGCCGGTCTGGAAGGTGTGGGACGCCTTCGGCATCGACCAGGCCCAGATGCTGGGCTACTGGGATGCCGCCTGCCCCGTGCGCACCAGCAGCAAGGAGGTCCTCGCCACCGTCTACCGCCGTAAGGGCAAGGCGCTCATCGCCCTGGCGAGCTGGGCGACGGCCAAGGTCGACGTCACGCTGATTATTGACTGGAAGGCCCTGGGCATCAGCCCGGCGAAGGCCGTCATCTCCGCGCCGGCCGTGGAAGACTTCCAGCCCGCCCGGAGTTTCGCCGCGGGCGATGCGGTGCCCGTGGAGCCGCTGAAGGGCTGGCTTCTGCTGATCGAGGAGCGCTAAGGACGCATGCCTGAGGAGACCAGAGACATGGCGGACACCATGGACAGGAGGACCTTCATGGGAGCAGCAGGAACGGCCCTGGCGCTGGGCGCGGGCGGATCGACCGCGGAGCCGCTGTCCGCCGCCGCCGCGCCGCCGCTGGCGTCCGGCATCCGGGGGCTGGTGGACCGGACGCCGCTCATCGATACCCACGAGCACTTGATGCCCGAGGCCGACCGCATCGCGCACGCCGACGGCGGCGACGACCGGACCTCGTCCGATTTCGGCCTGCTCATGAGCCACTACACCGACTCCGACCTGCAGGTCTCGGGCCTCTCGGCCGACGACTACCGGAAGCTCACCACGCATGGCATGGACCCGCGCGAGAAGTGGAAGCTCGTGGCCGGCGCCTACGAGCGGTGCCGCAACACGGGCTACCAGCTCTGCGTCCGAGAGGCCGTCCGCGCCCTCTACGGCGAGGAGGACATCCGCGAGGCGAACTGCGAGAAGATCAGCCGACGCCTTCGCGAGGGCATCCGGCCGGGCTTCTACCGCCATATCCTGCGCGACGTGGCGAACATCGAGCACGCGCAGGTGAACTGCCTGCAGAACCCCATCCTCCGGCAGAGCGAGCCGGCCACCGACCTGCTCAGCTTCGACCTGACCACCGTGAACCTGGCCACCAACGTGCAGATGTCGGCCTTGCGGCTGGCGGCCGGCGGCGCCGAAGTGGCGACGCTGCAGCAGGCCCACGCGGCCGTCGATCGCGCCTTCGGCACGCTGGGTCCACGGGCCATCGCCGTGAAGGACCAGTGCGCCTACTGGCGCGGCCTGGACTTCGTGGACGTGCCTGACGCCGAGGCCGCGCCCATCTTCGCCAGCTTCGCCAAGGACGAGACCTCCGTGCGCCGAGCCGAGCGCAAGGCGCTGCAGGACAACCTCTTCCGCCGCTGCATTCGCCGAGCCACCGAGCAGAAGCTGCCCATCAAGCTCCACACCGGCTACTACGCCGGGATGGGCGGCATGGACCTCTCGGTGGTCCGTAACAACATGGCCGACGCCGCCCGCCTGGCCCGCGACTTCCCCGACGCCACCTTCGTGCTGATGCATATGGCCTACCCATACCAGCACGAGCTGACGGCCCTCTGCAAGCACTACCGCAATATCTACACCGACATGTGCTGGGCGTGGATCATCGACCCGGCGTCCGCCACGCGGTTCATGAAGGAGTTCCTCATGGCCGCGCCGGCCTGCAAGCTCTTCACCTTCGGCGGCGACTTCATGCCCGTTGAGCTGGTCCCGGGACATGCGCGGGTGGCGCGGCGGGGAATCACGCTGGCGCTGACGCAGCTCGTGCAGGAGGGCTGGGTGAGCGAGTCCGACGTGCCCGCCCTCGCCGAGCGCGTCATGCGGGGCAACGCCCGCGAGGTGTTCGACCTGAACCGGGTGTTGGCCAACCAGCCGTGAGCGAGCCCGCTCGCCCGCGCCTGGCCCTCACCATGGGCGACCCCGCCGGCGTGGGGCCGGAGCTGTGCCTCCGCGCCCTGGCCGACGCGGGTGTGCGACAGGCTTGCCTGCCCATCCTCTTCGGCGACCTCGGCGTGGCCCGCGAGGTGGGCCGGCGTCTGGGCCTGCCCGTGCCGGAGACGGTGATCGACGCGGAGGGCCTCGACGGGCTGGGCACCGGCGCCGGCGCCGCCGTGGTCGACCTGGCCTCCCTGCCGCCGGGATCCGTGGAGCCGGGCACGGTGCGGCGGGCCTGCGGCGCGGCGGCCTACCGGGCCATCGAAGCGGCCATCGGCGCGGCGATGTCGGGGCGCGTGGCGGGCGTGGTGACGGCGCCCATCAACAAGGAGGCGCTCAACCTGGCCGGTGTGCCACATCCCGGCCATACGGAGATATTCACCGCGCTCACCGAGGCTCGGCGGAGCTGCATGCTCCTCTGCGCCGACGCCATCAGCTGCAGCTTCGTCACCACCCACACGGCCATCGCGCAGGTCTCCGGCCGCCTCAGCGTGGAGCGCATTCTGGACGTGATCGAACTCACCGCCGACGCGCTTCAGCGGCTGCGCGGCCGTCCCGCGCGCATCGGCGTCTGCGGCCTCAACCCGCACGCCGGCGAGCACGGCCTCTTCGGCGACGAGGAGGCCCGGGTGATTGAGCCCGCCATGGCCGAGGCGCGGAGCCGCGGCATTGCGGTGGAAGGCCCCTTCCCGCCCGACGCCGCGTTTCTGCCGAAGCTGCGCGCGCGCATCGACGCCACCGTCTGCATGTACCACGACCAGGGCCACATCCCGTTCAAGATGCTGGCATTCGACTCGGGCGTCAACGTCACGCTGGGCCTGCCCATCGTCCGGACCAGCGTGGACCACGGCACGGCGTTCGATATCGCGTGGCAGGGCAGGGCAAGCCCGAGCAGCCTCCTGGCGGCCATTCGGTGCGCCGTGCGTCTGGCGCCGTGATCCTGCTGGCCGACGACCTGAGCGGCGCCGCCGAGGTTGCGGGCCTCATCTGGGGCGCGGGCGGCGAGGTCGAGGTCCAGATCGGCGGCGAGGCGACGGCCGGCGCGGGAAGCCTCGTCATCGACACCGAGACGCGCGGGCTACCTCCGGCAGAGGCCGCTTGCGCGGTGCGCGAGGTCTGCGCCGGTCTGGCGCGGCGAGGGCTGCGGCTCGACTTCAAGAAGGTCGACTCCGTCGTGCGCGGCCCCGTGCGCGCCGAGGTCGAGGCCGCCATGGAGGCCCTGGGCCTCCGCCGATGCATCCTGCTGCCCGCCAACCCCAGCCGAGGGCGCACGCTGGAGGGCGGCGTCTACCGCGTGCACGGCGTTCCGCTGCACGAGACCGAGTTCGCCGCCGACCCCGCGCACCCGGCCCGCACCGCTTCGGCGGTGGAGCTGCTGGGCCCCGGTGTGCAGCCTGTGGTGGTTGCGGGGCCGCGCGACGCGCTGCCAGAAGAGGGCATCATCCTTGCCGACGCCCGGAGCGCCGCCGACGTGGCGGCCTGGGCCGAGCGCACAGAGCCGGCCGCGCTGTCCGCCGGTGCGGCCGACTTCCTCCAGGCCCTGCTCGCCCGACGCGGCATGGTCCCGCGCCGGGCGTCTGAGCCCATGCCGGCCGGCCGGCGCCTGCTCGTATCGGGTAGCGCGTCGGCGATGAGCCGCGCGGCCATCGAGCAGGCTGAAGGGTCGGGTGTGCCGGTCGTTCGCCTGCCCACCACGGCCGCGCCGGGCTCGCCCGAGGTGCGGCGCGGCGCCGAGCGCGTCGCCAAGGCCCTGTCGTCGGCCGACCGCGTCATCCTCTGCATCGCCGGCCCGCACAGCGCCGAGCCGGACGCGCCGCGCAGGCTGGAGCAGGCCCTCGCCGAAGCCGCGGCGGCCGCGCTGGCATCGGCGCCGGTGGGCCGACTGCTGCTGGAGGGCGGCTCCACCGCCGCCGCCACGCTGGCCCGCCTCGGGCTTCGCCGCCTGCGGGTGGCGGGCCAGCCGGCGCCAGGCATCGTGCGCCTCCAAGCCATCGGCGCCGAAGCCCCGGAGATCGTCACCAAGCCGGGGAGCTATGGTTGGGCATGGGCGTTCGGGTGATGGGAGACGTCGGCGGCCCATTCGTCGCATAGGTCCCATCCGTCGCATCCTTCCCATCCTCCGCCCAGAACCGCGGCCCTACCGGCCATGGGACCAACGCGACCCATGGGAGCGATAGGCCGCCCCCCTGCTCAGCTTGCCGCGCCAGTTTGCGGGGTCGGCGGCTTCAGCCTTCTGCCGGAGCGTGTGGATCATGCTGGGTAACATGGGTCTCTTCGCGCCCCTATCCGCCGGGCTTCGCCGGGCCGCGCTTCCACTCGTAGACGCGGATCTCCAGATGCTCCATGGTCGGCGTGGTCACCGTGCCGGCCATGGCCGACCGCGACGGTTTGCCGCCCTCGCCGCCCTCGGTGGTCTCCGAACGCACGACCGGGCCGGAGCCGCCCAACCAGGGCTCCAGGTCGTAGCGGAAGGTCACAGGGCCTTCGGCGCCCTGGTTCATCACCAGAGCCATCACCCGGTCCGGAAGCACGTAGGCCGTCAGCCGCACGCCGGGCGCCGCCTCAGGCAGGAGGCAGGATCCGATCATCACCCCGTCGGTGAAGTAGGGCATAAACCGCCGCCGCAACCCGTTGCACGCCTTAAGCGTTCGGGAGAGGCCCGCCACGTTGGCGATGCGCTCGGAGCCGTTGATGCCGTCGGGCTTGGCCGGCCAGACGTTGAGCATCAGGTTGTCCATGAAGGCGAAGCGGGCCTCGGCTTCGGATCGGTTAACGTTCACATTCGGGCGCGGCGCCGGGAAGGCGTTGACGAAGGCCTGCCGGTCGGCGTACCCGCCCCAGTTCCAGGTGTAGTCGAGCCACTCGGCGTCGACCTCCACGTTCCAGAGCGACTCGCCGCTGAAGCTGGCCTCGGGGTCCTTGCTCCGTGCGTAGTCGCGGATGCGCTTGGTCAGATCCTGGATGGTGGGCTTCTCCTGCGATGACCAGTACTGGTCCCAGCTGATGCCGGCGAAGCCCTTGTCGATCCAGCTCTTGCAGGCCTCGGCCACGTCGTCCTGCCACTTCTGGTTGGCCGGGCCCACCTGCACGCACGAGAGGCCCGTCGCGTAGGGCGGGTTCCAGCGGGGCAGCATCTCGGTGTGGTAGGTCCAGCCGTTGTTGTCTGTCACCTTGAGGCCGTAGCGACCGGCCGTCTTCGGGCTGGCCTGCAGCACGCTGATGAAGGGCACGAGCGGCGCCCCGGCTTGGCGGCAGAGCCGGGCGGCATCGAGGAGCTCGGCTTCCGTGCCCAGGTGCGGGAAGGGAGCCGGCAGCGAGGCGTCGAAGCCGGGCTGGATCGACCAGAGGACCATCTCGGTGAGCCCGTGGCCGGCGGCTTCTTTGGCCAGTCCGGGCAGGTCGTTGAAGCGCCAGACGGCGTCGGTGGGGTCGTTGGGCTGGTTCTGGCACATCCAGACGCTGCGGAAGCCGAGGGCCTGGCGTATATGCGCCGGCATCTCGTAGCGGCGCGTCAGGTGGCTCCGCACCCACTGCCGGTAGGGCTCGATGCCCTTGGCCCAGCCGCTCTTGTGCGGCGTCAGCACCCACTCGCCGCTCTCCCATGCCTCGCCGGGGGCGATGCCCGTGGGATGGAGCGACAGCACGCGTAGCCGCTTGGTGGCCTGGCGAAGCTGGAGCACGGTGGTCGTCTGCGGGTCCCAACCCCAGCGCCGAGGGAAGAGGCTGAAGCCGCCGTTGAGGCCGCCCAGGTCCATCCATCGGGCCCACATGCTGTGGAACATGCCGCCGGACTTGTGCTCGACGGTGGTGTTGCTGTTGGCATACCAGACGTCGGCTTCGGGCAGGGCCAGCTCCCGGAACGGCGCCGAACCGAAGCCGCAGGTCTTGAAGATGGTCTGGTCGGGCCCCGCCACGTCCACCAGGCCGCGCAGGTCGGGAAAGATGACCTGCGGCACGGCTCGGCGGGTGCCGTTGGTGAGGCGGCAACTCATGACCACGGAGCGGCCGTCGGGGTCGGCCCGCAGCGTGACCTCGGCGGAGAGAGTCCCCTCCACGTTGAAGCCCTTCCGCGTGGGCCCGAGCGCGGACAGGCGGATCGTCACCTTGCCGGGCTCCTTGACGATCTGCGCACCGGTGGAGCTTCGGGCGTTGAGCCGGAGGGGCTCGAACTCCGGCAACGGGTAGGCCGCATCCACCAGCCCGGCCTCCTCGGGGCCGGCCTCCAGCAGGACGCCGGGGCCGGGGTACTCCATGCGCCGGATCGCGCCCGTGTCGGTATCGAGCGTGACCTTCAGGCCGTTCAGCGTCGCCGTAGTAGTCCCCGCCTGCGCCATCGCCGCACCTCCCAACAGCCAAGGCGCCGCCAAAGCCCAGAGCCGCATGGTGGTCTCCTTAGTGTCTATGAGCCCGCGGCGTCGCGCCGATAGGCGTGTCACGTCACAACAGCTGCTCGCACGCGTGGGCTCGGTTCAAGACGTAGCCGCGGGCTCCGGCTGCCTTGACGATGAGGCCCGCTGCGAGCAGTTTATTGAATGTATATCGTATTTTTCTGTAAAATTCGTCAAACGCCCGGATATCATTGGTAGCCCGGCCATCCAGGGCCCAGAGGTAGAAGCTCGCCTGCTTGGCGCTCAGCGATCCCGCTCGTGAGTAGGTCTCGTGCCGGTAGAGTGCGTCGAGACACTGCCTGTACGGGCCGGACAGCATCGCGCAAGCCCCACCGAAGAGGGCGCCCAACTCCGGGCTGTAGTCGCGGCGGCACAACTGCGGGTCGGCAAGGTAGATGGGGGTGAGCGGCGGGCTCTCAGGGTGAACCGTTACGAGTGCTGCCTTTTCCAGCGTGCGCAACGCCGCGTAGTGGTTGTTGTCCGCGGTGAGCAGGATCGTATGCCGTTCCAGTTCGTTGGCCGCCTGCGACTTCATGAGGTAGGCCAGTACGAGCTGCTGCTCCACGGTGGGATCGCCGCCCAGCCGGTCCGCCAGATACCGGTCCATGGATGAGAGGACCAGTCGCACGTCGTCGGTGAGCAGAGGACCCGGGCGCAGATGCAGTGTCACGTCGTCCTGGCGCAGGCGATAGGTGGGCAGGTCGATCCGGTTCTCAAGGCAGAGGTTGGTCAGCGTGGCCATGCCGATGCCGCGCCCCTCCCACTTCCGGTAGACGCGCAGCACATCGGCGAGCTTGGGATTGCGCGCCTTGGGCTCGGGCAGCACACGGCGCACGCGGGCCGGGCCTTCCAGCGAGATGAGGAGGCTGTCGCGGAACCTGCCCGGGTTCTGAACGAGGATCTCCTCACCGGGCCTGATCGCGACGATGCACTGCTGATCGATGGAGTAGTCGCGGTGCGCCAGGGCGTTGTTGATGGTCTCGCGCAGTAGCTCCTCCGGATACTGGGGTTCGGCGGTTCCGGCCTGCGATGCCCGCACTCCGACGCGGATGTTACGGAGCACGTAGGCCAATCCCTGCTCCATCAACCCCAGCACGTTGTCGACCAGGTCCTGCTTGTCCTGGGCGATGGCGCCGGGCATATCGACGTAGCCGTGGAGGTGGGCGCGGAAGCCCAGCAGATCGCCCGGATATCTCCCACAGACGAGCGCCCCGAGCGCCGTGACGCCGGCGTCCGTGATGAAGTGCTTGCGGTGCAGGAACGGCCGTGCGGCCTCCATGGAGGGCTTCAGCGTCTCAATCCGCGCCGTGCGGTTGAGCAGTAGGATGTACTGGTTCAGCTTGTCGAGGTCCAGGTCGTCGAGCGTCGCGCCGGGCACGGGCTGAAGCTCACGGACATGCCACGACTCCCGCTTGTACTCCTCCTGGGCTCCGACCTCGGCCACGGTGATCTTCTGGTCGGCGGTCAGCACGCGCTTGTAGGCCGTGCCGTCCAGGAAGGCGTACTTGCGGTCGGCGGGCAACTCATCGACATAGACCAGGGCTATCCGGCTATCCATGAACGGCCGGATCTCCGGCTCCGGGAAGCAGTCCTCCAGCTCCATCTGATCGTCGTCGGCGTCGCGAAACGCCTTGCACAGGGCCTTAACCTGCGGCTCCGCATCGGCCGTGTACCCGCCAAGGACGTACCGTCGGCCCGCGCCGGTTCCCTCCTCCTTCACGCCGAGGAGCAGGATGCCGCCGCGCGAGTTCAGGAAGGCACAGACGCTCTCGCGGCGTGAGCGCCAGTCGCCGCCGGTGGGGGGCGTCGGCTTGATCTCGAGCGTGTCGGTCTCAAGCTCCCGGAAACTCACGTCGCGGATCAGCTGCTCAAGCTCTTGCAGAGTCTGGTCGATACTGGTCAATGGTTCTCACCCTCGGATTGGCGGATCCGGATACCGCTACTGTACCGGGTCCGCCGCTGTTACCGGTGCGCCGCCCGCTGCCCCCTACCTCAGCCGCACCTCGACCATTGCCACGTCGCCGGCCGGTACGGTGAGCTTGATGGCCGCCGGGCCGGCCTGCAGCCTCTTGCCCCTCCAGGTCTCCACGGCCGAGGCCACGGCTCCCTTGCGCACCGTCAGCGTGCCGGTCCAATCGGCGAAGAGGCTGTTGTTGAAGAGGCCCACCAGCATCCGCCTCGGGTCGCTGTCGTAGAGGCATGTGCGCACCGTGAGGCCGCTTGGGCTGACGGTGACCGGACTGAAACCGCCGAAGTACCCGGCCAGCACGGCCCACACGCCCTTGAGGAGCCTATAGGGCGGCTCCATGTGGACCAGCTTGGGGTCGGCGTAGGCGAGCTTGTCGGTCATCCAGCAGTCGGCGCCGATGACGATGACACGGCCCTTGCCGAACCTGTTCACGGTCATCAGCGCATCGCCGGAGCCCGTGGCCAGCAGCACGCCCGCTCCGGCCGGGCTGAGCGGCAGGTAGGTGTAGGCCTCCTCGGGCTGCAGGCGGCCCTGGCCGTCCACGGTGGCCGCGCCCTGCCGGGCCTCGCCGCCGATGCCCGCGCCCACCGTCTCGGCGGGCAGGGAGCGGGCGTGGGCCGCATCGATCACCAGGTCGCCGCCCGAGCGCACGTAGCCGGTGAGCGCGGAGACCACGTCGGGGGTCATCTCCACGTCGCCCAGCAACGCCACGGCGGCGTACTGGCGCAGGATCTCGGGCCGGCACCGGTTGTTGATGACGTCGAAGATGTCGCCGTAGGGCGTGGGGCAGATGAAGCCGCGCTCGTCCCGCAGGTAGCTGGCGTCCTCGTAGCTGGGCCAGACCATGCGGAAGAGGGCGTCGACCTGGTAGTCGGGCTTCTCGTAGGGGAGCTTGCCCCAGACCTTGTACATGTCGCCTCGGTAGAGGTGCCGCGGCATGTTCCAGCCGTTGAAGAAGTCGAGCATGAAGGCCACCGGGGAGCAAAGCACGCCGCGGTCGGGGCGCCGGGCGGTCCACTTCGCGATCTCCAGGTGCTGGCGGCCCAGCGGGCTCAGCTCGTTGGCGCCGTTGGGCAGCTTATCGGCGGTGAACTGGGCGGCCTCGGTCCCGCAGATGCTGTCGCCGCCGGTGTAGCTGCTGAAGAAGAGGCGCTTGTGGAGGCTCAGGCTGCAGCCCTTGTTCGGTCCCTGGCCATAGCCGCCGCCGCCCTCGGTCCGACGGTCGTGGTACATGCTGTAGCCGAAGCGGTTCCAGATGGAGGTGGCCTGCGACGTGAGCCTGCCGTACTGCCGCGAGGCCCCGCGCAGGAAGGCGAACATCAGCGTGTCGCTTGGGAGGCCCTGTGCCGTCTCCAGCCCCAGCGTCCGGGCTCCGCGGTCGGCGTAGTAGTGGGAGAAGTTGAGCGATCCGGTGGCGTTCATGAAGTTCATGTTGTCGGCGCAGATGCCGTCGTCCCACTTCACGAAGTCGGCCCAGCCTCCCCTGCGGTCTGTGAAGGAGCCCCGGTCGGCGTAGGAGCCGATGTAGCGGCCGTCCTGCTCGCCGTTGTCGTAGCCCATGAAGCGGTCGCCGAAGATGCGCGTCAGGGCGTCGTGGTGCTCCTGCGCCACGCGGGGCGTGGGACCGGCCTCGCCGAAGGGCACGTAGCCCCAGATGTCGAAGAGGAAGAGCCCCCGCCGCTCCACGTCGCGCAGGCGGACCTCCATCTCCTCGAGGGCCTTGCGGTAGTCGGCGTCGCTCTTGGCGTCGCGGCGCTGCGGCAGGATGCCGATGTGCGGCCAGCAGACGTCGCCGAAGTTGTATAAGCTGTGGAACTGTGTCAGCGTGTCGGTATCGATGCTCCGGGCGCCGGTGTAGTGGAGGCCGTAGCCCAGGGTGGCGCGCTTGACGGGCTTGGGCTCGGTGGAGGCCCAGAGCGGATGCGCCTCGGGCACGACCGGCTTGGTCCAGGGGCGGAAGGCCGGAGCCCGGAGGGGCGGCGCGGTCGACCGAGTCGCCGCGGCCCGGGCGGGAGGCGCCTGTGCCGGCTTGGCCAGGGCGTCTCGCCGGACCAGCACCAGGCCGGAGAGGATGCCCGACATGGCTGGCGGCGAGCCCACGTTGCCTTCGTGCAGGTCGAGGCAGACCTGTGCCACGTGGCGGCCGTCGAAGACGTCCATGCCCTCGAAGAGGAGCGGGGCGATCACCTCCACGGCGCCCTTCTTCAGGTCGCGCCCGCGCCAGATGAGCTTCTCGTCGCCCTTGGCATCGACCAGACGCAGGGCGGCGACGTGGCGCGAGCCCTCGCCGGTCAGCGTGAAGCGGAGGGCGCCGAACGGCTCGAGGTTCCACTTGACGGAGCGGCCGATGCGCGCCGCGCCGCCAGCGGGCAACTGTGCGCGGAACGCCACCGCGCCGTCGGGACGAGCCGCCGCTTGCGCCGCGGCCTTGCCGTAGAGCGCCGCGCCCAGCCAGACGCCGCCGGCGATGCGGCCCGCCGCCGGGACCGGGAAGGGCGCGAAGGAGGTCCTACGCGAGGGCATCGCGGCGATGGGCTCCAGCCGGATGGCGAAGACGTTGGGCGGCATGTCCTGCAGCCGGATCCAGTGGACGCCGGCCTCCAGACGCACCCAGCCCTGCCGCTCCCAGAAGGCGTCGCGCTCGCCGGAGCCGCCGGTGGGGTTCATGGCGCACATGGTGTACTCGGTCAGGTCGCGGCCGTCGACGACGAGGTCGCAGGGCCGCCGACCGGCGCAGGCGTAGCGCAGGCTCACCCGGTAGGCCGTGGAGGCGGGCGCGTGGAGCCACCACTCGGCGTACCCGTCGCCCGAGAGGAACTGGACGCCCGGCGCTTCGCCCTCGGCCACGGCCAGCATGCCGCCCAGACGGTCCACGCCCTGCGGTGTCAGATCGATGACGCCCGGCTTCGCGGCCGGAGCGCCGGGGATGGTTACTGTGGCCGCCATCACCGGGCTGAAGGTGATCCGCGACTCGACGCGCCCGGTCCACGCGCCCGCCGGCGTGCCGCCGCGCACGAGGCGCGCGCCCGTCATGGCGATGACCGCGCCGGCGTCGGTGGGCTCCAGAGCCACGATGTACGTGCCCGGCCCGGCGGCTTCGTCAGAGACGTCGCATCGCACCGTGGCCGTCCTGCCGGCGGCCAGGCCCTTCAGTTCATACCGGCCCACGATGGAGGCGGGCTTGCCGGGCGGCTTCAGGTAGACCCAGCCCGCTGCGTCCTTGCCGCGCAGCTTCCGCAGTGTCACCTCCAGCGCGGCTCGGCCCATGGCGGCGGGCTTGCGGATCTCCTTCACCACGGGCCTCGGACCGGGCATCTCCACCGCCACGCCGCCCGCGGCCAGCCGGCCCTCGGGGTCGTAACGCACCACGTCCGAGACGCGCACCTCATCGATGATGCCGCTGAACCAGTAGTCCATGCCCACGTAACAGCCGATCCAGAGGCCGCGGCTGTCGGAGCCGAGCGTGAAGTCCTTGGGGCCGGGCCCGCGCCAGGCGAGGCGGCCATTCATGAAGAGGCTGACCTGCGAACCGTCGTAGCAGGCGGCCATGTGGTTCCAGCGGATGCCGCTGTGTGCGCCCAGGAAACCGCCCGCCTGCATGTGCGGCTTACCCTCGGCATTGAGCACCTGCCCGCCCAGGTTGTAGAGCGAGAGCGTGGAGGCGTTGCCCTCGCTCAGGTCCCAGTGGAAGGTGACGTCCTTGCCCACCAGGAACTGGCGGCCCGAGGGGTTGTCCTGCCGGTACCAGCACTCCACCGTGAAGCGCTTGAGGCCCATGATCGCGGGCGTCGCCTTGCGGAAGACGCTTGCTCCCACGCCGTCGAGCTGGACGCCGCCTCCGAACTTGCCGCGGGCCCATCCGGCGCCCTGCAGCGCGCCGTCGTTGCCGTGGCCGGAGGCGTCCGACGCCACCTTGCCCGAGCCCTCGTCGAAGTGGTAGAGCAGCAGCGTGTGGGGATCGGGCGTGAAGGGGGACAGCGGCGACTGCGGCGCCTGCGCCGACGAGGGCGAGGCAAGCGCCGCCAACGCGGCCAGAGCGGGAATCCAGTAACGCATCGCATCCTCCTTGGCACGGCACACTCTCAGGCACGATCCTCGTCGGACACCTTCGGCGGGACGCCCGCTGTTTCCTGCCCGGCCTTCGATTGGGTAGAGTAGCCGTATCCGCCGGGCCGATGCATGGTCATTCCGGGGCTCCGTGGCGGCAAGGCAGGTGAACCTTGGTCAGCGTGGTGGTCGTTCTCTCGCTTCTGGCGCTCGGCGTGGGCTACATGACCTACGGACGTTGGGTCTGCGGGCGCATGGGCCTCTCGCAGGAGCGCAACACGCCTGCCCACACCATGGGCGACGGCGTCGACTTCGTGCCGGCCGGGCCCTCCATGCTTATGGCGCAGCACTTCTCGGCCATCGCGGCCGCGGGGCCCATCGTGGGGCCGATCCTGGCGGGCATCTGGTTCGGCTGGGTTCCCGCGCTCCTCTGGATCGTCCTGGGCTGCATCTTCGTGGGCGGGGTCCACGACTTCGCGGCGCTGCTGGCCTCCGTGCGGCATCGGGCCGGCTCCATCGGCGAGATCGTGCGGCGCTACATGTCGCCCACGTCGCGCACGCTCTTCCTGCTCTTCGTCTGGCTGACGCTGACCTACGTGATCATCGCCTTCACGGATGTGACCGCCCAGACCTTCAAGATCGTCGCCAACGAGACCGACTTGGGGCCGGGCGTGGCGGTGAGTTCGGGCCTCTACCTGCTGATCGGCATCGGCATGGGCGTGGCGCTCTTTCGCTTCCGCGTCAAGCTCTGGCTCGCCACCGCTGTCTGCGTTCCGCTGGTCTTCGCGGCCATCTGGGCGGGCACGGCCCTCCCTGCGGAGATGACGCAGCGCATGCAGGCGATCACAGTGAAGCAGTGGGAGGTGGGCCTCCTGGCCTACTGCTTCGTGGCCGCGCTGATGCCCATGTGGCTCCTCCTGCAGCCTCGGGGCTACCTGGGCGGCTGGTTCCTCTACCTCACCATGGCCGTGGCGCTGCTGGGCGCGCTCTTCGGCGGCTTTGCGGTGCAGTACCCGGCCTTCAACCTGGACGGCCTCAAGGGGCTCGACACGGGCAAGCTGCTGCTGCCCGGCCTCTTCATCACCGTGGCCTGCGGCGCCTGCTCGGGCTTCCACGGCATCGTCAGCGCGGGCACGACCTCCAGGCAGCTGGACCGCGAGTGCGACGCGCGGCCGGTGGGCTACGGCGCCATGGTGCTGGAGGGCGGAGTGGCGGTGCTGGCCCTGGCCACCGTCATGATGCTCAAGCACGGCGACGCGGCGCTGGGCAAGGATCCCAACGTCATCTACGCCAACGGCCTGGCGCGTTACCTGGGGCTGATCGGCGTCGACTACACCCTGGCCATCTCGTTCGCGCTGGTGGCCTTCTCCACGTTCGTCTATGACACGCTGGATGTCTGCACCCGACTGGGGCGCTACGTGCTGGAGGAGCTGCTGGGCCTGCGCTCCAAGACGGCCAGCGTGGCGGCCACGGCGGCGACGCTGGTGCTGCCGCTCATCTTCCTCATGCTGACCAAGGAGAAGGGCTACCTCGTGGCCTGGCCCGTCTTCGGCACCACGAACCAGCTCCTTGCCTGCCTCACGCTGCTGGCCATCACCATGTGGCTTGCGCGGACGGGCCGGAACCCGCTGATGGCGCTGATCCCCATGCTCTTCATGCTGGTGGTGACCTTCTGGTCGCTGGCGCTGCTGATCCTGCCCTTCGTGCAGGCGATCCCGAACCTGGCCGCCGTCAAGCCGGACGTCATCGTCTCCGGCGTGGTGGGCATCCTGCTGCTGGCGCTGGCGGTCTGGCTGGTGATCGAGGCGGTCCGGGTGGCCTCGACGCTGCGTCGAGACGGCGCCGCGGCCGCTACGGAGGCGGCGCGGGAAGCCTGAATAGGCGCGTCTCGTGGGCCGAGTTGGACTTGGAGACCTCGGCGAAGACCCAGGTCTCCTCGCCCACTGTTAACCAGTGCGAGTAGCGCCAGGCGTGGAGCCTCCCCGGCGTGGGGCTGCGAAGGACGGGGGCGTCGGGCGTCAGATCGGTGACCGTCCTCAGGTCGGCCGTCCAGGCCAGGCCGGTGGCGATGTTGTAGCAGGGGTCGTGCCACGCGGCGTCCGATCCCTCATAGACGAGGAGATGCCCTCCGAAGGCTGGCAGGGCGCAGGCCGGACGCACAGCCTCGTTGTGCCAGCCCGACAACGGGAGGAGCGAGGCCGCCGGGTCGCCCAGCGGTTGCCACGCCTCGCCGTCGCCGCTCTCGAACGCGAAGGCCTGCTCCTTGCCCAGGATCCCGATGGTGACGAGCCGCTTTCGGTCGCCCTCGAGCCAGACGAAGGGGTCCTTATACCCCGTGGGGGCGTCGCCGCCCGGCGGGGAGATCACCGTGCGGCAGCTGTTCGGGACGAACCTGTCCGGGCGGTCGGCGTCGTCAAACCGGACGATGCACCAGACATCGTCCACCGGGCCGCAACCATAGAGGCTGAACCGGTCCGTGGCCGGGTCGAAGAGCAGGGCGGGGCGCTCGAAGCCCGCGATGGGCACATCCTCACGGCGAATGGAGTGGACGTGCGCCCACGCGGCGCCCTCCTCGCTGCGGAAGATGCGGATCTCGTATCCGCGCCTGCCCAGCCGGTCGTTGGCCGTGCGCATACGGCAGGCCAGCCAGAACGCGCCCTGGGCGTCCCGCGCCACGGAGGGCGCTCCGGCCCACCACTCGGCCTCGTCGCGATCGGGCTCGGCCACCACCTGCCACGACCCGAAGCGCTCCCTCACGCCCTCGAACCAGGCCAGGGCCGCGGCGGCGCGGCCCGTCGGGTTGTCAGTCGGCATGTTGCTCCTCCTCGCTCCCGCTCCTACGGGAGCACGCGCACCCAGCGCTTGGCGGGAAGGCACTCGCCCTCCACCCGCAGCGGATAGAGGCCCGGCATGGCGTCGGCCGGGATGCGCAGCGTCACCCGACCGGGCAGCGTGGCCGCGATGGGTGCGGCAATCAGGCCCGGGCAGGTGACCGTGATCGCGCCCACTCCCGCCCTGCGACTCGGGGTCACTTCGACTTCCAGCGTCTCGCCGCGCTTTGCCTCCGTCTTCGACAGCGTGACCTGCGCCATGGGCGGGCATCCGGGATGGGGCAGCCAGAGCGCCGAGAAGGCCGATTGCAGCGTCACCTCCGCCGCACCGCCAACGCGCTGGACGGTCACCGACCGCGCCTCCAGCGTGACCGCGTCGATCTCCACTCCCTGCCGAACCAGGGCGTGCAGGCCGGGGATGCGCACCGTGATCGGCGCCTTCAGCGGCGAGGCGTCCAGCGTGGCGCCCACCACGAGCCAGTACTGCTTGCCCTTCCAGATGCGCCCGACCCAGCGCGGCTCGCCGGAGGCCGCGGCATCCTCCGCGGCGGGCAGGCCGTCCACGATGGCCTCCACGAAGCTCGCCCGCAGCTCGTGCCAGCGCGTCTCCGGGCCGCCGCCCTCGGCGTACCAGGCGGGCTTGCCGCCGAGGCCGCGATGCTCCCACGGCCAGGTCTGGCGCCGGGCCTGGGTCTTGCCGCCGATCCAGCCGTTCAGGGCGCCCTCCACGGCTCCGGGGTGGTACGCCATGCCCACCAGCGACGGCACGGCCACCCGCATGGCGTCGATGCCGAAGCCGGGCTGGAACATCTGGAGCGCGCCGTTGCAGGACTCATGGACCGCGTCCAGCGGACCCTCGGTGAGGAGGATGGCGTCGCGGTTCACCTCGTCCATGGCGGCTCGGACCTTGCGGGTCAGCTCGCGCATCCAACGGACCGAGTCGTAGGGGTTGGCGTGCTTGTGGACGGGGTTGAAGCAGGGGACGAAGGAGGCCATCTCATCGAGGCGGATGCCGTCGGCGCCGCTCTCGGCCAGGATGCGGCGTGCGGTGCGGGCCATCTGTTCCTGCCAGGGCCCGTAGCCGGGGCAGACCGAGAAGCCGTTGGGGTAGCCGATGTCGTACCCCTTGCCGGGGCGGTCCATGAGCATCCAGTCGTCGGCGTTCTGCCCCTTGAGCACGGCGCTGTTGCGCAGGATCGAGTTGCCGGCCACATAGAACATGATCCGGCGGCCCATGGCGTGGAGCCGCCGCACGCCCTCGCGCATGGCCGCCGGGCCTCCCAGGTCCGACCGGAAGTAGTACGTGCCGTCGCCCATGTAGGGGCCGTAGCTGGCCGGGTCGTCCTGCACCCCCTGATTGTACATGGCCCACTCGCAGAGGTCGTAGAAGCCGTCGCGGTAGAGCAGGGGCATCCGCTCGTAGGAGGTGAAGCCGTTGGCCGGGTTCTCGGTCTTGTTCTTCGCCACGGCCTCGGCGGACGGGATCCAGGTGCCGCAGTACATGTCCACGTTCCGCAGCCACGAGGGCGCCGGGTGCGGCTTGAAGGCGCTGCTGAACCAGGCGCGGTAGAGCTGCGCCGTGACGCGCCAGTCGCCTCGGTGGATCACCAGCCGCGCCGTGGGGTAGGTGTGCGACGCGCCCGGCGCCAGGGGCGTGCCGGGGTAGTAGAGGCGGCCTGCCACTGCATGCTCACCTCGCGCCCGTACCAGCCGCCGAAGTTCCCCCAGCCCTTCACGTCGGGCGTGCCGTAGCTCGCCTGCATGAGGCCGAGGTTGCTCTCGCGGTCCGGCCCGAGGCTCAGCCCGGTCAGGTGCGGGAAGGCGGTGACCACCGTGTGCGCGGCGCGGCCCGTGTTGGTGACCGTCAGCGTCAGGTCGGCGTACGACGCATCGGCCGGCGCCTTCATGGTCAGGCGCATGCGGAGGCCTGTGCCCCGGTGCTCCGAGACCAGGGTCAGAGTATCGCCGGATTCGGTCGCCTTGCGCTCCAGCGAGGTCAGCGCGCAGGCGCCGGGGGTGACCGCCGCCCCGCCAAGGTCCGCCTCGATCTCGCCCGACCACCAGCCGGGGTTGGAGGCGGCCTGCGGGACCACCGTGGGGTCCACATGGATGAGGAAGGGGTTGCCCGGACCGGCGGGCCCCTTCAGGTACTCGTCGGCCGAGGCCTGGTTGCGGGCGCTGGTGAGCGCCCCGGTGGCCCGGTCGAATGCCAGCGAGAGCGCGCGGTTGGCCAGCCTCACGGGGGCAGCCTCGGCCGCCAGCGTCAGCGCCAACAGAGACAGTGCGATCAGCGCGGTTGCGTGGTTGTGCATGGTGGTACCCCCCCCCTACCTCGGCGCGGCGCGTGAACCCGTCGGACACGCCTGGCCCAAGGTACGCGGTCGGCCCGGCAGTTTCCTTCTGACTGGGCCCTGTGAGCGAAGCGCGAGCGGGGTGAGCTGTCGGGGCCAGCTAGGCGAAGCCCCGGAACCGACTGCGTCCAAGACTTTCAGCAGCGTCTGACCGATTTAGTTGTCCTCAGATACATAAGAGGTAGCATTCAGTGTTCAGACGAGGTGACCTCACTTGACACGATGGGTGTCAGCCCGTACAATGTATCACCTTACCGGTAGCGTCGCCGTGATCATTACGGTGCTAACACTTCACAGGACGTCAGCATGTCGAGTCTCGTCAGGATGTGTCTCGCCTGCATTCTTGCCGTCGTTGCTTGGGCAGCCAGTATGCCTGTCATGGCCACAGTGCCTTGCTGTGGCGTCAGCGCAGAGCAGGATGTGCCAAGCTCTGGCTACGATCGCGTGACCTACTGGGCTGCGCCGACTACCTCGTGGACTGTCATCGGTAGGTTCTGGCAAGGGGACTACGTTCCGTCGGGTGTGAACGACACAGCCGGCACTCCAGTTGATACGGGCGTTGCTTCAGGCGCCGCCGCGATGGACATCGACCATCAGGTGTCCACAAACTTCAACGCCCAGCAGTACATCGAGAGCCTCTATGCTCAGGGAGGCAAAGATTACTACTATGCCTATCGAATGCGAAATATGAAAACTACAACAGTCGTGGTGATTGAATGGACCGAACTGCTCATTCGCTTGTGGTAGGCTTCGTCGTCGCAGCGCTGCTGGGCCCGGCGCTTGGTGCGCTGGGTCAGGCGCCGCTGGGCATGGTGGGTGGTGCCGCGGCGCCGCCGGCCACGCCGGCCTGGGCACAGGCCCCCGGGCTACAGCGGGAGGTGACCGTCGCCGTGCATGGCGAGCCACTTACCACGGCGTGCGAGCGCCTCAGCGTGGCGTCGGGAGTGCGTCTCTCCTGCGCCCGGTCGCTCGGTGACCAGCGCGTCAGCCTGGTGGCCGGTCCGGCGCCGGTGGGACGCCTCATGCTGCGTCTGGCCGACGCCCTGAACCACGGTCGGGCGCCCGGGCGCATGGTGGAGTGGGAGGTTCGCGGCGCGTCGGACGAGCCAAGCTACTTACTGCGCCGGATGCCGGGCAGCGACGCGGCCCACCGGGCGGAGCTGGATCGTCCCCGCGCCACCGCCCTCCGCTGGCTTGGCGCACTTCGCGCATTCGGGGCAACCGGGAATGCCGACTCGCCGGACGGGGAGGATTGCCCGGTGATGCGGGACCTGCGTGCTGATTCGGCCGACAGCGATGCCGCCGACGCCAGACTGGCGGTGCAGGCCCTCGGCCAGGCGCCTCCTCGTACGCTTGCCGGCCTGCTCGGCACGGGCTCGGCGCTGGTCGACATGCCGGGCCCGCTCGGCGCAGACGGGCAGCCGACCCTGCAGACGCTGCGCCTCAACCTAGCGCCGGGACCGGGCGTGGGCATCTACGACCTGACTCTCGCCGTTCGGCAGGGCTCGGGCGGTTCGGTTACGGAAACAGGCTACATGCTCGACACGCTGGGCCTGGGCGTACCGGACCCGGCGACCATCCAGGCTGAAGAGGAGCGCGACGCGGCCTCCGGGCCCGAGGTCGACCTGTTTCGAGAAGCCGGACCCAACGGCGGCACGGCGGTCACCTCTCTCACGACGGCGCTCCGGCTCTGGTCGCGAGCCACCGGGCGAAGCCAGGTGGCCGAGGTCTTTCTCAAGCCGCGAATGCCGCTTGGGCGGACCCGCGGGACGCCGGACCAGGTCCTAACCGCGATCTGCCGGACCTTCGCCTGCGACTGGCGGCGGGTGGGGGATGTCACGCTCGTCTGGAGCCGGACCTGGGCGCAGGACCGCGACGCCGACGTGAGCGCGGGGCAGCTCGCGGAGCTCGCCAAGCGCATGATGGTCGGTGGTAAGGCCGCCGTGCGGGCGTTCGCGGAGATCGGTCGCCTGTCGGACCCGCAGGTCGAGACGGCCGCACGGGTGCTGGAACTCCCCCAGTTGGTCGGACGGACCACGGCGGCAAGCGTCTGCCGGTTGCTCGGGGCCTTGCCCGAGTCCGGCCTCGACCGTGCGCTCGCTGGTGAGAGGGCCAATCTCTTGCTGACGGCCGAGCGGCTCCCTACCGTGGCACGGCTCATGGGGCGGCAGCCGGTGCCGCCGGTTCGCCTGTCGGTGCGTATCGGCACCGAGGGAGCATCATGCGTCGTGAGGATCAGCGACCAGAGCGGCCTACCAGACGCCGAGGTGCCGGTTACGCTGCGGCCACAGCCACCGGCAGACGGGCCGCGCGGAGCCTCTACCCCTTGAGCGCGCCCACGGTGATGCCGCGCGTGAGCTTCTCCTGCAGGATGATGTAGACCAGGATCGTGGGCGCCATGGAGATGACCAGCGCCGCGAAGAGGAGCCCGAAGTCGCTCTTGTACTGCGCCTGCATCGAGATACTGGCCAGTCCCAGCGGCAGCGTCTTCAGTCGGTCGCTGCTCAGGAAGACCAGGCCGAAGAGATACTCGTTCCAGAGCCCGAGGAAGTTGAAGATGGCAATGGTGACGATGCCCGGCTTGCCCAGCGGCATCATCACCGAGAAGAAGATGCGATACTCGCCCGCGCCGTCGATCATGGCCGCCTCGCGGAGTTCGCCCGGCAGCGTGCGGAAGAACGACGTGAGCGTAAAGACCGTGAAGGCCAGGCTGAAGGCGATGTAGATGAGGATGAGCCCGGCGTGGGAGTCGTGCAGCGAGACCGTCAGATTACCCAGCCCCATCGCCCGCGCCGCCGGGGCCAGCAGGCGCGTCAGGCCCTCGCCCATGTCGGAGAACTGAAAGAAGAGCGGGATGAGCACCAGCTGCATGGGGATCAGCAGGCCGCAGAGGAAGAGGAAGTATGCCGCGTTTCGGCCCCGGAACTCGAACCGCGCCAGCACATAGGCCGCCATGCTGCCCAGCAGGACCACGCCCACAAGGCTCACGCTCACCACGATGAGGCTGTTGACGAAGTACTGTCCGAAGTGGCTGCCGGTCCAGGCCTTGCGGTAGTTGCGCACCAGCGGCTCGGCGTTGGCGCGGCTGGGGGCGGTGATCACCTTTGGCAGCCCGAAGGGGCTCTTGTAGATCTGCTGCGTGGTCTTGGCGCTGGTGTAGAAGACCCAGCACATGGGGAAGACCACGACCGCCAGGTAGGCCGTCAGGAAGAGCCAACGAGCGCCGCCGGCCAGTCGGGCGGGCCAGTCTGCCCGGGTGCGGGTTCCGCCTGCGGGGGCCATCAGTATTCCAGCCTTTCGCGGCGCATGAGGCGCAGGCTCGCCGCCGTGGCCGCCAGCACCAGCAGGAAGAGCATGACGGAGATGGCCGTGCCGTAGCCCACGTTGTACTCTTGGAAGACCTTGGAGTACATGAGCGTGGACATGGTGTGCGTGGAGCCGCTGGGTCGTCCGTTTTCCATGACGTAGACCGCATCGAAGAACTTGAGGCCGCCCACCACCAGGAAGACGATGCCCGTGGTCAGCACGTCCCACATGAGCGGCAGCGTGATGGACCGGAACTGCACCGCCGAGGAGGCGCCGTCCAGCTTGGCGGCCTCATAGTAGGTCTCGGGGATGTTCTCCATGGCGGCCAGGAAGAGCACCATGAAGAAGCCCGTGCCCGACCAGATGCTCATGGGCACGATGGCCCAGAGCAGGCGGCCGCTCTCGGTGAAGGGGATCGGCTGCGTGTGGCCCATCAGCTTGAGCAGCCCGTTCAGCAGGCCCACGTCCGACGTGCTGTAGATGAGCACCCAGAGCAGCGCCACGGCCACCCCGCTGATGACGTTGGGGAAGAAGAAGGCCACCCGGTAGAGCCGCCCGCCCCGTATGCGCTGGTGGATGCTGTAGGCGAAGAAGAGGGCCAGCGACAGGATGCCCACGCCCGGCACAAAGGTGAGGAAGAGGTTGTGGCCGATGGCCGGCAGGAACTCGGAGCCCGACGCCAGGATCGCCCGGAAGTTGGCCAGACCCACCCAGCTTGCGGGTCCGAGCCCGTCCCACCGCGTGAGGCTGTAGCGGAACGCGTTGACGGCGGGCATCAGCACAAAGACCGCGTAGAGCAGCAGCGGCGGGCCGAGGAAGGTGGCGATGAAGAGGTTCTGGCCGCGGTTCTTCATTGGAGCGCCGGTACCCCCATAGGAGCGGGCTTGTAGACGTCGGGGTTGCGCCGTGCCGCCTCGGCTCCCGCCTCGAGCCGCTTGGCGAAGGCCTCCGGCGTGCAGCGGCCCGCGAGGAGGTCGGCCTGGGCGTCTTGCAGCACGGAGCTGTTGAACTCCAGGTAGAGGCTTCCGATGCGGTCCTGGAAGATGCGCGAGCTACCGCGGAGCACATCGACGGCGCTCTGCAACGCCGGCGAGATGGCCAGCCCGTCGGTGGAGCCCGCCACCGGCGAGAGCGTGTCGAGCCGCTGCACGTAGGAGTGCGAGCTCTCCATGCTGAGCAGGTACTTGAGGAAGTCGGACGCCTCCCGTGGGCGCTTGGCGTCGGCGAAGACATAGAAGTTCTCCGCGCCGCCGCCGTAGAGGGCCTTCGGGTCGCCCTTGCCGCCCTCCACCATGGGCACCGGGAAGCAGGCCATCTCGAACCCGTCGGGAATGGCCTCCTTCATCTCGTTCTTCAGCCAGAGGCCGCAGAAGACCATGGCGGCCCGGCCGTTGGCCCACTCCATCTGGCTCTCGGTGTGGGTCATGGCCATGGCGCCGGGCTGGAAGTGGCGCACGGCCAAATCCTGCATCATGCGGGAGGCCCGGATGAAGTCGGGGTCCAGGAACGCGCCGCGCCGGAGGTCCTGCATGGCGTACCAGCGCTCGAAGGGCACGAGCCGCTGGTAGATGGAGAGGAGCGTGGACCAGGCATAGCCGGGGTACTTGCCCTGGAAGGCCAGCGGGGCCACGCCGTCGGCCTTCATCTTGTCGCAGAGCGCGGTGAACTCCGACCAGGTGGCGGGGACGCCCCAGCCGTGCTTGCGGAACTGCCGCTTGTCGTACCAGCAGACCCAGGCGCCCAGCGCCGACGGGACGGCGTAGGTCTTGCCCTTGTAGCGGAAGTCGCCCAGGACGCCCGGAACCAGCGTCTGCCGCCACGTCTTGCTCGGGTTGCCGTACGCGGGGCTGTCCAGCGCCTCGTCCAGCGGGTAGAGCTTGCCGGCGACGATGAGCTTCCAGACCGGCAGGCTGGCGCTGGCCACGTCCGGCGGGTCCCGGCGGAGGACGCGGGGCTTGAGCTTCTCATCCACCCGCGGGTCGCCCCAGAGGTTGATGTGGGTGCCGGGGTGCGAGCGCTCGTAGCGCCGCGCCAAGGACTTGTGCCACTCGATCCCGAAGCCGCCCTCGAAGACCGCCGCCTCCACGGTGACGCCCGCGCGGGGGTCGTCGGGCCGCAGCGTGCAGCCCGACGGCAGCAGGGCGGTCGCGGCGGCAAGCCCGAGGAGGAGGCGCGGGCGCAGCGTCATGGCTTGGCCTTGCCCGGGGCCGGCCGCGCCCGGCGGTCGGTGCGGAAGGGCGGCGCGGGGAGGCCGGAGGCGTTGGCCAGGTTGCAGCCGGGGTTCTCAGCCCAACCGTAGCGGACGGCCACCGGCGCGGGAACCTGCGGGCATCGGAGGGTGACGGTGTCGCCCGACGCCTCGGCCTGGGCCCAGTGGAACTTGCGGTCGGCGCCGGCCACGGCGAAGCCCCGGATCGGGCCGCCGCCCTGGGCCGCCAGCCCGCCCTCGGCGCCGGCGAAGCGGAGGATCACGGCTCCGTCACGCACCGTCATAGACCGGTACGCCGGACCGGTCGCGGTCACCTTGCGGTCGCCGTAGACCTTGCGCCGGGCCACCAGCGCCAGTCGCAGGCCCACGTCCTGCTTGTTCTTCGGGTGGATGTCGGCGGCTTCGCCCACGTCGATGGCCACCGCCATGCCCGTGGCGGGCAGGCGCAGGGCGGCGGTCTGGGCTTCGCGCAGCTCGGCCCAGTCGCTCTCGCCCGGCTCCCTGGCCTCCGGCTGGAAGTTGGCCAGCTGCACGAAGAGGAACGGGAAGTCGCCCTGGCCCCAGGCCCCGCGCCAGCCGCGGATCAGCGTGGGGAAGAGCTTGCGGTACTGCGCCGGGCGGCCCACGTTGGACTCGCCCTGGTACCAGATGACGCCCCGAATGCCGTGGGTCGTCAGCGGGGCCACCATGCCGTGGTAGAGCCCGCCGGTGCTCCAGGCGGTCCAGGCGTCGGTGGGCGGCGGCGG
>JAPLCQ010000082.1 GCA_026392115.1 Armatimonadota bacterium | reverse complement strand
CCCACAGCGGTGAAGCTGCGTATCTCGGCGCCGTCGGTCACCTCCAGCCGCATGGGCTCCCAGATGCCGGTCTGAACCAGGCGGGGCTGCCAGTCCCAGGTGTAGTTGAAGCGCACCTTCCACTCCGTCATACGGGAGGTGTGCCCGAACTGGCCGAGCCAGCGCGGCGGCATGTCGAAAATGATCCTGAGCTTGTTGTCTCCGGGCTTCAGGTGCGGGGTCAGGTCGAAACTGTGTGGTGCATGGGTGCCCCGGAACTCGCCGATCTGCGCGTGGTTCAGGTGGACCCAGCCGGAGAAGTCGAGCCCGTCGCAGACCAGCCGAACGGTGCGCCCCTCGGGCAGCATGGATGCGGGGAGGACGGCCTCGTAGATCCAGTGGCGGTTCTCGACCCACTCGCACTGCTGCCAGTTGGCGCCGAGGTTCCAGTCGGGGATCAGCCCCGCGTCGCGGAGGGTGGCCTGCACAGAGCCGGGGATGCGGGCCGGCATGCCTTGCACCTCGGCGTCGGGCTGTTCACCCAGTTCCAGAGTCTGCATGAGGCCCCAGAGGTAGGGCGTCCAACCGGACAGCGTCCAATCCAACTGCGACAGGTCGAAGGTCTCTTTCACTTGCCGAACTCTCCTCGGGCCGACTGCCGCCGCGGGCGTCGCCGTAAGCTATGCTCTGGTTGAGTGTACCTGCCGCCGCAACAGCGGACCCGGCACGCGCGCACTGGAGGCGACATGTCCTTGAACCTGCGAATCACGGCCCTGGCCCTGCTCTGGGCCTCGGCGTCGTCGGCCTGCCTGGTCGGACCCGGCGCCGCCGCCATGCCGCCCGCCGAGCCGTTTCGGGCCGACGTTCTCGGCGCCGCGGGACCCGCCGCGACGCCGATCTCGGGCGCCGTCGCCTGGGCGGGAGCGGCGCCGTCGGGAGGCGCGGCCTACCGTGTCGCGGACAAGCAGTACGGCTTCAAGCTGGCCAAGCCCCTGTTCGTCGGCCGCGACAGCGTGCTGACCTGGTCGTGGCGCAAGGCCGAGGGGACGGTCTGCGTGGTGCAGTTGCAGGTGGTGAACCCGGAGACGGGCGCCTCGCGCTACCTGGGCTTCGGCGCCGGCGGGCTGGGCGAACCGGCGGCGGCCGACCCCACCGTGGAGGTATGGGTCGACCCGGCGCCGCCCCGGCAGTGGACGCGGGTCACGCGCCGCCTCGCGGAGGACATCCGCGCCGCCCTGGGCTGGAACTCCGCCGAGGTGCGCGAGGTCTATCTCTCGCCCTGGGACGGCAGCCCCGGGGAGTTCGCGGATATGACCTTCGAGGCGGTCACCGCGCAGGACGTGACGTCGGCCGAGCGCGCCCGGCTGATGGCGCGGATGTCGAGGATCGGGACGGGCAGCTACGCGCCGCCGCGCCTCAGGCGACTGGGCGAGGCCCGCGACGAGCGGTTCGACACCAGCTTCGAGGAGGCCGCGCCCGGCCGCAACAGCGCCGCCAACGAGTGGAGCGCCTTCGGGTGGCCCACCGGCCGGAGCGACGTGAACTGCCTCGGACGCGGCATGCGGATTCGCTACCCCACGTTCGACCTCGTCTTCCGGCTGCGGGACGAGGGCGTGGAGCTGGAGCCCGGCGACCTGGAGAGCGTTCGCCTCGGACTGGTCGGCGGCTACCTGCCCGCCATCAGGGCTGGTTGGGAGCACGGCGGGTTGCGGTACAAGGTTGCGGCCATGTCGCGCCCGTTCGGTGCCGGGGCCTACGACCTGTATCGCGTAGAGGTGTCCAACCCGACTTCAGGGCCACTGCGAAGCGCCCTGATCGCCGGGCTGGACGGCCCGCCGGACATGAGGGCCGCCGACGGCGTGATCCGCGGGCTGGGCTCGGTTCCGTTCCTGGTGGCGCCCGCCGACTGCCGGTTCGAACCCGCCCTGAACCGCGACTGGGGCCTTTGCGACAAGCGGGCCAAGAGCTACGAGTGCGGCGGCGGACCGGGCGATACCGAGGCAGCCGTCTCCAGCACGCGCATCGGCATGGACGGTTTGCCCGTGGTCTACCGCTTCGCCGCCGGGCCCGGCGCCCGTTACGATGTCTGGACCGCCGCCTCGCCGCACATCGCCGCCTTCCTGGGCAAGGTGACAGGGGCTGGCGACCTGATCTTGCGCTACGAGGTGGAGGGCGCTGGCTCCCAGACGGTGGACTGGTTCACTTTCGTCTCGCAGAAGCCCAGGCCGATCTGCGTGGGCTTCCGCTGCGCCCGCGATATGGACGGCGACGGTATGATCGAGGTGCGGGCCGGGTGCGATGCCCGGTCGCGCCTGCGGCACACCCGCCTCAGCGTCATCTACGTCTTCCCCGAGGGCACGCCCGTGGCCGATCCCGCCGACGTGGTCGCGGGCAGGATGAACGCCCTCTGCGTGCGGCACATAGACGTGGGCGCGACACCCGAGACCGGGTGGCAGAACCAGAACTACGGCATGACCGACGTGGGCCTCTCGCGCCTGAACCTGCCGCTCGGCGGTGTGGTGCCGGCCGGTGGGTCCAGGGTCTTCTGGCTCAAGGCTCCCCCCTTCCAGCGGCGCGACCCGGCCAGCATGGGGACCTACTCCCACGCCTTCCGCGAGGCGCTGCCGCGCGAGGCCGCGCCGCCCTTCTCTGAGGCGCGGCTGGCCGACCTCGCCCGCCGCGACCCGGTCGCCGAGTGGAACGCCTCGCTGCGCTGGTGGGCCGCGTTCTCGGCTGCGTCCGCGCAGATCAGCACGCCCGACCCGGTGCTGGGCGATGTCTACCGCTCTCGGTTGGCGGCGCGGGCCATCCTGGATGTGCGGATCGCCGGGGATGTCTGGTTCAACCCTTGCAGCGCCTGGTTCTACTACGACTTCGCCTTCCGCGACCAGGCCTACGTTATCTATGCCTACGACCTGGCGGGCCTCCACGACAGGTCGCGGCGGCTGCTACGGGCCTACTGCATGGACCTGAAGGATGCGCCGCTGGGCCCGACCGGCTTCGCGGACATCCCGATCCGGATCGGCATGAGACCCGACGGCCTGTGGAACACCCGCCCCGGCCAGTTCGACACCCAAGGGCAGAACATCTGGTGCCTGGTGCAGCACTACAAGCTCACCGGCGACCGCCCATGGCTCCGCGCCGTCGCCTACCCCTTCGTGCGGCGCGGTGCGCAATGGCTGGTCAACTCCCGGCACAAGCACATGGCCGAGATCCGGGACCCGAGCGACCCGCGCTACGGGCTCATCGAGCCGGGCGCCATGGAGGTGGGCTCGGTCACAAAGGGCATGCACATGTACTACATGGACGCCTGGGCCGTGCTGGGCCTCAACGAAGCCGCCGATGCTGCCGCCGCGGCGGGCGTCCCGGCCGATGCCGCGCGCTTCCGCCGCGAGGCCGCCGACCTGCGCGCCTGCCTGCTCCGATCGTGCCGCATGACCTTCCGGCGCTCGGGCCTCTACGAGGGCTCACTCTGGTTCGGCGTGGAGCCGCAGCGCGACGGTATGTACGGGATGTGGGGCCACACGCCGCTCCTCTGGCCCACGCGGGTCTTCGAGCCCCACGATCCGCTCTGGACCGCCACCGACCGCCGCATGCTGCGTGGTTCCCACGAGTGGGGCGGCGGCATCTTCAGCGAGGGCGCGGGTAGCTCGTGGCCCTACATCGGTGTGGACTGGGCCATCGGCGCCATCTTGCGAGGCGAGCCGGAGCGGGCCGCGGACTACTTCTGCGCCTTCACCGATACCGCCGGCCACACCTACAGCTGGGGCGAGGGGTACGACAACAAGCAGAATACGGCCGCCGGCGACCAGCCCCACATGTGGGCCGACGCCCAGTGGCTGAACCTCTACCGCCACCTCTTCGCCATGGAGGATGGCGACACGCTGCTCCTGACGCCGGCCACGCTCCGTCGCTGGCAGGGCTCCGGCAAGGCCGTCAGCGTTACGGGCCTGCCCACCCACTTCGGCGCGCTGGACCTGAACGTGCAGCCGCGCGACGGCGGCAGGCGGATCATCGCCACGTTCCGCATCGTCCCGCGAGGAGACCAGGTCGCCCGCCCGCCGGCCAAAGTGGTTCTATCGGCCCGCCTGCCCAACGGCCGCTCCCTCGCCTCGGTGCGCCTGGACGGCAAGCCGCTGGAGAGCTGGAGCGGCGAGACGGTGGTGGTGCCCCGCCCGACGAGGGGTCGCGTCTACAGGCTGGAGATGATGGCCAGGTAGGGGCAATGGCTTGCGAGCCGGCCAGGCCCGGCGCGCCGCCGCCTACGCCCCAGCCGGCGCCGCCGCCGCCTGCTCCAGACGCGCCAGGCGCTCGTCGATGCGCTCCAGCGTGCCTGCCATGGCCTCATCGGCGCCGTGGTTGGCGAATGCGGCGTTGCCGGTCCACCAGTCCAGCCCGATCTCGCGGGCTTTGTCCACCGAGCAGATGACCAGCCGTATCTGGATGGAGAGCAGTTCGACGTTGACCAGGTTCACCCGGATGTCGCCGGCGATGACGACGCCCTTGTCCAGCACGCGCTCCAGAATGTCGGCCAGCGTGGCCGAGTTGGTCGCCTGCATGATCTGTCGGGATTGCATCGGCTTGTTACTGCCTTTCTAGAGTAGGTGACCCAGCGGGCCGAGATCGAGGTTCAGATCGTCGTCCGTGAGGCCGTATGCGGATTTGAGCCGGTCGAGCTCCTCGACCTGGCGCATGAGGGCCGTGCCCAGCTTCTCGATCTGATCCGCCGTCAGGTCGCCGTCGTCAATGCGGCGGAGGGCCTGGCGCTCGACCAGCTCCTGGAGCAGCTTGATGACCGTGAGCACGAGCTGCGCCACGCCGTTGGTGGCCCTACCGCCCTCGCTGTCGTCCTTAACGGCGACGGCGGAGGAGACGGGACGCAACGGCTGCGACGGCGCGGTGGCGGGCCTGGGCTCGGCGGGCGCTTCATGACCCGCCGGCGCCTCGGGCGCCTCCCACATGGGCGGCGGCGCGGGCGGCGCTTCGACCGCGGAGGCGGGCGCCCCGACGGACCGGAGACCGGGCTTCCACGTGGAGCCGCCGCCAGCCTCCTTGGCCGAGTTCATGAACTTGCCGGCGGAGGCGATGACCAGCTGGAGCTGGACGTACACCAGATCGACGTCGGCCAGCGAGATGGCGGCGTCGCCCACCACCACCACGCCTGTGTTCAGGAGCGTGTCGACGGCCTCGCACAGGGAGACCCGTTGCCCTCCTGCCAGGGACGTCCCCGCGCCTGCGGCCAGCGCGGCTCCCGGGTCTATTGCGGACATTTGCCTTCTCCATTGCCTGAGGGTTCAGCTTGCGCGCCGGCTGCCGGGCCGCCGTAGAGCGCCCGTCCCAACTCCAGCAACGGGCCGGCGCCGCGGAGCCCCGGCATCTGCGGGATGCGGGCCACATGCGTCCGGCCGAAGCGACCGTCGATCTCCGCAAGGACCTCCTGCTCGCCGATCCGGCGCGCCCCGCATCGGGGGCATTCGGTGGCCGGTGTGCAGTGGTTCACCAGCAGGAGCGGCACGTCGATTCCCAGTGACCGGGTCTCCTGGACAAGGTCGATCGTCTCCGCCAAAGCCATGCGCGTGGGAATGGCCACGGCGTAGATGGCGGCCTCGGCCGGATCGTCCAGGGCGGCGCGGAGGCCCTTGAGGTCGCGGGAGAGGCGTATGAGCCGGTCGGCGAGGTCGGGTGCGCGGGTGGCGGCGTCGTACTTGAGCAGGATGCTCAGTGCGGCCTGCAGCCACTCCTGCATGACGGCGGGCATGCGGAGGAGGTGCAGGAGATGACCCGTGGGAGCGGTATCCACCACGATGGTGTCGAACCGCCCCGCCTCGGCGGTGGCCGTGATGCGGGTGATGGCCATAATCTCATCGATCCCCGGCGGGCAGAGGTCCAGGAGCTTGTCCCAGGCCTCGGACTCGAACGCGATGGAGAACGACGAGGAGGCCGACCGGAGCGGCTTGAGTCCGCGCCGCACGTCGCGCCGCAAGGCGGCCAGTTCGTCGGCTGGGGAGAGCTGCATGGCGGAGAGACGATCGGACACCGGTCCCGCGGCGTCGCCCACGGCCATGCCCAGGGCATCGGCCAGCGAGTGCGCCGGGTCGGTGGAGAGGAGCAGCACGCTCCGCGGGGGCTCGTCAGCCGCCAGGTCGAGGGCCGTGGCGCAGGCCATGGTGGTCTTGCCGACGCCGCCCTTGCCCGCGAGGAAGATGAAGCGCTGCCGACCCGGCTCCGGGGCGGGGTTCTCCACCACGGTCCGCACGAAGGCCGCGGGGGCCGTCGCGTCGGCCTCGGGCGGGGCGGCTGGCGCCAGCGGCTTGACCTGCTCCCAGAGTCCGTCCAGGATCGGCCTGCCGCGGGCCTCGCCGGCCAGGATCGGCAGCTCCCAGAGGCTTTGCGCCGACAGCTGCTCGGCATTGGCGCGGAGCACGGCCTCCTCGCTCTGCCGCTGCTCCAGGCAGACGGCGCACTCGGAGCCGTGCATGCGGTTGATGACGATGTCGGTCACAGGGATGCGCCGCCGGCGAAGCTCGGCCACCAACCGCAGGGTCTCGGCCATGGTGAGAGCGTCGGCGTTGGCAACGGCGGCGAAGCGGCAGCCGGCCTTGGCGGTGAAGGTGGAGCGCGCCAGGGTGCCCATGGCCTTGCCGCGGGCGATGAGGGCATCCAGGAGGTCCGGCCTCGCGGCCGCACCAAAGGCGCTCCGCATCTCGCGGTGCTTCTCCAGCAGCTTGTCCAGCGCGTCGGCCCATTGCACCAGGAGCTTCGGCGCATCCAGCAGGCGCAACGCATGGCCCGTGGGCGCCAGGTCCACCACGATGCCGCGGTACTTGCGGGTCTCCACCCAGTGCGCGATATGCACGACGGCCGCGAGTTCCTCCGGCGCGGGCACGGTGACGCCGACGATGCGGTGCGCGTCTTCGCCGTCCATGAAGGTGCCCAGCGTCAGGATGCGCTCGATGGCGGCGCCGTAGCGCCTGCGAAGCACGTCGAGGGTTCGTTCGCCGGTGAACTCGACGACGGAGAGGTTGGGTGGCGGGGCGCTGCCGGCGAGGCTGTCCAGCACCGAGTGGGCCGGATCGACGGACATGAGGAGGAACCGCTCGTTGGGCTCGCGGGCGGCCATGGTCAGGGCGGTTGCCACGGCGCACGTCGTCTTGCCTACACCACCCTTGCCGCCGAAAAGCCACAACCGCAGGCGAGGATCGGTGAGGAACGATGGCACAGCGGCCTGCTGTCCCGGTAAGCCTATCTGCGGGCTAGCGCCCATGGCATCTCCAGTTCTCTGCGTCCGTCCTGCGGCGCGGCTCGTCTAGGCTGGTTTTACGCCGCCGGGGTCGGGCTCGCCGTCGTCGTTCGGCTGCTCCTCATCCTCGTCGCCGTCGTCGTCCTCGTTTTCCTCATCGTCATCCTCGCCCTTGCCGAGGGCATCGTTGACGGCGTCCAATCGGTCCAGCAACTCGCCTTCGCGGACGTCGAACTCGGCCTCCTCAATGAGGCCGGCCTCAAGTTGCATGTGGAGGGTGCGGAGGGCGGCCATGATCCGGTCGGGCTCCGACGCCAGCTCCTCCTCGCCTGCCGCACGAATCTCCTTGAAGACCCAGAGCAGGGCCGAGAGCGGAGCCAGCAGGATATCGTCCACTAGAAGCATCGGTCCGCCCTCACTTGCCGCTCAGAAGTGCAGCTCCACATTGACGAAGTGGCTCGGGGCCCAGGGGCCGCTGATGCGGAAGCTGACGTTGTCGTCGTAGCCCTTGGCCGCCTCCATGGTGGCCTCCTCGAACGTGTCCACCTGGTCGAGGCGCACCAGGCAGTCCACGTTGGCGATCTCGGGCTCGGTACGGACGGGCGAGAGGATTACGCCGAAGCCGTAGCGCTTCATGATGCCCTCGACGCGCTGCTGGCAGGCGGTCCGCTCCTGGTCGAGGACGGCCTGGAATGCCCGGCCCACCTCGATCATGGCCTCCCGCGATGGCTCGCCGTCGCCGAAGACGCTGTCGCGCAGGGCCTTGAGCTCGGCGTGCGTCTGCACGAAGTAGGCGAAGATATCGGGCACGTCCCAGGCGATGCGCAGGGACATCTCGGCGCGGCCGTCGAGGCGAACCACCTGCTCGTGAAGCGACTTCTGGCCCAGGGTGAGGGCCTTCTCCAGAGCGCCCACGGAGGGGGCGATGGTGCCGAACGCCGCAGGCACCACCGACCCGATCTCCATGAGCCTGCGAAGGACCAACTGATGCGCCTGCAGGTGGCGGCGCTCGGGCCGCACTCGCGCTGCTTCGGCGTGGCCGTGTCCGTAGCGGGCGCAAGGTGGCTACACTGTTATGCTGCTCGGTAGCGTCGGCGATCCCCGTGACAGATTCCGGCTGCGCCGCTCGTATTCCGCCCTGCCCCTGTCTCCTCTTCAGGTTCAGATTGACTACTCTCGGGAGAAGCACCTATGGCATCCATTGGCGACGGTCACGCCCGGCTCGGACCAGCGACCCGGCTTGCGGGCTGCATCGTGCTGGCGTCCCTGCTGTGCGCGCTTGCTTGGTGGGTGGGTGGGGTTCGGGCCATGGCACTGGACCACAGCATGCGGGAGAGCCTGGTCCAACGGGCCGTCGGTACCGCCAACACTGTGAATCAGCGGCTCGTGAGCCGCCTTACGTTCACCATCGCCGATCTGGGGACGACGGCCGACGAACGGCTTCGTGAGCAACTGACGGCCGCGGCCGAAGAGGGCAGTCAGCAAGGCATCTACATGGTGCGCGCTCGCGGTGGTCACTTCCACTTCGGACCGGAAACGTATCAGCGCACGGACCCGCTGGCCAGTGCGCCGGGCGACGAGTACAAGAAGCCACCGGCTGAGCTCACGGCTGTGTTCGAGGATCTGCGGCCGCGCACCGCTGGACCGTACACGGATGAGTATGGAACCTTTGTCTCCGTGTTCGCGCCAGTTGTGGATGCGGCGAGAGGATCTGCCGCCGCAGTGGTGGGTATCGACGTCCTGGCTGCGGACTGGGGCTCGCGTCTGGCCGCCGAGCGCCTACGGCCGTTGCTGGCCGTGGGGGCGCTTCTTGTTCTTCTGGCGCTCGCGGGGGTGGCCGTCGGCCTGCGCGGCCTGCGCCACAAGTCTGCTGCTCCACGGCTCCGGGGGTGGGTGGTGGCGCCCACTCTGGCTGCTATGCTGGCGGCACTAGCCGTGTACGGAGTGGATCGGTATGGTCAATTCACTGAAGCCTCGCGAGCAGACGCTGTCCAGTTCAGGCAGCACGCCCAGGATGTCTGGACTCGGGGCATCGCTAGCCGGGCACTACTCCTAAGGGCGCATGCCGATCGCCTGGCGCAAGATGCGGGGCTACTGACGGCATGGAGACGCCGCGACCTGCCGGCGCTGTCCGGGCGGGCCAACGGTCTGTGGCGGCGTCTCAAGGCCGAGTACGGTGTGACGCATCTTACGTTGATCGATCCAGACCGCGTTGCCATTTTCCGAGCCCACGATCCGGCGCGACGTGGTGACCGGATCGATCGATCGACGCTTCTCACTGCGCAGCGAACCGGCGAGGATGCTTGGGGCGTTGAGCCCGGTACGTTCGGCGCGATCACGTTCAGGTATGTGCGCCCGTGCTTCGATGCCGATACGCGATTGGGAAGCATCGAGGTAGGCCTGCAGCTGGACCAGACACTGAACCACCTGGCCAGGGACTTGCAGGCGGACCTGCTGATCGCGCTCAGGAAACGAAACCTGCCGCGGGAGGCTGTCGAGTCAGTCCGGCGCGCACTGCGGGCCGACCAGCGCTGGAGCGAGTTCCCAGACTTCGCGGTGATCAGTCCCTCTGCCGTTGCCCTGCCGCCCGGTCTGTCTCGCTGGTTCTCCGGGCACCATTCACGGGACACGCTCGTGCCCAGCCTGCAGACGGATTCGAGCGGTCGCCAGGTGGCATGCGGCGCTATCGGGGTCCACGACGGAGCCGACCGCGTGGTCGCCGACCTGATCGTGCTGCGAGACATGACTGTGCAGGCGCATGCGGCACGCGCCTCGCTTGCCATGAGCCTCGCCACGGCGCTGGTGGTCCTCGGCGGCGTGCTACTGCTGCTCTGGTCTGTGACCGGCCAAGCCGAATCCCGCCTGGATGCCCTGATCGCCGAACTGCGCGAAAGTGAGAGCCGAACACGGGCGATCACGGGATCGGCCCAGGAAGCCATCCTGATGATGGACCCTCAGGGCTGCATCAGCTACTGGAATCCCGCTGCGGAGCGTGTACTCGGATACACAGCCGGCGAGGCTCTTGGCCGTTCCCTCCATGCGTTGTTGACGCCGGAGCGCTTTCGACCGGCACACGAGGCCGCCTACCCAGAGTTCCTCAAGACCGGTGAAGGCGCCGCAGTCGGTCGAACGCTGGATCTGGCGGCCATCCGCAAGGACGGCCTTGAGATCGATATCCGTCTATCACTGTCGGCGATCTACTTGGACGGCGGCTGGCACGCCGTTGGCATCCTAAGCGACATCACCGAGCGTCTCCGTGCTGAGAGGCAGCTCATCGAGGCCAACTCTCGCCTCGCACGGGCTTCTGAGGAGGCCAAAGCTCTGGCCGAACAGGCGAGCCAAGCTAGTCGCGCGAAGAGCGAGTTCCTTGCCAACATGAGCCACGAGATTCGGACCCCCATGAATGGCATCATCGGCATGACGGGCCTGCTACTCGATACCGAGCTCACTCCGGATCAGCGGCAGTACACCCAGATCGTTCGCTCCAGCGGCGACACGCTGCTGGCACTCATCAACGATATCCTCGACTTCTCGAAGATCGAGGCGGGCAAGCTTGAGCTCGAGGTGCTGAGCTTCGACCTGCGTACCACCCTTGAGGACGCGGTAGAGATCCTGGCAGTCAAGGCGCAGCAGAAGGGCCTAGACATTGTTTGCATGGTGGACGCTAATGTGCCGGAGTGGGTCCGCGGCGATGCGGGCAGGCTTCGCCAGATCGCCGTCAATCTCTGTGCCAATGCTGTGAAGTTCACCGATACAGGTAGCGTTACGTTGCATGCATCGGTGGCGTCCGAGGATGAACGGTCTATCACGGTTCGCTTCTCCGTGACCGACACAGGCATCGGTGTTGCGCCCAATAAGCTACCGATACTTTTTGCTGCATTCACCCAAGCCGACGGCTCCACGACGCGCAAGTACGGCGGCACCGGATTGGGCCTCGCCATCAGCAAGCAGCTCGCGGAACTGATGGGTGGCTCGATCGGGGTCGAGAGTGAGCCGAACAGAGGCTCTACCTTCTGGTTCACCGCCGTTCTGGGCAAGGATGCCTCTCGGAAGGACCATGCCGCAATGTCGTCGATGGCCCTTGAAGGTGTGCGCGTGCTCGTGGTTGACGATAACGATGTGAACCTGCTACTCGTGACCACGCTGCTCCGAACCTGGGGATGCGAGCAGGCCTCGGCCAAGGACGGCGAAGGTGCGCTGCAGATATTGCATGAGGCTGCCGCAGCAGGAAGGCCCTTCCGAATGGCGCTACTCGACATGCACATGCCGGGCATGGACGGAGAGCAGTTGGCAGCAGCCATATCGCAGAGCGCTGCAATCCGGGCCACGCTACTCGTGATGCTGACGTCTATGGCCGACGGTGGCGCTGCAGTTCGCCTTGCCGCCTATGGCGTGGCCCGATGCATGACGAAACCCGTGCGGCAGTCTGTACTCAAAACGTGCCTTCTTGATGTCCTTGACCAGCGGGAGTCGCACGAGAAGAGCGCAGGCCCCGTCGTCGGCCGAACAAGGGCGATCGATGCCGGCCCCGTCGCCCGGATACTGGTCGCCGAGGACAACCCGACAAATCAGTTGGTGGCACTGATGGTGCTGCGAAAGCTTGGCTTCCAAGCGGATGCCGTGGCCAACGGGTTCGAGGCATTGTCAGCCCTTCGCGCCGTACCGTACGGCCTCGTTCTCATGGATTGCCAGATGCCTGAGATGGATGGGTTCGAGGCCGCTCGCAGAATTCGCGACCCTAAGTCACAGGGATTGGACCATACGATACCGATTGTCGCCATGACCGCGGCGGCCATGCAGGGCGACCGTGAGGCATGCCTCGAGGCCGGTATGGACGACTATGTCAGCAAGCCTGTTAAGTCAGATGACCTGTATGCAGTGATCCAGAAGTGGCTCGGCAAACAGACTACCGGCGCCTGACCACTCTGATTGGTCGGAGGCGCGCTACACGGGCGGCGTGTCGTCAAGCGCTGCCCGCACGCCTCGGGCCAAGGCGTCGCGCGTGAATGGCTTGGATAGGAACCGCACGCCCTCGTCGAGCACGCCGTGTTGGGCGATCACACTGGCCGTGTAGCCGGACATGTATAGGCATCTGAGGCCCGGTCGCAACTCCAGCAGGCGCGTCGCGAGCTCGCGTCCGCTCATCTCCGGCATTACGACATCGGTGAGGAGCAGGTCGATTGTCTGGTGCCACTCCTGTGCAAGTAGGAGGGCTTCCGCTGGCGCGCCGGCGGCGAGGACGCGGTACCCGAGCCGCTCGAGCAGTCGTTCGGTCGAGACCCTGATAGCTCGCTCATCCTCGACAAGCAGAATCGTCTCACCGCTACCCGGCTGTTGAGTTGCGCCCGGCGCCGGAGCCACGGCTGGTGGTATTGCGGCCGACTTCGGCAGGTAGATCCTAAATGCAGTGCCCCGGCCGGGCTCGCTGGTCACATTCACAAATCCGGCATTCTGCTGGATGATCCCGAACACAGTTGCCAGCCCTAAACCCGTGCCTTCGCCGAACGCTTTGGTAGTATAGAAAGGTTCAAAAATGTGCTGCATGGTGTCAGCATCTATGCCATGCCCGGTATCGTTCACCGACACCATGACATAGTCGCCCGGGAGGGCGTCACTGGTCAGCAGGCTGCAAGCTGCATCAGCCGTGATGTTGGCGGTCTCTACGGTCAGCGTGCCCGTTCCGGGCATGGCGTCGCGGGCGTTGACGCTAAGGTTGGCCAGCACCTGGTCGATCTGTGACGGGTCAGCCTTCACTGGCCAAAGGTCCTGAGCAGGCTTCCAGACCAGGTCAATATGCTCGCCGATGAGCCGACGAAGCATCTTGAGCATGCTGCCGATCTCCGTGTTCAAGTCTAGCACCGTGGGCGCGATGGTCTGCCGGCGTGCAAACGCCAGAAGCTGTCGCGTGAGGTTGGCGGACCGTTGCGAGACACTCTCGATCTCGTCCAAGCACTCCATTACCGGATGGTCTGGCTCCACACAATCTCGGGCTAGCTCAGTGTAGTTGAGCACCGCCATGAGCATATTGTTGAAGTCGTGCGCTACCCCCCCGGCCAGCCGACCTACGGCCTCGGTGCGTTGCGCCTGGGCGAGTTGGCCGAGCAGTCGCTCGCGTTCCGCGTCGGCTTCCTTGCGCTCCGTGATGTCGCGAACAGTGTGCACCGCACCCGCACAAAGCCCATCGGCATTCTGGAAGGGATCCACCGTCACATCGACCCACCTGTCACCGATCGGCATCTCTATTGACTCGCGCTGCATCGTCCGGAATGCCCGGAGCGCCGGGCACTCACAGACCGGTGCCGTCGTACCGTGAGCGATCTCCCAGCAGTGCAGGCCCAGCATCCGTTCGCATGGCTGGCCGAAATAGGCTTCAGCCGCTCGGTTACTCCGGATGATGCGCTGGTCCTGGTCCAGGATCCAGATCGCGCTACTGGTCGCATCGAAGGTCTGCTGCCACTCGATTGCTGTCTGGGCGAGAGCGGCTCGCGCTCTGGCGGAGGAGAAAGCTTCCCCAAGAATGTTGGCGACGGTCTGCACGAACCCGACATCATCGGATGTGAAAGCACGTCGCTGCGTAGTGTGGGCGCCCAGCACTCCGTACGGGGTGTCGTCGCTGCCCACCACGACGCTCACGCCGCTGACTACATGGTGGTCCAGAAGGAGATCAGGACCACGGAAACGTGTTTCGGTGGCGAGATCGGTGACCACAACGGGCTCACAGCCGGCCAGCGTAAATGCTGCCTGCGATTCTTCGCCCACGCCGATGGCTACCGAACCAACTAGACCGTCGTGCCATCCCACACCAGCACGCAGAAGCAGCGCCGCTCCGTCGGCCTGCATCTCCAGCACTTTCGCCATCTCGACGCCAAGCACTGAGGCTACGCGCGTGACGGCCATGTCTAGAACGCCCTGGATATCCGCGCAGAGAAGCGCCGCACGGCTGATATCGGCGAGAGCCGATTGTTGTTGCGAGCGTGCTGCCAGTGCGGCGTCCGCGAGCTTGCGAGCGGTGATGTCCTGAACGATACCTGTCAGGCGGACCGGCTTCCCCGCCGCATCGAGTTCCAGTGCTTCGGCCTCCGCCCACACCGTGCGCACCGTACCATCTGGCAGTACGATCCTGTACTCGCATGCACGGGGTACCGCCGCATCGACGACGGATCGGTTGGCCTCCTCCACGATGGCCCTGTCGTCTGGATGTATGGCCTGGGCGATCACCGTGGCAAGGTTGCCATCAAACCCCTCACGGTCAATGCCGAACAGCCGGTACATCTGGTCCGACCACTCTAGCCGATCGGCCTCGGTATGCCATGTCCAGCTCCCAACGCTCCCGATGCTCTGTGCACGATGGAGATGCGCATTTGATCGGTATAGGGCCTCGCTTGCAGTCCGTTCGACGCTCTGATCGCGAAAGACCAGCACCACACCGGTGATCTGCCCATCACTTCCATGTGTCGGCGCACCGCTGTCAGCGATCGGCCTTTCAGTACCATCCCGTGCTATCAGCACCGAATGGTTCGCCAGGCCCACAACGGCGTTCTCACGGAGCACGATGGTCACTGGATCCACCACCGGGACGCGTGTCACCTCGTTCACAACGCGGAACACATCCTGCAGCGGTCGCCCGCGCGCCTCATCCACCGACCAGCCCGTCATCGCTTCTGCCACGGGGTTAATGAGGTCGATCCGGCCGTCCGCATCGGTGCTTATTACCGCATCGCCGATGCCTACCAGAGTCGTTCGATACCGCTCCTCGCTGGCGGAAGTCTCTGCCTGTGCACGCTCAAGCTCAAGGGCGCGTTGCCGAAGGAGCTTCGTGGTCTGACTGAGCGCAATGTGCGTTCGCACTCTGGCTAGGCACTCGATCGGCTGGACGGGTTTGGAGACGTAATCGACCGCGCCCACCTCGAAGGCACCGACGCGGTCTGATAGGTCGGTTCCGGCAGAAAGGAAGATCACCGGAATCTCAGCCGTTGCGGCATCTGACTTCAGCCGACGGCATACTTCGAATCCATCCATTCCAGGCATCCGGATGTCGAGAAGCACCAAGTCCGGAGGCCGGGCAGCCACCGAGGCCAGCGCTAGTTCCCCGCTGTCCGCAGGTAGGACGACGAAGCCTGCGGCGCCGAGTATCTCAGCAAGGGCCGAAAGGGATTCCGGCACATCGTCTACGAGCAGGATTGTTGCGTGATCGCTCAATGCTCCCTCATCTCGGTTGCGGACTCCGCAACCTGAAGCGCCTGACGTACCTCGGAATAGCGCAGACGATCAGTGTAAGATCGTAGTATCTGCCCCAACGTGGCATCAGCTACGCACGCCGAGGCAACCGCCGCCGCCACGGTCTGACGATCCAGCGTTACCAACGCCGCCGCCAAGTCTGCGCGTACCGAGGCTGGCAGCCGGAGTAGCGACACCGCGTCGAGCGGACCGGTCGGCTGTTGCCTTGGTGCTGTAGCGGACAACACGCTCACATACGAAAGCCCTAGCAAACGGCACATGCAGGCCAAGATCGCTTCAGGCTTTGCGGGCTTGCGCACCAGGTCATCCATTCCGGCCGCCAGGACATTCTGGTGCTCCTCCTTAAACACGGATGCCGTCAGAGCCACGATCTTCGGCTCATCGCCCCCGGCACTGCTGCGTATGCGGCGCGCAGCCTCAAGACCATCCATGATCGGCATCCGGCAGTCCATCCAGATGAACGCCGGACGCCATGCCTCGAACAGCTTCACAGCCTCGACACCGTTGTGCGCCACCTGAGCAGTGAAGCCGGCTCGCTCTACTATCCGCTTCAGCAGCAGGCGGTTATCAACGTTATCGTCAGCGATCAGCACACGCACCTCCGGCGTGCCCGGCGCCAGCCGTAGCGTGCCACCTTCCGTGGAGTCGGACACGCCCTCCACGTCCGGCTCCGCTGGCGCAACGGGCAATCTCACACGGAAGAGGGCGCCCCGGCCAACAATGCTCTCAAGCTCAATGCCCCCTCCCAGCGCATTCACAAGCTGACGCGTGATAGCCAGGCCCAGTCCCGTGCCCTGCTGCCCTGCTGTCGTACCCACCTGCACGAACGCCTGAAACACCCGCTCAGTGTCGCCGGCTGCGATCCCCGGGCCGGTATCGGCCACCTCAATCACCAACATCGGCAACGGAGCAGCACCGCTCTGAGCGTCCATCCGCACACGCAAGTCGATACCGCCCTGATCCGTGTACCTAATGGCGTTGCCCAGCAGGTTGGTAAGAACCTGTCTGATCCTGGCCTCGTCCGATGACACCCATTCCGGCACATCAGACGCCGTCTGCATGCGGAGGGTGAGACCCTTTGCTTCGGCTCGCACAGACATCAGGTGCACGAGGTCCCCCAGCATTCCGGTGAGGCAGAACGGCGAGTGGCTGATGGTCACCTTGCCTGACTCCACCCGGGCCATGTCCAGAACATCGTCGATTAGCTTCAGCAGATGCTCGCCGCTACGGTTGATGGTGCTGAGCATCTCGCGGTGCTCACCAAGCATCGTCGTGTCGTCTCGCATCAGGCTTGAGAAGCCCAGGATTGCGTTGAGTGGGGTGCGAAGCTCGTGGCTCATCGTCGCCAAGAACACGCTCTTGGCCTTGTTCGCGTGCTCGGCAGCGGTCCGGGCGTGCTCAGCTTGCAGTCGCGCACGCCGAGAGGCTTCGGCAACGCCACTGATCAGGAGGCAGTTAAACACGAATGCGAATAGACCAAGCCAGTCGGCCGAATCCTTGACGAACGGAACCGCACAGAGCAGCGGCCAAGCGTATACAACGGCGAGACAGGAGCCCAGGGCCGCCAGCATGCCGGTGACAAGACCGCCATATAGTGCGGCGAGCGTAACCGCAGGATAGAAGGTTACCCACGCGATGCGAGGGCCGAGCGCAGACAGGAGCACGCCGCGCATCAGGCTCGCAGCCACAACCGCCGCTGCAGCCATGCTCACATGCCGAAGGAGCGCCGGCACGAGCAGACGCAGGCGCTGCGGAACCGTCATACCTGTTGCCACCTCTCCCGAGATCTGATTCTGGGCGGCACTACCGCCATACTGGCACGGCTGGGCACTCGGCGGAAGCAGGCATATGGATGCTGTAGCGCACTGCGTGGCATGACCAGCACGCGCAATCTGATAGTACCATGGACGATCCCCAACCGCACACTCACATGCTGCCACCCTATGCTCGGAGCCTGTCGACCGCCACCTGGGGCGGTCGCGGCAGGTGGGTCATCGGGCGATCACAAGGTCAGGCTTGGCGAGGTGCGGCGTCTGCGAGCGTCAGCGACTACTGCAGCAAGGTGACGCCATGATAGGCAGACTGGTAACAGGACTCGGAAGGTGCTCCGCAACGCGCCTCCGTCGCTGGTGCGTTTGTGGTTTCTTGCCGCCCGAGCCGTGAGCATCGCTTTCCGGGTGCATGGGGCTCGGCGCCTGCGGGCAGGGAACGCCGTCGCATCCGCCGAACCTACGCGGTATGAACAGAACCTGCCTCATCGTCGCGGCTGTTGCGCTCCTGGCGGCTTGCGCCGGCGCACAACAGGACGCGCCGCCCATCGGCAAGACCCGCATCCCCTGGTACACCGGCAACATGAGCGTCTACCCGTTCATGTCCTACTGGGGCACCTTTGCCGGGCCGGCGTCCGATCTGGCGACGCCGCAGCGCATCGCGCAACTCAAGCGGATCGGCGTCTTCGCCGACTGCGACTACCAGTCGTGGTGCATGGTGGAGCAGGCGCCGGGCAACTGGGACTTCTCGCTCTACCGCGGCAACGCCGACGCCCTGCACGACGCTGGCCTGGGCTACGTGCCCTTCTCCTGGGTCCACTTCCCGCCGAAGTGGTATCTGCAGCGGCCCGAGTTCGTCCCCTACCAGTGCGCCGAGCATGGCGGGAAGCTGCTCCAGCTCTCGCCCTGGGCGCCCAATGTCTGGGATATCTACCGGGAGTTCTACAAGCGCCAGCGCCAGGCCATGGGAGAGCGCGTGGGCTGGATTCGCATGTCCACCCCGTCGGACTACGGCGAGATCGGCTACCCCGCCGCCATGACCTCGTGGCTCGTGCCCCAGAAGCACGCCCACGCCGGCTACTGGTGCGGCGACCCCTACGCCCGCGAGGACTTCCGCGCCGAGATGCGCCGCAAGTTCCGTGGCCTGGCCGCGCTGAACGCTCGCTGGGGCACGGCATTCGCCACGTGGGATGCAGTGGCCTACCCGGCGCTGGAGGGCAGTCAGGGGGCCGCGCAGGCCCGTAAGAGCGGCTCCGCGCAGGACCGCCGCCGCTGGCTCGACTTTGTCGACTGGTACTACGGCGTCTGGATCCGCTTCACGCCCCGCATGGCGACGCTGCTCCGGTCCATCTACCCCACCAACCCGCTCGTCGCCTCTGTGGGCTACGCCTCCGAGGTGACCTGCTTCGGCAACGACTACACCGCCATCCCCAAGATGGCCGCCAGGGCGGGCCTGGCCCTGCAGACGCCCGGCAACGTCTCCTACTACGGCGTCAAGCGCGTATCCACGGCGTGTCACTTCTACGGGTGCCCCTTCTACACCGAGCCGCCGGGCGATGTGCCGCCGGACGCCGAGGTCGCGCGCTTCTTCTGCGATATCTCAAACGGCGTGCAGGTCTACTTCGAGTACCCCGACAACCTGGACCGCGCACGGGCCAAGCTGGTCACGTACAAAGAGCACATGACCGGCGGGCGTCCGCGCGTCGACCTGGCGCTCTTCCACCCGACCACGGAGCACAGGCTCAACGCGGGCGAGGGCAACTTCCCGCTGGACGTCTTCCTGTTGGGCGAGCAGGGGCGCGACCGGTACGACTTCGACGTCGTGGACGAGTCGCTCATCGCCGACGGTGCGCTGCGGCGCTACCGGGCGCTGGTCTACGTGGCGGGCCGCGTGGTGGAGGCCCGGACGCTGGCCAAGCTGGAGGTCTGGGTGCGGGCGGGAGGCATTCTGCTCACCTGCAGCCTGGGCGGCGTCGAGACCGTAGAAGGCGACCGTAGCGCGTGGCGGCGGCTGGTCGGCCCGGAGCCCGCGATGGCCTCTCCAGGGGCTCAGGGATGGGACTGGGCGGCCGTACGGGCATCCTGCGCGCGGCGCATGGGCAAGGGTGCGGTTGTCTCGCTGCCCGTGGCTCCCAGCAACCGTGAACGGCTCATGGAGGCGGTGGAGCGGCTGGCGCACCACGCCGGGGACCTCGTGCCCGGCGCCGCCTCGGCCCCGCTCATCGACGGCGTGGCCGACGGCGTGCAGTCCACCCTCCTGCCCGACCGCATCCTCTACTTCAACCCGACGGACAAGGCGATCACCAAGCGCATCCGCTTCCGCCCGGCCGACTGGGCCCGCAGCCGCCTGCGCCCGGACCCCATGGAGCAGGAGCTGACCCTTCCCCCGCACTCCATCGAGGCGATCCTGCTGAAGGCCCGGTGAGGCGGGCGGGGGTTGCTTGGGGGTACGCTGGGAATACGGGTTGCCGCAACCCGACCGGCGGCGCCCGACCATGGAGCAGACAATGCCCGCTACGATGATCGTCTCATATCCCGAGGCCCTGCCGGATGTCCTCAGGCAGACACCGGAGGAGTTCGCCCGCGAGGCCCGCATGGCAATGGCGGCGAAGCTCTTCGAGATGGGCCGCGTCTCGTCAGGCGCCGCCGCCCAGATGGCAGGGGTGGGGCGGGTCGAGTTCCTGCTCGGCCTGCACCGGTTTGGAGTGGCGATGATCGATCTGGACCCCGGCGACCTCGCCGCCGATGTCGCCAATGCCTGACGGACGGAACCTTGTCATCAACACGGGGCCCTTGTTGGCCCTGATAGCCGCGGGCCACCTTGGTATGCTTCGGGCGCTGTATGGCCGTGTCCTCGTACCCCGGGAGGTTCAGGACGAGGTCATCGCAGGCGGCCTGTATGGCTTCGGTACTGAGGCGTTTGAGGCGGCCACCTGGCTGGCCAAGTGGCCTCACCCTGTGGCGCCGGGCCTCTTACTGGCATCGTCGCTGGACCGAGGCGAGTAGTCGAATGCGGAGCCACGGTATCTACGTCAGTCGTCTCGTCATGGAGGAGGCCGTCCGCCTGGCAGGCGGAGTGGCCGAGCCGCCGCCCCAGCCTGGCTCCTCGTAGCGGTTCCCGGTCGCCCTTACCGTGCCTTCGCGGCCGCCACCAACTCCACGCTGTCCACGTCGATGGCGGCGCCTGCTGTGTCGACCGGGTCCAGGCGCAGGCGTTGCAGCACACCCGTCCACCGCGGCGACGCGGTCAGCGGGATGTCGTAGGTGCGCCAGGTTCCGTCGGCCTGTACGCGGAACGACGCGCTGCTCTTCTCCGACATGGCCCGGTCGGCCGTGTCCCAGAAGAGCTGGCCCGTCCGCTCGGCTGCGGGCCCGGTCAGCGTCACCCGCATACGGATGCGTAGCGCGCTCACCTCGGCGCAGGGCACAAAGGTCCAGGGGCTCGTGATCTGCGGGTCGCCGTGCTCGGCGGCCATGTGCAGTGCGCCCCATTCGGCCTTGAAGCCCGTCGTCCCGGTTGAGGTCCAGCCCTGCGTCTCCCGGTCGAAGGTCCAAAGGGTCTCGCGCGGCAGCGTGGCGCTGAACGCGGGATTGGGTTGGCCGCGCTTTCGCGGCGTCGGGTCCGAGTGCTTCGGGGCGCCGGGGCAGAAGACGGTCCGCACCTTGTCCAGGTAGGCGAAGCCCCACTCCAAGGTCGGCTCCAGGATGCACCCCTCGCCCCACTCGTTCCAGGCCTCGATCATGACGATGTTGTCGCGGTTCACATGCTCCCGGGCGTTGCGGAGCTGCTTCTCGAACAGGTCAGGTGTCGAGCCCGTGCGGAGCAGGTCCTTGTCGCGGCACCATGGGCGCCTATCCCAGCCGGGCATCACGGTGGGCCAGAAGCGGCCGTCCGTGAGCTTGCCCCAGTACTTCCACAGGTTCACGCCCTCCTGCTCCAGCGCGGCGTAGGGCGCCTCGGCCTCCGTGCCGGGCCCCGTGATCTTGGTGCCCGCATAGGGGTAGTTGTAGATCGAAAACGAGCTGACACCCGCCGCCAGCGTGTCGCGCAGAATCTGCTCGCCGACGATCTCGCCCTCGCAACTGACGATCCGAACGCCGGGCAGCCCCGCCTTCCGCGCACGCTGGTCTAGCAGGCCGAACGCCTGCCGCGCTCCCTCCACGCCCAGGTTCTTCACGAAGCTGGCGGCGGAGAGGATCATGACCACGGGCTTGCCGTCCAGCCACAGGCAGCTCGGGTGTTTCAGGTACTTCGGCACGATGACGTCGGCGAACCTCCGCATCTGCTCGGCGGTCATGGTCTGCCACGGCGCGTGGTTGCACCAGTTGATGCAGAACTTGAACCGGTCGATGTACTTCGAGCGAAGCAGGCTCCGCTCCAGCGCGCCTTCGAGCATCTCCGTGCCGTCGTGCGTGTAGTAGTCGTAGGCGAAGAAGTTGACGCCGTGATCGAGCGCCCACTTGATGTGCCAGTCGGCGGTCTCGACCCGCGCCTGGTCGTAGGGCCCGAGCAACGGATGGAGCACCTTGGGGTTGGCCAGGATGGGCCACCACGACTCGGGTCGCTCCCAACCGGTGAAGTAGTAGACGCCTACGGTCCGGTCGGCGCGTGGAGCCGCCGGCGCCGGCACTCCCCTGGGCGCGGACGTAGCCCGCCCGGCGGTCGCGGCGCAGACCAGCATCGCCGTGAAGATCGCAGAGCCGGCGCGGTGGAACCTGGGCATGGGTGGCGCTCCTATCAGTGCGGCAGTGCGGAATGGCGGTTGTCGAGTCTGGCGGTCGATGGCGCCTTAGCCGGGCGCATGTCGGCGTCCGTGAGCCGCATTCGCATCCAGCGCATCTCTTTGTAGCGGTAGTCCCATGCGGCTCCGGGCCGCGTCTCCGGCTTCCAGGCGTAGGTGACATACAGCCACGCGGCGCTGTCCTTGCGCACCACCAGCGCCTCCGGCACGTGCGACGAGGCCCGCCCTTCCGGCCGAACGTGGCCCAGCACGCGCCACTCGCGGCCGTCGTCGGAGCGGGCCACGGTGATCTGCCGCCCGTCGCCGCCCATGGCCTCGGGGAAGCCCGGCGCGTCGGAGAAGGCGTACCAGACCCGCCCGGCCTTCACCACGGAGGTGTTGGGCCAGTCGCGCAGGATCGGATCACGGCCCGACCGGAGCACGCGCCAGTCGGCGGGGTTCATGAAGTCGCCCCGGCACTCCGCCTCGCCGCCGCAAAGGAAGGTGCCGGGGTGGTAGTAGTCGAACCAGAGCCGCCACCGCGCCCCGTCGAGCGCCAGGCTGGGACGATGGTAGGAGCCGTAGTGGCCGTCGGGCGGGAAGCCGGCAGCGGCCTTGTCCGAGATGTCCCATCGCTGCGCCGCCTCGCCCTCCCAGAGCAGCAGCGGCCGTTCAGAGGTGCGCCAGTGGATGCCGTCGCGCGAGGTGGCGCCCATGACGCAGTTCGTGATGTACATGCGCTGCGGCGTCATCTCGACGTGGGGCTCGAAGCCGACGCTGGAGTAGGCCATATGGTAGGTCCCGTTACGAAACACCACCGACGGGTCGCCCACGGCAGCATTGTCGAAGGTCCTCGTCCCGCGGCTCAGCACCGGCGCCCAGAGGTCCGCCCTGACGCTCGTATCCCACGTCGCGCGGCCCTGCACGTCTCCGGCGTAGACCTCCCAGGTCGCCATGTCGCGCGAGCGGGCGTGGTAGATGGCGTCGCCGCCCGGGCCCGGCAGGTTGTTGTCGTGCGCCGCCCACCCGAAGAACCACATCCGGTAGGGATGGCGCCGGTCGGGGACCTGCACGATGCGTGCGTTGTAAAGGTTGTGGAAGGGCCCCAGCAAGCGGGTGCGGGGCGCCTCCCACCGCGCCGTCAGGTCGCGCAGCCGGTCCGCGGAGGCCGGCTCGGGCAGGTACCGCTGCGCCGGGGCCGCCTGCGAGGCGGCCAGCGCCAGCCACACCAGCCCGATAGCGGCCATGGGCCGCCTCATCGCGAACCTAGCCTCCCAGCTCGACGCACCGCCTGCGGTAGTGGCGATAGTTGCTGAGGCTCACCTCTTCGGGCACTCCGTGGTCGCAGGTGGGTATGTAGCCGCCCCGTGCGCGCATGGCGGGCAGGATGCGCTCCACCATCTCGTCGATCTCCTCGGTGGGTCGTGCGAGGACGCGCTTGTCGATGCCGCCGAACATGACCAGGTCGGGGTACCGCCTGCCGATCTCCACCACGTCGCAGCCCGAGGCCACCTCGAAGGGCGACATCACGTCCATGCCGACCTCGCGGTAGACGTCGATGGCAGCGCGGGCGTCGCCGTCGGTGTCGATTTGCAGATAGAGGTGGCGGCTCTGGTCGATCTGCCGCGCACGGATGTTGTTCAGCAGCCGCCGGTAGTAGGGAAAGAGAAAGCGCCGCATCATGGCGGGCGAAATGAGCAGGCCGTGGTTGTAGCAGATGTCTTCGGCCAGATAGACCTCGTCCAGCGTGACGTGGGCCTGGTGCCACGAGATGACGCGGTCGGCCAGGTCCAGCCATGCCTGCATGCAGGCGTGGATCAACTCGGGCTCGTCGATGAACTTCAGCAGCAGGTCGCCGGGGCCGATCAGGCTCCGCAGGTACATGTAGCCGCCGATGAGGTTCTGCTGCACCATCATGCCCTGCCCTGCGAGCCGCTTCACGGCCTCCATCCGCTCGTCAAAGCCTTCGCGGCGCTCGGGGGAGTCGGGGTCCATGCGCCACTTCACGTCGCGGAGCCAGGTCGTCATGTCCTTGACCGGGTGGTCCATGTACTCGGGCATGAAGCCGTTGCGGCGCCCCTTGAAGTAGAGGACGTGCCGCCCTGCGAAGTCCTGCACCACCTCGTGGTCGCCGCGGTCCTCCAGAACCTTCTCCTCGAAGAAGGGCACGAAGGCCGCCTCGCACCAGCCGAGCTGACCGAGCGACACGGCGCCGCCTGCCTCGTAGCTGAACTCCTCGGCGAAGTTGGCGTCGCGGGAGAGGCCCTCTTCGAACCAGCGGTCAAGGCAGTAGTAGCCGAACTCGCGGCGCACCAGGGGCATCCCGGGCGTCATGGCGTACGTATCGCGCAGGCGGCGGGCGGCCTCGCACATCCGCTCGCGCGGGACCATGGCGTGGATGCCGTCGGCGGGTGGGGTGGTCGTCGTCTCGCTCTCCATGCGGGCCTCCTTCCCGGCGGCGGCCCTGGCGGGCGATGGTCAGCCGGTCGTCTGGGACTTCGACGCGGGCGGCGCGGAGTCCTCCATCTTCGCCATCATGGCGGCCAGGTCGGGCTCAACCCGATCCCTGCGGAAGACGCGGGCGATGGTCAAGAAGATGATCTTGAGGTCCGACCAGGCGCTCATGGTGCGGACGTACTCCATCTGGAGGTGGAGCTTCTTGGGGTGGATCAGCTCCAGGTAGGCGGCGTCCGGGTCGTCGAAGGTGGCCAGCACGGCGCCCTCGTCGCTGTTCCAGAGGGAGGCCCAGTCGGTGATGCCCGGGCGCACCTGCAGGATCACGCGCTGCTCGTCCGGGAACATGTCGACGAAGCGCTGCACGTCGGGCCGCGGACCCACGAGGCTCATCTCGCCGACGAGCACGTTCCAGAGCTGCGGCAGCTCGTCGACCTTGAACTTGCGCAGGAAGGCCCCGATGCGGGTGATGCGGGGGTCGTTGTCCGGGCTCAGGCCGGTGCTGCCGGCATCGGCTCCCACGCGCATGGTGCGGAACTTGAGCTGGTAGAACGGCTTGCCGTGCCGGCCCACCCGGCGCCCGCGGTAGAGCACCGGTCCCGGCGAACCCACCTTGATGAGCGCGGCGACCACCAGGGCCACCGGCCAGAGCAGCAGCAGGCCCACCACTGCCCCGAAGATGTCGACGGCTCTCTTCTGCGCCAAACCGTAATCCTAATGGGTGCGCGGTGCTCCGGCCCTGGGTGGCCGGTCGGCCGTTCGAGTTTGCAGGTCCCCGCGCTACTTGGCCGCGGACGACCGCGCCGAATGCCCGAACAGTTTACCCAGCCGGGCCCGTGTACGCCAAAGGCCGACTCTGGGCCATAACGATTACGCCTGCCGCTCGAGCGGCGGCCTGGGAGGACTCCATGCGCGCCTTCGTCACCCGTGATCTGCCCGCCGCCGCGCTGGACCGCATTCGCGCCGTCGCCGAGACGGACGTCTGGCCCGAGCCCGGCCCGCCTCCCGCCGCCGCCTTGCGCGAGCGCGTCCGCGACGCCGACGGCCTCCTCTGCCTCCTGACCGACGCCGTCGACGAGGAGCTGCTTGCCTGCGCCCCGCGCCTGCGCGTGGTGAGCCAGATGGCCGTGGGCATCGACAACATCGATGTGGCCGCCTGCGCCCGGCGCGGCATCGTGGTCGGCAATACGCCGGGCGTGCTCACCGAGACCACGGCCGACCTCGCCTTCGCCCTCCTCATGGCCGCGGCCCGGCGCCTGGGCGAGGCCGAGCGCGACCTGCGGGCCGGCCGCTGGGGCGCATGGTCGCCCTTGCTCTACGCGGGAGCCGACATCCACCACGCAACGCTGGGCATCGTCGGCATGGGCCGCATCGGCTTCGAGATGGCCCGCCGCGCTCGGGGCTTCGACATGCGCATCCTCTACACCAGCCCGCGCCCCTGCCCCGATGCCGAGCGCGACCTGTCCGCCCGTCGCGTGACGCTGGACGAGACGCTCCGCGAGAGCGACTTCGTCAGCCTCCACTGCCCCCTGACGCCCGCCACGCGAGGCCTGATCAGCGCCCGCGAGCTGGCGGCGATGAAGCCCACGGCGGTGCTGGTGAACGCCGCCCGCGGCGCCGTGGTGGACCAGCGCGCCCTGTACGAGGCCCTGCGCGACGGTCGGATCGCAGCCGCGGGCCTCGACGTCTACGAGAGCGAGCCGCTCCCCATGGACGACCCGCTGCTGACGCTGGAGAACGTGGTCCTCGCCCCGCACATAGGCTCCGCCTCAGTGGCGACAAGGACCCGCATGGCCATGATCGCCGCCAATAACCTCGTGGCAGGCCTGCAATGCCGGCCGCTGCCGCATGCGGTGGCGCCGCGGAGCCCGTAGGCGCAGCGGCCCGCCTCGGGGTTCGCCCTGGTGGTTCGGGCCGGTGGCTCGGGCCTCCGTGCCCGAGTCCGCAGGTGCGGCGGCTCACGCCGGGGGGTCCTTCCGCTTCGCGTCAGGATGACGGCCTCGGCTTGACCGGACTGACCCCACTGACCCCTTGCCGTCATCCTGAGGCCGCCGTTTGGCCGAAGGACCCCCCGTAGGCCGCCCGCCGCACTTCCGCGTTGCCCGGCGCTTCCGTTGGCGTCGCGCTGTCCCGGGGGCTTGCCCTGGTGGCTCGGGCCTCCGTGCCCGAGCCCGCAGGTGCGGCGGCTCAGGCCGGGAGGTCCTTCCGCTTCGCGTCAGGATGACGGCCAGGGGGCATGACCGTGTTTACGTGCTGACGGCGCCCTGGGCCGCCCTGCCTCTACCCCAAGCGCAGCCTCCGTAGCGAGCCGACGTGTTCCCTGGCCACGGCCCGGAGGCGCGTCAGGTCGAGGTCCGGCGGCACGATGATCCAGCCTGCCATGCCCGCCACGTTGGCGTCCAGTTCGCCTGCCGCGACTTGAAGCTCCTCCGGCGTCAGCGTCTCCGGCGTTGCGGCGGCGAAGCGGGCGTTCATCTCGCGGATGGTCTGGAGCGTCACGCCGGACTGGTCGCGCACGGCCCGTACGGCGGGGCGCATGCCGGCCAGCGCCTCGGCGTAGTCGGCGTCGCTCTTCATCGGCGCGGGCCGCCACTGCTCGCGGGGCGGGTTGGCGCCGCCGCTGAAGTTGGCCGCGTCCCAGAAGGCTTCGTGGCGCACGCGCGTGGGGTGCCCCGTGAAAATCTCGGCCCACTGCACGCCGGACGCCGACCAGCCTGCCAGCGAGCGCAACGCCGCCTGCGTGTTGGCCTCGCGCTGGTCGGGCAGGTGGTACTGGCCGTCGCCCAGGTACGTGCCGCCGGGGTAGGCGATGGCCCCGCAGTAGAGGTGCACGTCGCCGCCGGGCACGCGGCTGTGCGCGTAGACGCAAGCAGGCACGCCGAGGAGGGCCATACCCGCGTTCATCTGCGGACCCCAGGTGTTGCCCGGCCCGCCGTGGCACGAAGGGAGGTCGCCGAAGAGCTGCGACACGGCGTCGACGCCGTCTCGCTCGCGCTTCAGGACCTCCTCGATGCCCTCATGCCAGCCCAACGGCGCCAGGTACTGCGAAACGGTGGGCGGAACGCTGTGGTAGTTGGTGTGGTAGCCGACATCGTGCCGGGCCAGGGCCGCCACCACGTCGGTCCGCTTGCGCCGCTCCCACTGCCGCGCCCGTTCGCCCACAACGCAGAAGGTGGCGCGCAGCCCCTCCTCGCTCAGGAGGTCGGCTACGTCGCGGGCGGCGTCGTCGGCCTCCGGGGCGATGATGTCCTCGACATCCAGCAGCAGTGTGGCGAACATGGGCGGGCCCTCCTACGGCAGCAGGTCGTTGCCGAACCAGAGCGCGATCTCGGCCTCGGCAGTCGGCACGGCGTCGGAGCCATGCACGAGGTTGGTCTGAACCTCGGTGGTGAAGTCGCCGCGGATGGTGCCCGGCAGCGCCTCTTCGGGCTTCAGCGCGCCCATCATCTTGCGGACGAGTGAGACCGCCTGCGTACCTTCCCAGCACATGGCCACCACGGGCCCGCTGACGATGAAGTCGACCAGGCCGTCGTAGAATGGCTTGCCCTGGTGCACGGCATAGTGCTTCTCGGCCAGCGCGCGATCGGGCCGCACCAGCCGCAGCCCCACGAGGCGAAGCCCGCGGCGCTCGAATCGACCGATGATCTCGCCCACCAGCCGCCGCTCCACGCCATCCGGCTTGACCATGACAAACGTGCGCTCCAACGCCATCTCCATCCTCCTGAACCGGGTATGCGCACGTCCGCGCGCTGGGAGATTGTACCCAGACGCGGCGCGGAGGCCCGGTCCGCGTTTACCCTGCCAATACCTCGGCAGTGGGTACCATGTCCGCGTCGGCATCCGGCACGGGAGGTGTGCGCGTGAAGATCACCCGCCTTGAGACGTTCATGGTGCGGCCGCGGTCGCTCTACCTGAAGGTTCACACGGACGAGGGGCTCGTCGGGCTCGGAGAGCCCATCCTGGAGGGCCGTGCCGCCACCTGCGCGGCGGCGGTGGCCGAGTTGGAGCCCTACCTGCTGGGCAAGGACCCCACCCGCGTGGCCCACCACTGGCAGGCCAGGTACCGCCACGCCTTCTCCCGCGGCGGTCCCATCCTCACCCGCGCCCTCTCCGGCGTGGAGCAGGCCCTCTGGGACCTGGCGGGGAAGGCCGTGGGGCTGCCCGTCTACGCCCTGCTGGGAGGCGCCACCCGCGACCGCATCCGGATGTACGCCGGGTGCGGCGGCGGAACGCCCGAGGAGGCCGCGGCCGCCGCCAAAGCGCGCGTGGCGCAGGGCTTCCGATCGCTGAAGACCGGCATCGCCGGGGGACGTCCGCCGCGCATCGTGGAGGATATGGCCTACGTGGAGCGCGCCGTCTCGGTCTTCGCGGCCATGCGCGAGGCGGTGGGCAAGGAGATCGACATCGCGATCGACTTCCACGGCGCGGTGAGTCCGCAGACCGCCATGGTGCTCATCAAGGCGTTGGAACCCTACCAGCCCATGTTCATCGAGGAGCCGGTGCAGTGCCAGAACCTCGACATCCTCGCGGACATGGCGCGCAAGACGCATATCCCCATCGCTACGGGCGAGCGGCTCTTCACCAAATGGCAGTTCCGCGAGGCGCTGGAGAAACGGGCGGCGTCGATCCTGCAGCCCGACCTGTCACACGCGGGCGGGATCCTGGAATGCCGGCTCATCGCGGGGATGGCCGAGGCCTACTACGCCGGAATCGCGCCGCACTGCCCGCTGGGTCCCGTGGCGCTGGCGGCTTGCATCCAGCTGGACGCCTGCATCCCCAATCTGGTGGCGCAGGAGCACGCCCACCTGGGCGAGGGCATCCTGAAGCAGCCCTTCGTGGTGAAGGACGGCTACGTGGACCTGCCCACGGGACCGGGCCTGGGCATCGAACTCGACGAAGAGGCGCTGCAGTCGCAGATCATGGAGCGAGGCTGGCCAAACCCGGAACTCTACCTGGAGGACGGCTCGGTCACGGACTGGTAGGTCGGGCGGCAAGACGGCCTTGGGCATTCGTGCGCCGCGCGGCGCCGTCGCCCAAGGCCGTTCTCCGATTGACCGTTGATCTCAGTCGGGCTTGGTCCCGAAGGTGACCGCGTAGGTCTTGCTCGCCCGCCGCGTCCATGAGCGCACGTCGCCGTCGACGCCCACTCGGATCTCGGCGCCGCCCTCGTACCCCACGCGTGTGATCACCTGCCCCGGCGGCGGCGCCAGGTCGATGCGGCCGCCCAGGCGCGCATGGATGCGCGCGCCGGTCGCCAGGCCGTCCTTCCACTCCATGTCAACCTCCACGCCGCCCTGCGCGCGCAGGCCGCGGAACGAGCCGGTATGCCACGCGGCGGGTAGCGCCGGCAGCAGGCTGACACGTCCGCCCTGGCCCTGCAGCAGCATCTCGGCCACCCCGGCGCAGCCGCCGAAGTTGCCGTCGATCTGGAATGGCGGGTGGAAGCAGAAGAGGTTGTTGGACGACCCTCCGCCGCCCATGTAGTTCATCTCCGTGGAGGCCACGGGGCGGAGGAGCATTCGGAGGAGCTGGTGGGCGCGGTCGCCCTCGCCCAGGCGGGCCCAGAAGTTCACCTTCCAGGCCAGCGACCAGCCCGTGCCCTCATCGCCTCGCCCCTCCAGCAGCTTGCGCGACGCGGCGGCCAGTTCGGGGGTGGCCCAGCGCGTGATCTCCTCGCCGGGGTGGAGGCCGTAGAGCGGCGAGACGTGGCGGTGGTGCGGCTCCGGCTCGGGGTAGGGCTCCAGCCACTCCTGCAGGCGACCGTCGGGGCCGACCTGATTGGGCGCCAGGCGGGCCGCCTTCTCCGCGAGTTCGGTGCGCAGGTCGGGATCGACCTTGAGCAGGGCGGCGGCGCGGGCCGTGTTGCCGAAGAGCTCGCGCAGGAGCTGCATGTCGATGGTCGGCCCCATGCAGACGGCCGCGGTGCGCCCGTCGGGCAGGCGGAAGCCGTTCTCCGGCGAGTTCGACGGACCGGTGACGAGCCACTTGTGCTTCGGCTCCTCCCAGAGGTTGTCCAGGTAGAAGAGCGCGGACTCCTTCAGGATCGGGTAGGCCCACGCGAGGAAGCTGTAGCTGCGTGTGAAGGCGAAGTGGGTCCAGAGGTGCTGGCAGAGCCATGCCGAGCCGCTGACCGTGGCGCCCCAGGAGGCGTGCTCGCCGGGAGCGGTGAAGCCCCACGGGTTTGTGATGACGTGGGCGACCCAGCCCCGGGCGCCGTAGTAGGCGGCGGCGGTCTTGCGGCCCGGCGCCACCAGCGAGGCGATCAGCTTGTTCAGCGGCTCCTGCAGTTCAGCGAGGCCGCACACCTGGGCCGGCCAGTAGTTCATCTGCACATTGATGTCGAGGTGCCAGTCGCCGTTCCACGGCGTCTGGACCTCCTCGGCCCAGAGCCCCTGCAGGTTGGCGGGAAGCCCGCCGGGCCGCGAGGAGCCGATGAGCAGGTACCGCCCCATGGCAAAGTAGAGAGCGGCGAGACCGGGGTCGTCGGCGCCGCGCGCGAAGCCGGCCAACCGCTTGTCGGTGGGGAGCAGCGCGTTGGGCGCGGGCGCCTCGGGGCCCAGGTGAACGGCGCAGCGGTCGAACCAGCGGGCGTGATCGGCGCTCTGACGGCGCTGGAGCTTGTCGAAGCCCTTGGTCGCGGCCTCTGCCACATCCTCGCGCGTGGCGGCGAGCGGATCGGTGGTGCGGCGGCCGGCGAAGCCCTGGTAGTCGGTGGCGGCGGCCAGGAGGAGTGTGACCGAGTCGGCCTTCTCCACGATGAGCGTCTCGCCCTCGGTGCGGACCGAGCCGCCAATGGCCACCGCTCGAAGGCGGGCGGCATAGGTGAGGCCGGAGCCGCCCCGTCCGTCGTTCAGCGTGCCGGTCATCAGCAGCTCGGAGGGCCCGGCGGCCTCGGTGCGTCGCCTCTCGGAACGCGTCAGACCCGCTCGGAAGGAGACGCATCCCGGTCTATCGGCCGCCAGGCGGATGGCGATAACCTCATCCGGGGCCGAGGCGACGACCGTGCGCGAATGGCGCACGCCGCGCCGCGTGAAGGCGACCGAGGCTGCGGCCGTGGCGAGGTCCAGCTCGCGGATGTAGCCGGAGACGGCGCCCGCGGCGTCGGCGAAGTCGAGCGTCAGGTCGCCCAGCGCCTGGTAGCAGCCGAAGGGCACGTTGGCTCCGTTGCCGTTCCCGGAGCCGGAACCCTTGCAGGTGAAGTGCGCCATCATCAGGTCGGCGGCCTCGGCGTTCTTGCCCTCGGCCAGGAGTCGGCGGATCTCCGGGAGCGCGTCGTGGGCGTCGGGGCGGTCGTTATCCTCCGGAGAGCCGGACCAGACCGAGCTCTCGTTCAGCGCGATCCGCTCGCGCTCGACGCCGCCGAACACCATGGCGCCCAGGCGGCCGCTGCCCAGGGGGAGGGCGTCCTGCCAGCGCCCCGCGGGCGCCTCGTACCAGAGCCGCAGGCGCTCCTGTGGCGCGGGAAAGGGAACCCCCCTCCCGCGCGCCGGTGCGGGTTACTTGGTCTTCACCCAGATGTTGCGGTAGTTGACGACGTCATGGTCGCCCTGCAGCACGATGGGACCCACCGGGACCTCGCCCTTGAAGTCCCCGTACTGGATGCCCGTGGGGCTCGGAATCTCGGTGTCGTCCTGGATCAGGATGCCGTTCTGCCAGACCGTGACGCGTGGCCGCGCCGTGACGGCGCCGTCGGAGCCGAACTTGGCCGCGGTGAACTTGATGTCGTAGGTCTGCCACTCGCCGGCCTTCTTGGAGGCGATGACGATGGGCGCCACGCGGTCGTAGACGGCGCCGCACTCATGCATCTCGGCCGCCTTGCCGAAGGAGTTGTTGATCTGAATCTCGTAGCGGCCCTGCAGTCCCACGCCCGAGTTGCCGCCGTCGGTGGGGTTGCCCGCAGCGTCGGCGCCGCACTGGAACTCGACGTGGATGAAGCAGTCGCCGAACTCCTTCTTGCTGGTGATGTCGTAGGCATGCTTCGGGTGCGTCGCCACGCCCGCGGCATCCACGGTCCAGCCGGCATCATTGGTGGTGCGGCGCTGGTACCAGTTCGACGCCATATCGGTGGCGTTCTTGCTCAGCAGCACGACGGCGCCCTTGGGCGCCTTGGTGGGCAGCTTGGCGACCTTGGCCTTGGGGGCATCCTGAGCGCCCGCCACACCGACGGCCACCAGACAGCCGACCGCCGCCAGGGCCCCGCGCGTCCAGTTCCTGTAGTTCATTTGAAGTCCTTTCATACCGCGCCATCGCGCCTCCCGGCGCCGAGGTTCGGCGTTGTTGGCTATAGATGCGCCGTCGGGGTCGCAAGTCCCTGCACGCGAAGAGCACGAAAGCGGCGCGGCTGGTGGCAGTGGGTGTTTGTGCCAAGCCTGGCGCGTTCGTGCCGGGCTTACGGTGACGCGGATCACGGCCTGACCGCTTTGACGATGAGTGCGAGCGTGATCTGAACCCGACAGTGACGCGCCGAGCCTATGATGCCCAAGGACCGGTGGTTGCCTACTCCGCCCCGCCGCCCAGGTGTCGCGCGAAGCATCGGTGGGTGACGCGCCACATCTCCTCGGTGAGGACGTGGCCCGCGCCCTCCTCGATGTACCATGTGAAGGCGTCCGGCGCTCCGGCCTCGGTGTAGCGGGTGGCGACGGTCCGGACGGCCTCGCGGACCTCGGCGATGGGGCTGCCGCCGTCGTCCGTGCCGAAGTTCAGGTGCAACGCGCGGGGCGCCGTCAGGGCGGCGATCTCCGGTGTATCGCCGTGCTCCATCCAGCCGGGCACGAAGTTGGGGAAGCAGTGGAGCAGGTGCGTCCGCTCGACGGCGGCATAGGTGGGCAGGCAGCAGTTGCCCACGAGGCACTTCAACCGCGGCTCCCAGGGACCCACGAGCCATGTGTGCGTGCTGCCCATGGAGTGGCCATAGCAACCCAGGCGGGTGGCGTCCACCTCGGGCAGGCAGCAGAGCAGGTCTACGGCGCGGCGCATGTCCAGGATCGACTTCCACGCCAGGCTCTTTCCGCGCACTACGTACCGCAGGAACTCGAAGCGCTCGTAGTCTCCGCCATGGAGCTTCTCGCAGCGCCGGTCGCCGAAGCAGAGCGCGTCGGGGCAGAGGACCACGTAGCCGAGGCGCGCCAGGGCGGCGCCGGTATGGTGCATGGGGTCGCCGGACAGGCCCGCCGGCTCGGAGCCGCCGAGGTCGTACTGCCCGTTGTGCTGGTGCCAGACCGCGACGGCGGGTGCGGGCGTAGCCGGAGTGGCCGTGTCGGGCATCAGCAGGTAGGCGGGGACGCGCTCATCCGGCTCGGTCAGGTAGGAGACGCGGCGCAGCGTGTAGCCGTCACACGGCTCCGAGCCGTGCTCCTCCATGGCGAGCGGACCTGCTTCGGGCCAGGGGCCGCCCAGGCAGCGGAGCAGGGCGGCGCGGCGGGCCCCGGCGCCGGGCGCTTCAGTCACCACTGCCTGTGTCGGGTCGCATGCCTTCGGGGGCGCCGTTGGGCTGGGTGAGGCAGGCCACGGGCGGCGTTTCGACCTTGCCCTGTTCATGCACCAGGAAGTAGCGCACGTTGCTGACGATGACGCCCGGCAGGTGGCTCAGGTAGTGCTTCACCAGCAGGCCGTTGGCGCTGTGGAGCAGGCGATGGTACCACTTGCCAGGCACAAACTCCGGCACGACGACCGTGACGACGTGGTTGGGTCGCTCGCTGCTCACTTCGCGCACATAGCGCACCAGCGGGGCCACCAGCGACCGGAACGGGCTCGGCATGATGACCAGCGGCGTGTCCGGCCCCACGTATCGGTCCCACTCGCGAATGAGGCGCGGCGTGTCGGCGGGGTCGATCTCGATATGGATGGCCCGGCAGTCCTGTGAGAGGCTCTTGGCGTAGTTGAGCGCCGGGAAGACGCCCTGATGCAGGCTCGGGAGCACCAGCAGCACGGTGTTGATCGGCTGCTCGCGGTCGGGCTCGCGGTTCACCAGCGAGAGGCATCGCCGGCAGTTCTCGTAGTGGTTCCAGATGCCTCGGAACATGAAGACGAGTGCGACGGACGTGACCACGACGATCCACGCGCCCTCGAGGAATTTCTCGAAGAGGACGTTGATCATCACGATCCCGGTACACATGGCGCCGAAGCCGTTGATCGTGGCCTTGAGGCGCCAGCGCGGCCCGCGCTCCGTGAACCAGCGCTTGACCATGCCGGACTGCGACAGCGTGAAGGCCGTGAAGACGCCCACGGCGTAGAGCGGGATCAGCCGGTCGACGCTGCCGTGGTAGAGGATCACGAGCAGCGAGGCGAAGAAGCCCAGCATCAGGATGCCGTTGGTGTAGACCAGCTTGTCGCCCAGGTTCGCAAGCTGCCGGGGCAGGTAGCGGTCGCGCGAGAGGAAGTAGCTGAGCCTCGGGAAGTCGGCGAACGCCGTGTTTGCCGCCAGCACCAGGATGAGCATGGTGCTGATCTGCATGGTGTAGTAGAGCGCCACGCGCCAGGGCGCGCCGGTCTGGCCGAAGACCATGTTGGCGAGCTGCTCGATGACCGGCGACGAGGAGGCGCTGCCGTGCCCGTGCCCGTAGTGGACGTAGACCACGTGGTACCGGGTCGCCAGGTAGGAGATGCCCAGGAAGAGGAAGCCCAGGATGATGGCCATCCAGATCAGGGTGATCGACGCGTTGCGGCTCTCCGGCTTGCGGAAGGCCGGGATGCCGTCGCTCACCGCCTCGGTGCCCGTCATGGCCGAACAGCCGTTGGCGAAGCCGCGCAGGATCACGCCCACCAGCACGAGCCCCGAGATGCCGCCGGCCGCCTGCTTCAGTCCCGCCGCTTCGGCCCGGAGGCGCTCCGCCTCGACGGCGCCCAGGTTCAGGCTGTAGAGGCCGAACGAGCCCGCCACGCCCAGGGCGATCATCAGTGCCGCCATGGCGATGAAGAGGTATGTGGGTCCGGCGAAGAGGGCGCCGGACTCCTTGAGCCCGCGCATATTCAGGATAGTGACCACCGAGATGAGGATCACGCAGACCGGCACCACATGGTTGTGCAACCCCAGGTGTTGCGCGAAGGGCGTCGACACCAGGTTCTGGACGCCGGAGCTGATGGAGACCGCCACGGTCATCACATAGTCGATCAGCAGCGCGGATGCCGCGACGAGGCCCGGAAGGATGCCCAGGTTGCTCTTGGAGACGATGTACGAGCCGCCGCCGTGGGGATAGGCGAAGACGGTCTGGTAGTACGACGCCACCACGATCAGCAGCAGGCTCACGATGCCGAAGGTGATGCCCATGCCCAGGTGCGAGTAGAGGTCCTTGCTGGACATCGCCCAGAGGCCCGCGGCGCCCAGCACCAGCAGAATCTCCTGCGTGGCGTACGCGGTGGACGAGATCGCGTCCGACGAGAACACCGGGAGCGCCAGGTATTTCGGCAGCTTGGAGTGCTCCTGATGCTCCGTGGCGATGGGCTTGCCGAAGAGGATCGTGCGGAGGAGCTCCATCGGTGAGCGCTGCATCTGCTCGGCTACGGGCTTGTGGCCCGCTCGCCAGCGGGTCTGGCCGGGTTGGGCGTTGAGTGGCATGTGTGGGTGGCCTCTGGTAGCGGATCGGTCGATAGTGTACCGCTATTGGTGCGGCTCCCCCTGACGCAGGAGTCCGGCCCCTGTCGGGTGAATCTGTTGGCGATTTCGCGACGAGGGAGCCGACATGAACCTGAGACAGCAGCAAGCGTGCCTGAGCCTCAACGGCCAGTGGGAGTGCGCGTACCACGACGGACCCGGCGCCGCCGCGCCGATGACCGCGGCGGAGGCCCGAGACGCGGGACTGCCCGTCATCGCCGCCGCGACGCCCGGCTGCATGGAGCTCGACCTGGTCGGGGCCGGCCTCCTGCCCGACCCGTTCCAGGGCATGAACATGGCCCTGCTGCCCGCGCTGGAGGATCGGCGCCTCTGGTACTACCGCGAGTTCGATGCCGAGGATTCGCCCGGGCATGACGCCTTCCTGCTCTTCGAGGGCATCGACTGCCACGCCCGCGTCTTCCTGAACGGCGACCTGGTCGCCTGCCCCGACAACATGCTCATCGAGCACCGCATCGACGTCACCGGCAGGCTTAGGGGCCGGAACACGCTCTGCGTGCACATCC
>JAPLCQ010000035.1 GCA_026392115.1 Armatimonadota bacterium | reverse complement strand
GACCTTGGGAGTCGAGGTCGAAAGGACCCAGGCCCCGTCCTGAGCCGCGCCGAGCCGGAAGTCGCCGAAGAGCAGCGCATCCTGGGAGACGAGACAGGCCCAGACGAGCGCCGCCAGCGCGCGGATTTCCAGCTCGGCGTGCTCAGAGCCGCGCATGGCGAGGAAGTGCCGCCACGCCCTGGCGTTACCGGTCACGATGATGGGCGCCTCGGTCTCGTTGCTCAAGGCCGCGCGAGCCGCCTGCTGGAGCTTCTTGCGGGCGTCGGTCCGCGACTCCCCGTGAAGCAACTGGGCGCCTCCGGACTGCTGCTCCGACAGCACCGAGCAGAGCTTGCGGTGCTCCTGGGCCAGCCGGTCGATCCGCTCCTCGAACAGCGCATGGAGCTCGGACATCGCTCGGAACTCGGGCCGCTCGACGAACCGAACGAGATCCGGAGACACGTAGCGCTGGCTCACCTGCGAATAGGCAAACCCGGCCCTGTGGCGCACCAACTCGTGGGTCAGGCTCCGCGAGACGCCGTAGATCAGCAAGGAGTAGTTCGCGTGCTCCAGCACGGAGCCATGCCCGGACTCGCGGATGTTGTCGAAGTACCTGTCGCCGTCCGCGTTCATTGACCTTCTGGGGCCGAACGAGAGGTAGCAGAGTTGCCCCGCCGCCTTGCAGATTCCCGCTCCGGGTGACAGCGGCACAGGATCCGCCAGATAACCGTCGAAGCCCAGCTCATCCTGGAAACCTGCAAGGAACCCGGCCATGCCCTCCGGCCGGAAGGAGGGACGCGACAGGAGGGCGATGCCTGGCGCGGTCAGGTACCGGGTACCGGAGGCCGTCTCCATGACGGGCGACTCCACGCACGGGAAGCCGTCCGCGTCCACCGTCACCAGGGATCGTGGATCGTGATTCACACTGCTCATAGGTAACCTCATGCGCTCCGCTGACCACCGACGCTTCCGTCGGGGCCCGGACCGCTTGTCTGCTTGGTGTATAATGACCCATTGTCCGGGCGCCCCCCGGGGCCCGGCGCACGGAGGGATGCCATGCCGGATACCGAGTTGGTGCTTCGCGACGGGCTCAGTTTCGACGACGTGCTCCTGGAGCCGCTCGACACGGATGTCACCCCCTCAGAGGTTGACCCCCGAAGTGTGATCGCCTGCGATATCGAGTTGCGGGTGCCGATCATCTCCTCACCGATGGACCGGGTCACCGAGTCGCGCATGGCCATCGCCATGGCTCGCGAGGGCGGCATCGGCGTCATCCACCGGAACATGCCCATCGCCCAGCAGGCGGCCGAGGTCGATCGCGTCAAGCGATCCGAGCATGGCATTATTGTGAACCCAATCAGCCTCCCGCCGGACCGAACCATCGCGGATGCGTTGGAACTGATGGAACGGTACCACATCTCCGGCGTGCCCGTCTGCCAGCCCGACGGCACCCTGATGGGCATCCTGACCAACCGCGACATCCGCTTTGAGACCGACATGAGCCGCATGATCACATCTCTCATGACGCCCCGCGAGCGCCTCTTCACCGCGCCGGACGGCACCAGCCTGAAGCGTGCACAGGAGATCCTGCAGGTCCACCGCATCGAGAAGCTGCCCATCGTCGATGACAGGTTCCGCCTCCTCGGCCTCATCACCATCAAAGATATCCAGAAAATACGCGACCATCCCATGGCCACCAAGGACAGCAACGGGCGCCTCCGCGTGGGCGCCGCCATCGGCCCGTTGCGGGATCCGGTCAAGCGGGCCGGCGCACTCCGCGAGGCGGGGGTCGACTTCGTGGTCGTCGACGCGGCCCACGGCCAGAGCAAGGGTGTTCTGGACGCTGTGGCCGCCGTGAAGCACGCATTCCCGGACCTGCCCGTGATCGGCGGCAACGTGGCCACGCGCAAGGGCGCCCGCGCACTTATCGACGCCGGCTCCAACGGCATCCGCATCGGGCTCGGCGCAGGGAGCATCTGCACCACGCGCGTGGTATCGGGCGTCGGCGTGCCGCAACTGACGGCCGTGGTGGACTGCGCCCGCGAAGCGGCCAAGTCCAACATCCCCGTCATCGCCGACGGAGGCATCCGCTTCTCCGGCGACGCCGTCAAGGCGCTGGCCGCCGGCGCCGCCGCCGTCATGGTCGGGAATATGCTCGCCGGCACCGACGAGGCGCCCGGCGAGACCATCCTCTATCAGGGCCGCGCGTACAAGGACTACCGCGGCATGGGCTCGGAATCGGCCATGCGCGAAGGTTCCAGCGACCGATACGGGCAGGACAGCCAAACCCGCTTCGTGCCCGAGGGCGTTGAAGGCCGGGTGCCATACAAGGGCGCGGTCTCCGATACCGTCCACCAGATGCTGGGTGGCATCCGCTCCGGCATGGGCTACCTGGGCGCCCACACGCTGCCGCAGCTCCAGGCGCGGGCGAGCTTCGTTCGCATCACGGGCGCCAGCCTGCGCGAAAGCCACGTCCACGACGTCTGGATCACCAAGGAGCCGCCGAACTACTCCTCCGAGCATGTCCGCGCCGACCGGGCCGGGGAATAGCCCTGCTGCCTGACGTCGCGGAGACGCCGCCACGGACGGACCAGGAGCCCCTGCCCAACGGGGCTCCTGCCTTTGTCATCGGCCCGGTCACCATCGATCCGCCCGTGGTTCTGGCCCCCATGGCGGATGTCACAAACGCGCCTTACCGCCGCATCGCCAAGCGCATAGGCGGCGTCGGCCTCGCCTGCACGGAGCAGATGAGCGTCTCGGCGCTGCACCACGGAAGCGCGCGGGCGGCCCGCATGCTCCGGTGGAGCGAGGAGGAGCGGCCGTTATCGGTCCAGCTCTTCGGCTCCAGCCCCGCCTACATGGGCGAGGCGGCCCGCGCGGCCGAGGCGAACGGCGCCGACATCATCGACATCAACATGGGTTGCTGGGTGCCCAAGGTCTGCCGCCAGGGCGCCGGGGCGGCGCTGCTCCGCGATGCGGCCACGGCTCTGGCCATCGTCGACGCCGTCGTCGACGCGGTGGGCGTACCCGTGACCGTGAAGCTCCGCGCCGGATGGTCGGCATCGGAGCTTACCGCCGTGCCGCTCGCCCTGGAGCCGACGAAGCGAGGCGTACGCGCCCGGACGCTTCAAGCGAGGACGGCACAGCATGGATTCGAGGGATCGGCCGATTGGCACTGGATCACCGAGATGCGCCAGGCCCTGGACGTGCCGATCATCGGCAACGGCGATGTGCGCGCACCGGGTGATGCCGTGCGGATGCTGCGCGAGACCGACTGCCACGGCGTCATGGTGGGTCGCGCGGCCATCGGAAATCCCTGGGCCCTGCGCGACATGGTGGCATACCTAACCACGGGGATCGTTCCGCCTCCCCCATCCCACTCGGAGCGGCTCGCGACGGCGCTGGAGCACGTCACCGGCCTCGCCGAGATCATGGGCGAGCGCTTCGCCGTGATCCACCTGCGCGGCCAGTTACCCCGCTACGTGAGGGGTCTGCCCGGGGCATCCGCGGCACGCGAGCGCATCATGACGGCCGTTAGCATCGCAGACGTCACCGCCATTCTCGAGGAGACGTTGACCGGGTTGCCGGAGCCATAGGGTGCCGGCGACCCCTCCGAGGGGTTGCGGAAGGGCCGCCTGGGTTCACCACAGCGCTGCCTATACCACCTGAACCGGAATCTGGCGCGGCTTTTGCTGCTCCGGCTTTGGCAGAGTCAGCCGCAGAACGCCATGCTTCAGTTCAGCGCGGATGCGATCCGTATCGAACACATCCGAGATTCGGAACTCCCTGAAGAAGCTCACCAGGTCGAACTCGCGGTAGAGGCTCGTGCCGGCCAGGCTCTCCGTCACGTGGCCCTCGATGGATAGGACCCCGTTCTTCACCTGGACGGTCAGGCCCTCCTTGGCGACGCCCGGCATGTCGGCGACGAGGACGAGGTGGTCGGCCTCCTCGTAGATGTCCACTGGCGGCGCGACATACTGCTCCTGCGCGCGCGTCGGTTCCTGCCGTGCCGCCGCTTCGGGCTCCGCGCCCTGGGTTGCGATCGTGTTCTCAGCCATCTTCGTTCCTCCTGTCACGTTCTCTGGCCGGCGGCTCAGCGCACGGCGACCTGTATCTGGCGCGGCTTGGCGATCTCGGCCTTGGGCAGCGTGATGGAGAGCACGCCGTCCGTATAGGCCGCAGAGACCTGGTCCGCCTGCACCTCGACCGGAAGCTCCACGGTCCGGACGAAGCGGCCGGCCGCACGCTCGTTGCGGTGGAACTGCTCCGCCTTCACGCCCTCCGGCCCGAGCTTGGCGCCCGAGATGGTCAGCGTGTTGCGGAGTACGGTAATGTCCAGCGCCTCAGGATCGATGCCGGGCGCCAGCGCGTGTACGTAGACGTTGTCGGCATCTTCCGCAAGGTTGGTCAGCGGGTAGGCCCGTGCGGATCGTCCGGGAAGGAACGCGCCGCGGGCCCAGCCGCTTCGCCCCGGCTCGAGGCCCGCGAAGACGCGGTCAATCTCGCGCCGGATGGCATCGACATCTCGGAACGGGTACCAGGTTGCCATCTGTCTCCTCCTTCATGCTCTGCCGGGTCGTCCCGGCGTTGGTCAATCGGCAGGGCTGCTCGCGGCCTCTGCCTCGACGGTGATGGTCAGCTTGCCTTCAGCGGCATCCACCACCACAGTGTCTCCGCGCCCCACGTCGCCGGCCAGCAGCCTCCGGCCGATCTGCGTCTCAAGGGAGCGCTGGATCAGGCGGCGCAGGGGCCGGGCGCCGTAGACGGGATCATGGCCCGCGTCGGCGAAGTAGTCCCGCGCACGGTCGGTAAGAGTGATCGCCACGCCCTGGTCGGCCAGCCGCAGCCGCAGCAGGTCAACCTGGAGGTCGACGATCCGCGCCAGTTGGTTCCGGCTCAGCGGCGTGAAGATGACCACGTCGTCTACACGGTTCAGGAACTCGGGCCGGCAGTGTGCGCGGAGCTCGGCCATCACCTGCTTGCGCGCATGCTCGCTGGTCATGCCGTCGGCGCCGATGCCGTCGATCAGGTACTGCGAGCCGATGTTGCTGGTCATGATGACGATCGTGTTCTTGAAGTCCACGGTGCGTCCCTGGGCGTCGGTCAACCGGCCGTCGTCCAGGAGCTGCAGGAGGACGTTCGCCACGTCGGAATGCGCCTTCTCGAACTCATCGAACAAGATGACCGCATAGGGGCGGCGCCGCACTGCCTCGGTGAGCTGCCCGCCCTCGTCGTAGCCCACATAGCCGGGAGGCGCGCCGATGAGCCGCGAAACGGTGTGCTTCTCCATGTACTCGGACATGTCGATGCGCACCATGTGCTCCTCGCTGTCGAAGAGCGCCTTGGCCAGAGCACGGGCCAGTTCGGTCTTGCCCACGCCCGTGGGGCCGAGGAAGATGAACGAGCCGATGGGCCGGTTCGGGTCCTTGATGCCAGCCCGCGCCCGCACCACGGCATCCGCCACCAGCTGCACCGCCTCCTCCTGGCCGACCACGCGCTTGTGCAGCTCCTCATCGAGGTGGAGCAGCTTCTCGCGCTCGCCCTCCATGAGGCGAGACACGGGCACGCCGGTCCAGCGCGATACGACGTCGGCGATCTCCTCCTCTGTCACCTCCTCGCGCAGCAGGCGAGACGCGTTGCCGGACGCGGCGGCCTGGGCCTCAGCCATGCGCGCCTCCAGGTGCGGCAGGCGGCCGTGCCGGAGTTCCGCGGCCTTGCCCAGATCGTAGTCGCGCTCGGCCACGTCGAGATCATGCCGCAGGCCCTCCAACTCGCCGCGCAGGTCCTGCACGACCTTGAGGGCCTCCTTCTCGGACTGCCAGCGGGCTTTCATGGCGGATCCGCGCTCCCGCAGGTCGGCCAGTTCGCGGCGCAAGACCTCCAGGCGCTCCTTGCTGGCTCGGTCGGTCTCCTTGCCCAGCGCCTGCTCCTCGATCTCCAACTGCATGGTTCGGCGTGTGATCTCATCCAGTTCGGCAGGCATGCTGTCGATCTCGGACCGGATCATGGCGCAGGCCTCGTCCACAAGGTCGATGGCCTTGTCGGGCAGGAAGCGGTCGGTCACGTACCGATTCGACAGCGTGGCGGCGGCCACCAGCGCATTGTCCTGGATTTGAACGCCATGGTGCAGCTCAAAGCGCTCGCGCAGGCCGCGCAGTATGGAGACCGTGTCCTCCACCGTCGGCGGCTCCACGACCACGGGCTGGAACCGGCGCTCCAGGGCGGCGTCCTTCTCAAGGTGCTTGCGGTACTCGTCCAGCGTCGTCGCGCCGATGCAATGCAGCTCGCCCCGGGCCAGCATGGGCTTCAGCATGTTGCCGGCGTCCATGGACCCCTCTGCCTTGCCCGCACCGACGATCGTGTGCAACTCATCGATGAAGAGAAGCACTCGCCCGTCGCTCTGCTTCACCTCGTTCAGGACGGCCTTGAGGCGCTCCTCGAACTCGCCGCGGTACTTTGCCCCGGCAACCAGTGCGCCCATGTCCAGCGCGAAGACCGACTTGTCCTTGAGCCCCTCGGGCACGTCGCCGCGGACGATGCGCTGGGCGAGGCCTTCCACGATGGCGGTCTTGCCCACGCCCGGCTCGCCGATGAGGACCGGGTTGTTCTTGGTCTTGCGGAGCAGGATGCGGATGGCGCGCCGGATTTCGGCATCGCGACCGATGACCGGATCCAGCTTGCCGCGCCGAGCCTCGTCCACCAGGTCCCGTCCATACCTCTCGAGGGCCTCGTAGGTAGCCTCGGGGTTGGCGCTGGTGACGCGCTGGTTGCCGCGCACCGACTGCAGGGCGGCCAGGATCGCGTCGCGCGTGGCGCCAGCTTCGGCCAGCATATGGCCCGTAGAGCCGCGATCCGTACCGTCCGCCAAGGCGAGGAGCAGGTGCTCGACGGAGATGTACTCATCCTTAAGGCGCTTAGCCTCCTCTTCGGCGCGGGCAAGAGCCTCGGCCAGATCCGGCGTGATGGTGACCTTGCCGGGCTCAAAGCCGGAGCCGCTGATGCGCGGCTTTCGATCGAGTGCAGCCGCGACTCTCGCCTGAAGCTGCGGCAGTTGTACTCCCGCGGCCTGCAACACAACCGGAGCCAGCCCGTTCTCCTGCTGAAGCAGAGCGGCCAGGAGATGGTCCGGATCAACGTGGGATCGCCCCCCGCGGATGGCCAGCGTCTGGGCATCGCTCAGCGCCTGCTGCGATCTCTCTGTGAGACGGTTCAGGTCCATATGCTGCCTCCCCCTTGGCCGAAGCGGACATCCGGCTAATGTGACTTGAGTGTACCACACTCATGTCTCATGGGATGATACGACGCAAGCCGGATGAGGGTTTCACGCGCAGCACGAAATGCCGGCAAATCCGCGCGGGGGCGATGCAGACGCACATACGGCAACGGCCGGCGCCCCTGATGGAGGGACGCCGGCCGTTGCGGGGACCGCCAGAGTGACGGGTTGGCCTACTTGTCGCGGTCCGCCGCGGCGAGATTGGCCTGGGCTGCGGCGAAGCGGGCGATGGGAACGCGCTTCGGGGAGCAGCTCACGTAGTTCATGTTGATCATGTGGCAGAACTGGATGGAGTTCGGGTCGCCGCCATGCTCGCCGCAGATACCGATCTTGAGCTTCGGGTTGATCTCGCGGGCATCCTGGACGCACATCTTCATCAGCTTGCCAACGCCAGCGCGATCGATGCTCTCGGTCGGGTCGCCGGGGAAGATCTTCTGGTCGATGTAGAGCGGCATGAACTTGCCGGCGTCGTCGCGGCTGATGCCGTAGGTCATCTGGGTCAGGTCGTTCGTGCCGAAGCTGAAGAACGACGCCTCGCCGGCGATCTCGGCGGCCGTGAGCGCTGCGCGTGGAATCTCGATCATGGTGCCGAACATGTAGTCGACTTCCACACCCTCGGACTTCATCGTCTCCTGGGCGGTCTGCTCAAGGCGGGACTTGACCCAAGTGAGCTCGTTGATGTGGCCGATCAGCGGAATCATGATCTCGGGGTGAACGTCCAGGCCGGCCTTCTTCACTTCGCATGCGGCGCCGATGATGGCGGCCACCTGCATCTGGACGATGCCCGGCATGTAGATGCTGAGGCGGCAGCCGCGCAGGCCCAGCATGGGGTTGGCCTCATGCATGTCGCGGACGGCGGCCAGCATCTTGCGGAGGCCCGGCAGCTTGTCGGATGTCGGGTCGGTACACTCGAGCTTGGTCAGATCGACGAGGAGCTCGGCCTGGTTGGGAAGGAACTCGTGCAGCGGCGGGTCGATCAGGCGAACCGTCACCGGTTTGCCCTTCATCGCCTTGAAGATACCGACGAAGTCCTCGCGCTGCAAGGGCAGGAGGGCTGCCAGGGCGGCGTTCCGCTCGTCCTCGTTCTCGGCGAGGATCATGTTCTGGACCAGCGGCACGCGGTCGCCCAGGAACATATGCTCGGTGCGGCAGAGTCCGATGCCCTCGGCGCCCAGCTCCAGGGCCTCGGCGGCCTGCTCGGGCGTGTCGGCATTGGCGCGGACGCCCAGCTTGCGGAAGGCGTCGGCCCACTTCATCAGCTCGCCGACCTCACCCGCCTCCTTGGGCGCCTCGGTGGCCAACTGACCCGAGTAGACGATGCCCTCGGTGCCGTCAATGGAGATCCAATCGCCCTCGTTCAGCACGACGGCGCCGGCGGTGACGGTGCGGGCGGCGTGGTCGATCTTGATGTCATTGCAGCCGCAGATGGTGGGGATGCCGAACTGGCGGGCAACCAGGGCGGCGTGCGAAGTGCGTCCGCCGCGGCTGGTGAGGACGGCCTTGCTGGCGAGCATGCCGCCCAGGTCATCGGGATTGGTCTCTTCGCGGACGAGGATCAGCGGGGTCGACGGGTCCTTCTTGTTCTGCGCGACCGCGGTCTCGGAGTCCAGGACCACCTTGCCGGTGGCGGCGCCGGGGCCGGCGTTCATGCCCTTGGCGATGATGCGGTCCTTGGGCTTGGAGACGAAGTGCGGGTGCATCGTCTGCTCGAGGAGTTCGGGCGTCACGCGGGCGGCGATAGCCTCTTCCTTCGTGATGAGGCCCTCGCCCACCATGTCCACCGCGATCTTGACGGCGGCGGTGCCGGTGCGCTTGCCGGAGCGGCACTGAAGGATGTAGAGGCGGCCGTGCTCGATGGTGAACTCGATGTCCTGCACGTCGCGATAGTGGTTCTCGAGCGTCGTGGCGATCTCGGCGAACTGGTTGTAGATGGCCGGGTTCTGCTCGGCCAGGCTCTGGATGTCCATGGGCGTGCGGACGCCTGCGACCACATCCTCGCCCTGGGCGTTCATCAGGTACTCGCCGTAGAGCTTCTTCTCGCCAGTGGCCGGATTGCGGGTGAAGGCCACGCCGGTGCCGGAGTCGTTGCCTGTGTTGCCGAAGACCATGGACTGCACGTTGACGGCGGTGCCGATGGAGTCGCTGATCTTCTCCTTCTTGCGGTAAAGGATCGCGCGGTCGTTGTTCCAGGAGCGGAAGACGGCCTCCACGGCCAACTGCAGCTGCGCCACCACGTCCTGCGGGAAGGGCTTGCCGGCGCGCTCAAGGGTGTGCGCCTTGAACTGCTCGCAGAGCTCCTTGAGGTCGGCGGCGCCGACTTCGGTGTCCTGCGTGACGCCGAGCTTCGCCTTCATGGCATAGAAGATGTGCTCGTACTCGTGCTTGGGCACGTCCATGACCACGTCGGAGTACATCATGATGAGGCGGCGGTATGCATCGTAGGCGAAGCGGTCGTTGCCGGTCAGGGCGATCACCGCCTTGATGGTTTCGTCGTTCAGGCCGAGGTTGAGGATCGTGTCCATCATGCCGGGCATGCTGAACTTGGCGCCGGAGCGGACGGAGACGAGCAGCGGGTTGGCGTTGTCGCCGAACGTCTTGCCGATATTGGCCTCGACGTCCGCCAAGGCGGTCTTGATCTCGCCCATCAGGCCGTCGGGAAGCTGCTTGCCGTTCTCGTAATACTCGGTGCAGACCTCGGTGGTAATCGTGAAGCCCGGCGGTACGGGAAGCCCGATGTTGGTCATCTCCGCCAGGTTGGCGCCTTTGCCTCCGAGTAGGTCGCGGAGTGTCGCGTTGCCCTCTTGGAACAGCCAGACGCGCTTATTGTTGCTCATGCAGTACAGTCCTCCTTGCGCATGCTATCGTCTCCGGGCCACGGGCCCGTAAGATTGCCGCGATATTCTACCCGCGCTCCCGGCGACTCCCGGCGACTTGGCCGGGCCGCCGGGCGTACGCTATCATGGTATGCAGCTTGGGTGCGCCACACGCGGCCCCGGGCCTGGACTGAAACACGCGTAGAGGTAAGTATGCTAGACATCGTGGTGCCCGACGAGGTTCGGGCCAACTGGCAGGCGCGGACAGACGGCATCTTCCGTTACGGAGAGCCCGTGCTCCGTGCCAAGGCGCAACCGGTGGGACGACCCGGTCGCGAGACCCGTGAGCTTGTGGACCGCATGAAAGCGACGATGCTGGCGAGTAACGGCATCGGACTGGCGGCTCCGCAGGTTGGGGTGCCGCTAAGGGTGATCGTATACCGCGGCTCGGAGGATGACGCCCCCACACGCTCGCTCATCAATCCCCGCATCGTCTCGGCCAAGGGTGAGCAGACGGGCGAGGAGGGATGCCTGTCGATACCCTTGCTCCATGGCGAAGTCACGCGAGCCAACTCCATCATCGTCAAGGCGCTTGACCTGCTGGGTCGGCCGATCACCGTGCGCGCCACGGAACTGGAGGCGCGCGTCATCCAGCACGAGGTCGACCACCTCGACGGCATCTTGTACATCGACCGCGCCGACCCCAGCACATTGGAGTGGTCCGAGCCCGCCGAACCCGGCGCCAAGCCGGAACAGGAACCCTAGGCATCCCATATGCGAGTGATCGTCTTCGGCTCATCCGAGTTCTGCGTGCCCACGCTTTGGCGGCTCCTTGAGAGCGGCGCCGATGTGCCGCTGGTGGTCACGCAGCCGGACCGGCCGCGCGGCCGCGGGCGATGCACCACCTGCACACCCGTGCGCCTGGCGGCCGATGAAGCCGGCATCCCCGTGGCCCAGCCGCCGCGTGTCCGGGCGCCCGAGTTCGTGGAGCGGGTGGCGGACCTGCGACCGGATGCGCTGGTCGTGGCCGCCTTCGGGCAGATCATCCCGCAGGCGATGCTGGACGCGCCGCGGCTGGGGCCCGTCAACGTCCATGCCTCGCTCCTTCCGCGCTGGCGCGGAGCCGCGCCAATCCACCGGGCCATCCTCGAAGGCGATGCCGCCACGGGCGTGACCACCATGTTCATGGATGCCACGCTGGATACCGGCGACATCCTCCTTTGCCGCGAAACGCCCATACTGCCCGACGACGATACAGGGACGCTAACGATGCGATTGGCGGAGATTGGCGCCGGCCTGCTGCCGCAGACGCTGGAGGGCCTTGCCTCGGGGTCTGTGACGCGCATCCCCCAGGACGGAGCGCTCAGCACGTATGCCGCGCCGATAACGCCGGACGACGCCCGCATCCGCTGGAACGAACCCGCCGCCCGCTGCCTGCGCCGGGTGCAAGCCATGGCGCCGAGGCCGGGCGCGGTGACGACGCTCTGCGGCAAGCGAGTGAAGGTCTGGTCCGCCCGATGCGTGGACGGTCGGGCCGAGCCGGGGCTCATCGTGGCGCAGGGCAACGCCGGGGTCACGGTCGGCGCCGGTGACGGTTGCCTGCTGGTGACCGAAGCCCAGCCGGAAGGATGCAAGCGAATGCCCGCATCGGCCTGGGCGTGCGGATGCCGTATCACGCCCGGCGAGACGCGATTCGACCCGTAGCGCGGGCCTACGCCTCGAGCAGGAGTGCCCGGCACGGGGCGCCGTCAAGCCCCTCCCAGCGCAGCGGAGCGCACACCAGCTGGTAATGTCCGTCCGGCACGCCGCTCAGATCGATCCCCTCCAGGATGACGACACCGGCGCCCAGTAGCCGAAGGTGGACCGGCAGCACATCACCGGGCGGCTCCACGGAGGGGCCGCTGACGCCCACGAGCCGCACGTCGAGCCCAACCAGCAGGTCGGCAGCATCAGGCAGGAGGCCGCCTGCCCAGTCGTCCGCATCAGGCGGGACGCCTGCCGCAAAACGCAGCAGAAGCCGCTCCGGCGCTGGATCAGGCAGAAGACGCGAGAGGTCGGCTGCGGAGAGCGCCCGCCCGGCGCCAGCCGAGACCACGACGCAGCGGCCGACCAGCACTGCCAGCGATATCGCCTCGGTATCGCCGCCGCCCCCGAGGACATGGCAGGGCGCGTCGATGTGCGTGCCCACGTGGGCCGAGAGGCTCAGCGACGAGGTGGTGCAGAGGTCGCCCGCCTCGATGCTAGATGTCCGCGTCACGGTGGGCGGAGTATCGCCCGGCCAGACGGGCGTAGACGGACCGAGGAGCTGCGTGATGTCGCGGATGGTCACGCAAAGGCCTCCGGCTTGCGGGCTCCCGCGCCGTCTGGGGTACGGTATGTGATGTTGCTGGGTGAGCCGCGACCGGCAAGGGCCGCGGCTCCGGGAGAACTTCCGAACGATGACGTCACGCCAGGGGCTTCTTGAAGATCAGACGGAACTCGTTGGCCGCCTCCTCGCTGACAAACACGAGGTCCCACCCCTGGCCGCCCAGTTCCTTCAGCGTCTCCTCAAGCTTGTCGTTGTGGCGGGCATGGACACTCAGCAGCTTGTAGTCCCACGTCTGACCAGTCGCCGATGATGCCGCGGTGCTTTCGGACATGACTCCACCCTCCTTGGCTTCGAACGGTACGGCCCGACCGCGCCACGGCGTCTCGCCGCCGGGCGACGTGCTGTGGCGCCTACACACCAGTAGACGGCGCCACTCGCCAATCTGTTTCACGGGCCGCGCGGTATGAGCGCCCTGACGATCCTGCACACAAATGATATGCATGGCCGCCTCATGCCTGACCAGGTCACCAGGCTCCGCCAGGCCCGGGCCGATCTCGGCGCAGCGGGTTTGCTCCTGGACGCGGGCGATGCCGTGAGTTCCGGAAACATCACGTTTCGGCCCGGCGGCGAGCCCATGCTGGAGCGGATGAGCCGGGCCGGGTACGACGCCATGGCCACGGGCAACCGCGAGTTCCATGTGACATCGCTGGGCTTCCGGACCAAGGTCTCCTGCGCCGAGTTCCCCGTGCTCTGCGCCAACGTGCGTGCGCGGAAGGCCGGTGCGGCCGTGCCCACGCTTCGGAACCACACCTTCGACGCTGTAGGGTGCATACGCGTCGGCGTGTTCGGCGTGATGGCGCCCATGGTGACCGAGCGAATGGCCGCGTCGGCCGTCTCGGCCTTCGTGTTCGACGACCCGGTCGAATCGGCGCGGGACCTCTGCGCGGAGATGCGCGACCAGTGCGACGTGCTGGTCTGCATCAGCCACTGCGGCCTGGGCCAGGATCGCCGGATCGCCCAGGCGGCGCCCGGGATCGACCTCATCGTCGGTGGCCACACGCACGCCACGTTGCCCGAGGGCGAGGCCGTCGGTGAGACGCTGATCGTTCAGGCTGGGTGCCACGCGAAGCTGTTGGGCCGGGTGGAGGTCAGCATGGACGCCGGCAGGCCGCGGATGCGCGCCTCGCTGGAGGCCCTCTGATGGCGTTGATATGGCTGATCGTCATCGCCGCGCTCTGCGGCGCAGCCGGGCGAGCGTGCCTCCGGGCCATTCGCGTGGAACTCCAGCCTGCCGAGGTTCGGTTCGCGGCGTCCGGCGCCATGGGCATGGGACTGCTCGGGTACGCGATCCTGGCCGTTGGTCTGGCAGGCCAGTTGAACCGGACAGCCTTTGTGGCGCTGCTCGCCCTCATGGCGGCGGCGGGAATCGCTGGCTGGCGCCCCATGTTGGCGGATATCGGGGCCATGGCCTCGGCCTGGGCGCCGCGCGAAAGGCGTCTCGACTGGTTGCGACTGGCGTCCGGCGTTGTGGTTGTCGCATGCCTGGCGTGTTCGTTGATCAGCGCTCTCTGCCTGCCTGACGCCATGGAGTGGGACTCGCTCTCCTACCATCTGGCCGTCCCCAAGCAGTACCTTGCCGCCGGGCGCATCGTCTTCCTGCCCACCGATCACCACTCCAACTTCCCGTTCCTCACCCAGATGCTCTACACCCTGGGCCTGGCGTTGCAGGGGCCCGCCCTGGCCAAGCTCTTCCACTGGTGGTGTTTCGCGCTACTGCTGGCAGCCGTGGCCGGACTGGGTGATCGGGCCGCGCGGCCCGGTGCGGGCGCATTCGCGGCGGCGCTCTGCGCCCTGACCCCCGTGGCCCTATGGGAAGCCAGCACGGCCTACATCGACATCGCCCAGGCGCTGATGACCACCGTCGCCTTCGCACTGGCCGCCGAGCACGCCGCCTCGCGCTCATGCCGCGCGGCGGGCGCGGCCGGCCTCTTCGCGGGACTGGGCCTGGGGGTCAAGACACTCTCGCTGGCGCCGGCGGCCCTGCTCGGCGGGTGGATTCTGCTCTCCAGCCGAAAGCCCAGGGCTGTACTGGCCTACGCAGCCTGCGCTGTGGCGTTGGGCGCGCCGTTCTACGTGAAGGCCTGGGTGCAGACGGGCAACCCGGTCTATCCCTTCGCCTACAAGCTCTTCGGCGGTCGGTACTGGAACGCAGACCTGGCGCAACGCTATTCGGGCGAGCAGACCAGCTTCGGCCTCGATGCGCGGCTGGCTCGGCCCGGCGACGATCTGGTCCCGGCGCGAAGCCCTGTCCATGTGCCCCCCGCCATCGGCGACCGGCTTCGCAACCTGATGCTGGCCCCGTTCGCGCTCGTGAGCGTACCGAGGCTCTTCAGCAACTACAACAGCCCGGGGGCCGAATCCCATCTGGGCATGGGGTTGCTGGCGTTGCTCGGCGCGGCGCTGGTCCTGCGCCCGCAGGGGCGCCTCGGTGGCGCGGCGCTGGCGGTGGCCGGCTGCTGGTTCGTCGTCTGGAGCCTGAGCATGCAGTACGCACGGTATCTCATACCCCTGGCGCCGCTGCTGAGCATAGCCGGCGCCTCAGCTCTGCTGTCGCCGTCCCGGGGCCGCCCCGGCGCCGCGATCGCCGCGTGCCTGCTGGCCTTGCAGTGCGCCTTCACCGGCTCGGTGTTCCTTCCGCGCCTGCCGGGCGCCATGGAACGCGCGGCAGGCCCCGAGGCCGACATGCGGCACATGCGGCGGCAGGTGAACTGCGCGGCCTCGGAGGAGTGGATCAACGCCAATGCGCCGGCGGACGCACAGGTCGTCCTCTTCGAGGAGACGCGCGGCTTCGGCCTCGATCGGCGGGCCCTTCTTCCAGGACGCCGCTTCGGGCGAGCGCTTGCGCACTGCCGTCCGCGAGGGTACCGAGGCGAGCACCTTCCTGGAGGCCTACCGCTCAGCGCCGCGCGACGGCGAGAGGTGGCGCTATCTGCTCGCCGATGCTTTGGCGACGGGCCGTGCCGAGGTGGCGCAGGACGGCTGCCGCAGCGGTTGCATCGTCCTTCGCCTGCTTCCGGGGTCCAAGCCGTGAGCCGTCGCAACGCAGAGCGGAGTCCGGCGCACGCCGCGCCCGCAGCACGCCGAATCGATCCGGTCAGTACCCGCCGCACATACCGAACCGTGGCGGCGGTGGCCGCGCTGGGCTTCGTTCTGGCCGCATGCGCCCATGCGTGCACCACGCCCGTCCTGGCCGAGGGGAGCTTCATCAACGCCCCCGACGAGGCGGCGCACGTGGGCTACGTCCGCGTGGTGGCTGAACAGCAGCGGCTCCCCCGGCGCGCCGACACGCCGGGCCATACCTACGAGTGGCACCAGCCGCCGCTCTACTACCTGACCGCCGCACCGGCATGGCCCGCCGGACCGCGCGCGGTTCGGCTCCTAGGCGTCCTCACCGGCGCGGCGACGCTGGCGCTGCTCTACCTCGGCGGATGCCTCCTGTGGCGACGCTCAGAGGCACCCGCCTGCCTGATGGTCGTGCTGGCCGCAGGTCTGCCCATGCGACAGGCGATCTGCGCCTCCGTCGGCAATGACGCCGCCGCTGAGTTCTGGTTCACCGCCGCCACCGTGGCCCTGCTCATGGCCGCCCGGGCCGGGCTCACCCGGCGCTGGGGTGTGATCTGCGGCGCGGCCGTAGCGGCGACAACGCTGACCAAGGCCTCGGGCCTCGTGCTGATGGCGCCGCTGCTTGCGACCGCGGCCATGGCAGCGGGCCCCACCCGACGCCAACGAGTCGTTTGGCTGGCCTATGCGGCTGCCGCCATGGCCGTGGGCTCGGGCTGGTGGTTCGCACGCAACGCCGCGCTGTACGGCGATGCCACACTCACGCGCGTCTTCGCCCGCGAGTTCGCCGGAACGGCCAGGGCCGCGGACTGGATCGGCAAGCGTCCGCTACAGGTCGATCCCGCGTCCGGATCGCTGGTTCCGGGCCCACCCATGAGCCGCGCAGGCTACGTAGCCCTGGTGGCCGACTGGACATCGCGAACCTTCGTGGCCGCCTACACCTCCAGGCGCGGCGCCGCCATCGGGATGCCGATCTTCCTGCCGCAGCAGCTCTACTTGCTGGCCTGGCTTCCGCTGGCCGTAGCGCTGCTTGGCTGGCTCAGGCTCGGCGGCACAGCGGTTGACGGTGAGCCATGCCGCACCGACGCTATCGTGCTGGGCGTGTTGCTGGCAGCCACGACGGCGGCCTTTGCGGCCTTCACGTGGACCTACTTCCAGGCTCAGGGGCGTTACCTCTACCCGGCCATGTTGCCGCTCACCGCGCTCGTAGCGGGCGGCCTCTACAGGCTCAATGGTGAGAAACGGACCCCCATGGCGCTCCTTGGCTGCGCCGCGCTTGGCGCCATCCTCTCCGCCGCGCTCCTGTTCGCCGGCGTGATGCCCGCCTATGGATAGCGAACCCCTGTCGGAGCGGCACGCCGTTCGCGGGGCCGCCCAGATGGTGGAACTGGGTGCGGCGCTTGGCCGGCTCCTGGCGCCCGGCGACGTGGTCCTGCTCGAGGGCCAACTGGGCGCCGGAAAGACCACGCTGGTCCAGGGCATCGCGCTGGGCATCGGCTGCGCGGAACCCGTGACAAGCCCCACGTTCGACCTGATCCACGAGTACCGGTCGGGCCGCACGCCGCTGATCCACATCGATCCCTACCGGCTGCAGGGCCCCGACGAGTTGGAGAACATCGGGTACTGCGACTACCTGGACCTGCCCTGCGTGCTGGCGGTGGAGTGGCCCGAACGGTTGGGGTACTTGACGCCCGGCGATCCCTTGCGGATCACCATTGAGGTACGTGGCCGAACGCGGCACGTGTTAGTCCAGCGCCCGGCTGCCATGGCGCACCGGCGGGAGGCGCCATGAACCTGCTCGTGATCGAAACCTCGGGCCAACCGTGCGGAGCGGCGCTGATGGCTGACGGCCAGGTCGTCGCCGAGCGGCTCGTGGCCGACCCCATGCAGCTATTGCGGAACCTGACCGCCGAAGTGGTCGAGATGCTCGCGCAGCGGTCATTGTCGCTGCGAGACATCGACGTTTTCGGGGTCGACCAGGGACCGGGCACGTTCACCGGGCTACGTATCGGCGTGATGACCGCAAAGACCTGGGCACACACGCTACAGAAGCCGCTGGTAGGGGTCTGCTCCCTCGACGCCCTGGCCCACGCCCATGGCCGCGGCGGGGAGCCGGTACTCACCGTGGTGCGGTCGCGGTTTGGCACCGCCTACGCACGGGTCTACGCCGGAAGCGAGATCGTGGCTCCCGCCGACGGCGGCATCGCCTGCGGCGACATGGCCGGCATTGCGCGTCTGACAGCCGCCGCAGGCATCTCTGCTGTTCGAGTCGTGGGCGACGCCCTCAGCCGCCACGCCGTCGAGTTGGCGACCGAGTTGGCTTCTGCGGGCGTCGCTGCCACGATGGGGCCGGGCGCCGCGCCATCACCGGCCCAACTCGCCACGCTGGCCGCCGCGCGGGCGGACCGGGGCGAGTTCACCGATGCCATGGCGGCGGTCCCGACCTACGTGGCGCCGCCCCCTGCCAAGCCCAACCTCAGAACAGGCTCGTTTGCGGCTGGTACTGGCGGATAAGGCCGATCACTTTGCCGATGACCCGGCTGTCCTCGCGGCTGATCTCCATGGGCTCGTAGTGCGGATTGGCGGGGACCAGGCGCACGCGCCCATCCACAAACTGGATGCGCTTCACGGTGGCCTCGTCGCCCAGAAGCACGGCCACGAGGTCGTTGTTGTCGGCAGCAGATTGGGGGCGGATGATCACCAGGTCGCGCGGCATGATGTGGTCGCCGATCATGCTGTCGCCGCGAACGCGAAGGACGAAGGCGCCCTCGATGTTCCGCACGATCTCAACCGGAACGGGCACGTACGTCTCGACGTTTTCGGTGGCCGTAATGGGCACCCCGGCCGCGATCGTACCGACCAGCGGCAGGAACTCAACGCTCCGGTGGCCGCCGGGACCCGTGGTGCGGCCCACGATGGCGATGGACCTGGAGGTGCTCTTCCGGCGGATGTAGCCCTTGCGCTCCAGGGCGTCGAGATGCACCGTGACCCCGCGCAGGCTGGTGATCTCGAAATGCGCACCTATCTCGCGAATGGACGGCGGATACCCACGATCATCAATGTAATCCGAAATGAACTGCAGGATGAACTCTTGCCTCTCCGTTAGGCCTCGGGTCATAGACGCCCACCTCCAGTGGCGGTGTAAGTGTACACTTACAGGCGTCTACTGTCAAGAGCGGCCCGGAGGCGATTCGAGGCAAAATGACCGACATGCATACACCCTGTTCCGAGGCTGTCCGGATCGCTGCCGGGTTTGACAGGTCTTCCGGCGGTGCGGTACCATACGCCGATAGGGCTCTCACTGAGTTCTGCGTTTCTGTGCGCCCGGCGCACGGCGCGCGATCCCACCGACCCGGAGGGGTGTTTTGGGCATAAAGCTGGCGGCGATCACCGACGAGATCTCGCAGGAGTTCGAGCACGCCCTCGACGTCTTGCTGGAGTACGACGTCCGCGGCGCCGAGTTGCGGGGCCTCTGGGGCGCCAACATCGGCGACCTAGACCGCACCCAGACCGCCCGCGCGAAGGCCGCGCTGGCCGCGCGGGAGATGACCGTCGCCTGCCTCGCGACTCCCATCTACAAGTGCGATATCGAGACGGACGACACCACCGTACACGGCCGTATGCATCTTGCCTCGTCCACTCCGTTGGCGGGGCAGATGGAGTTGCTCCGGCGATGCTGCGGCCTGGCCCACGACTTCGAGACGCCCTACATACGCGTCTTCGCGTTCTGGCGCAAGGCCGCGCTTACGGCGGACTTGGAACGGCGCATCGTGGACGCCTTCTCGGAACCCGCCGCCATCGCCGAGCGGGAGGGCGTCACGCTGTTGCTGGAGAACGAGTTCGCCTGCATGATCGGCACGGGTGTCGAGGTTGCCCGCGTCGTCCGGGCCATCGATTCGCCGCACGTCCGCGTCTGCTGGGATCCCGGCAACGCCGCGACTGCGGGCGAGAGGGCGTTCCCGGACGGCTACGAGGCCGCGCGCGGCCTCATCGATCATGTACACGTGAAAGACCTGACGCCGGCAGCGGACGGGGTCTCACCTGAGTGGTGCGTCGTCGGCCAGGGCATCATCGGCTACGATGCGCACATCGCCGCCCTGCGAAATGACGGATACAACGGTTACCTGTCGCTCGAGACTCACTACGTACCGAAGGGCGGAACACCGGAGGACGGCTCGAGGCCGTGCCTGCAAGCCCTGCGAACGCTCCTGGGGGTATAGCTCACACATGGCCAACAAGCCACCCGCTCGACGGGCCTCAAGCAAGCATCATATCGGCTCGATCACCTACTGGCGGAAGTTCGCCACACACCGCGTCATCTATCTGTTCCTGGCGTTCGTGTTCGGCCTCGGCGTCATCATGTACTTCGGCACCTCGCAAGTCGGCCCCAACGCCGGCCGCGGCGCCGACACCACCAGCAGCGACGTCATCGCCACGGTGAACGGCGAAGAGGTCCTGCGCGGCGACTTCAGCAAGCAGGACGAGATGATCCGCCGATCGGGCATGGGCAGCGATGAGATGATCGCCGGCCAACAGGGCCAGCTGATCTCCAGCATGCTCGATGCCGCCATGCTGCGCGGATTGGCCAAGAAGGATGGCGTCTCTGTCACCGACGCCATGATCGACCGGACGCTCGACCGGGTGCGAAGCCAATACGGCGGCTCCAGCAAGAAGCCCATCGCCGATGACGACCTGGTGAAGCTCATGGGCGAGACGAGCATCCGGGACGTGCGCGACAAGCTGCGCACCGACCTGATGCCCCAGGCATTGGGCGCCAAGAGAGCCAACACCGACAAACTGACCGTCGATGACCTCATCAAGACCTACGATGAGATCAATGTCCGCCACATCCTGGTCGCCTCCAACACCAGCCCGCGGGCCGAAGGCAAGGGCCTGCCCGATGAGCAGGCCAAGCGCAAGGCCGCGCAGATACTCGCCAAGGTCAACGCTGGCGGCGACTTCGCGGCATTGGCGAACCAGTACACCGACGACCCGAGCAACAAAGCCCCCAAGTGGGACGAGAAGCTGAAGAAGTCCGTGCCCGCGCCACCCAAGGGCGGCAGCATGGACTGGTACAAGCGCGGCAGCGGCTTCGACAAAGCCTTCGAGGAGGCCGCATTCGCCCTCCAGCCCGGCCAGGTCAGCGGCGTGGTCAAGACGCCCTTTGGTTACCACATCATCAAGGTGGACGCCACCCGCAGGAACCTGCCCAAGGACTTCGAGAAGGAGAAGGGCAAGCTCCTGGACGACCTGCGCGACACAAAGACGAGCGAGGCGCTGCGCGAGCAGCGCGACAAAGAGCAGAAGACCGCCAAGATCGTCTGGAAGGACCCGTGGTTCGAGTGGCGCTACCAGTACGCCAAGAGCAGCCCCATGGGCATGATGGGCCAGATGAACTTCGGCCAGGATCAGGAAGCCTCCGGCAAGGCCCTCGTGGCCATGCTCCGCAAGTACACGGCGACGCACAAGGATGACTCCGCCGCGGCGCTGATCATGGGCCGGACGCTCTATCAGCAGTACATCATGTCGGGCCTCAACATGGGCGCCACCCAGGCCAAGCCGCCGGCTAACCGCGAGGAGCTGCGCAAGCAGGTGACGGAGGCCTACGAACTGGCCCTGCAGCATACCGAGGACCAGCCCACCCGCCTGAGCCTCGCGCGCCTCTATGAGGACTCCGGCGACAAGGAGAAGGCCCTCACCCACTACAAGATGGTTGACAGGCTCATGCAGTGGGACGATTCGGCAGCCGCCAAGCCCACGCGCCAGCAGCTGAAGGATGCCTTTGCGCGGCTGGGCGCCGTCGATCTGGCCGCGGAGCAGGCCACCAAGATCACAGCGCTGGAAGCCAAGGAGAAAGCCGACAAGGAGGCTGCCGCCAAGGAAGCCGCCGCGAAGGCCGCCGCGGCCAAGGATGCCAAGAAGCCGTCGGCCACCGTTGCACCGGGCGCAACCTCCGCCCCGACACCAGCCAAGGACGCGGCTCCCAACGGCGAAGCCCTAAGACAACGACAATGGCCGGGCGCAGCAGGGATGCCGCCCGGCCATTGGAGCGCCATGGCAGGCACCCTCTACGTCGTCGCGACGCCCATTGGGAACCTTGAGGACATCACGCTCAGGGCCGTGCGGATTCTACGAAGCGTGGCAATGGTCTGCGCCGAGGACACGCGGGTGACCCGCAAACTACTGAGCCATTTCGATATCCACGTGCCGATGTCGAGCGCCCATCAGCACAGCGCGGATGCCGGACTGGACAAGATCGTGAGCAGGCTGGTCGCCGGCGCCGATGTGGCCCTGGTCTGCGATGCCGGTACGCCGGGCATATCGGACCCAGGGGTGCCGCTGGTTCGCAAGGCGCTGGAAGCCGGTGTGGATGTTTGCCCTGTGCCCGGCGCGTCCGCCTCGCTGGCGGCGCTGTCGGTCGCCGGGTTGCCCACAGGCCGTTTCCTGTTCCTGGGCTTCCCGCCACGCACAAAGACGGACCGCGTCGCCTTCATGGCGGAGATCGCCCGCGCCACCTGCACGGTGGTGATCTATGAGACGGCGCCCCGCATCGCCGCCACGCTGTCCGAGCTGCACGCAGCGGCCGGCGACCGCGCCGTGTGCGTCGGTCGAGAGATCACCAAGAAGTTCGAGACATGGCTCCGGTGCGGTGCGGTCGAGGCCGCCGACCACTTCGCGGAGGCGCCGCAACGCGGCGAATTCACCGTTGTGGTCGGCCCGCCCGCGGCGGTTCCGATCGACCGAGCAGAGGAGCAGGCTTCGGCGCAGGAAGAGGTCCGGCGTCTGGTTGCCGACGGCGTCTCGGTGCGCGACGCCTCGCGGAGCGTGGCCCAACGAAGGCAACTGTCGCGAAGGACGCTCTACGGGAGCATTGTTAAGGACGATGGGCCACAGTGCAAGGAGAACGAGGCGTGATTCTGGTGGTGGGTGGGGCCGGCTACATCGGCAGCCACTTCGTCCGGCACGAGCGCGGGCGGGGTTCGGACGTCCTGGTGCTCGACACGCTTGAGAAGGGGCATCGCGAGGCAGTCCTGGATGCGCCTCTGGTGGTGGGCAGCACGGGCGACCGGGCGCTGCTCGACGCCGTATTCAGCCAGAACCGCATCGACGCTGTCGTGCACTTCGCCGCATACTCGTCGGTGGGCGAATCGGTGACGAACCCGGGCGCCTACTATCGCAACAACGTCGGCAACACCATCACACTCCTGGAGGCCATGCGCGACCACGACGTGCGTCGCATCGTCTTCTCATCGACCGCGGCAACCTACGGGAACCCGGTGCGCCTCCCGCTGGACGAGGAGCACCCGCGACAGCCCATCAACCCCTACGGGCGCAGCAAGGTGATGTGCGAGACCGTGCTGCAGGACTTCCGCGAGGCGCACGGCATCTCGTATGTGGCGCTGCGGTACTTCAACGCCGCCGGGGCGCATCCCGACGCGCTGATCGGCGAGAGCCATTCGCCTGAGTGGCACCTCGTACCCATCGTGCTGCAGGTGGCGCTGGGCCAACGGCCCGCGATCTCGGTCTTCGGAGCCGATTACGACACGCCCGACGGCACCTGCATTCGTGACTACATCCACATCCTCGACCTGGCCGACGCACACTCCCGAGCGCTGGACCACCTGGCGGAGGGCGGCGATGGCGGCATCATGAACCTGGGGACCGCCCGCGGCAACAGCGTGCTGGAGGTGCTTGAGGTCTGCCGCCGCGTGACGGGCCACCCGATCCCCGCCGTGGTGGAGGGCCGCCGCCCCGGCGACCCCCCCGCGCTGGTGGCATCGTCGGACCGGGCGCGCGAGACGTTGGGCTGGGCGCCGCAGTACGAATCGCTGCAGGACATCGTGCAGACGGCCTGGGCGTGGGAACGGAACCGGAGGTACTGATGACATACGAACCCACCGGCGCCGGCGCGCACACGAAGGTGGTGAGCCGTACTGAGCTGGCAGAGCGGCTGTCCCTGGCGCGCACTGCGGGTAAGCGCGTCGTGATGACGAACGGCTGCTTCGATATCCTCCATGTGGGTCACGCCCGCTATCTGGCCGAGGCCAGGGCGCAGGGCGACCTGCTCGTGGTGGGCCTCAACAGCGACGCCTCCGTGGCGGCGCTCAAGGGCCCGCAGCGGCCTCTCATCCCCGAGTGCGAGCGTGCGGACATGCTGGCACACCTGGAGGCCGTCGACCTGGTGAGCATCTTCGACGAGGCCACCGCGATTGCGCTGGCCGAGGTCGTGCGGCCCGACGTCTACGTGAAGGGCGGCGACAGGCAGGGCCAGACGATACCCGAGGCCGCCACCGTGGAGAAGCATGGCGGCTGCGTCTACATCGCCAGCCTCATCGCCCAGCGCAGCACAACGAACGTCATCGAGCGCGTCCTCCAGAGCTACGCCGCCTCGAGCGCCGGATAGCATCCGTGCCTGTCGCTCCCGCCGCGCGGTCCGGCTGCAACTGCCTGCCCCTGTTGGTTGTCGAGGCCATGCGACCCCGCCAGTGGTCGAAGAACCTCTTCGTCTACGCCGCAATGGTCTTCACCGACAACTGGCGAAGCTGGCTGCTGGTGACCCTATGCTTCGGCCTCTTCTGCCTGGTCTCCGGCGCGGTCTACTTGCTGAACGACATCTCCGACCGCGAGCAGGACCGTGTCCACCCTGAGAAGCAAAACCGGCCCATCGCGTCGGGCAGGCTCCCCGTGTCGGCGGCCGCGGTTGCGGCAGCCCTACTAGGGATCGGCGGCGCGGCCGCCTCCTTCGGGGTCTCGACCATGTTCGGCATGGGCGTCGTGGGCTATCTCCTGCTGCAGGTGGCCTACACCTACGCGCTGAAGCACGTGGTTCTGGTGGATGCATTCGCCATTGCCGCCGGGTTCGTGATCCGGGCGGCGGCTGGCGGATGGGCCCTTCAGGTACCGGTCTCGGCGTGGCTGCTGGTCTGTACGCTGCAGTTGGCGCTCTTCCTGGCTTTCGGCAAGCGGCGCCATGAGTTGGTGGCTCTGGAGGGCGATGCGGCCGACCATCGGCAGGCCCTGTCCTCCTACAGCCTGCCGCTGCTGGACCAGATCATCGCCGTGACGCTGGGAGGGCTGACGGTTTCGTACGCCGTCTACTGCATCAACTCCCCCACTGCCATCAGGCATCCCCTGCTGGCGCTGTCGCTGCCGTTCGTCATGTTCGGGGTGTTCCGGTACCTCTACCTGATCCACATCGAGCATCGCGGCGGAACTCCAGAGAAGATTCTGGCGCAGGACCGCACCATGCAAGCCGACCTGGGCCTCTGGCTGCTGGCGGTCGTCGCCGCGTTCCGTTGGTGAGGGGCAGAATGAAGCTACTGGTGACCGGCCATATGGGAATGCTGGGCCGCGATGTGCTCGCACGGGCCTCGGCGCAAGGCCGGCAGGTCGTGGGTCTCGACGCCGCGGACGCCGCAGAGCCCATCGACATCGCGGACCTCGCTGCCGTGCGGGCCGCCGTGCGGCGGCATCGGCCCGACGCCGTCATCCACTGCGCCGCCTACACGCGCGTCGATGATGCCGAAAAGGAGTACGACCTGGCTTACCGAGCCAACGCGGTCGGGTCCTGGGTCGTGGCCACGGCCTGCGCGGAAGCGGAAGTGCCCGTCTGCGGCATCAGCACCGACTACGTCTTCGACGGCGAGTCCGCCCGCCCCTACGGTGAATGGGACGCCACGGACCCGCTCAGCGCGTATGGCGCGACCAAGCTGGCCGGCGAGAACGCCATCCGGCAAGCCAACCCGCGCCACTGGGTGGTGCGGACCGCGTGGCTCTACGGTCTCCAGGGTCGATGCTTCCCGGCTGTCATGCTGAACGCCGCGGCACAAGGCAAGCCGCTCCGCGTCGTGGCCGACCAGTTCGGATGCCCCACGTTCACGCAGGACCTGGCCGATACGCTGCTGCAGATCGTGGACGATGCGCCCTACGGCACCTACCACGCCACCAACGCCGGCGCCACGTCCTGGTACGAGTTCGCCGGCTGCGTCCTGACCGAGGCCGGCCTGCCTGCCCGCGTACATCCCATCGCCACGGTCCAGTGGCCCACACCAGCCCGGAGGCCGCGCCGATCCGTCCTCGAGCCCTGCGCACTGCGGGCCGCGGGCCTGCCGACGCTTCGGCCCTGGGAAGAGGCGGTGCGCGACTACGTGCGCCAGAGGCAGGCCCTGGACGGAGGCGCTCAGTGACGCGAGCCGTTGCCCGCTATCTATTGCTGGCGCTCCTTGCGGCTGCCGGCCCATGCATGGCTCAGAACGGCATGCCCGTCTTCGGGCGCGTCCTTACCATCCAGTCCGGGCTGCAAGGCCGTGTCATGTGGGTCGACGGCACCGCCAACCTCGTGCGAACCGCCACCGCCGAGGGCATCCGCGACATCGTGGCCCGATGCAAGGCGGCCAACATCAGCACACTGGTTGTGGATGTGAAGCCGGTCAGCGGCCAGGTGCTCTACCCCAGCAAGATCGCCGAGCGCATGCGCCGATGGAACGGCCGCGATGTTCCCGACCTGGATATCCTCGCCGAGTTCGTGCAGGCCGGCCACGCGGCGGGGATCGAGGTCGCGGCCAGCGTGAACATGCTCTCCGAGGGCCACAAGCAGTTCGGCGCGGGCATGGCCTTCGGACGACCGGACCTGCAATCCGTCGCCTATGTGGTCGACCGCGCGCTGGTGACCGCCAACGGCAACCGGCTGCCCGTGCGCGGCCAGGGCGACCCTGAAGACCGGAAGCGCCCGCTTGCCCGCGACGACACCTACGCCGGGCCGCCTTCCGGCGAACCCGCGGGCACGCTGGTCGTCACCATGTCCCCCACAGGCGAGGTCGAGGCCATGGCGGACGCCGCCATGTGGGGCGACGAGCCCATCGCCGCGCCCGAGGGCGGCCGGCTCCTGGCCCTCACCGGCGAACAGACCGACTGGGCCGCGGCCAATATCCAGCCCGGCGTCAGCGCCCGGTTCGACGCCAGGGGTAGGCGCGTCCCGTCGGCCGACGAGCCCGCCGAGAAGGTGGCCGTCTTCGTGAGCCCCTACCAGGCTGAGGCCCGAAAGCGGGCCATCGACATCGTTCGTGAGATCGCCTCCAACTACGCCGTGGACGCCATCGTATTCGACCGGCTACGGTACGCCAACCTCTACAACGACACCAGCGACGCCGCCCGCCGCGCATTTGAGCAGTGGATCGGCAAGCGGGTGGCCAACTTCCCGGACGACATCATCTCCTTCGACCCCGTGCCCGGCGAGCCGCCGCGGCGCGGGCCGCTCTTCAGGCCCTGGCTGGAGTTCCGGGCGCGAACGATCCGCGACCTGATCGCCGAAGCCTCGGCCGCCGTGCGTGCCGCCCGGCCAGGCATCCAGGTGGCCGCCTACGTGGGAAGCTGGTTCACGGAGTACTACGGCGTGGGCGTGAACTGGGGGAGCGAGAAGCTGCCGGTGCGCACCTCGTGGGCCACGCCGGACTACAACGAGGCAGGCTACGCCGAGCAGTTGGACTGGCTCACCACCGGGTGCTACTACGGCTATCCCACACGGGACGAGGCCCGGGCTGCCGGCGCATCGCCGGGCGGCTCCGTGGAGGCCGCCGCCGATGTCTCGACCCGTGCGGTATCGGCGAGCGTTCCGGTCTATGCGGGGCTCTACGCGGTGAACTACAAAGATCGTCCCAAGGCCTTCGAGGACGCCATCTCGGCCGCATGCCGCTTCTCAAACGGCGTGATGATCTTCGATATTTCATATATCTACGACTACGGCTGGTGGGACTCGCTGCAGAGGGCCATGAGCCAGCCCGCGATGGCGCCGCACCGGGTGCCCGGGCTCTTTCTACAGATGCGTGCCGCACGGGATGCCGCCTTCGACAACTCCGAGGCGGCGCGATCCGCCGGCACACTGTCAACGGTGCCCTGGCAGGCCGGCGGAGGATAGCAGGTGCGCGCCAAGAGGGCATCCGAGGACGCGGTGGAGAAGGTCGAGGCGATCCTGGGGCCCGACGGCGCGCTGTCGCGTTTGCTGCCAGCATTCGAGCATCGACCGCAGCAGGTGCAGGCTGGAAGCGCCATCGCCGAGGCCATGGCCCAGGGGCGTCACTGCCTCGTGGAGGCCGGGACGGGCGTAGGCAAATCGCTGGCCTACCTGTCAGCCATCCTTACGCTGCCGGACAAGGCGGGCCCCGTGGTCATCTCCACGCAGACCATCGGCCTCCAGTCGCAGCTTGCCGAGAAAGACATTCCGCTGGCCATACAGGCGGCCTCCGGCGCCAGGCCTCGGGTGGTGGTCGCCAAGGGTCGCGGCAACTACCTTTGCCTGCGCGACCTCGACGCGGCGGGCGGCGACATCTTCCACGACGCCGAGCCCCATTTCGCGGAGATCAAGCGCTGGGCGGCCGAAACGCGCACCGGCGACGTGGCAGAGCTTCCCTTCACCTACGCCGGATGGTCCGACCTGGCAGCTCGGGCCGACACCTGCCCGAACATGCAGTGCCGCTACTTCGACCGGTGCTTCTACTTCCGTAATCGGCGCGAGACCGCCAAGGCCGACATCGTCATCGCCAACCATGCTCTCTACTTCTCCGACCTGGCCCTGCGGAGCATGGACACAAACAAGACCGTCCTGCCCAACCACGACTACGTCATCTTCGACGAAGCGCACCACCTGGAGGACGCCGCGACCAGCGTCTTCGGCGCCGAGGCGGCTAGTTGGCGCATACCCTACGTGGTGGACCGCATTGAGCGGCTCCGGGGCATCCAGCCCGACACGGCGCGCCTCGACGCCCTGCGCGACCTCAATATCGCCATGTTTGACCTGGTGGCGCTGGACAAGCAGGAGTACTTCCTATCCGAGCTGCCTTCCGGCGCACTGGACCGGGCCAAGGAGGCGTCGGCAGCCGCGGCAGCATCGCTGGAGGCGCTAGCGGCCCAACTCCGCACCGTGCCGCTGGAAGCGCCGCAGGAGATTCGCGACCGGGCCGAGGTGCTTGCCTGCCTCTGCGTGAGCACGCGCACCGACATGATCCGGGCGCTGACGGAGGCCGAGGAGGGCTTCATCGCGTGGGGCGAGACGCGACGAGCCGAGGGGCCGCGGCGCCGGGCCGCCTCGGCAAGTCCCATGGTCTCGGTCCGAAGCACACCCACCGACATATCGGACATGCTTCGTGAGCAACTCTGGGAGCGCATCCGCTCGGCGGTCCTCGTCTCCGCCACGCTGGCCGATACGGCCGGGTTCGGCTACATCCGAGGCAGGCTGGGGCTCAACCCCGACGTCATGGAGGCCCAGGTCGGCAGCCCATTCGACTATGGGCGGCAGGCCGTCCTCTACGTGCCTCGGGCCTTCCCTGCCCCGCCGCGGGCGCCGACGCCCGACTACACTCGCCTTCTCACCGACGAAATCGAGGCTATCCTCCGCGTGACCAACGGCCGTGCGCTGGTGCTCTTCACCTCCCACCGCATGCTGACCGAGGCTTACGAGACACTGAAGGACCGGCTCCCCTACCCGCTCTTCCGCCAGGGCTCCAAGCCGGCGGGCCAGTTGGTTGCGGACTTCCGCGCCAGCGCGGGTGGCTGCCTCTTCGGCACGAGCACGTTCTGGGAGGGCGTCGACGTGCCCGGCGAGGCGCTCAGCGTGGTGATCATCGACAAGCTACCCTTCGCGGTGCCCGACTCGCCGATCCAGAAGTCGCGGGCCGACGCCGTCGAGCAGCGCGGCGGCAGTTCCTTCGGCGAGTTCACGTTGCCCCAGACGCTGATCCGGCTGAAGCAGGGACTGGGTCGCCTGATACGGACCAAGACCGACTGCGGCGCCGTTTGCATCCTTGACAGCCGACTGGCGAACAAGTCCTACGGCTGGCAACTCGTACGCGCCATGCCGCCCATGCGCAAGGCGGCTACGCGCGAGGTCTTTGAGACGGTGTGGCACGAGATCACGGCGCCAGAGGAGTAACTTGCGGACGAACCTTCGGTGCGGCTTTCCGGTTTGGCGACCGCCGCGCGAGTTGCTCCGGTAGCAGGGCCGATGCGGAGGCCCTGGGCCATGGGAGGATCAGATGACGAATGGAGACAAGCAGGACGCAGGCAAGCCGGTTGACGAGGCGCCGGAAGCGTTGAGCGCCGCGGATGCGGCCAAGCGCGAGGCAGGCGAAGTCGCAGACAAGCGCCGCATCCCGGAGCTCGCACGCCGCAACCTGGTGCGGTTGCCCAGCGGCCGCCTCTACCTGCCGGCGGCGCAGCGGCTGGTCTGGTTCCGTGACGAGAAGCCGGACTGGGAAATCCACACCGAACTGCTGGAAGGTGGCCAGGAGGCCGGCTTCGCCACCGTGAAGGCCTCCATCCGGACGCCGGAGGGCCGGGTGATCGCCACAAGCATGAAGACCGAGACGCGCTCCGACTTCCCCGCCGGATGGGTGGAGAAGGCCGAGACGGGCGCCATCGGTCGCGCCCTCGCGGTGGCAGGTTACGGCACGCAGTTCGCCATGGACCTGGACGAGGAGGAGGTTCGTGCAGAGGCCAACGGTCGCTCCTCCGGCCGCGGCGCCGACGCGTCGCGAGGTCCCGAGCGGATTTGGGCCGGGCCGGGCCAGTGCCCGCAGTGCCACGCTCCCGAAGGCAAGCCGCACGGCAAGCGCTGCACCTAGTGAGGTCGCAGGGCGTCGGCGCGTGGCTGTAATACGCCGATGCTGAGGCCCAGCGTGATGCTGAGATCATGCAGTGTAACGTGTAAGCTACGGCGAACGTAACAGGAGAGTGTGTTGTCGGAGCCGCGACTACGCGTTACGATGCTCGAACTGCGCGACGGAACCTGCCCGCTGCTCGACTGGCTTGGCTCGCTCACCGACAAGACCACGCGCGCTCGGGTAGCATTGGCAATCGAGCGCATGTCGGTCGGCAACCTGGGCGACCACAAGGAGGTCGGAGGCGGCGTGTTTGAGCGCCGCCTCGACTTCGGTCCAGGTTACCGCGTCTACTTCGGTCGAGGAGGCCGCGTCCTGGTCGTACTGCTCGGCGGCGGCGTCAAGAGAGGCCAACAAGCTGACATCGCCGCGGCGCGTGATCGATGGAGGGCGTACCTCGAGCAGCGCCCGGATGACCGCGTAGGCAGCAGGCGTGGGCCTTAGGATTCGAACGCGACAGGAGGCCGGCAATGCGACTGCTCGACTTTGACGTTGCACTGGCGACGGAGTTGCGCGACCGCGAGTTCGCGGCGGCATTCCTGGAGGCTGCCGTTGATGAGGGCCTCGACGCCTTCCTCGCTGCGGTCGGCCACATCGTCCGGGCCAACGGGGGCATGACGCAGTGCGCTCGAGAGACAGGGCTGTCGCGTGAGGCGTTGCACCGAATGCTGCGCAGGGACGGCAACCCGGAGCTACGGTCGGTGGCGGCAGTGCTGCGGGCAAGGGGACTGGTGCTGGGCGTCAGGACCGTCGGCACGGGTATCGGTGATGGCGCCGAAGAACCGGCCCCCGACACTGCCGCTTGCACGCTATCGGTTCCGGCCTACGTGGTCGATAGCTTGAGCCGGTCGGCCGACGCCCAGGGCGTATCGGTAGAGCGTCTTGCGGAAAGCGTGCTTGCCTATGCAGCCGCTGCACTCGAGAAGGGAGCGCCGCCGGTTCGCGCGCATGCCGCGGCTGAATCGGCTTGCTTGTACGACGTGCCCGCACCAGCAAGCGCTGCACACAGTAGATGAAGTGAGGCGCCGGGCCCACCGGCACTCGGCGCCTCATCGCTTACTGCCGGGCTGGGGCGGGGCTACGCGCCTGGGAAGACCCCGGTGCGGACGATGAGTTGCTCGCGGCCAGGGCCAACGCTCACGCTGCCGACGGGCACGCCGACCAGTTCCTCAACGCGTCGCACGTAGGCGCGGCACGCCTCGGGCAGGTCCTCGAACCGGGTGACGCCGCTCACGTCCTCGGACCACCCGGGCATCTCCTCGTAGATGGGCGTGAGGCCCACCTGCGAGACCAGGTCCACGGGCATCTTGTCGGTCACCTCGCCATCGATGCGGTAGGCAGTGGCCAGACGCACTGTGTCGAGACCGCTGAGCACGTCCAGGTGGCCCAGCGCGAGGCAGGTGAGGCCGTTAACCATGGCCGAGTAGCGGAGCACGACCGTGTCGATCCAGCCGCAGCGGCGGGGACGGCCCGTGGTGGTGCCGTACTCGTGACCGCGCTCGCGGATGTAGCTGCCGGTCTCGTCCTCAAGCTCCGTGGGGAAAATGCCTGCGCCGACTCGGGTGGTGTAGCTCTTGGCGACACCCAGAACGGCGTCGATGCGGGTCGGGCCGACGCCGGTGCCGAGGCAGGCGCCTCCGGCAAGCGGATGCGAGGAGGTGACGAAGGGATAGGTGCCCATGTCGAGGTCCAGCAGGGCTCCCTGGGCGCCCTCGAACACGACGCCCGCATCGGATGCAGCCGCCTCGCCCACCAGGTACGCGGTGGAGCAGACGTAGGGCCGCAGCTCGGCGCCGAGGGCCGCGTAGGACTGCGCGATATCCTCGAAGTCCAGCGCGGCGGCGCCATGCACGCGCGTCAGGATGGCGTTCTTCTGCTCCTTCACCCGGTCCAGCGCCTTGCGGAGGCGGGCTTCATCGACCAGGTCATGCATCCGCACCCCGATGCGCGACGCCTTGTCGGCATAGGCTGGTCCGATGCCGCGTCCCGTGGTGCCGATGGCGGAGGAGCCCTTGGCGGCCTCCTCCAGCCTGTCGAACTCCTTGTGGTACGGCATGATCACATGCGCGTTGGCGGAGATGCGCAGGTTGGCGACGCTCACGCCCTGGGCCGCGAGGCCGTGCAGTTCCTGAACCAGAACCTCTGGGTCGACGACGACGCCGTCGGCGATCACGCAGACGACCCCGCCATGCAGAATGCCGCAGGGCACGAGGTGGAACTTATAGGTGGCGCCCTCCACTGTGACGGTGTGGCCGGCGTTGTTTCCGCCCCCGTACCGCACCACCATGCCGGCGCGCTCGGCTAGATAGTCGACGACCTTGCCCTTGGCTTCGTCGCCCCATTGCGCACCCACGACAACAGTGTTCGGCACGGCACACCTCCCCATCGCGATGCAGGCGCACATACGGCCTGCCCGCTGAGATCTTCCATCGAACCTCACCATTATACATGAACCGCCCGCGTTGGCCCGCCCCGGCGCCGTCGCGGGCCGCAGGTACAATAGCGCCGCCATGAGCCTGCTGACCGTCCGCGAAATCGAGAAGTTCTACGGCGCCACGCCCATCCTGGTGGACGTCTCGTTTCGACTCGAGTGGCGGCAGAAGATCGGCCTCGTGGGACGCAACGGCACGGGCAAGACCACGCTGCTACGCATCCTGAACGGGGACCTGGAACCCGATCGCGGTTCGGCCACGTTCGCGCGTGGCATTCGCCGGGGCTACCTGCGCCAGGAGCAGATGGTGGAGCGGGGCCGCACGGTTTACCAGGAGGCCGAGGATGCTTTCGCGCCCGTGCTGGCCATGGAGCGAAGATTCCGCGAACTGGAGCACGCCATGGCCCACGGCGAGCGCGTCCAGGACGCCGCCTCCGTCGAGTCCGCCATGGAGGAGTACGGCCTCCTGCGCGACCGGTTCGACGCCATGGGCGGCTACGACAACCTGCGGGACATCGGGGTCGTGCTCGAGCGCATGGGCTTTCCCCGCGAGACCCACGACAAGAAGACCTGCTCGCTCTCCGGCGGCGAGAAGACACGGTTGGCGCTGGCCCGCCTCCTGCTGAGCGGACCCGATGTGCTGCTGCTCGACGAGCCGACGAACCACCTGGACCTGCAGGCCACCGAGTGGTTGGAGGGCTTTCTCCGCGACTTCGGCGGCGCCGTGATCCTGGTCTCCCACGACCGCTACTTCCTGGACCAGACCGTGCGTACGGTGGCCGAGATCGAGGGATCGCGCATCAGCTTCTTCACCGGCAACTTCAGCGCCTACTGGGAGCAGAAGTCCGAACAACGGCGACTGCAGGAGGAGACCTTCGGCAGGCAGCAGCAGGAGATCGAGCGGCTGGAGGCCTTCTGGCGGCGCAACAAGGCCGGCCAGAACCGGAACATGGCGTGGAGCCGGCTGAAGGCGGCTGACAAGATTCGGCGCAACGGCGTCACCCGCCCGCCCGCCGCCAAGGAACTGCGCCTCAAGATCAACGAGCGCAACCGGAGCGGCGAAGAGGTCGTCATCGTGGACCGTCTCGCCAAGGGGTTCGGAGAGCGGACGCTCTTCCAGGATGTGAACCTGCTCGTGGAGCGCGGGCAGCGCCTCGGCATCGTGGGGCCGAACGGCTCCGGGAAGTCCACCTTCCTGCGCACCATGCTCGGCCTGGAGGCGGCCACAGCCGGTTCCGTTCGGCTGGGTGCCGGAGTACGCGTGGGATACTTCGCCCAGGAGGCCTCGGACCTGAACGGCGACTTGACGTTGCTGGAGACCATCCAGGGCGTCTCCACACTGACCCCGGGCGAGGCGCGCGGGTTCCTGGCGAGGTTCCTGTTCACCGGCGACGATGTCGGCCGAAGGGTCAGTGCGCTCTCTGGAGGGGAGAAGAACCGGCTTGTGCTGGCGCAGCTCGTCCTCGCAGAGCCGAACCTGCTCGTATTGGACGAACCGACCAACCACCTCGACCTCGCCGCCAGGCACGCCCTCACGGAGATGCTGGCCGAGTATGGCGGAACCCTGATCCTGGCCTCCCACGACCGCTATCTGCTCGACAGCGTCACGGACCTGACGCTCGAGATCGCACGCGGATCGGCGCGGCTCTTCGACGGCCCCTACTCCACTTTCCGCTCAGCCTGCGAGCAGGAGGCCGAGGCCGCCGCCACACCGGCGAGGGCCGCCGCGCCGGAGCCCGAAAAGCCCTCGGCCACGCACGGCATGAACTCGTTCGAGCTATCGCGCGCACGCCGACAGGCCCTCAAGGACATCGCCGGCGCCGAGGGGCTGGTGGCCGAGCTGGAGGACCTGCTCCTGCGGATCGAGGAGACGCTCTCTACGCCGACGCCGCAGGACGACATCGTGAAGCTCTCACAAGACCACGCCGATGTCCAGGTCCGCCTGGAAGCGGCCATGGCGTCCTGGGAGGAGGCCTCCCAGCGCGGCGAGGCGTTGGGCGCCACGCAGTAGCAGGGAGACCACCACCATGCCCGAGATGAAGCGAGTCGTGAGCGTGAGCCTGGGCACTTCCAGGCGCGACAAGACGGTCCAGACCGAGATGCTGGGCGTCCCGCTCACCATTGAGCGACGCGGGACCGACGGCAGCAAAGAGCGGTACCGGGCCATCCTCGCCGAGCTGGACGGCAAGGTGGACTGCTTCGGTGTCGGCGGGACCGACGCCTACCTCCACGCCGGCACGCGCCGCTACGCCTTCCGCGAGACGCTGGCGCTGATGGAGCCCGCCCGCATCACGCCATGGGTCGACGGCAGCGGCCTCAAGCACACGCTGGAGCGCGCCACGGTCGCCTACCTGCAGGACCAGGGCATAGTGGACTTCGGGCAGCTGCGCGTGCTGCTGGTGGCTGGCGTGGACCGGTTCGGCATGGCCGAGGCGCTGGCGAGCCGGGCGCGCTCCATCGCTTTCGGCGACCTGGCTTTCGGCCTCGGCATCCCCATCGCCGTCCGAAGCTGGGCCGGATTGCAGCGGCTGGCCGCCGTCGCGCTGCCCCTGGTGGTGCGAATGCCCATCTCGTGGCTCTATCCCACCGGAGAGAAGCAGGACCGGAACACGCCCAAGTACGGGGGCCTCTTCGCCGAGGCCGACATCATCGCCGGCGACTGGCATATCATCCGTCGCTACATGCCCGAGCGGCTGGACGGCAAGATCATCCTCACCCAGTCGAGCCGGGCCGACGAAACCGAGCTCCTGCGCCGGCGCGGCGCCAAGCTGCTCATCACCACCACGCCGGAGATCGGTGGCGTCGCCTTCGCCACAAACGTGATGGAGGCGGCGCTGGTGGCCGTGCTGGGCAAGCGGCCGACCGAGTTGACCACTGAGGACTATCTGGGTACACTGACCCGTCTGGGCTGGACGCCGAGCGTCCAATCGCTGGAGGTATAGGACCGGCAGGCTCCAAGGCGTCGCTGCCAGCCACCCCCGTTCCGTCCAACCATGGGCAAGTTCGCATTCATCATCCATCCCCTCAACGCACGGCGGGACGTCGCGCGGCGGTACCCCATCGCCAAGCTGCTGCCCGAGCGCGCCGTCGAGTGGGTTTTCGCCAAGCGCGATCCCATGGCCGTAGCCCACATCACCGGCATTCGGTCGGCCACCGGCGCCGAGACCGAGGGCTGGTTCATCGCGTGCCCCTTCACACCGCGCCAGTTCCTCACCTTGCCGGTCGAGCAAATCTACGACAAGCTTGAGAAGTGCGGCCACATTGCCGAGGAGTTGGGTTGCGGCCTCGTGGGCCTTGGCGCGTTCACCTCGGTGGTCGGCGACGGCGGGATCACTCTCGCCAAACGGCTCTCCATCGCCGTGACGACGGGAAACAGCTATACAGTGGCCACCGCCCTCCGCGGAGCCGAGCGCGGCGCCCGCCTGATGGGCATCCGGCCCTCTGAGGCCACCGCCGCAGTCATCGGGGCCACCGGCTCCGTGGGCGCCACCTGCGCCGAGGTGTTGGCGCGGGACGTTGCGCATGTGGTCCTGATCGGACGCTCGACGGACAAGCTGGCGGCTCTGCAGGAGCGGCTTGCGCCGGGCGCCCATGCGCAGGTGACCCAGACCACTGACATCGCCGCGGGCCTGCGCGACGCCGACATCGTCATCGCGGTCAGCAGCGCTGCGGAGGCCATCGTCCAGCCCCGGCATATCAAGCGCGGAGCCGTCGTCTGCGACGTTGCGCGGCCCAGGGACGTGAGCGTAAGCGTGGCGCGCGAGCGCGACGATGTGCTCATCATCGAGGGCGGCGTCGTGCAGGTGCCCGGCCCGGTGGCATGCACCAGCCTCAGTTCAGGCCGTCACTTCAGCTTCGGCTTCCCGCCCGGCACGGCCTACGCCTGCATGTCGGAAACCATGGCCCTGACGCTGGAGGGGCGCATGGAGAGCTTCACGCTGGGTAAGGATGTAAGTGTGGGTCAGGTCGCCGAGATCAGTGAGATATGCGACAGGCACGGGTTCCGCCTCGCCGGCTTCCGCTCGTTCGAGCGTGCCGTCGAGGAGGGCGAGATCGCCGCGATTCGCGCCCGAGCCGGCCGCCAGGCGCTACCCGACGAACTGGAAGCCTAGACCAGCGCCTCCGTATAGGCGTCCAAGGACGCCACCGTCGCTCCGAACCACTTCCCGCTCGGGTCGGCCATAGGGAACCACCAAGCTGCGGGCCTGTGTTGCGCATGTACCATTCCACGCGTCATCATCAACGCTCCCCGCACAAGCCGTAGCCGGGCGAGCTCGGCCTGGTCCTCTATGACCCGCATGGCCCGGCGCGCGGCCACGGGCATGGGGCCGCGCTCCAGGTCCATCAGCGCCCGGCGATGCTTGGCAATATCCGCACGCAGGGCGTTACGGTGCGCGATGAGGCGGGCGATGGAGGCGCTGTAGTCGTTCCGGGCGGCCACGGCCTCATCGGTCCAGAGCGCCGTTGATCGGAAGTGCTCACCCATCAGTAGCTGCGTGGTGTCGAGTTCGCGGCGCACCTGTCGGCAACGCTCATGCAAGGCGCGGAGGCGTGCGCGGACGGCCTCGGCCACCGCGGAGACGTCCATGAGCTGACGGGCGGCCTCGTCGTACTCGCGCATCCTCTCGGTCCATTGCGCCCCCTCGCTCGCCTCCAGGAAGGCCATCAGCTTCCGGGGCTTCCGAGTGCGCTTCAGCTTCTCCATCAGCGCCTTCTGCCCATCGAGCGCCGGCCGCCAGCCCTGTGCGAACCGCGCGGCCGTGACGACGGGCGCCCCGAATGCCGAAGCCATGTGGTCCGGCAGGTTGAACGATGTGTCGACGCCACCCAGGGCATCCCACGTCGCATACCGAAGCCTCAAGAGCGGGTGGACAGGCACCACGATCCCGGCCTCGCGCAGCAGGTGGTTCAGCTTGCGGGTGCGGCACACGTAGGCCGAGCCCTCCTCGTTGAAGACGAACATATGCTCGGCCGCGAGCATCAGGACCAGCGTTACGGCCTTCCCCACCACCACCACGCCCGGCCCGAAGTGGCGCTCCAGGAGCTCCGCAAGCTCGTCAGCGGACTCTATAGGCTTTTCTGTACGAATGCGGACGGGCTTGCGGGCGTCGATGTGGACGGCGCGGCGGGTGACCCGCAGCGTGCCGCGGCCCACGCCCGGCGCCACGGCGTCAAAGGGTAGCGCCCCCAGGCCGAACTGGTCCAGCCCATACATCTCCGAGCCGGCCACCGCCGTGTTATAGGCCCATCGCGCCGCCGCCCGCGTGGCCGGCCGCAGGAACGCATCCAGGAGCCGCCACCGAGGGGAGGCTACCTGCGCCGGGCTGAACTCCAGCAGTTCCGACGTCGCCGTAACCGTTACGTTGGCGGGTGCGCGGCCAAGCATCATCTCGAACAGGATCGGATAGCCGTAACGGTAGAGGTCGGTGAGCGTTGCGTCGGGCCTGGTCCGGCAGAACTCGCCGCACCGGGCCAGCAGGCCGTCAGCCAACTGCCGGGCGGCGGGACGACGCTCCTCGGGCAGGCACTCCAGCGTGCCGTGGAAGCCGTAGTCGAGGAGCTGCTTCAGGGCCGGGCCGACGTCCTTCAGACGGATATCGCGCACGAGCACGTCGCGGGAACCGGTGTAGACCAGGCCGCGCCAGCCCCAGGCCTCGGTCACCTCGTCAACGAAGGCGCCCGGCGACTCGGCCCGTCCGGCCAGCCTGCGGAGCGGCACGCCGTGGCGCAGCAGGTCGTGGCGGGTAGGCACGCATTCCGCCCCGAAGAGCCGCGATATCTCGCCGGCGGCCGACCAGAGGTCGCGTGTGGAGCCGTCGTTGTGCGGCACCAACTCGAAGCCGGTCGCAGACGCGCCGCCGAGCAGGGCCTTGGCGAAGTAGTCCGTGTCGTGCACGCCCAGCACCATGGCGCCGCCGAGATCGGCATGCTGCAGGCAGGCGAGAAGTGACGCCTTCATGGGTTCGTCCCACCAGATCGTCTGCCCCAGCGCAAGGAAGGGGGTCCGAGGGTACGCCGCCCGCAACTGGCGCAGGACATCGAGTGTGCGCGAAGGCAAATCCGCCAAGGTTTCGCTCCATCTAGGCCGGTTTGGCGCCGCATGGCCACGGCTGAGTCTACCAGACAGAGGAGAGGCGGCCCGGCGCGGCGAAACATGAAGCAACTCCGGCGCACCGCGGCGCGCATCGCACGCGGGCGTCGGGAGAAGGAGGACGACTATGGCAGACACGCTGGGAGTCGCCGTACATGGCCTGGGCTGGGTCTCGACCGAGCACATCCGGGCCTACATGAAGAACCCCGCCACGCAGGTCACCGCGCTCTGCAGCCGGCGGCCTGACGCGGCCCGCCGGATTGCATCAGAGATGGGACTGGGCGATGTGCGCATCGTCTCGGACTACGGCGACCTGACCTCCGATCCGAACGTGCAGGCCATCTCGCTCTGCTCGCCGCCGAACCAGCACCCGACCGAGACCATCGCCGCCGCCGGCGCCGGCAAGCACGTGCTCATCGAGAAGGCGGCCGCCAACGACCTGGCCTCGCTGCGGGCCATGGCCGAGGCAGTGCGCAGGTCGGGCGTCAGGACCGTCGTCAGCTTCGTGCTCCACTGGAACCCCGAGTTCATGTGGATCCGCAGCATGATGGACAAGGAGGCCATCGGCAAGGTCTTTTACGCCGAGGTCGATTACTGGCACAACATCGGGCCGCAGTACCGGCAGTACGAATGGAACGTGAAGAAGGAGATCGCCGGCTCCGTGCTGCTCTCGGCGGGTTGCCACGCCGTCGATGCCCTGCGGTACCTGACGGGCGACGAGGTGGTGGAGGTCGCCGCCTACTCCAACAAGATCAACCCGGACTACGAGTACGACACGAACCTTGTGGGCATCCTGACGATGGCCTCGGGCGCCATCGCCAAGGTCTCGGCCAGCTTCGACGTCCAGTGCCCCTACGCGCTGAACATCGACCTGCTGGGCGACAAGGGCGCCATCCGCGACAATCGCATCTTCGCCAAGGAGTTCTTCGCGGGGCAGACCGGCTGGATGGACACGCCGACGATCCGCCCCGACAGCGGCGACGTGACGCACCACCCGTTCGAAGGCGAGGTTGACCACTTCGTCGACTGCATCCTCACGGGCAAGGAGTCGCACGTGAACCTCGCCGACGCCGTAAAGACCCACGAGGTCTGCCTCGCCCTCGACCACGCGGCCGCCACAGGCAAGCATGTGCGGCTGGCCGAACTGGAAGCCGTCCTGTAGGAGGATTCGATGCCGCTCGCCTTTGCCCCCGCCCAGCCGGCCGCAGCGCCGCCCCGGTACCACCTGATCGCTCAGGTCGAGCCGAAGCACAACCACGGCAGCTGCGTCGTGGAGTGTCCGGACGGCCGCTTACTGGCCTGCTGGTACCGGGGCTCAGGCGAGCGGACCGCCGACGACGTCGTCATCATGGGCGCCCGCTTCAGCCCCTCCACCGGTAAGTGGAGCGCCCCGTTCCTCATGGCCGACACGCGCGGATTCCCGGACTGCAACCCCTGCATGACGATCACCCGGGACAAGCGGCTGCTGCTCTTCTGGCCCACGATCATCGACAACCAGTGGGAGTCGGCCCTCCTGAACCAGTGGGACGCCTCGCGCTTCATGCAGCGGAGCGGCTCGCCGGCCTTCGATATGCGGGCGGTCGTGCTGCTGAAGCCCGATGAGGCGTTCGGCGCCCAGGTGAAGGCCGCGCTACCGGGCGTCTGGGAGCACTACCGCGCCGTGGCCGGGCCCGAGGACCGTGCCAAGCTGGACGGCTACCTTGCCGACGTGCGCGAGAAGGCAGAACGGAAGCTCTCGGTGCGCCTGGGCTGGATGCCGCGCGCACACCCCACCACGCTTCGCTCGGGACGCATCATCCTGCCGCTCTACTCCGACGGCTTCGACTTCTCCATGATGGCCCTCTCCGATGACCAGGGCCGCACATGGAGCTGCAGCCGGCCCATCGTCGCGGCCGGGGCGGTGCAGCCCAGCGTGGTTGAGCGGCGCGACGGATCGCTGGCGGCCTACTTCCGCGACAACGGACCGCCGCCCCAGCGCGTCATGGCCGCCGAGTCAGCCGACCAGGGCGTGACGTGGACCACCCCGCGCGACATCGACGTGCCGGACCCGGGCGCGGGCCTTGAGGCGATACGGCTGACCAGCGGGCGTTGGATCCTGGTGAACAACGATACCGAATCAGGCCGCCACCGGCTGGCGGTCCACCTCTCCGAGGATGAGGGCCGCACGTGGAAGTTGGCCCGGTACCTCGAGCGCGACGAGCCGGGGCCGGCCGCCGGCTCCTACGGCTACCCGTCGATCATCCAGGCCAGGAACGGCTCACTTCACGCCACCTACCGGTACGGCCCCGCAAGCGGCGGCTCAGCCATCAGGCACGCCGTCTTCTCCGAGGCGTGGCTGCTGGAGGGCGCCGCAGCCCCGTAGCGCGCCGGGGGTACCATGATGGGACAGGCGGCGCGGGAAGCCTCGCACTTAGGGCCGCGCGCCGCCGTCCCATGCCATATGCCAGGGTTACCAGCCCAACTCCTAACATCTCCCCTGTTCGCGCTGTTCACAATCATCGGCGTCGGCGCCTGGGCCGGATCGCTCCGGTTCCGCGGCGTGTCGCTCGGCGCGTCCGGCGTGCTCTTCGTCGCGCTGCTTGTGGGACACTGCCGCCAGTACCTGCCCGCCGACTGGCTGGCCGCCCAGCCTGAGATGCTCACGCTGCCCCGAGTGCTCACCGATCTCGGCCTGCTCCTCTTCGTCTACCCGGTGGGCCTGCAAGCCGGACCGCAGTTCCTGAGCGTGTACCGACGGCGGGGCAAGGCCTACTTCAGCGTGGCGGCAGTCTCCATCGGCGCCGCGAGCCTGACGACGCTGGGCCTGGCCATGGCGCTGCATATCCGGCCCACGCTGGCGGGCGGCGTCTTCACGGGTGCGCTCACCTGCACTCCGGCGCTTGCCGCGGTCCGCGACATCGCGGGGTCGCTCTTCCCCGGCGACGTAAGCCAGGCCTCCGTCGGCTACGGCATCGCCTACCCGTTCTCCACGCTGACCGTGGTGCTGCTGGTGCAGTTGCTGCCGGCTCTCCTCCGCACGCCGGTGGCCCAGGCGATAGTGCAAGCCCGCTCGGACGCCGAGGTCCTCTCGCCCTCGCTGCGCGCCGTGGCGTACCGCGTCACGAACCCCAACGTAGCCGGCCGCACCGTGGCGCAACTGCAAAACGCGAAGCTGGTCGACGCCTCCTACTCACGGCTCAAGCGTGAGGGGACGGTGGTGCCCGTGACCCCGGCGCTGACCATCCAACTGCGCGACGTTATCATGGCGGTTGCGGTGGAAACCGAGCACGCCAAGCTGGAGGCGGTGCTGGGAGCGCGTGTGGAAGAGCCAATGGATGATCCCACCGGCGTCGTCACGGCCGAGGACATCGTGGTGAGCCGGCCCGCGGCCTTCGGCAAGCGGCTGGGCGACCTCGACCCCGCCAGCGCCTACGGCGTGGTGGTCACACGCGTTCGCCGCGAGGGGCTGGAGTTCACGCCCGCCGGGAGCCTGGAGATCGAGCCGGGAGACACGCTGCGCGTGGTCGGCGCACGGTCCGGCGTGGCGGCCTTCCAGGAGGCCGTCGGGCAGGAGGAGCGGCGGCTGGACGAGACCAGCCTGGTCCCCTTCGTGCTCGGCATCGCGCTGGGCGCCGTGGTCGGGATGCTGCCACTGCCCATGCCGGGCGGACTGCAGACGCGACTGGGCGCAGGCGGTGGGGCCTTCATCGTCGCCCTGGCGCTGGGCCACTTCGGGCACATCGGCAAATGGCGCGTCTATGTGCCCACGGCCGCCAAGCTGCTGGCCCGTGAACTGGGGCTGGTCATCTTCCTGGCGGGCGCCGGGCTGGAGGCCGGGCAGCACTTCGCGGCCGTCGTGCGCGAGGCGGGGCCGCAAATAGTGCTAGCTGGCGCGACGGTGACGCTGGTGGGCGTGGGCACGGCGCTCTTCATGATGCTTCGGGTGCTCAGGTGGAACCTGCTCACGGCCGCCGGGGCCTTGGGCGGCGTGATGACCAGTTCCCCCGGCCTGAGCGCGGCCACGGCCCTGGCCGACACTGATTCGCAGGCAGTGGCGTTCGCCGGCATGTACCCCGTGGCCATCATCGCCAAGATCGTGCTGGCGCAGCTCATACCCATGATCCTACGGCGGTAGCGCAACCGGCGAGGACCATGCCACAGACCGCCGCCGCCGCGCGTGCCGGATCGAGTCCATTGGTGCGCCCCAGCCACGGCGGACCCGGGCACGGAGGCCCGAGCCACCATGGACGAAGCCGCGCCGCACGATGCCTGCCGCAAGCGTTGACAGCCCCGCACGGGGGCGGGGTATAATCCCCACGTCGTGGGTCACCACCACCGTTCCCCGTTAGCTCAATGGCAGAGCGTTCGGCTGTTAACCGAAATGTTGGTAGTTCGAATCTACCACGGGGAGCCATCCCCCTCAGCCGCGCGCCCCCTGGGGTGCGCGGCTTGTTGTTTCTACAGGGCAACGCTTCGATGAGCGCCGAACCGGATCGCGTCTTCGTAGAAGGCATTGAGTTCTATGCGTACCACGGCGTCTCCGCCGAGGAGCGGCGCGTGGGTCACCGGTTCACGGCCGATGTGTCGCTCTGGCTCGACGTGCGGCCCGCGGCCCTGGACGACGACCTTGCCAAGACCGTCGACTACGGCCTGGTCGCGCAAACCCTCGTGGACGAGGCCTGCCGCACGCCCTATCGGCTGGTGGAGACGCTGACCGAACGGCTGGCACAGCAGTTGCTGAAACTGGACGGCTGCAATCGGGTGAGGCTCCGCGTGGCCAAGCTGAACCCGCCCATGCCGACGCCCGCCCGCCTGGCCGGCGTTGAGATCGAGCGATGCCGCCCCGCCGGTGGGGCCGGCGGCGCCGACAGGAGCTAGCCATGTTCCAGCCACCCCTTCCGCCCGACTACTCCGGCCTCTCGCCCGCCGAGGCCGCCGACGCCATCGCCGGGGCGCGGAAGGCGCTGGGCGACTCCGTGGTCATCCTCGGGCACCACTACCAGCGCGACGAGATCATCCGCTGGGCAGACCACATCGGTGACAGCTTCAAGCTCTCCCGCGTGGCCGCCTCGGGCTCGTGGCCCACGGTGGTCTTCTGCGGCGTCCACTTTATGGCCGAGTCGGCGGACATACTCACGTCGGACGACCAGACGGTCATCCTGCCCAACCTCTCCGCGGGTTGCTCCATGGCGGACATGGCGGGCATCGGCCAGGTGGAGCGCGCCTGGAGCGAGATCGATGCCAACGGCGGTACAGCGGACGTGGTGCCGGTCACCTACGTGAACTCCACCGCCGCCATCAAGGCGTTCGTTGGGAGGCATGGTGGCGCCTGCTGCACCTCGTCCAACGCACGACAGGTGCTGGAGTGGGCCCTGACACAGGGCCGCCGCGTGCTCTTCTTCCCGGACCAGCACCTGGCGCGGAACACCGGCGTGGCCATGGGCCTCGACGCCCATCAAGACACGGCCATGTGGGACCCCGCCCTGGCCGTCGGCGGCAACACGGCCGAACGGCTCGCCGCCTCGACGCTGATCCTCTGGAAAGGCCACTGCTCCGTCCACATGCGCTTCACCGTGGAGCAGATCGAGCAGGCGCGGGCGGCACACTCCGGCGTCCAGGTCATCGTCCACCCCGAATGTACGCTGGACGTGGTGCAAGCAGCCGACCTCAACGGCTCGACCGAGGCCATCGTGGCGGCGATCACCGCTTCGGAACCGGGCAGCGTCTGGGGGGTCGGTACCGAGATCAACCTGGTGCATCGCCTCGCCGAGCGCTTCCCCGACCGCACCATCTTCTGCCTCGATCCGGTTGTCTGCCCCTGCTCCACCATGTACCGCATCCACCCGCGCTACCTGGCCTGGGTGCTGGAAAACCTGGCAGAAGGGCGCGTGGTGAACCGCGTCGCGGTGCCGCCGGACGTGAAGCCCCACGCACGGGCCGCACTGGAGCGGATGCTCGAGATCGCCTGATCCGGGGGGCTACAGGCCTCCCAGCCCCGTGGCGCGCGCCAGTTCCAGCACGATCTCGTCCTGCACGGCCATGGCCTGGGCGTTGCGGGCGTTGTGGTGGTTCATCAGGATGGAGAAGACCAGCGGCTCACCGTCGGCAGCGTTCACGTAGCCCGACAGCGAACTGGCGTGCATGACGTAGCCCGTCTTTGCGTGGCAGTTGGCCTGGGCGGGCGTTCCCTTCATGCGGTTGCGGAGCGAACCGTCCACCCCGGCGATCGGCAGCGAGTCGACGAACGCCGACGCCGCCGGCGCGGCGCGCATGTGCCCAAGCAGCGTCACGATGGCGCGCGGCGTCACTAGATCCTGACGGGACAGGCCCGAGCCGTCGAACATGGCCACGTCGCGGTCGGCGACCCCGATCGACTTGAGCCACTCGGCCACCGCTGTGCGGCCCGCCACGGCCGAACCCGCCTTGCCCTTCATGCGGCCGATCTGGCGCAACAGACACTCTGCCACCAGGTTATCGCTAGGCTTGTTCAGGCTCTTCATCAGGTCGGCCGCGGCGGCGCCGGTATGCTCGGCCAGCGGACGACCGTTATCGGGCGCGCGACCGGCAACCCAGCCCCCGGACACCTCCACGCCGGCCTCGACCAGGCACTTGCGGAAGAGCCAGGCGGCATAGCGGGGCGGATCCTCCACGGAGATCGGCTCGGGCTTCCGATCGGCCTCCGGGGCCTCCAGCGCCAACGCGCCGTCCACGCGCACCACGTCGTGCACCAGTTCGCGCCAGATGTTGAGCGACGACGCGGAGCCCTTGGCGCCGGTCAGGGCCGAGACGCGCACCTTCTGCCAGGGCGGCGCCAGGGCCCTCGTCACCTGCACGCGGTCCCCGGTGCGCCGTCCGGGCAGCGCTGCCACGCGAACCACGTTCTCATTGACGTTGAGGCCCGTCACGGGGACGGAGTAGTAGTAGGGCATATCGTCCCAAGACCAGCCGTCGCCGTAGCGCTGCTCCTCGAAGACCGAGGCGTCGCCTATGATGCGACCCGTGACGGCGCTCACGCCGGCGCGCTTCACGGCCTCCGCCAGCCCCTTGAGCGCCGCGGTGTCGAGCAGCGGGTCGCCGCCGCCCACCAGCGCCATGTCCCCGCGCAGGACGCCCCGCTCATCCAATCCGGCGGTCGTAACGACGCGTGTCCTGAAGGGCGTCTGCAACCCCACGAGGCTGAGGTAGGCGCCGGACGTTACGAGCTTCATATTGCTGGCCGGCATGAAGCGCAGGTCGGCGTTGACGCTGACCAGATCGCTGCCCGTGCGCAGCGAGCGGACCACCACGCCCTGGATGCCGCCCGCCAGGTTCGGCGATGCCAGTAGCCGTGCGACGCGGTCTTGGAGCGTCGCCGCCGGCGCGGAGGCGGCATGCGCGGCGAGAGCGGCGACGACCGCGGCGAAGGCAAGGCGACGCAACTTCCGGATGAACATGGGTGACTCCGATGGGCCGTATGCAATGGGGTCGGCGTACGAGCCGCGATTCAGACGGCGGCGCATGGGGCGGCGCGGGTATCATAATATCCGACCTCGGACCGGAGGTCGACATCCCGCGCTCCGGTCCTTCCCCTTGGGGTCACCGAGGAGTTCCGCTGACCATCGCCGGCGCCGGTGTAGAAGCCCTTCCCTCGCGCGACGGAGCCGCCAGGCCCGCCGCTGTTCTGCTGCGCTACCGTAAGCTCGAGCCGGCTCGCTGGCTGGGCCATCTGGACGTGATGCGCGCATTCGAGCGCGCGTTCCGCCGGACCGACCTCCCGGTAGCTTACACCGAGGGCTACAACCCACGCATCCGCCTCGCCTTCGCCAGCCCGCTACCCGTGGGCGTCACGGGCGACCGGGAGGCTGCGGTTGTGCTCCTGAGCGGGACCGCGACGCCACAGGATGTTTGCAACGGCCTCAACTCGGTCCTCCCGTCCGGGTTCGAAATCCTGAACGCCGAGGCAATGGGTACCTCCACCGCGGGGTCTGTGCTCGCCGAATACGATCGGGCCGAGTACGTCATGGCGGTGCGCGGTCCGCACGAGGCGGCTCAAGCCGGCGCCGAGGCGCTGATGGGCGCGGAGACGTTGCCCGTGACGCGCGAGAAGGACCGGCGCATCATCGCGTTCGACGCCCGCCCGTTCCTCCACGCCGCATCGGCGGAAGCCGGCTCGGTGCGGATCACCGTCGAAGTGCGTCAAAACGGCGGCGTGCGCCCCTCGGAACTGGGCGCGCTGCTGGAGGCCCGTGCGCCGGAGTGCCGCGTCGCCGCCATCGTGCGGGCGCGGCTTTTCGGCTCCGGAAGCGCACCTTCGGGCGTGGCGCCGGAGCAAGACGAGACGGAAGACGACCAAATATGACAGAAAGGAGGTGACTTAGTATCGACAAACAGATTTTGATCGATGTCGGCGAGCGCGAGACGCGCATCGCCGTGCTGGAGGACGGTAAGCTCGCAGAGCTGCACGTCGAGCGCGAAGAGCGCGTCGTCGGCAACGTGTACAAGGCGCGCGTCGACACCATTCGACCCGGTATGGACGCGGCGTTCGTGGACATCGGGTTGGGCCGCAACGCCTTCCTCTACGTCGGCGACGTGCTGCCGACGCAGTCGTCGTCAGAGCCCGCGGCACAGGACGATTACGACGATGACGACAACGATGCGGATGCGAAGGGCCGCGACGGGCATGGACGAAACTCCAAGCTGCTTCGGCGCGGAAGCCGACGCCGCCAGCGCATCAATGAGGTGCTGAAGGTCGGCCAGGATATCCTGGTTCAGGTTACCAAGGGGCCGCGCGGCACCAAGGGCGCACGCGTCTCCACGCTGATCTCGTTGCCGGGACACTACCTGGTGCTGATGCCCGATGCGGACAACGTCGGCGTCTCTCGGAAGATCACCGAGGGCTCGGAGCGTGACCGGCTGAAGAAGATCGGCGAGCGGATGCGCGAGCCGGGTTACGGCATCATCATCCGTACCGAGGCCGAGGACAAGCCGGAAGCCGACCTGGTGGCCGACAAGGAGTTCCTGAAGAACCTCTGGCTACAGATTACCGGGCACGCCGCGAAGACGCGGGCGCCGGCGCTGATCCATCAGGACTTCACGCTGATCTACCAGACCCTGCGCGACATCTTCGGGTCGGACGTGAGCCGCCTGGTCATCAACGACCCGGTGGAATACGCCAAGGCACACGACCTGCTGGGCATGGTGTCGCCCAAGCTCCGCGGGCGGCTGCAGCTCTACTCCGATGAGACGCCGATCTTCGACCAGTTCGGCGTTGAACCGGAGATCGAGAAGAGCCTGCGCCGGAAGGTGTGGCTCAAGTCGGGCGGTTACCTGATCATCGACGAGACCGAGGCCCTGACCGTGATCGACGTGAACAGCGGCAAGTTCACGGGCGGCCACAGCTTGGGCGAGACGATCCTGCGCACCAACATGGACGCGGCGGCCGAGATCGCACGGCAACTCCGCATCCGAGATATTGGCGGGATCATCGTCATCGACTTCATCGACATGAACAACGCGCGCGACAAGCAGCAGGTCATCAAGACCCTGGAAACGGCACTGAGCCGCGACCGGAGCCGGACCAAGATCAGCAACATCAGCCCCCTGGGCCTGGTGGAGATGACCCGCAAGCGCACGGCCGAGACGTTCGCCGGCTTCATGACCGACGCGTGCCCGCACTGCCAGGGGCGCGGCAAGGTCTCGAGCCCGGAGACCGTCTCCATTCAGGTGGAGCACGCCCTGCAACAGGCCGTCCGTTCGGCCAAGGCGGGCAAGGAAGCGTTCCTGGTGGAGTGCAGCCCCGAGGTGGCGGAGATCCTCGTCGGGGAGCAGGGCTCCAACGTGGATCGGCTTGAGTCCGAACTCAGGGCGGCCGTCTATGTCCGCTGCAAGCATGACCTGCACGTGGAGACCCACACCATCACCCCCGGCACCATCGCGGAGTTCGACCGGCGCCTGGCCGGTCCGCGGCGGGGTCAGGTGGTCGAGCTCACCATCACGCAGTCTGCCCTGGAGCAGGCGCCCGCGTGCGTGGGCTGGGCTGACGGGATGCTTGTCGCACTGGACGATACAACCCGGTGCAACCAGCCCAAACTGAGGGTGCGCATCGACAGCGTGCGCCGATCCTTCGCGGAAGGCGCTCCGATGTCGTCGCGCGGTTGACAGGAGCGGCTCGATAGCGCATAATACTGGTCTGTCTGCGGCATTGCGCTAGGTTGGCGGCCGCACCAAGTCGCCAGGGAGCGCTCCTCCGGCGTGCCGGAGGAGCGCTCCTGTGTGATTGACCCTCCAGACAGGGTCGTGGCGGCGTAGAGAATGGAGGACGGCAACGTGTACGCGATAGTGCGAACAGGCGGCAAGCAGTACAGGGTGAACGAGAAGACCGTTTTCAGCGTCGAGAAGCTCACGGGTGAAGTCGGCGAAACCCTGCAGTTGACGGACGTGCTCATGGTCGCTGACGGCGACGGCGTTACGATCGGCCAGCCTGTGGTGCCGGGCGCCACCGTGACGGCGACGATCATGGAGCATGGCCTCGGTAAGAAGATACACGGCTACACCTACCGCCCGACCAAGGGGACGCAGCGCCATTACGGCCATCGACAGCCGTACACGAAGCTGAAGGTTACAGCCATCACGGTCTAGAGCCCTCCTTGGCCTTGGCCGGCGCATCATAGAAGGAGTTCTGCTATGGCACATAAGAAGGGCGTAGGAAGCTCGCGCAACGGGCGCGACAGCAATCCAAAGCGTCTGGGCGTGAAGGAGTTTGCGGGGCACGAGGTGCGTTGCGGCGCGATCCTCGTTCGCCAGCGCGGCACCCCGTTCCGCCCCGGCAAGAACGTTGGGCTGGGCCGCGACCACACCCTGTTCGCGCTGAAGGACGGCACCGTTAAGTTCGAGGGGCCGAAGGGCAGCCGCAAGGTCAGCGTCTATCCGCACGAAGCGGCGGTGGTGGCCGAGGTAGCGGCGCCCGCAGTCTAGGCGCCAGGTTCCGAGAGGGGTGACGCTTGCGCGTCACCCCTTTCTTTGTTTGTGCGCCGCCACGGTGGCAGGCGCTGAAACGAGACCCATGTTTGTCGACCAAGTCGAGATCGATGTCAAAGCCGGCGACGGCGGCAACGGAGCCGTTTCGTTTCGCCGCGAAAAATGCGTTCCCCGGGGCGGCCCCAATGGCGGCGATGGCGGACGGGGCGGTTCCATCATCATCGAGATCGACCTGAGCCTCTCCACGCTGCTGGACTTCCGCTACAAGAGCCGCTACCACGCAGACCGCGGCGGCGACGGACAGAGCAAGGACATGTCGGGAAAGAACGGGCAGGACCTCGTCCTCCGCGTCCCTCCAGGCACCCAGGTGTATGACGCGAAGACCGGCCAACTCGTCGTGGACATGGCGCCGCCCGTGATGCACTTCGTGGTCGCCAAGGGCGGCGGTGGCGGCAAGGGCAACTCGCACTTCGCGACCGCCGTGCGCCAGACGCCTCGGTTCGCCGAGAAGGGCGAGCCCGGCGTCACGGCCAAGCTGCGGCTGGACCTGAAGCTGCTGGCCGATGTGGGCATCATCGGGTTCCCCAGCGTGGGCAAGTCGACCCTCATCGCCGCCGTATCGGCCGCGCGCCCGAAGATTGCGGACTACCCCTTCACGACGCTGGTTCCGAACCTGGGCGTCGTGGCCGTGGACGACGGTCGCTCGTTCGTCATGGCGGACATGCCGGGACTCATCGAAGGCGCGCACAAAGGCGCGGGTCTGGGGCTGCGGTTCCTTCGCCACATCGAGCGTACGCGCGTGCTCGCCCACGTCCTCGACGTATCGGGCCTCACCGACCGCGACCCGCTGGAGGACTATGATGTCCTGAACCGCGAGTTGCGCGCCTACGACGAGAACCTGGCCGAGGCTCCGCAGATCGTCACTCTCAACAAGGTCGATGTGGCCGGCAGCGAGGATCTGGTGACCCGGGTCACGCAGGACCTGGAGGCGCGCGGATGTCGCGTCTTCTGCGTCTCCGCGGCCACGCACCAGGGCCTGCGCCCGTGGCTCTTCGCGCTGTGGGAGGCCCTACAGGCCACCCCGGCCCCGACGCCGGGCGTCATACCCGACGACGTGGCCCACTTCGGGCCACCCGAAACGGCGCACCTGAAGGACTGGCACGTCGAGAAGAGCGGGCCCAACGCCTGGATCGTTGCCGGCGAGGCGCTCGATCGGCTGACCCGGCGCACGGACTTGGAGAACGAGTACGCCCTGGTTCGCCTGCAACGCACCATGGAACGGCTGGGCGTCTACCGCAAGCTGGCCCTGGAGGGCGCCGTCGACGGCGACACCGTCACCATCGGGGGCTTCGAGTTTGAGTACATAGACGAGGACGTCGGTAGGTAGCATCGCCGGGGCGGTCCACCAGGGCGGCCCCGCTCCGAGGAGATGTGCCGTGAACAAGACGCTTGGCGACTGGCTGGGCAATCAGCTGGACGCGCTGCACGAGCAGCACCTGTACAAGCCGCTGGTGGAGGTCCAATCCCCGCAGGGCGGCAGCATCACGGTGGAGGGACGCCGGGTCATCAACCTGGCCTCCAACACCTACCTTGGCCTGGCCAACCACCCGAAGCTGAAGCAGGCCGCCATCGAGGCGGTGGAGCGTTGGGGGGCCGGCGCGGGCGCTGTGCGGACCATCATCGGAACCATGGAGATTCACCAGGAGCTGGAGCGCCGAATCGCGGCATTCAAGCACGTGGAGGCGGCCATCGTGTTCCAGTCCGGCTTCACGGCCAACGCGGGCACAATCCCCACGATCATCACCAAGGCCGATGCCATCATCTCGGACGAACTGAACCACGCCAGCATAATCGACGGATGCCGCCTCGCAGGATTGCCGTCCGACCAACGGCCCGTCTACAAGCATCGCGACATGAACTCGCTGGAGGAGGCCTTGCAGCGCTGCAAGGCCTCCGAGAAGCGGCTCATCATCACCGACGGCGTCTTCAGCATGGACGGCGACGTGGCGCCCCTGCCCGACATCGTGGAGCTTGCCGAGCGCTACGACGCGGCCGTGATGGTGGACGATGCCCACGGCTCCGGCGTGTTGGGCGGCGGTCGCGGCACCGCCTACCACTTCGGCGTCCACCAGCGCGTCGATGTGCAGCTGGGCACGCTCTCGAAGGCGGTTGGGGTCATGGGCGGCTACATCGCCGGCCGCGCGCTCCTCCGGGACTGGCTCGTGCAGCGCGCGCGGCCATTCCTCTTCAGCACGGCCCACCCGCCGGCCGTGGCGGGAGCCATCTTAGCCGCGCTGGACCTGATGGAGACCGACCCGAGCTTCACCGAGCGGCTCTGGGCGAATACGCGGCACTGGCAGGGCGGCCTGAAGGCCATGGGCTTCGACATCGGCGTCACGGAGACCCCGATCACGCCCATCATGACCGGCAGCGAGGCGAAGGCCCTTGAGCTACAGCGCAGGCTGATGGCCGAGGGAGTGCTGGCGTTGGCCGTGGTCTTCCCCACCGTGCCGCGGGGCAGGGCCCGCATCCGAACCATGCCCAACGCCTCGCACAGCCTCGAGGAGCTCGATGAGGCCCTGCAGACCATGGGCCGCGTCGGCCGAAGCATGGGTTTGGTCGCCTGAGTGACCGGTTCCGGTTGACTCCTCGGGAGCCGTTAGCGTATAACCCCTCGGAAACGAGGGCAGACCATCTAAGGAGAGTACTTGCATGAGCGCCGCCAAAGCCGTCACGTCCGCCGACTTCGAGACCGAAGTCCTGCAGTCCACCGTTCCCGTCCTTGTCGACTTCTGGGCCACCTGGTGTGGGCCGTGCCGCCAGATCGCGCCGCACGTCGACGCCGTCGCCGCCGAGTTCGAGGGCAAGGCGAAGGTCTTCAAGGTCGACGTGGACACCGAGGGAGAGGTGGCGGGCAAGTACGGCATCATGTCCATCCCCACGCTGCTCTTCTTCAAAGACGGAAAGATGGTCGACCAGATCGTCGGCGCGCTGCCGAAGAAAGCCATTGCCGAGAAGCTGCAGCGTCTGGTAGAGTAGGTCGTAAGTCCGGTCGCTGAGTTGCCGGGTCGACAACTGAATGAACGCTGGGGGTGCCGGTATGGGCCGGCTGAGACCTCGTGCCAAACGAGGAACTCCTGGAACCTGATGCGGGTAATCCCGACGGAGGGAAGCGATACTGAGGCGTCGGAAGGCGCCGCGCTTTTCCGGGAGGTTGCCGGTGCGCGGTGCCTTTCTTGCGCCATGCGTCCGACGACCAACAGAGGACCCGCCTCTTCCTGAGGAGGCACAAGGAATGTCACACAAGCCGAACGCATTCACGCTCATCGAGTTTCTCGTCGTCATCGCGATCATCGCGATCCTGGCGGCGATCCTCTTCCCCGTCTTCGCCCAGGCGCGCGAGAACGCCCGGGAGACCAGTTGCACCTCCAACAGCCGGCAGGTGGGACTGCAGGTGCGGATGTACGTGCAGGACTACGACGAGACGATGCCCATCTTCTACGCCTACAACAGCAACCCGGCGTCCGGCAGGCCCGGCCACAAGGGCGTGGAAGAGCTCATCCTCCCATACGGCAGGAACCGTCAGATCTTCCGGTGCCCGGACGACGCAGGCGGGCCCGCCGTGGCCGACGCCACCTACGGCTGCCCCGGACTGGCCTCCTACCACGCATGCTACGGGTCCAGCTACCGGTTCTGCCACGGCAGCTTCAGCACCGTGGCCGGCGAGTCGAGCCAGAACAATGAGCCCTACGCCGGCAGCGACCTTGTGGCCGACGCCTCCTTCGTCGCGCCGGCCGAGACGCGCATGATGCGGGACGACATGATGGCCTTCTTCACCGACCCGCGCTACGGCTACTCGCCGGACTACTACCGGCAGTGGCACCCTCGGGGAGGCTCGGCGATCTTCATCGACGGCCACGCCAAGTTCACCGTCAGCGCCGGCGCCTTCGACCAGCAGGTCGTCTGCGCATCGGGCGGACGGAGCGGCGACATCAACCCCGCAACAGGATCGATGTACTACTGGGGCTGCGACTAGCGTGAGCCGGTCTTGCACGGCCGCCCGCGTCCTCATCTGCGCCAACGGCGAGCCGCCATCGGACGCCTCCCTGGCGCGGCTGCGTGCGGCCCACGACCTCTGCATCGCCACGGATGGGGCCGCGGACTGGATGCTCCGGATGGGCCAGGCGCCCGACCGCGTCCTGGGCGACATGGACTCGGCGTCGCCGGATGCGCTCGCGTCGCTGCCGGAGGGCGCCGTGGAACCCACCCCCGACCAGGAGGCGTGCGATCTGGAGAAGGCGGTTCGCTGGTGCCTGGCGCGGGGCGCCACAGCCATCACGGTCGTGGGGGCCACCGGTCGTAGGTTCGACCACACCATCACAACCGTCTCGATCCTACTCGCGCTCCACCTGGAGGCCGACCTGCGCGTGGTGAGCGGCGGCTCGGTCACCCGGGCTTGCTCAAGCCGCATGACGGTGTCCGGATCGCCCGGCGACCGGCTCTCGCTGACGGCCATGGCGCCTGCCCGGGGCGTGGGCCTGAGAGGCGTGCAGTGGCCGCTGCAAGCCGAGACGCTGTTGCCGGGCTCGCGCGGCGTGAGCAACGTGATGACCGAAGCCGCGGCCGAAGTCACGGTGGAGCAGGGCGTCGTGCTGGTGACGCACTTCGCAGTCGACGGGCCACAGATATGAGGGCGCGGTTCGAGCCGGCCGACATCGCCATCCTCGCGGCCTACATGGTCTTCACGCTGGCCGTGGGGTTCTGGAGGCGGCGACAGACCGCCGAGCAGTTCCTCATCGGTGACCGCGCACTGGGCTTGCCCGTCTTCGTCGCCACGCTGGTGGCTACCTGGTACGGCGGCATCCTCGGCGTGGGCGAGTTCACCTATCGGTACGGCCTGGTGAACTGGACCACGCAGGGGCTGCCCTACTACCTCTTCGCCATCGTCTTCGGGCTCGTGCTTGCTGCCCGCGTGCGCAAAGCGGCGCACTACACCATCCCAGACAAGCTGAACGAGGCCTACGGGAGGCCCGCGGCGCTGGTGGGCTCGGTCTTCACGTTCTTCATGTCCACGCCGGCACCCTACATCCTCATGGTGGGGCAGCTCATCACGGTGGCCACGGGCATGCCGCTGGTATGGGCCGTGCTGGCCGGCACCATAGCATCGACGTGCTACGTCTACGTGGGCGGCTTTCAGTCCGACGTCCGGATCAACATCTACCAGTTCTGCCTGATGTTCCTCGGCTTCGGCGTGGCGCTGCCCGTACTCATGGCGCGCACGGGCGACCTGCCCTGGCTGAGCCGCACGCTGCCTCCGGGGCACCTGTCGCTGGACGGCGGGCTGGGCGCGGGCTACATCGCCGTCTGGTTCTGTATCGCGCTTTGGACGCTCATCGACCCCGGCTTCCACCAGCGCTGCTACGCCGCCCGGTCGCCGGGAGTGGCCAAGTGGGGCGTGCTGGCGGCCGTGGGATGCTGGCTGCTCTTTGACACGCTCACGACGATGACAGGCCTCTACGCCCGCGCCGCCATGCCGGACCTGGGCGACAAGGGTGCGGGGCTCGCGTTCCCCATGCTGGCCCAGCGCCTCCTGCCGGGAGGGGTGCGGGGGCTCTTCTACGTGGCGATGCTGGCCACAGTCATGTCCACGGTAGTGTCGTACACGTTCCTGGGCGCCATGACGGTGGGGCGCGACATGATCTGGCGCGCCCGCGGCGAGACCTCCACGGAGAACGTCCCCGGCTATGCCCGCCTGGGCTTTATCGCGACGTGCGGCGTGGCGATTGCGATCAGCCTCTGGCTTCCGTCGGTCGTCCGGCAATGGTGGGCCATCGGCACGGTCTTCGTGCCGGGGATGTCATTCTCGCTGCTGACGGCCTACTGGCGCATCGATGCCCTGCCGCCTCGCTGGGCGGTGGCATCCATGCTCTGTGGCTCGCTCACGTCGGCGGCCTGCCTGGCTGTGGGATGGGCGGCGAAGGGCGCGGGCGCCGACGTCGCCGATAGCTCCATCTTCCCCTTCGGCATCCAGCCCATGTACCCCGGGCTGGTGGCAGGCGCCCTCCCCTGGGCGTTCGGCCTGGCGGAAGGCCGGATCACGAAACGGGCGACTCCAGCAGCGTAAGCGTGCCCGCACAGGCGTCGAGCCGCGCCATGCAGCCGAGCGGGAAGGTGAGCGGCTGCGGCTCGTGGCCCATTGGGAAGCCCGCCACGGCAGGGACCCCCAACGGCGCTATGATCTCGTCCCATAGTTCGTCCAGCGTGGGGCCTTTCCGCGAGAGCCGCTGCCAGCCCGTGGCGTTGCCGATGACGATACCCGCGGCGCGTCCCAGTCCGGCGCCGCGGATGAGTTGCGTGACGTAACGGTCCATGCGGTAGACCGGCTCGCCGACATCCTCCAGAATGACCATCTTGCCGGTCAGGTCGGGCGCCTCCCAGCACCCCAGCGCCGCCGTGAGGATCGTGATGCAGCCTCCAGCCAGCCGACCCTCGGCTACCCCGGGCGTCACCGTGCGCACGGCCGCCCCAGCCGACGGCATGAGGTAGGGCGGCTCGAAGCCCTCCACCATGGCCCAGAAGCAGGCAAGCGGCTCAGGAGCGAGCTTGTCCCCCAGGCTCGCGGCCATGAGGCCGTGGAGCGTCGGCACGCGGGTCCGCGCGGCGAAGGCGAGGTGAAGCGAGGTGATGTCGCTGTACCCCGAGAAGAGGCGCGGTGCGGCGGCCACCGCCTCCCAGTCGATGCGGTCGAGAAGGCGGCACGCGCCGTAGCCGCCCCTGCTGCAGAGGACCATGGCGATGCCCGGATCGGTGAGCGCCGCCTGCAGGTCGCGGGCGCGGGCCTCATCATCGCCGGCAAGGTACCCGAGACAGTCGTGGGCGTGCGGATAGACGCGCACGCGGTACCCTCTGGCCTCGATGGCGCGGACGCCCGCGGCGAAGCGCCTGGTCCGGACCGCGCTGGAGGGCGACACGACCGCGATGGTGTCGCCGTGGCGCAGGCGCGGCGGCACGATGCCGGCTGCCATCACGGTTCCGCCGGGAATCCCGCCGCCTCAAGCCGTGCGGTGATGGCCGCACCGTCGGTGGCGGCCTCGTCATACTGCACGGTGACGGCCTTCGTCGACACGGTCACCTCCACGGCAGTCACGCCGCGCAGCTTGCCCAGCGAGCGGCTGATGGAACCCGCACAGCCCTCGCAGTGGATGGCCGGGCAGGTGTACGTCTGCGATGCCATATCTCGTCTCCCTGTGGCGCTCAGCGCCAGAATCGGTACCGGAGCAGTGTCCAGATAGCCTGCACGCCGTCGGTCCAGCGTATCTTCTTACCCTCGGCGAACCCTCGCGCCTGGTAGCTGATGGGCGCCTCGACGATGCGGTGGCCGCGGCGCAAGGCCTTGGCCGTCACCTCCGGGCAGAACTCGAAGCGGCGGCACACCAGCGGCAGCGATATGAGCACCTCGCGCCGAAAGAGCTTGTAGCAGGTGGCCTCGTCCGTCAGCCTGGCGCCGTAGAGCCCGCGAACCATGGCGGCCAGCAGCCAGTTCACCACCTTGTTCGGCAGCCGCATGGCGGGCCAGCCCCGGCTGAAGCGGGTGCCGTAGACGACGGGTGCGCCGGTCTCTTCGGCTGTGGCCAGGAGCTTCACGTAGTCTGCCGGATCGTACTCCAGGTCGCCGTCCTGGATGATGACGTACTCGCCCAGAGCATGCGGTAGCCCTGCCCGGATGGCAGCGCCCTTTCCGCCGTTGGCCGGCAGCAACACCACCGTGACGGCGTCGCCCCGCGCCGCGGCCTCGGCGGCCAACACGTCGCGCGTGCCGTCGGTGGACGCATCGTCGACCATGACGATCTGCATCTCAACGGGCACGGCCGACACCCGCCGAAGGAGCAGGGGAAGTGTCGCCGCCTCGTTGTAGAGCGGCATGAGGACGGACAGCTTCGGGCGACGCGATGGGTCGGCCACTAGCCGCCCTTCGCCTCGGCCGCCTGGCGGAGCGCTTCGCGGAGCGCGTTGTTCTGCACGGTGAGCGTCAGATCGCCGCGCGTACGCTCCAACACGGCTCGGAAGGCGTCCGTCGTGCGGCGGAGGCCACCGGTGATCGCGTCGGGATAGTCGAAGGTCACGAGTTCATAGTAGATATCGTCCATGGCGCGCATGACGGCGTCGGCGCCCTCGGTGCTCCCCTCACGCAGGCGATCCAACACAAACCGGCGGCACTCGGAACCGGCTTCGGCGAGGCCGTTCAGGTAGGCTGCCGGCTCCACGCCCAGGACGGTCGGATCGGGCAGGGGCATGTTGCGCACCATGGCATAGACGGCCTCGGCCTCCACGTACTCCTTCTGCGAGTCGTGCACGTAGCCCGCGAAGAAGAGGTCCGGGTGCTGGTCCAGGGCCTCCTTGGCTCGCTCCACGGTGGCGCGGGCTTCGTCGATCAGGCCCCGGGCGGCCTCGAACTCAAGGCGATGGACGGCCCGGATGGCACGCGACGAGATGCGGATCGTCTCGCGGCAAAGCCTCAGGGCGGCTTCGCGGGCGGCGTTCTTCCTGTCCAACGCCTCGCGCAACTGGGCGGCGATGGCGTCCAGGGCGATCAGCCCATGGCCTTGATGCGTTTCATGCTGGTCCATCGCCCATCTCCTATGATGATGTGGTCGAGAACGTCGATGCCGATCAGCGCTCCGGCGTCGGTCAGGCGCCGCGTCACGGATCGGTCCTCGGCGCTGGGATCGGCGCTTCCGCCGGGGTGGTTGTGCGCCACGATGACCGCCACGGCGTTGGCCGCGATGGCGGGCCGGAAGACGTCACGCGGGTGCGCCATGCTGCTGTCGGCCGTGCCGGTGGAGACGCGCTCCACGCCCAGCACGTTGTTGCGGCTGTCCAGCATGACCATGCGGAACTCCTCCACCGCGAGGAAGCGCATATCGGGCATCAGCAGGTTCACGGCGTCCTCAGGCGCGTTCACCGCCGGCCGGGCCTCCGGAGTCAGGGCGGCGATGCGCTTGCCGAGTTCGATGGCGGCGGCAATCTGGATCGCCTTCACTTCGCCCACTCCGGGCGCTCGCTTCAGGTCGGTCAAACTCGCCCGTACCAGGCCGTGAAGGTCCCGGTTCTCCAGCAGCGTCTGCGCCACATGCAGCGCGCTGCGCCCCCTGGACCCGGTCCGAAGCAGGATGGCCAGTAGCTCGGCATTGGAGAGGCTGTTGGCGCCCTTGTCCCGGAGACGCTCGCGCGGCCTGTCCTGAGCGGGCAGGTCCGTGATGCGGACGGAATAGACGCCGGTATCTGTGCTGGTCGCCACGGTTGCGCTACTGTACCCCATCGGCCCGTCGGGCGGGTATGATGCGCGCACGCCCGCCGGTTCGGGGCGCCAAGGAATCGTAACCATGGGACCCTCGCTCCCGCGCCGCGCCCTGCCCTGGGTCGCGGCAGCGATGCTCACTCTCGGCACGATGGCCTATCAGGACAAGACAGGCCCCACCTACCCGTTGGAGGTCACGGTGACGACGGCCGCGGGGCCGGCGCACGGCCTCTTCCTGCGGAGCGAAACCATCGGCACGCCGCTACAGGTGATGCTGGTTGACCCCGTACCATCGGGAGTATCGGCGCGGGTGCGCTATCGGCGCCTAAAGTCCAACGACGGCTGGACCACGGTTGACATGCGGCGCGGCGAGTTCACCATGACGCGCCGGGGCCGGAAGCGGGTGATCCGGGGACTGGGCGTCGAACTGCCCAGCCTGCGCGAGCGCGCCGGGAAGTACGAGTACTTCGTGGACGTGACAGGGGGCGGAGCAACGGTCTCAGCCACGGGCTCCAAGCCGATCTACGCCCGGTACAAGGCGCCCGTGCCTGGGCCGGTGCTGGGCCTGCACATCCTCGCCATCTTCGCCTCTCTGCTGGTGGCCGTGCGCACGGCGCTGGCCGCGCTGGGCGGCGGTTCGCTGAAGGCCCTGCTACGCTGGACGCTGGCGCTGCTGCTGGTGGGCGGCTTCGTGCTGGGGCCGATCGTGCAGTGGTATGCCTTCGGCGTGCTCTGGTCGGGCTTCCCCTACGGCTACGACTGGACCGACAACAAGGTCGTGGTGGAGCTGGCGTTCTGGCTCGTGGCCATCTGGCGGAACCGGGGCGAACGGCGCGACCGCTGGTCGGTGGTCGTCGCGGGGGTGGCCACGCTGGCCATCTTCCTGGTGCCGCACAGCATCTTCGGATCCGAATACAACTACATCACGGGCAAGGGGCACGGAACGACCGGCTGACGCCCTGATCCCAGGTCACACCCAGCGTCTCGGCCACGGTGGCGGCAACATCCGCGAACGTGGCCCGGACGCCCAGGTCCCTGCCCGTTCCGGGGTAGGCGAGCAGGAGGGCGTGCTCACGGCTGTGGTCCGTTGAGGGTGTCGTAGGATCGTTGCCGTGGTCGCTGACGAGCAGGAGCAGGAGGTCGGGCGGCACAGCGGGCAGCAGATCGGACAGCATGGCGTCGAACTCTGCCAGATGCGCGGCGAAGCCCGGCGTGTCTTTGCGGTGGCCATAGAGCATGTCGAAGTCCTCGATGTTGGCGAAGACCAAACCCAGCGTCGGGTTGACGACCATGCGCCGCAAGGCCGCCATCTGGCCCACGGTCCCCTCCACCGGGTGCGACGTCGCGATACCCCGGCCGGAGAAGTACTCGGCGATCTTACCCACCGCACCCACCCGAACGCCCGCCGCCGCGAGCGCGTCGAGCAGGTTCGGCGGCGGCGACAGGGGGTAGTCGCGCCGTCCCCGCGTCCGAGCGAAGGCGCCGGGCACGCCTGCGAACGGACGCGCAATGACCCGCCCAACGGCGTGACGGCCCGTCAGGACGGCTCTCACGGCCCCGCAGATGGCATGCAACTCAGCCAACGGCAGCACGGCCTCATGCGCGGCGATCTGCAGGACGCTGTCCGCCGAAGTGTAGAGGATCGGCTTGCCGGTTCGCAGATGGCACTCGCCCAAGCGCTGGATGATCTCCGTGCCGGAGGCGACCTCGTTGCCCAGGAAGCCGCCCGGGACCAGCGGCGCCAGCGCGTCCAGCACCTCGCGCGGAAAGCCATGAGGGTACGTCGGCATGGCGGCGACCGGACTGACGCCCATGAGTTCCCAGTGGCCGGAGATCGAGTCCTTGCCCGGCGACCTCTCCGCCATGCGTCCGTAGTCGGCTTGCGGACGGGCGGCGGGCGGAGCGCCGTCGATCGGCAGTATGGATCCGAGCCCCAGCGACGTGAGGCACGGCACGGAGAGGCCGCCCACGGCCAGCGCCATGTTGGCCAGGGTGCTGCTGCCCTCGTCGCCGTACGCCGCCGCGTCGGGCAGTTCGCCGCAGCCCACGCCATCGAGTACCACCACCGCAACGCGCGACCACTTCATCGCTTCGCCCTCGGATGCGCCGCGTCGTAGACGCCTCGCAGGCGCGAGGTCTCGACGTGCGTATAGATCTCAGTGGTGGTGACGCGTGCGTGGCCCAGCATCTCCTGGATCGCCCGCAGGTCGGCGCCGCCAGCCAGCAGGTGAGTGGCAAAGGAGTGACGGAACCGGTGCGGCGTCGCCTCGACACCGGAGGCGCGGGAAGCCTCCTTCACCACCTGCCACGCCCGGAAGCGCGTCATCGGCCGTCCCACGCGGCCGGCAAAGACCGGATCGGCGGGACGCACCGCGCCGCCGCGCGACCGGCGGGCCAGGTGGACATCCAACCACGCCAGCGCATGTCGGCCCACGGGAACCACGCGCTCCTTGCCGCCCTTGCCGAGGCACGTCACGGTCCGCGCCTGGGGGTCGATATCGCGCCAGCGCAACGCCGCGGCCTCGCTGACGCGAAGCCCGGACGAGTAGAGCAACTCCAGTAGCGCGCGGTCGCGCAAGCCCTCGGCCGTCACCGTCTGCCCGGCTCGCAGCAGTCGGCGCACGGACGATGGAGAGAGGACCACGGGCAGCTTGCGACGGACATGGCCGCTCTCCACAAGGTCGCTGGGATCACTCAGGAGGGCGCCCTCGCCGTAGAGAAAGCGCGCGAACATGCGCAGCGCCGCCTGTTTGCGGGCCAGCGAAGCCTCTTTGAGCCCCTCGCGTCTGAGCCGGGCCATGTGGAGCCGCATCTCGGGCGCTCCGAACAGCGGGCCGTCGCTTCGATCAGCAAGGCCCGCCCCGAACTGCTTGAGGTCGCTCATGTACGCCGCCACCGTGTTCCTGCTCATGCCGCGCTCGGAGACGAGGTGGTCGTGGTAGCGCTCGATCCACTCGGAGAGCGCGCAGACGGGAGGCATCAACGGGTCCAGTAGAGCGTCACGCGGGGCCAGATGTAGAGCAGGTCGTTCGGCAGCGTCGGCTCCTTGCGCAGCCTCAGGCCCAGCGCCTCGGCGCGCCCCTCGAACGCCTGCGCCCGGCGTGGCCGAAGGGCCGCCATAAAGGCCACGGCGCTCGCCACGCGCAGGCGCAGGGCATCCTGGCTCTCCAAGTCGCCGACGGCCACGACCGTGGGCGGCGGGTTCAGCGCTGACTGGTCCCATTCGGTGTTCTCGGCCGGAAGGCGCAGGCGGGCGCCTGCCTCCGACGCGAGGATGGCGCGGCGGCGCGAGACCCCCGACGAGGGCAGGCCGAACTCTGGCGCCAGCGGAGGCGACCAGTACCAGGGCGTGGTGGCGAACGCCACGGTGATCTCGGGACCGGCGGCGCCGATTGCTGCCGCAGCCTGGTCGCGGGGATCGGCCGTCACCATCAGTTTCGTGTATGCCAGCGAGAGCCACGCAGCGTATGCCAGACCCGCGGCCACGAGCGCCGCGGCCAGGGCAGGCGCCCTGAACCACCTACCCATGCCTCCGCGACAGGCTATCAGGGCCGAGGCCCCGATGGCCAGCGCCGGCAGCAGCGGCATCACGTAACGCCAGAAGCGAACCGCGGCCGCACCGATGAGCGCGTAGGTGACCAGTGCGAACGCCGCCACGGGCGCCGCCTCGCTCAGGCCCCGCCGCGCGGTCAGCGCCCAGCCCGCCAGACCCGCCGCCAGCAGCGGCCAGCCCACGGCAAGGCGGAGCGACGTGACCAGGTGGTACCACCAGCCGTTGCCGGTCTGGGCGAAGAGCAGACCCATGCCCGTGCGCGACTTGCGCATCTCGAAGAGCAGGTCCGCGCTGAACCGGGGCCAGTTGAGGAAGACGCCGGGGCAAGCCAAGAGGAACAGGAGAACGCAAGCCGCAGCCGCCATCAGGGCGTACTTGGCACGACGGCGCCACGGAACCTGGAGGCAGAACGCGGCCACCAGCGGCGCCGCCAGCGCAAGGACGGCGTTGTACCGGGCAGCTCCGGCAAGGCCCGCAAGGCCGCCTGCCACGGCCATCCAGAGCCCCACACGGCCCTCCCGGCGGGCTCGGACCGAGGCCCAGATCGCGGCGGTGGTCAGCAGCGTAGCGAACGCATCTACGGTGGCGAAGCGGCTGTGGATGATAGAAAGCGGCGCCGCGGCCACCACGGCGGCGGCCACGAGTCCGCCCCTGCGCCCATGCAGCCGACGCCCGGTAAGGCCGCAGAGCAGCACCGTGAGGGCCGCAGACCCGACGGAGACGAGCCGACCCACCAGGATGAGCGCGCCGGCGCCGTCGGTGCTCGGCGCCGCCGGCGGAGCGGGCCACGAAACGAGCCCGTACGCGCTGTTGACGGCGGCCGCCGCCTGCCAGACGTAGAAGTAGAGCGTGCCGTAGTTGTAGAAGCCCAGGTCGAGGTGCGGTCGGAGCCTGCCCTCCTGAAGCACGCCGGAGACCAGGTTGACGCCCTCGTCCGGGTGGTAGGTCAGCAGGCGCTCGCCGGCCGGCAACGACCAGGTGACGCCCCACAGGCGCACCGCCAGGGCCGCCGCGACGACGAGCGCCAGCGCCAGCCGCCAGGCTCGCTCGGCCGGCGGCAACGGTGGCTTAGTGGGAAGGCGCTCAGGCGACGAAGGTCGCCCCACACTCCCGCTCCAGTGCGGCGCGAATGGCGGCCATGGCCGTCTCCACCTCGTCGTCGGTCAGCGTGCGGTCCAGCGCACGGAAGGTGAACGAGAGCGTGAGGCTCCGGGCGCCCGCGGGCAGGTTGGGACCGGAGTAGACATCGGTCAGGGCCAACCCCTCCAGCGTCTCCGGGGCCGCATCGAGGGCCGCCTGCCGCACCGCCTCGTGGGGCGTGTCGGACGCGATGCGCGGCGCCAGGTCGCGGGTAACGCCGGGGAATGCGCTGGGCTCAACGAACCCCATGGTGCGCCGTCCTGCCGCCACGAGGTCCGCCAGTGAGAGCTCCAACGCCACGGCGCGCTCCCGCAGGTCCAGGTCGGCGGCAACGGCCGGGTGCAGTTCGCCGGCCACGCCGATGACCTCGCCGCCCACCACGATCTCGGCGCTGCGGCCGGGATGGAAGCGGGCGTCGGAAGCGCGGCGCATGACCGGCGGCTCGGTCTTGAACGCAGCGCAGAGGGCCTGCGCCAGGCCCGCGACGGTGTAGTAGTCAGCCGGCGCCGGTCGATCGGCGGCACGCCAGGCATCGGTCGACGGAGCGCCGTGCAGGAGCGCGCCGACGGATAGCGTCTCCGTGTGGCCGCCCGGCGCCTCATGGAACACGCGGGCCACCTCGAACAGAGCGACCTGCGGCTGCCCGCGCCGGACGGATCTGGCGAGCACATCGGCGAGGCCCGGCAGGAGGCTCCTGCGCAGGCCGGAGAGCTCCGACGAGAGAGCGGTGCGGATGGCAACGCGCTCACCGCCGTCGTCGTCCAGGGGCGTGGCGGCAACCAGCGAGTGCCCCACGACCTCGGTGAGCCCTGCGCCCACCAGCACCTCGCGCGCCAGCGTCATCTGCCGCCCGAGGTCGCTGTCGCCGCCCTGCGTGGTGGCGCCGGACGGCAGCTTCTCGGGCATGCGCCCATAGCCCACCACGCGGCCGACCTCCTCGATTAGGTCGATCTCGCGCACCACGTCGGGCCGCCACGACGGCGTCTGAACGGCCAGGGCCTCGCCCTCGCACTCGGTCACGTCGAAGCCAAGGGCCTGCAGGCTCTTCTGCACCTCGTCGGCCGAGAGGTCGAAGCCGAGCATCTGCGAGACGCGGGCAAGTCGCAGCGTCACGGTCCGCACGGGAACGGCGCCGGGATAGACGTCAACGACACCGTCAACCGGCGTTCCCGCGCCCAGGTCGGCGATGAGGTCGCACGCGCGGTTCAGGGCGCGCACCACGCCGGCGGGGTCCACGATACGCTCGAACCGGTACGACGCCTCGGTCTGCAGCCCAAGCGCCTTGGAGGAGCGCCGGACGGCCTTGCGGTCGAAATGGGCGGACTCCAGCAGGATCGTCGTCGTCCTCGGCCCGATCTCCGTGTCGGCGCCGCCCATGACGCCTGCCACGGCCACCGGGCGCTCATCGTCCGCGATGATGAGCAGGCCCTCGGCCAGCGGGCGCTCGGCGCCGTCCAGCGTGGTGATCGCCTCGCCCGGCTTCGAGCGCCGCACGCGGATGGCGGCGCCGCGCAACAGCGGCAGGTCGAAGGCGTGAAGCGGCTGGCCGAGTTCGAGCATAACGTAGTTGGTGATATCGACGACACTATTGATGGGCCGCATGCCTGCGGCGACGAGGCGCCGCCGCATCCACTCCGGCGACGCGCCGATGGTCACGTTCCGCACCACGCGGGCGGCATAGCGTGGACAGAGGTCGGGCGCCTCGATGGTCACTTGGACCAGGTCGCCGGCCTCGCCTCCGTCCGGCGTTGCCGCGGCAGCGACATCGATGAACGGCTTCCGCGCCGCGGCGGCCATCTCGCGAGCGAGGCCAATGACCGACAAGCAGTCGCCCCGGTTCGGCGTCACCTTGATGTTGAGGACGGGCCCCAGATCGGACTCCTCGGTCTCCTCCACCTCTAGACCCGCCATGGTCAGCGTGGTGGCGGCCTCGTCGGCGGCCATGCCGGTGGGTGCGTGCTGTTCCAGCCATTCAAGCGAGAGTCTCATGGGGTCACTCCGATCATCGGGTCTTCATGGGGCGCGCCCTAGAACTGGCGCAGGAACCGCAGGTCGTTGGCCAGGTACCAGCGCAGGTCGGTGACGCCGTTCTGGATCATGTGAATCCGCTCGATGCCCAGACCGAAGGCGAAGCCGCTGTAGCGCTCCGAGTCGATGCCGTGGCTCTCCAGGATGTTCGGGTGGATGAGCCCCGCCCCGCCAAGCTCCAGCCAGCGCCCCTGCCAGTAGATTGAGTAGTCGACGCCCGGCTCAACAAACGGGAAGTAGTCGGGCCGGAAGCGCACCTGCACGTCGCCGCCGAACATGGCCCCGGCGAACTGCTTGAGCGCACCCTTGAGGTCGGCCATGGAGACGCCCTCGTCGACCATGAAGACATCGACCTGGTGGAAGGTGTGGTGGTGCGTGGCATCGACGGCCTCGTATCGGAAGCACCGGCCCACTGTGGCGCACCGAAGCGGAAGCCGTGCTCCCTGGAGCGTGCGCCCCTGCAGGGCCGTGGTCTGCGTGCGGAGCAGGCGCGTGTCATCCACATAGAAGGTCATCTGCTCGTCGAAGGCCGGGTGGTCCTCGGGGTAGTTCAGGGCGGCGAAGTTATAGGCGTAGTCCTCCAGCTCGGGTCCGTCCACGATCCGGAAGCCGAGGCCGATGAGGACCGACTTCACCTGCTGGATGGTCCGCGTCAGGGGGTGGATGCGTCCGAGCAAGGGCGGCGCGCCGGGAAGGGTGACATCGATGGACTCGGCGGCCAGGCGCCCCTGCGCCTCAGCGGCCGCCAGATCGCCGCGCCGCGCCTCGATGGAGGCCAGCACCGTCGCCTTGGCCGCGTTCAGCCGGGCGCCGAACCCGGGCCGCTCCTCCTTGGGCAGCGATCCGATGGTCTTCAACTGCGCCTGTAGCGCGCCCTTGCCGCCGAGATAGGCGGCCTCCGCCCGGGCCAACTGCGCCGTGGAGGCGGCCCCAGCCACCTCGGCCTCCGCCTCCGCCACCAACCGTGCCAGATCATCCATGCAGTCGCCCCCTGACCTACGCCCCTCGCACAAACGCCCCGCGTGCAAGCTCCCGGAAGAGCCTGCGAGCGGGGCGTAAGCCTTGCCTGACAGATGTTCGAACTGAGACGCCGGCTACTCGGTGACCGTCAGCCCGCTCGCAGCCTGGGCCACGATCTTCGCAAACGTCGCCGGATCATGCACTGCCAGATCGGCAAGGACCTTCCGGTCGATCATCACGCCGCCCTTGCGCAGGCCCTCCATGAAGCGGTTGTACGGCATACCGTTCATGCGGCAGGCGGCGTTGATACGAGTGATCCAGAGGCGGCGGAAGTTGCGCTTCTTGTTGCGCCGGTCGCGATACGCGTAGTTGCCGCTCTTCTGGATCTGCTCGTTGGCGGTCTTGAAGAGCGACCTCTTGCCGGCGAAATAGCCGCTTGCGGCCTCAAGCACCTTTTTGTGGCGCTTGTGGACCATCATGCCACGTTTGACTCTAGCCATACAAAACTCTCCTCACAGACGGGAGGGGCATGCCGCCCACTTTGGGTTCCCGTGCTCGAGCGCCGCGGTGCGGCTGGGACTTGGGTTAGCTGATTCCGGCAAGCATGCGGACGATGCGGGACTTGTCACCCTTGAAGAGCTCGGTGCCCTTGGTGAGCACGCGCTTCTGGGAGTTGGTCTTCTTCCGCATCAGGTGGTTCATACCGGTTGAACGGCGCATGAGCTTGCCGGTACCGGTGATCTTGAACCGCTTGGCCACGGTCTTACGCGTCTTCTGCTTCGGCATCCTGTCACCTCGAGGCGTGGCAGTTAGGTCCGCCAAGCCGTACACGAACAAACGGGCGACGACCCGCGAGCGGGTCGTCGCCGCCACATCCAGTCCGTAGAACCCGTCGAGCTACTTCGGTGCGAGTATCATCGTCATGGTCCGGCCTTCCATGGACGGTGGCTTCTCAACCACCGCCACGTCCGTCGAGGCCTCCACCACCCGGTCCAGAAGTCGCCTTCCGAACTCGGGATGGGTGATCTCGCGGCTCCGGAACCTGACGGTCACCTTCACCTTGTCCCCATCCTGAAGAAACTTCATGGTGTTCTTGAGCTTGAACTCAAGGTCATGATCGTCGGTGCCCGGCCTGAGGAAGAGTCCCTTCAGGTCGCCGCCCTTCTGCTTCTTCTGGGATTCCCTGTCGCGCTTGCCTTGCTCGTACTTGTAGCGGCCGTAGTCCATGACGCGGCAGACAGGAGGCGCCGCCTGTGGAGCCACCTCGATCAGGTCGAGGCCACGCTCCTTGGCCATTGCCAGGGCCTGCCGAACTTCGATGATGCCGAGCTGCTCGCCCTCTTCACCGATCAGGCGTACGTCCCGCACCCTCGGGTACTCCCGGGAAAAGCGCAGGATTTGCTCATTGACGCGGAAATCTTTATTGATGGATGGACCCCCAGTGTGGTACTCGACTCGAACGGGGTCAAGTATACCAGACCCCTACGGGCAAGTCAAACGGCCCGCGCGCGGCAGGCGATAGTGGCAGAGGGTCTATAAGCCGGGTTCTGTCTTTGTGTGGCCATCTGTCTGGGACGCGCGATTGCTCGCGGCCTCAAGCGGCTCACCCGGAGGGTCAGCGGGCAGCATCACCCCCTCCTGTCGAGCCTTGCTCCCAATGGGGTTTGGCAGGCCGACCGGTCTCCCGGCCGCCGGTGCGCTCTTACCGCACCATTTCACCGTTGCCGCCGAAGCGGCTGTGTCATTTCTGTGCCACTTTCCGTCGGGTCGCCCCGCCCGGACGTTATCCGGCATCGTGCCCTGTGGAGCCCGGACTTTCCTCTCCAGCCGAAGCCGGAGCGGCCACCCAACCCTCTGCCGGCTGTGATTGTAGCACGACGGCCCAACCCGGTAGAATGGGATCGCCCACACGCGACTCGCGCCGGGCAGAGGAGAGTGCAATGCCCGACGACGGTACGCGATTCGGCGGCGAGACCGCGGCCCAGTTCAGGCCCATCATCGACGCCGCCCTGGGCGCCCGGTCCGTGGCAGTGCTGGGCGCCTCGCGCGATCCGGCCAAATACGGACACAAGGTCTATACGTCGATGAAGCGCGCCGGGTACAAGGTCTATGCCGTGAACCCAAACGCGGACGACATCGACGGCGACACCGTCTACCCGCAGATCGACTGCCTGCCTGAGCGGCCGGATTTGCTGATCACAGTGACGCCGCCCGCCGCCACGGAGGCGGCCATGCAGGCGGCAGGCCATGCGGACATCCGCATCGTCTGGATGCAGCCCGGATCGGAGTCCGAGGCGGCGGTCAACCTGGCGCGCTCCCACGGCATGCAGGCCGTCTTCGGCGGTCCCTGCGTCATGGTGGCGGTCGCCACTCGTTCATGGAAGTAAGGACGACCTTACCGGTCGAGGGAGAAACGAATGCATCGATGGATAGCCGGCGGGTTGGCCGCCGCGAGCCTGATGGCGACGATGTCCGCGCAGGCGATGCCCAAGTACGCCGCCAAGGAGAAGAAGGCGTGCACCTACTGCCACGTCGCAGCGGACAGCACCAAGCTCAACGCCAAGGGGACCTACTACAAGGCCCACAAGCTCAGTCTGGCGGGCATGCCTCCGGCATACGTCTCATCCTGGCGTGTTGAGGCTCCGGCCGACGCTCGCCGAGCCGCCCTGGTGGACGCCGACGGCAAGCACAGCATGCGCGTCGCCACACTGGGCGCAGGGACCACGCTGACGCTGCACAAGATCGCCGAGGGGAAGGCCGCGTCCGATGGGACCGTGGACCTGGGTCCCAAAGCCTCGCAGTTCGTCGCGGGCTCCTTCGCCGGCTCCAACGCGCCGGGCAGCATCATCGTGCCGGGCGCGGTCTTCGTGAAGAAGGGCGACACGTACGCAAAAATCCCGTCGCCCTCGGTTGAGACAATCACGGGAACGGTGCGCTTCACCGACGGCGCCGAGTGCGCCTTCTTCTTCGATGGCGCCGGCCAGCCTGCCGTCTGGACCGTGAAGGCCGACGCCACCGATGGGATCGGCTACGGGCCTTCCATGGTGATGCCCGACCAGGGCGCGGGGACCTATTCCTGGCTCACCGCCAAGCTCCCCGCCGACGCCCTGTCCGCCCTCGGCTGGCCGGCGGACATCGCCAAGGCCGGCATCTTCGGCCTGGTGGACGCCCGCGCGGACAATACGCTCAACGCCTGGGCTGTGATCGGCGAGGGCCTTGAGGCAAAGATCGTGGTCACCGACATGGCGGCCATCGCCACGGGTTCCGTGAAGCCTGTCTGGACCAGCCCCAAGCTGGCGGGTTCGGTGCTGGACGTCGCTTACGGTCTCGATCCCAAGGACGGCAAGACCTGGGGTTTCCTCGTGCTGACCGCGGGTAAGGACAACGCGGGCCGAACGCTGGAGTTCTTCGCCCTCGACTAGCCCTGCCGACCAAAGGCGGGGTCGCTGCCGGCCCCGCCTTCTCCCAGTCAGTTGCCCGATCCCGGCCTACCGGATCGGGTCCGTACGCGGCAGCCAGCGGTCGTCCAGCAGTTGGCACTGGGCAACCTGCCCGATGGCGGCGTTGTTCACCTGCCATACCACCCGCTTGTCCGGCGTCACCTCGATGATGTGCGCCGCGTCCTTGCCCCCTGCACCCTGCGTGTTCCAGTTGCAGATCACCGTGTTGCCGTTCGGCAAACGCTGGATCCCTGCCGGGACAGCCACGTCGATGTCGGCCAACCACTCCTTGTCCACGCGCCAGACGACCGCCAGGTCGGGCGCGTACTCGGTGACGGCGCCGTTGGCGCTGATCAGCGTGTTGCCGTTGGGCAGGCGCAGGGCGCAGACCGGCATGGGCGCAGGCGGCCACTCGCGGAGGACCTTGCCGTCGCGGTCCACCTCGCGGACGATCCCCTCGGCGGTGAACGGAACCAGATAGGAGCCCCCCGGTGTCTGCCGGCACATGCGGAACTGGGCGTGCGGCTCGGCGACGGAGGTGATCAGCTGAACCGTGTGGACAATGCGGCCTGACGGGCGCTCCACCTCCAGCAGACGGCAGAGCCCCACCACCCCGATGAGCGCGTTGCCGTTGGGCAGTATCTGCAGCGACGGCACCTCGTTGGGCGCCTCGACCTTGTACTCCCAGACCAGCGAGCCGTCGGGCCGAAGCTCGCGAACGCCGCGGACGTGGGTCGTGATCAGGTTGCCGCTGGGCAGGAGCCAGGCGTCCTGCGGGTGCGGAACCTTCCACTCGCGCTTGACGGCTCCAGCCTCGTCCATCAGGACGACGCGGTCGTGCGCATGCTCGGCGACCAGCAGCTTGTAGGGTCCGAAGTGGTTCTCATGCCAGAAGTTGCGGCGCAGGGGCGCGCCGGAGCCCTCCACGCCCTGCGCGTTGGCCGGGTCCACGTCCAAAACGGGCCATACGAGCTCGCCCTTCAGCTGCCGCTCCTCGTCGGTGTAGGCCCCGAGCCGCAGCGAATTGGAGTCGAGCCAGAGGACGAACGCGTGTCGGTCCGGCGCGCTGACGGCGTTGCGGTGGGTGGCGTCGAGGAGCGCCTTGCCGATGACGGATGCCCGTGCGCCGAAGCGGCCCGGCAGGGTGCGCGACCCGCCGTGCGTGCCGCTGTAGGGGCCATTCATGTCGGTCCACATGGCGCCGGAGAACCAGAACGCCTTGTCGCGCAGCGCCTCGTAGCGCATGTCGGCGGGTCCCTTGCCGGCGCGGGCGTGGCAGGGCGAACAGCTCCGGTCGACGATGGGCTTGATCTGGCGGTAGTAGCTGATGGGCTCCACGACGCCCAGCTCGGGCCGTAGCTTGGACGGGGCACGCCTCAGCGCCGCGGGGACGCCGTAGGGCTTGGGAGCCTTGCGCGGGCTCTCATGGCACCCCTGGCAGCGCAATTGCTCACCCGGCTGAACAGATGCGCAGGCCCGCATGGAGTGAACGGCCATGTAGTTCTCGTCCAGCGCCTGGAAGATGAGCTGCTTGGCCACCGGCGCCTCGAAGTAGACGCTCCCGTCGGCCTCCACGGGCACGATGCCCAGGGGGATGCGCGGCGTGTTCTCGCGCTCGTAGCCGACCATGGGAGCCCCCATCAGGTGGTTCTCCTTCAGGATGTTCTGCGTTACCCGGAGCCACTTCACCTTTGCGCCCTTCGGTAGCGGCAGGTCGGCGTCGTAGACGTTTATCACTGCCACGGTGGCCTTGGCCGCCGCCTTCGCCGGGGCCAGCGGACGCGTGCGCGGTCCCACGGCGGGGGGCCGGACCCGTTGACGCACGGGGATGGGATCAACCAGCCGTAGCCGCTCGTCCTGCTGGCAGGGCAGCAGGTCAATCTCGCAGAGCAGCTCCCGGTTGCCGTACCGGTCCACCAGGAAGAGGTCCTCCCAGATGTTGCAGAGGTAGAAGTCCTCGCTCAGCGGCCACGGCGTGCCGTACTTGTAGTGGCGACGGCCGGGCAGTTCGCTCTCCGGGAAGAGCTCATCGGGCGTGATGCGCTTGACCTGCGACATATGTCCGTCGTCAGGCACGCTCAGGTCGAGCAGGCAGAGGGACCCGAAGGCCTGGCCGTGGTGCGGCGCGGCGGTGACAATGATCTTTCGGGAGCCGGGAATGGCCCGCATGCCCATCTCCACCAGCGGAGAGCCCAGGCGGCTGTCGCGGAGCGGCGCGCCGTTGACCACCTTCCAGGGCTGGTTGCCGTCCAGCGTGCTGAACGGGAGCGGGTAGTTGCCGTGCGGCGATCGTGCGTCGGTACCATCGGCGCCGGCGATCCAGAGGCGCGTGCCCAGGCAGTTCTCTCGGTCCGTGTAGTCCCACCGCGTGTACAGGAGCCGGCCGTCGTTCGAGACGCTGGGGTTCCATTCGTCGGTCTCGAAGTAGCTCAGCGGCAGGAGGCCCGTACCGTCGGGTCGGATGCTGAAGAGCGTGAAGTTGCGCACCGGTACGTTTCCGAAGCAGCGGATGTAGCCCCCGCGCCGCTCGGAGACGAAGGTGATGCGCCCGCCCGGTAGCCAGCAGGGGTCGAAGTCGTCGAACGGGCCGTCGGTGAGCTGCGTCAGGTTCGAGCCGTCCACGTTGACGCGGAAGAGATGGAAGCAGGTCTCGCGGTTGAAGGCCCAGCGATGCTCCTTGTTGGCGGTCCAGGCGAAGACGATGGCCCTCCCGTCGAAGGAGAGGTCGGGCGTGGCGAAGGAGCCGCCGACCAGCCGCTTGCCCTTCAGCCGCCCGTTCTGGACCAGCGACGAGGCCACCACGTCCACGATGCGCGGCGTCGGCGACCTCAGGTCCTTCACCAGGTAGAGCCCACCGCCGGGCCATGCGTTGAAGCCGAAGTACTGGGTGGCGAAGTGGCCGCCTTGGACGTCGCTCGTGCCCGGAGTGGAGCGCACGGAGCCCTCGTAGGTGCCACGGGCGGCGAAGAGCAGGGGCGCGTCGCCCAGAAGCGGGTTGGACAGCGCCACGCGTCGGCGCACGGCGCAGAGAGCCAGGTAGAGGGCCCGATCCGCTTCACTGCCGGTGGCGGGCTTGGCCTGCTCGTGCGCGGCGGCGAGGATGTCCAGGTCGGCGGCCTCGCGGGCCTTGGCGACGCCGCCCGGTCGTGCCAGGTTCCGGACCAGCGCACGGGTTCGCCGCAGGGCCACGCTGAATGGCCCGGTGTCGCCCGGTTGCGGAAGGGCCTGCGCGTCCAGCGTCTGCCTGGCGAGGTCGGTCGGCTTGATCCAGACGGCCTCGGGGTACTCGCGGGCGCCGTTGAGGCGGTACTGCAGCAACCAGTCGCGCAGGACGCCGTCGCGGATTTGCTCGCTGGTGACGCTGGTCAG
>JAPLCQ010000099.1 GCA_026392115.1 Armatimonadota bacterium | reverse complement strand
TCCCCGCCGGCGCGACCGTCGGCGCGCATCCCGTCGCGGCGGCGTTCGCCGGCGACGCCAAGCACAACGCATCCAACGGCGCCGCCACCTTGACCGTGGGCACTGCAGGAACCAGGTCCACGTACGTCTGGCTCTACGTCTACAAGGCGACCGTGGGCGTCAGCAGCAAGTCCATCTCGTACCTCTACGAAGTGGCAAGCGGTGGCTCGTTGCCCCCCATCGCGGGACGCACGCTCCGGTTCACCGCGGCGGGCACGCAGATCGCCAGCGCCGTCACCGGAACCGACGGCAAGGCCACCTTCTGGTATGTGCTGCCAACCGCGGGCACCTTCACGGCGGTGTCGTTGTTCGACGGCGACGCCACCTATAAGTCCGGCTCGGCTAGCGGCACTCTGACCGTCGTCGCACCGTAACGAACCATGCGCGTCAGGCCCCCGTCCAGCGCACCGGGCGGGGGCCTTTCGCTACTTCAGGGCGAACCAGACGTCCACCTCGATCCGGCCCGTGGCGGGGACGCGGATGCCCTCGGCGTAGGGCCAATCGCCGGGCTGTGTGAAGGTCGCCGTGCTGATATCCGAGGAGCAGCGCCGGCCATCGGCCAGTTCCAGCTCGATCCAGAACCTGCGAATGCTGAACGAATCGCCGTTGGAGTTGCTGATGGCCAGTCGGTTGCGCCTGCCCAGCGCGGGGATCGCCTCGGCGGCGATGGGCGATGCGATCTTCTCGGAGTAGATGCCGCGGGTCTCGTCACCGCCGGCCTCGGTGAGCGGCCCGCACTCCTTGCCGTTCAGCGAGAAGGTCGAGGTGTAGCGGCCGCCGTTCAGCCCCTTGCCGTCGTACCGGAGCCAGGCCCGCCGGGCGGTGCGGAGCTGCTCCAGCGTAAGGCCGCCTGCGGGCATGGGGCCCGGCTCGCGTCGCGTGCGCTCGGTATCCCTTTCCAGCGTCCGGAGGAGCGTTGGGCGCAGAGCTTCCAGGCGCATGTCGGCCACAGCGGCCCAGTCGCCGCCGCTGTTGTCGGCCTCGCCGGGGTCAGCCACCACCTTCAGGCGAACCGTCTGGCCGGCCCACCGGCTCAGATCGGCGGCGAACGGGAACCAACCGTGGGTGCGAACCACCTGCGAGGCGGCCACGGTCTCGGCTCCTCGGCCATCGACCACGACCAGCTTGTAGAGGATGCCGTCGCCGGGATCGCTGCCGTCCATCTTGCCGACCTGGGCGCGGAACGCGGCGGGCTCGCCGGCCGGGAGCGCCTGCGGATCGTAGAGCGCGTAGGCGTAGCCCACGGCGCCGCCAAGCCACGCGGGATGCAGCGCGATGCCCTCCTGCTGCACGCCGCCGCAGGATGGCGTGCCGGTGCTGACGTGTGCGCCGCTCGTGCCAAAGCCCGGCAGCTCCTTCTGACCGCGCAGGCCCACGCCGCCTTGCCACCGCGCGGGCATGGCGCCGATCCTTCGGGTGCCCATCACCGTGCTGAGCCCTGCCTCCAGCGTTTGCCGCACGGAGCCGAGGGCGAGTTCCACACGGAGTGTCTCGGTATCCTCCCGGGCGGGCTTCGCCAGCGGGAAGCGCACCTCGACGGCTACGCCGGGGCGAACATCGGCGCTTCTGGCCTGGCCACCGACCGTCACGGACGCTTGCGTCGGCACGGCCAGGTGCGACGTCACAACGACCACCAGGTCATCGCCCTCAAGCCGAGCGGCGAGGTCCGCCGCACTCACCACGTTGAAGTCGATCCAGCCTCCTCCGGTTCGCTTCCAGATGCGCGACCCGGGTTCCGCCTGCGGACTGATCGTGAACGGGCCGCCGCCCGCGCCACCGATGGAGACCGTCTCGCCGGGGGTCACCCGATCACGGCTGCAAGTAGCCACGGCCGCGGGTCCACCGGCCAGGACGCCGGCCAGCCGGTACGAGAAGGCGCCCTTAACCGGCATCACCCATGTGAGGCCCCGGGCGGCGCGGAGCTCGGCCTTGCCCATAGCCTTGCCGTCGGCGTCGAGCGCGGCGGCCGACGTCGCCCGGATTGCGAAGCCCGCCTCCATGCCGCCGAGCGTGATCACCTCCGCGGCGCCGCCGGGCAAGAGGCGACAGACCGCCACGCCCGTGGATGCCGCCTTCGCGGTGCGGGTGAAGGCGCCCCGCCCGTCGATGTAGAGGTACGCCGGGGTCACGGCCGTGTCGACGCGCCGGCCGTCGCGGTCGCCGCTCAGCACGTCCAGCTTGCCGTCGGCGCTCCATCCGGCGTAGCCGTTGGGCGGCAGGTCCAGGCGCCGCCCGTCCACCACGGCGCGAAGGCGCTCGGACTTGCTGCCATTGGCCGCGGTGACCGTTCCGTCGGAGTAGCGCGTCACCACCTGCGAGCGTGTGTAGGCGCCCGAAGCCACCGCCTGGCTGGAGGTGAGCAGGCGCCCTGCACCGTCGACGTAGCGGATGTCGGTCGCCGTAGCCAGGCAGTAGCGGCTGTGGAGCTGCTGCAGCATGTAGTAGCTGCGCATGGAAGCTCCCCAGCCGCCCTCCATCACCAGGAAGCCGGGGTGCCCGAAGGCCACCGTAGCCGTCAGGAAGCGGTCCAGCCAGGCGTCGCGCTGGGCCTGCGTCTCCTGCGGCTGCGGCACGTTGGCGTAGAACATGTCCGGGGCGCCCATGCCGAAGTTGCAGCCGAGGCCGTGAAGCCGCCGCAGGTCGAAGTCCACCAGCCACGGGTTCTCGGCGGGACGGTAGGCCTGGTCCTGGCCGTAGTTGCCGTCCGTCAGGCCGCAGTAGAAGGCGTGATGGTTGCCCTCGGAGTAGACCGGCCCGTTCCAAGCCTTCTTCTGGTGCAGCATGATCTCGCCGTAGGAGTAGAAGACGGCCGCCATGGTTCCTGCGCCGGGCACGCGGGCGTCGTAGTCGACGCGGTGCCACGGCGCCACGGCGGTGTGCACGTCGCAGTAGGCGGTGCTGAAGCCGTACTTCTGCTGATTGATGGGCGAGAGCTTTGCGCAGTACTCCACAGCGCGGGCGGGCTTCGGCGCATAGCAGCGCATCCAGGCGTGCTGGAGCTGGTTGGCGGGGTCGCGGGCGATCAGGTCGGTGGACCAGTACTCGTTGACCGGCGCGAAGTCGGTGAAGTTGTTGTAGGGGCCGTAGACGAAGCCCAGATTGTCCTGCATGAAGCGCGAGTAGTCGCGTGCCCCGGCGTCACCGCCCTTGCCCGGCGCGGTGCGGGTGCGGAAGGTGAAGCTCTCGCCGCCGTCGCGCCACATGGTCTCGTGGTCTGTGACGATGACCTGCGTGATGCCGTGGCGCTTCACGTCGGACCAGTAGCGCTTGTCCCCCTCCCGGTTGCCCGCACCGTGCGCCCGCCAGACGCGCGTTCCGGTCACCTTCTTCCACGGCGATACGGGGTTGTCCACGACGGGGAGCGTCTCCTCGAAGATCGGCGAGAGGGTGAGGAAGAAGCGCTCGAAGCAGTCGTTCACCTTGCCGTCGGTGAGCGGCGTGTAGCGCGTGCCGCCATTGTAGAGTGCGCCCTGCTTGTCCACCGCGTTGGCCGCCCACATCGTCGAGGCGTTGGTGCGATACCAGTCCACGTTGCCGGTGAGGAAGAGGGGCCGCTGCGCCGTGCCCATTACGAGGGTGGCGGGCCTGCCGCCGTCGGCGGGGTAGAAGGGGTGCGTGACCAGCCTCGGCAGCGGAGCGCCCACGGCGCGGCCATAGCGCACTTCGGCCACCGCGCCGCCGCGGGCCTCCGTATCCATGACCAGCGACTTGCCCATGGCCTGCAGCCGGTAGGCGACCCGTGTGCGGACGCCCTGCGCCTCCAGGTCCCAGACAGCCTCGAAGCGCCCGCCGGACAGGCCCGTCCGCACCAGCTTGACGGCAGCAGGCAGCACGGCCTGAGCGCCGACGCGAAGCCACACGCCGCCGCCCACGCAGGGCCGGAACGCGACAGGCTTGCCGCCCGGCGCGGCAAACGTAGCCGTCAGGTCATCCCAGAGGCCCGTCCGCGGCGCGTACCGGTACTCGACGACGCCGGTGCGGTCGGTGAAGGTGAAGCGCGCCCCGGCCCCTTCGCGGGCGGTGGACCTGCGGATCGCCCTGTCGGCCACCGGCGGCAGGATGGTCTCAGCGCGGGTCGGGAAGGGCAGCTTGCCGGGGCCATTGTTCGTGCCGGCGCCCTGCCCGGGGAACATGGCGATGCCTCGCCGCGGGCGCGGCTCGAAGGTCAACGGGGCGAAGCCCTCCGTGCTGAGGCAGAGGTTGTCGAGGTAGATGCTCCGGTCGTCCTTCTGGCGGCCGCCCTTCACCGAGAAGCCCACGAAGGTGCAGCCTGGCGCCAGCGCCTTTCGCTCGTCAGCAGACAGGCGCCTGTGGAGCAGGTTCCACTCGGTCCAGTCCACGCTGTAGAGGTAGACGGAAACCGGCAAGCCGCCCGCCGTGCGGAAGAGGGCCGAGACGGTGACCTGCGGCGTAGATGGATCGACCGCGTAGCCCCAGTTGTTGCCGTAGACCCAGAGGGTGAGTGCGTCGAAGGCCTCGCGAATGGGGATGGGTTGGGGCGGCACGATGCGCACCTCGTTGGCGCCTGTGCCCGTGCCGCGATAGGTGAGCTTGCCCACGTACCGGCCCCAGATCTGCTGCTCGCGGGTCCGCTCAAAGCGCGCCTCGGAGCCCACGGTCTCGACGCGCCACGCCGCCGGCTCCTCGAAGTCGACCAGCGGCGCCGGCGTCTCGGCCACGCGCCCGGCCCAGTCCAGCTCATAGGGCCGCACGCCCACCGGCTCCTGCGCCACCGCAACCCCGATCGCCATCGCCGCCGCCGTAGCCGCGACCCAAACCCGCCAAGCCCTGATCCGCATAGCCGCCTCCCGTGGGCGAGACCCGCCCACCCCATATTCGCCGAAGCGCACGGGATGGCCTGCGCGGTGAGGGTGGCGTTGAGGCATCGGCCCCGGTGGCAGGCAAGGTAACCTGAGGGCGTCTGTGCCCAATCGCCATGGCGTGTGATGGAGGGAACTGCCACGATGGAACGGAGAGCCTTCATGACGGGCGTTGGGGGAACGATCGCCGCGGCCTATCTGGGCCCGGATGCCGTCCTCGCAGCGGCCACGGGCGACGGTTCGCCGTCCTTGCCCGGGCCCGCCGGGATCGGCTCAGGGGACTGGGCGACGATCTCCGCGCTTCTGGAGGATGCGACAGCCACCTACACCGAGCCGTGGGATGACGCCACCTGTCGGACCCTGATGCGGGGCGCGTACCTCGGCAACGGCGACCTGGGCGCCCATCTCGGGGGGACGATCCACAGCCTGAAGTACTACCTGGGCAAGAACGGCTTCCACGCCGGCAACGACGTGGCTGCCGGCCGATACAACCAGCACATCCTCAACCTGGCCATCCTGACCATCGAGGCCGCGCTGGGCGCCGAGTCGGGCGATACGTACCGCGTGACGCAGGACCTGAGGAACGCAGAGGTCACGACCGTCTGCACCATGGCGGGCTCGGCGGTCCACGCGAGGGCGTGCATGGCGCCTTCCGACAACGTGCTGGCGCTGGAGCTGTCCACGAACGGCGGCAATGATGTTCCGCTACGGGCCACGCTCTCGGTCATCGGTAACCAGTATGTCGCCAGAGCCGCGGGCCACGTTGGCCCGGTGGCGTGGGTCACGAAGGAGCCCAATGCAGACGGCGCCCCGTTCTATGTGAAGGGCGCGGTGGCGGCGGCGGTCCTGGGCGCGGCGGCGGTTCCGACGACCGACCAGAGCGCGTACTCGCGGCTTGAGTTCACGCTACCCGCGAGCGGCGCGACCGTGCGGCTGTTCGTCCGGGCCGAACACACGAAGGACGCCGCCTCGCCGCTCGCGACCGTGCAGGCCGCGGCCAGGGAGGCCACCACGGCCGACTTCGGCAGGATTCGCTCGCGCAACCGGGCATGGTGGAAACGCTTCTGGCTCCGCTCGTACATCAAGCTGGGTGACGACATCCAGCGGTACTGGTACAACCACCTGTACATGGTCGGGTCCTGTGCGCGAAGCGTGGGCCAAGGCCTCCTCGGACGCGCGCCGGGGCACTGGGGGCCGTGGAACCGCGCGGACGACATGGAGTGGTTCAGCAACCTCGGGATGAACTACAACGCCCAGAACCCCTACTACGGCGCCTTCTCCGCGAACCACGTCGACCTGGTCGACCCCTACATCGAGACCGTCCGGCACTACTCAGAGACCACCGGACGAAAACGCGTGGCCAACGGGTGGGTCTCGCGGGAGATCAAGGAGCATATGCCTCCCGACTGCCGGGGCGTGGAGTTCGAGGGTTCGTTCACATCCCACGGCACCTCCTGCGGCGGCGGCGCCTACCCGGAAGAGGACTGCTGCATGCCGTCCAACGCGGTCTTCGGGATCCTGCCGATCGTCTGGAAGTGGAAGTACGGCCGCGAACGGGCATTCTTGGCGAACACCTGCTACCCGCTCATGCTGGCGGTCGCAGACTTCTACGACGACTATATCGGCAAGCCGGTGGACGGCCGCTACGATGTCTATGGTTCGGTACACGAAGGGGCCAACTGGTTCACCAAGAACGACATGTTCAGCCTGGGCGCGATCCGGTTCCTCTACCGGGAGATCATCGCCGCCAGCTTGGAGCTTCGCCGGGACGCCGAACGCCGCGCCCACTGGCAGGACATCCTGGACCACATGAGCCCCTATCCGCTCCAGCCATGGGGAGACACGGTCACCTTTCGGCCGGACTGGGTACACGACGTGATGGAGGCGTTGACGTTCCAGGGCGGCGCACGGAACACCGGGCTCATGTTCACCACGACGTTCGACAACATCGGCCACGAAACGCTGCCCGCGTACAGAATCGCCACCTGCAAGACCCTGGACAAGGGGACCATGTTCAACCCGCAGCGCTTCTGCGGCTGGCAGAACGGCAACGACTTCGGCATGATGTTCGTCATGGCCGTCAGGGCAGGCTACCGCCCGGATCGGGTGATCGAGGCGATCAAGGGATGGAAGCCGGAACCGAACGGCGTCGTCTCGCAGAAAGACGGCGGCGGGATCGAGACCGCGGGCATCATCGAAGCCATCAACAACATGCTCCTGCAGAGCCACGACGGCGTGATCCGGGTCTTCCCGAACTGGGACCGGAACGTCGATGCCGAGTTCCGGCGGCTACGGGCGGTGGGTGCGTTCCTTGTCGACGCGAAGTTCCGCGCGGCGGGCCAGACGGTCCGTTCCGTACGGGTGTTCAGCGAGAAGGGCCATCGCTGCGTGCTGCAGAGCCCATTCGAGGGCGCCTGTGTTGCAGTTACCCGCACGGACAGCGGACAGCCCGTCGCCACCGTTCGCGACGAGGAGACGTTCGCGTTCCAGACGACCGCCGGCGTGACCTACGACATCGCCCGCGCCGAATGCCCGCCGCCCCCAGCCGGTGCGCCGAGGATCACCCGGCAACCCGAGTCGGCCACAGTCGCCTACCCGGCATCAGCCACGTTCACCGTTGCCGCCTCTGGCAAGCGGCTGCGGTACCAGTGGCAGAAGAACCGAGAGGATATCCCCGGCGCGACGGCCGAGACCTACACCACGCCGCCGACGACGCTGTGGGATACGGGCAGTTCGTACCGCTGCGTCGTCTCGAACCCCTTCGGCACGGTGCGGAGCGATGCCGCGATCCTGAACCCCGGGGCGTACGGCCCCACGGCTGACGGCATGCCTCACGCGCCAAAGAAGGTGTAGGTCGGAACGCCCATCAGAGCGCTCAGGAGCGCCCATATCGTGCCCATGACGCAGTCGCCCAGCACCATGCCCAGGAAGAACGGCAGGAAGCGCCGGTAGGCGTTCAGGCCGCCGTAGTGCATGGTCAGCCACTTCAGGCCCCAGGCGATCAGCAGCGGCAGCCAGACCAGGTGGATGGCCCACGACGAGGAGATCGCGTAGCCGATCGGGTGCAGCGGGAAGCCGAACCAGCGGAGCCTGAGCGCAAACAGGACCAGCGTCGTCAGGAGCCCCGTCCCCATGGCCATGGTCGCCTGCACGTTGGGGCGCATGTCCAGCGTGCCCGCCGTCCAGCGCGAGGTGCGGTCGAGAGCCTCCTGACCCTGGAGGATGCCCTGGTGGAACTTCGCGGCGGCGCCCACGGCGTATGCCTGGTGCTCGATGGCCCAGAACGCGGACAGCGTGCCGACGGCGGCCGCCAGCATGATGGCGACGAGCATGCGGCGCGCCTCCATCCCCCGGGAGTGCGCCATCTGCAGCCCCTCGAGGCCTACCGGCATCGTATCGCCGCGGTGCGCCCGCGTCAGTGAGAACGTGAACGTGAAGAAGGCCATGTCGGCCGGACGCAACACCGAGGCGGACGCGGCCCTGCAGATCATGGCATCCGGCCCCATGAAGTGGAAGTCATGGATGGGCGGCCCGAGCTCGGCGCGGATGCGGGTGACCACCGCGATGGTCGCCAGGTAGATCGCGAAGAACGCGCCTGCCGCCCACCACGCCACACCGGCGGCACGGCAGAAGAGCAGCAGCGCCAGGACGCCTCCGCCCAGGCCCAGGAGCGCGCCGCGGTCGCTCAGGGCCTCGCCCGTGGAAGCGCCCGCCGAGGTGCGGCTCACCGCGCTCCGCCAGATGGCGGCGTACGTTCTGCGGCCCGAGTAGAGGTAGAAGAGGAAGAGGCCCATGATGGACCCGAAGCCCTGCTCCTTGATGAACGGGAAATCGGGCGTCGCGTCCCACGCCATGGCGCTGGAGACGACGATCTGACCCTTCCAGAGCAGGAAGAAGAACCAGCAAGAGAAGAGCAGGTCCACGGGCAGAAGGAAGCCCAAGCCGATGGCCAGCGGGTACGCCGTCACGGGGAACCAGTCGATGGCGTTCCACGGCTTAGTCGTCATCATAGGCTTCAGGTCGGTGATGCCGATCGGCAGCATCGGTATCTGCGGGTAGAGGAACGAGAGCCCATTCCAGAGGCTTAGCCCAGCGGCCAGAGAGAACCCGCCCCACATCAGCCAGCTGCGGAAGAAGGGCGCGTCGGGCCTGCTGTCGGTCATCTCCAGCGGGAGCCAGGTGATGGGGAAGGTCAGGCGCTCATGGTCGGCCCATTGCCGGCGGACCAGCACGTTCATGCAGTTGGCCACCCAGAGCAGGGCGGTCATGAAGCAGGTCCAGGCCAGGATGGGCGTCGCCCACGCCCGGAGCGCCTCCGGTCGATAGAAGCTGGAGTTGCCCATGAAGTGTCCGCGCAGCGCGATGCGGTCGCTCACCACCAGCCAGTCCGGGAAGTCCTTGAGGAACCGGCTCCAGCCGTTCGTCTCGCCGAACCAGGCGCCGTGCGGCATGATCTGCGCCAGGATGCCGACGCCGTCGAGGCCCGCCAGCCCGGTCGAGATGCCGAGCATGGTGTAGAGCGTGATCATCTCACCCTGGCTGAAGACGGCTCGCGGCGCCAGCCGGCGAAGGCCCGCGTTCAGGCCCCTGAGGACGAACAGGAAGAAGACCACATTGGCGAAGAGCGAGATGGTCGACACATACGGCCCGAACAGCACGCGCTCCTGCCGCACGATGAAGTAGGCGTTGAGCGGGATGAGCAGCACCCCGAGCAACATGGCGCGCACGGAGACGGCTGGGCGGGCTCTGCGGGGCGGCGACGGCGGTTCGCTGCCGACTGGAGGCTCTGTTGTAGACGGTTTGTCGCTCATGCTATCTTCCGGGTCGCAGATGCTGGTGCGCCGAGCACCAGGCCGCACTGGCATCCATGCCGACAGAGCACCATTCGGCGGCGGCGGGCCTGTTTCCTGCGCACCAGTTGCTGACGTGCATAGATGGCGGTGCGCCCCACGCTAGGGAGCCGGTAAGGGGCTCCCGCAGTGGCCGGGAAGCCCGACCCGACCGCCCGGCGTATCGCCGCTCCGGATCGGGCCAGGTGTTCGGGCGACTGCTTCCCAGACACGGCACCGGCAGCACTGGCAAGGCGTCCGCATGGTAACCTGAGCGACCGCCCGGAAGCGGCCCGTGCAAGAGGTTCCCGATGCGCGTTCGGTTAATGCTCTGATGTCCGGCATGCGCGGTCGTGCTCGCCCTCGCCCCAGGCGGCGCTCAGATACGACGCGGAGCGTGGCGTGGGGCGAGCCGATCAGGCCCGCGCAGCAAACAGACGGGCGCCCGGACGAAGCCCAAGCCCCCCGTACCGCCCGCCGATCCGTTCGATCTGACTGCGCCGTACTCCGTGGCCGATGCTAACAAGCTCGACCCGGAGAAGGACCTGCCGGAGTCTTGAAGGGTGCAGCCGAAGATGGCAAAGGCGTCGGCGTCGTATGAGCCGCCAGCGAACTCCCCCGACGCGCTCTCGGCCATGCACGACATGGCGGAGTTTGGCGCCTCGGACAACCGACCGTGCTACAACCGGTGGCCCAATCACGGGACCAGGCAGACTATCAGCTACCACCCCGACACCGAGTATGAGCTCGATCAGACAGCGGTCTGCTGGTTCGAGGATGGCGCTGGATGCCGAACGCCTGCCGCGTGGCGCGCGTTCTGGCTCGACGGGACCACATGGAAGCCCGCCAAGCGCGCCGAGACGTTCGGCAGCGACCGAGACCAGTGGAATGTAGTCCGGTTCGAGCCCGTGAAGACCCGGCCTCTGTGCATTGCAGTCCAGTGCCGGCAGGGCATCTCCGCAGGCGTCGTGGAGTGGCGAGTTGGATTGACTCCGCTCGGGATCGCGCAGGTCCAGCAGCGTTTGCACCTTGTCGACGCACCCCGTCGGGACGAACGGCTTGCCGTCATGGTAGTGGCGGACGCCCTGGTGCGCGCCTCAGCAAGGCGCCACGCCAGCCCGGCGGCTTCCACCGTAGTCAGGCCCCGTTGATGCGGTTGCCCTTGCTTGGCTGATCGTGTCCGGCAAGTGGTCGGCGCAGAACCTGTGCGCCGCGTTGGCCAGTTTCGCCAGCGTATGGCCGCGCGGCCCAGACTGGCAGCTCGCGGCGGAAGCGCTTCACCGCAGGTACCCAGCGAACCAAGCCATGTTGCTCGAGTCGATGGGATGCTGCACTTGCGGTTCGTTTGGTTGGAGCCTCTCCGGTTCATGGCGCCGCCAGGCGGCCTGTGGCCAAAGCTCGGCGGTGCTATAATCGGTCTGAGGCCGCATCGGACATTCGGATCCGTCCTGGCGCTACTTGGCTCGGCCGCACACTACGCGCCATTTCCCGGCAATGACGCGTTCGCGGAGTGCTGCAACCGTGTACGATATCCAATACGTGCGGTCGGCCGTCGAGCAGGTGCGTGCTCTCGATGCGCAGCGACGGGCCCAGGTGGTGGACGCCGTCGATGAGGCGCTGCGCCACACGCCGGACCTGCAGACGCGGAACAGGAAGTTGCTGCGGACGAACACGCTTGCGCCTTTCGAGCTGCGAGTGGGGGACGTGCGCGTCTTCTATGACGTATCGCATGATCCCGATGTGGTGCTCGTGGTTGCCGTAGGAGTGAAACAGGGCAGCCAACTGCGCATAGGAGGGGAGGTGGTCGATCTGTGAAGACGATAGACCTGGGCCAGGCAACCGAGGCGCTGTCGGCCTACGTGCTTCAGACCGCCACCGGCCCGGTGGTGGTGACAGACCACGGGAGGGTCGTGGCGGCGATGATACCCGCGAGCGATGAGGACATAGAGACACTCGCGCTGGGGGAGAACGTCCGGTTCATGGAGATCGTCCAGGCAGCCCGCGCTGAGGCACGGGCCGGCCAGACCCTCTCCGCCGCGGCAGTGCGCCTTGAACTGGGTCTTGGATAGCTGCCTTCGGGACCGGATGGCCGGGGCGCAGCCGCATGCCAGTCGACCACCAACACAGGAGATGCGATGAGATACCTCGTTGCCATCCATCACCCCGACGACTACGACCCGTCGGCCTCGGAGGACGAAGCGATGTCCCGCGACATCGACGCGCTGAACGATGAGATGGTCGCCGCCGGTGTCCGCGTCTTCGTCGGCGGTCTGCATCGGGCGATCCGCGCAAAGTCGGTGCGGGCCCTGCCCGACGGCCAGACGCAGATCACCGACGGGCCGTACCTGGAGACCAAGGAGCACGTGGCCGGCTTCTGGGTGCTCGAGGCCGCGGGCATGGACGAGGCGCTGGAGTGGGCCCGCAAGGCCGCCGTGGCCTGCCGGGCGCCGGTCGAGGTCCGGCAGTTCCACTGAGGTTGGGCCCCTCCCCGACAACCCCGTCGGCTACGCGCACGGCCTGACCCCACTGACACGGCTGACATCACTGCGGATGCGGGTCCGGAGCGGCTTGGCGGTGCGCCGTGCTCCATGCCGCGTATAATGTCTGAGATCGTGATGGGCACGGCTGTTCACGCCGTCTCGTGGACGGGCTCGCGGACGCACATGGGGGGCACGTCCATGAGGTTGCCGAACTCCGAGCGGGCGTTCGTGGATCGGGCCAAGGTGGTCGCCTACTTGCTGAACCCGGACCACCCCGACGGCGGCACGAAGGCCGCCTTCTTCGCGGCGTTTGGCTTCAGGCGTCAACGCTGGCGCGCGCTAGCCGAGGCGCTCGTTGAGCACGGCACGACCAACGAGGTCGTTCGGGTGGTCGAGAGCCCGTTCGGTGTACGTTTCATGGTGGCGGGCCCGATCCAGTCGCCCGACGGACGCCATCCAGGCGTCGTCACGGTCTGGATCGTGGAGGCAGCGGGGCCAAGTCCGGGTGGCGCTTCGGCGCCGAGGCTGGTGACAGCCTATCCTGCGTGAAGGTGGGGTGGATATGGTACGTGAGCACGACCGTGTGGTGCTGACCGCTGATCAGCAGAGCGAGGGCCTTGAGGCCGGCGACGTGGGCACCGTCGTCCATGTGTACGCTGGCCGTAACGTCTACGAGGTCGAGTTCGTCACCCTGTCGGGCGCCACAGCATCCATAGCGACCCTATCCGCCGACGACATCCGTGCCGTGACCGAGCGCGATCTCGTGCATGTCCGCGAGCTGGCTCCTGCCGCTCGGTAGGGTTCCGTTCGGCATGGTAGGCCCCTCCCCGACAACCCCGTCAGCGACGCGCACGGCCGGACCCCACTGACACCGCTGACATCACTGCGGATACGTGGCCCGAGCGGCTTGGCGGTGCGCCGTGCCATAATCGATCCATGTCTCACGAAACCACTCCACCCCTCGTGACCATGCGCGGCATTCGCCGGGCGTTTCCCGGCGTCCTGGCGCTGGACGGCGTGGACTTCACGCTCCGGGCCGGCGAAGTGCACGCTCTGATGGGCGAGAACGGCGCAGGGAAGTCCACGCTGGTCAAGGTCCTGACCGGCGTCCACCCCCGCGACGGCGGCGAGGTCCGGCTGAACGGCTCGCTCATCCACCCCGCCTCGCCGCAGGACGCCCAGGCACTGGGCATCAGCACGGTCTACCAGGAGGTGAACCTCATCCCGGGGCTCTCGGCGGCCGAGAACATCATGCTGGGCCGCCTGCCGCGCCGGTGGGGACGGATCGACTGGGGCGCCGTGAACCGCCGCGCCGAGCTCGCCATGGGACGCCTGGGCCTTGACCTCGATGTGACGCAACCCGTGGGCTCCTGCTCCATCGCCATCCAGCAGATGACGGCTATCGCCCGTGCGCTGGACGTGCAGGCCAAGGCCCTCATCCTCGACGAACCGACCTCCAGCCTCGACGCGCAGGAGGCGCAGAACCTCTTCTCCGTCATCCGCAAGCTCCGCGACGACGGGCTGGGCATCGTCTTCATCACCCACTTCCTGGGCCAGGTCTACGACATCGCCGACCGCATCACCGTGCTGCGGAACGGCAAGCTGGTGGGCGAGTATGAGACGGCTTCACTGCCGCGCCTGGAACTGGTGGCCCGCATGATGGGCCGCGATCCCGACGAGGTCGCCGCACTCGAGAGCGCGCGACCGGCAGACGCCGCCAAGACCGAGGAGAGGAAGCCCTTCCTCAGCGTGCGCGGCCTGGGACGCCGCGGGAGCATCCGCCCGTTCGACCTGGAGGTGGCGCAGGGCGAGGTGGTCGGGCTCGCGGGCCTTCTGGGTTCGGGTCGCACCGAGGCCGCGCGGCTTCTCTTCGGCGCCGATAGGGCGGAGACGGGCTCCGTGACCGCCGGCGACCGCTCAGGCGTGCCGGGCAGCTGCCGGCAGGCCATCGCCTGGGGGCTGGGGTTCTGCCCGGAGGACCGCAAGGCGGAGGGCATCGTTCCCGACCTCTCCGTGCGTGAGAACATCGCTCTGGCGCTGCAGGCCCGGCGCGGCGTGCTCCGGCGCCTCTCAAGGAAGCAGCAGACGGAGATCGCCGACCGTTACATCCGCGAGCTGAGCATCGTGACGCCCGACGCCGAAACGCCCATCCGGTCGCTCTCCGGCGGCAACCAGCAGAAAGCCCTCCTCGCCCGATGGCTCGCCGCCGATCCGCGCCTTCTGATCCTGGACGAGCCCACCCGGGGCATCGACGTCGGCGCCAAGTTCGAGGTGGCCAAGGCCATCGAGGAACTGCGCGCCGCGGGCATGGCCATCCTCTTCGTCTCGTCGGAACTTGAGGAGGTCGTCCGCTCCTGCGGCCGCGTGGCGGTTCTCAGGGATCGCGAGAAGATCGGTGAACTGGCCGGCCCCGACGTGAGCGCACAGGGCATCATGGCGACCATCGCCGGTTCCCAGCCGAAGGGCTCGACCGAAGCCGAGGTGCGCCTATGAAGCGCCCCGCGCCCCGTCTCCTCACCTCCTCGCCCCCTCGCCTCCTCATGCCTCTGGCGGCCCTGGCGCTGGTGCTGCTCTACGACGCGCTGACCATGCCCGGCTTCTTCCATGTCGAGATGCGCGACGGCCACCTCTTCGGCAGCCTGGTGGATATCCTGAACCGAGGCGCGCCGGTTCTGCTGCTGGCCCTGGGCATGACGCTGGTCCTCTCCACCGGCGGCGTCGACCTCTCCGTGGGCGCCGTGATGGCCATCACCGGCGCCATGGCGGCGGGGCTCATCGCGCGGCCCGAGGGCTTCGTGCTGGCGGGGCTGGACCTGCACGGCTCGGCCCCGGCCATCGTGGCCGTGTCGCTCGTGGCGGGGCTGGCCGCGGGGCTCTTCAACGGGGCGCTGGTGGCGTTCGCCGACGTGCAGCCCATCGTGGCGACGCTGATCCTCATGGTCGCGGGCCGCGGCGTGGCGCAGCTGCTGACGGCCGGGCAGATCATCACGTTCGAGCATCCCGGCTTCCAGTTCCTCGGCAGCGGCTTCGTGGCGGGCCTTCCCTTCCCGGTGACGGTGGCCGCGGCCATGTTCCTCGTCACGGCCGCTCTGAGCCGCGGCACGGCCCTGGGTCTCTTCGTGGAGGCCGTGGGCGACAATCCCACCGCCAGCCGCTTCGCCGGGGTCAACGCACGCATGGTGAAGCTGCTGGTCTACGGCTTCTGCGGGCTCTGCGCCGGCATCGCGGGGCTCATCGGCACGGCCGACATCAAGGCCGCCGATGCCAACAACGCGGGCCTCTACATGGAGCTGGACGCCATCCTGGCGGCGGCCATCGGAGGCACCTCGCTCAGCGGCGGCCGGTTCTACCTTTCGGGCACGCTGGTGGGCGCGCTGCTGCTCCAGACGCTCACCACCACCATCCTGACCAAGGGGGTGCCGCCGGTGCTCACCCTGGTGGTGAAGGCCGCGGTGGTGGTGGCCGTCTGTCTCCTCCAGAGCCCGAAGTTCCGGGCCGTGGCCGGGCGCAGGTTCCGCAGGGAGGCGGCATGATGCGGAGACCCCCATCCCAGCCTTCCATCTCCGCCTCGCGCAAGGCGAAGGAGCCTTTGCGGTACCTGAACCGCTCCACCTTCCCCTTCGCCGCCACGGTGCTGGTCTTCGTGCTGATCTATGTGGCCGCGTCGCTGCACTACACCGGATTCTCGCGCCCGCAGGTCTTCCTGAACCTGCTGGCCGACAACGCCTTCGTGGGCGTGGCCGCGGTGGGTCTCACCTTCGTCATCCTTACGGGAGGCATCGACCTCTCCGTGGGGTCGGCGGTGGGTTGCGGGTCCATCGTCATCGCCACGCTGGTGGAGAAGCAGCACGTGCATCCATACGTGGCCATCCTCCTCGTTCTGGCCATGGGCGCGACGGTGGGCAGCGGCATGGGCGCGCTGATCCGCTACTTCGACCTGCCGCCGTTCCTGGTGACGCTGGCGGGGCTCTTCCTCTACCGCGGCATCGGGCTGCTGGTGAGCATGGAGTCGGTGTCGATCATGCACCCGCTCTTCGCCAGGCTCTCCATGGCCGGCGTGCCGCTGGGCGACGCGGGCAGCCTGCAACTGACGGCCATCGTCTTCCTGCTGGTGGTGGCGGTAGGCATCTACCTCTCGCGCCATACCACGTTCGGCCGGGTCACCTACGCCATCGGGGGCAGCGAGCAGTCGGCATTGCTCATGGGCCTGCCCGTGGGCACCACCAAGACGGGCGTCTACGCCCTCAGCGGCTTCTGCTCGGCACTGGCCTCGGTGGTCTACGCCGTCTACACGTCGTCGGGCAACGCCAACGCAGGCACGGGGCTGGAGCTGGATGCCATCGCCGCCGTGGTGGTGGGCGGCACGCTGCTGAGTGGCGGCACGGGCTACGTGGCAGGGACGCTGGTGGGCGTGCTCATCTTCGGCGTCATCCAGACCGCCATCACATTCCAGGGCACGCTCAGCTCATGGTGGACCAAGATCGCAGCCGGCACGCTGCTGCTCCTCTTCATCCTGCTGCAGCGGGCCATGCACCGGAGGGCCAGATGACGACCGAGAAGCTCCCTCGCGGCTACCTGTGCCGCATGACGCCGACGCCGCCCGCCATGGACGGCGACCTGGACGGCGGTGCGTGGGCGCGTGCGCCATGGACCAAGCCCTTCCGCGACATCGAAGGCGACCTGAAGCCCGACCCGCCGTTGCTGACGCACGCCAAGATGCTCTGGGACCACAAGAACCTCTATATCGGCGCCTGGCTGCAGGAGCCGAATGTCTGGGGCACGCTGACTGAGCACGATTGCGTCATCTTTCAGGACAACGACTTCGAGCTATTCATCGATCCCGACGGCGACCACCACAACTACTTCGAGCTGGAGTTCAACGCCCTCAACACGCTCTGGGACCTGCGCCTGCCCAAGCCCTACCGCGATGGCGGCCCTGCCCTGAACGAGTGGGAGGCCGAGGGGATCCGCCACTCCGTCCACGTCCGGGGCACGCTCAACGACCCCACCGACACCGACGAAGGCTGGAGCCTCGAGATCGCCATCCCCTGGTAGGCCTTCGCCGAGCATGGCGGGTGCCCCTGCCCGCCCCGTGCAGGCGATCTGTGGCGGATGAACTTCTCCCGCGTGGAGTGGGACGTGGAGGTCCGCGACGGCGAGACTGTGAAGCTGCGCGGCCGCCCGGAACACAACTGGATCTGGTCACCGCAGGGCGTTGTCGATATGCACCGCCCCGAGCGCTGGGGTCACGTGCGCTTCGCCGAAGCCGAAGCGCCGCTCGCCTCGTTCCGCCCGGACCCGTCGCAGCCCGACCGCGACCTGCTGATGCACGTCTACCACGCCCAGAGGGCCTACCAGGCGGCGAACAAGCGGTGGGCAGCCGACCTGGTGGAGCTGGGCGAGCGCCTGCCGGCCGAGGTCCGCGCGCGGGTAACGCTCACGATCACCGCAGAGGGATGGCAGGCCACTCGCCGCGGCCCGTCACCCCGCTGGGCGCTCCACCAGGACAGCCGGTTCATGGCGGTGCGATAGCGCGGGGTTCTCGGATTTCGCACGGCGGCCAGAGGGAGAGACCATGGAGCATCCGAGCGCATCCGCACCGACCAGGCCGCGCCGCTTCGGCACGGTGGGCCTCTACGTGCAGCCCCCGACGGCCGCGCAGGCGCACTACCTGGACTTCTACAAGACCTGCGGTTACAACTACCTCGAGTTCTGCGAGGGCGGCTTCGCGCACCGGACCGACCTGCTGCCCGCCTACCATGCCGAGGTGGCCGACGCCATCCGCCAGGCTCAGCGCAAGGGCTTCAAGGTCTGGATCCTCCTCCTTGCGGGCATGAAGCAGTGGAAGGGCCCCGATGCCGCCGGCGGAGCGGGCACCTTCAGCGCGCTGGATGCGGCGGAACTCGAGGAGCGGCTGGGCTACATCGAACAGGCCGTGAAGGCCACGCGAGGAGCCGACGGCTTCGAGTTCTTCGCCGGCGACCCCGGCGGCGATCCCCAGGGACGCAGCACCGTGAAGGACTGCATCGCCTTCTCGCAACGCGTCAAGCAGATCGTCGGCAGACGCGCACCCGGCGCGGGCTTCGCGCTGAACCTCTGGGCCATCGCCGAGTGGTCGGGCTTCCCTTCGCCCTTTTCGCTGGCGTTCTGGCAGAAGCAAGTGGAGCTCTCCCGCGCCGTGGCCGCCGAGCCCGGCCTGCTGGGGCCAGACTGCGGCGTCCTCTTTTCCATGGACAACGCCTACCGCTCGCTGACGCTGACGGCGCTGGCCGACTTCGGCGTGGAGCCGGAGACCTACCCTAAAGCCGCCGACGTGGAGGCCCTGCGCGGCCGCAAGGTGAAGCCGCTGCTGGGCTGGCCCTACTTCCTGGTGGACGAATGCGACGACGGCTTCATCACGCCCAACAACGTGGTCACCGGCGGCCAGTCGCAGGCCGAGACGCGCTACATCCGCGCCGTCGTCGACCATGGGCGTGAGGTGGGCCTCGACGGCCTGGTCGCCAACGCCTCCTTCGTGGCGGCCGAGGCGCTGAACATCTACGCCTTCGGGCGCATGTGCCGCGAGCCGGGGCTGTCGCCCGGACGCCTGCTGGACGACTGGGCAGGCATGGTCGCCGACAAGGCCACGGCGCCCGCGCTGGCCCGCGTACTCCGGTTCGTCGAGAACCGGTGCAACTGGCAGAACAGCCTGCCCGCCCAGTTCCGCCTGCCGGACTTCCAGGACTTCGGTCTGGCGGACACCGCCGAGGCTATGGCCCTGCTCGAGACCGTGCGGCCTCGGTCCAAGGCGGCCATCCCATTGCCGGAGCCGCCGCCGCAGGTCCTGGCCCGCGCCCGCGCTCGGCTGCAGAGGATCGCGGCGGGCGAGATCGGCGGGCCCAACCCCCACTACAAGCCGCAGCGCTAGCCGCTGCCTCCGGAGACGAGAAATGAACCTGTTGCCGCTCTGTCTGACGCTCTGTGCGTTGCTGCCCGCAGCCGGATGTGGCGCCCAGTCGGCGCCGAAGGTCCGCCCGCTCCCAGCGGGCTGGGGCGATGCCGACATCTGGGTCTGCGCCGGACAGTCCAACATGGCCGGCGCGGGGATCATCGCCGGGAAGCCGAAGCCCGAGCCGGGCGTCCTCATGTACAACATGGACGGCCGCTGGATGCCCGCCGTGGAACCGCTGCACCGCATCTTCGCCTCCGACGCGCCGGCGATACGCGATACGCTCATCAAGAACTGGGGCAGGCCCGGCTACGACGCGGCGCGCAAGCAGGAAGCCAAGCAGCCCTACGGCGGCGTGGGCCCCGGCATGCCCTTCGCGAGGCACATCGTGCGCCAGACCGGACGCAAAGTGGCGCTCGTGCCCTGCGCGCTGGGAGCCACATCCATGGCCGACTGGAGCCCCAGGCGCAAGAGCGAGGGCGATGGATCGCTCTACGGCAACATGCTCCAGCGCATCGCCGAGGTCGGCGGCAAGGCGAAGGGCCTCATCTGGTACCAGGGCGAGGGCGAAACCATGGCCGGCCTGCAGGCGCCGTTCACGGCCACCTGGCTCGAGTTCGTGGACAGCATACGGCGCGACACCGGCATCGCGGATCTGCCCATCATCACCGTGCAGATCGCGCGCTACTGCCTCGATACCGACCCGGCCTACGGTCTTGCCTGGGAGTCGATCCGCGATCAGCAGCGCACCGTGGTCGCCAGGCGCCCCAACCTCTTCGTCGTACCCGCCATCGACCTGCCGACCGACGATCTGATCCACATCGGCACGGCGGGGCACAAGCGCCTCGGCGTCCGAATGGCCGAGGTCGCGCTGGACAAGGTCTACCACCGTCCGGGCCGCGTCTCCACCATCGACTACGCTTCATACGATATCGTGCCGGATGCGAACCCGCTTCACCATCGCCTGAAGGTCCGGTTCACCGGCGTCAACGGACGGTTGCAGGCGCAGGGCAGGGCCTCGGGCTTCTCGCTGCGGTCCGACGAGCCGCTGAAGGACGGGCCCATGGTCTTCAAGGTGGAGTTCGACCCGAAGGAGCCGACGACAGCCATCCTCTGGACGACCAAGGCCATCGAGAAGCCGGTGTCCCTCTACTACGGTGCGGGCCTCGACCCCTACGCCAACATCACGGATGGCAAGGACATGGCCGTGCCGGCCTTTGGGCCGATCCGCGTCCTGCCCGTAGCCAAGTAGCCCACCCAGGAGGAAGCGCCCATGGAGACGTCATCCCACATCGCAGCGCCCCGGCTGGAGCGCGCCGATATCGGCGGCGAGCCGTATCTGCGCATCACCGACGTCGACCGCATGCCGCCCTTCTTCATGAACATCGTCGGGGCGGGCGATATGTGGCTCTTCGCCGGGAGCAACGGGCCCTTCACGGCCGGGCGCTCGGAGCCCGACCACGCGGCCTTCCCGTACCAGACTGTGGACAAGATCCTCGACAGCCCGCGCTCCAGCGGTTGCCTCACGCTCATGCGCGTGGAGACGCCGTCGGGCGAGAAGCTCTGGGAGCCGTGGGCGGCGGGCCGCGCGCCGGCCGGCGTCCGGCGCTCCCTGGCCAAGCACCTCACCGGCTGTTCCGTCGCCTTCGAGGAGGCCGACGAGGCGCTGGGCCTGGAGTTCACCTGGGAGCTGGCGACGGGCGCGCGGTTCGGGCTGGTGCGCCGGTGCCGCTTGCGCAACACCGGGGCCTCCACGGTCCGGCTACGGTTGCTGGACGGCTGGAACCGGGTTATCGCGCCGGGCGTCACACAGGAGCTCTGGTCGCGCTACAGCTACCTTGCCGCGGGCTACATGCGCCACGAGGCGCTGCCCTGCGGGACGGGGGCGCTACAGGCGGTCTACACGCTGAACGCGGCGCTGGCCGACAAGCCCGAGCCCGCCGAGTCGCTCCGGTGCACAGGCGCGTGGGCGCTGGGCCACGGCGAGGCCGCCCTGCTCCTCTCGGGCCGCCAGGCCGAGGCCTTCCGGCTGGGCGGCGATCCCTCCGCCGAGGCCGAGGTCCGGGGCGAAGTCGGCGCCTTCCTGGCCTGCGAGACGCTCACGGTGGAGCCGGGAGCCGAGCGCACCTGGCTGCACGGCATCGATACGCACCTCGATCCGGCGGCGGTGGTGGGCCTGCGCCGTCTCCTGCGCGACCCGGCAACCATGGCGGCCGAGGTGGAGGCCGACCTGTCCGCGTCACGAAGCCGCCTCCGCACCCTCGTCGGCGGCGCCGACGGCCTGCAATGCACCGCCGACGATGCGCTGGACGCCCACCACTTCGCCAACGCGCTCTTCAACAGCATGCGCGGCGGGGTCTTCGAGCCCGGCACGGGCGTCCCCGCCGACGACGTGCGCGCGTTCGTCCGGTCTCGATCCAAGCAGGTCGCTGGACGCCACGCAGCCGCGCTGGAGGCTCTGCCGGAGGAGCTCCTCGCCGAGGACATCGAAGCGCTGGCCGCAGAATGTGGCGACCCGCAGCTGCGACGCCTCCTGGGCGAGTACATGCCCCTGACCATGGCCCGCCGCCACGGCGACCCCAGCCGCCCCTGGAACCAGTTCCGCATCCGCGTGCGGGACGAGCGGGGGAGGCCGGTCTACGGATACGAGGGCAACTGGCGCGACATCTTCCAGAACTGGGAGGCCCTGGGCCACGCCTACCCGCAGGCGCTGGAGCGCATGGTGGCGGTCTTCCTGAACGCCTCCACGGCCGACGGCCACAACCCCTACCGGGTCACCCGCGACGGCGTCGACTGGGAGGCGCCCAGCCCCGGCGATCCCTGGGGCCACCTCGGCTACTGGGGCGATCATCAGATCGTCTATCTCCTCCGCCTGCTGCAGGCGTTGGATGCCGCATCGCCCGGTTGGGCCTCCGGCGACAACCTTCGCGAGCCCCGCTTCGCGAGCGCCGACGTGCCCTACGAGCTGGTCGGATTCGAGGAGATGCTCCGCGACCCGCGCCACACGATCCGGTTCAATCAGGAGCGCCATCGCGAACTCATGCGGCGCGCCGCCGAGGAGGGCGGCGACGGCAAGCTGCAGCGCGGGCCCGACGGCGAGGTGCGCCTGGCCTCAACGGCGGAGAAGCTGCTGGCTCCGCTGCTGGCCAAGCTGAGCAGCCTCGTTCCCGGTGGCGGCGTCTGGCTCAACACCCAGCGCCCCGAATGGAACGACGCCAACAACGCGCTGGCCGGCTGGGGCCTCTCCGTGGTCACGACCTGCTACCTGCGCGGCTACCTTGTCTTCCTGCGCGGCCTGCTGGCCGAGGCCGGCCCCGAGCCGCTGCCCGTGTCGGCTTCCATGGCGCGCTGGGTGCGCGAGGTCGCCGACGCCCTGCGGGCTCCCTGCTGCGCCGCGTGCGGCTCCGACGCGGACCGGCTGTCGGCCCTACGCGCACTGGGCCTGGCCGGGCAACGCTATCGCGACGCGCTCACCTCCGGCGGCCCCGGAACCGACGAGCCGCTACCGGTGGCCGATGCGCTGCGGCTGGTCGACGCCGCGCTCGCGGCTGTGGAAGCGACGATCCGCGCCAACCTGCGGCCCGACGGGCTGATCCACAGCTATAACATCCTGAAGCCGACCTCGGACGGGGTGGCCGTAGGCACGCTGGCGCCCATGCTGGAGGGGCAGGTTGCGGCCCTGAGCAGCGGCCTGCTGGGCAGCGGGGAGGCCCTCCGCGCACTGGACGCGCTGGAGGCCGCCGGCCTCTACCGCCGCGACCAGCATAGCTACATCCTCTACCCCGACCGCGAGCTGGAGCGCTACCTCGACCGCGGCCTGCTGCCCGCAGACGCCGCCGAGAGGGCGCCGCTTCTGGCCCGCGCCGCACAGGGGCGCCTGCCCGAGCTGGCCGTGCGCGATGCCGAGGGCGTCATGCGCTTCAGCGCCGATCTCCGCAACGCCGCCGACTTGGAGGGCGTACTGGCCGACCTGCAGGCGCGGCCGGAGCTGGCCGACGACGTGGAGCGCGACCGTCCGGGCATCATCGAATACTGGGAGGAGGCCTTCCGCCACAGCGAGTTCACCGGCCGCAGCGGCACCTTCTTCATGTTCGAGGGCCTGGGCAGCATCTACTGGCACATGGTGGCCAAGTTGCTGCTGGCAGTGCAGGAGTGCGCCCACCGGGCCGCCGACGCTGGCGAGCCCACCGAGGTCGTGGCGGCGCTGGCGGAGCGGTACCACCGCATCCGCGACGGCCTCGGCTTCCGCAAGTCGCCGGCCGAGTACGGCGCCTTCCCCACGGACCCCTACTCGCACACGCCGGCCCACCTGGGCGCTCAGCAGCCGGGCATGACGGGACAGGTGAAAGAGGAGCTGCTCACCCGGCGCGGCGAGCTTGGCCTCCGGCTGCGGGGCGGGAGGCTCGGATTCCAGCCGAGGCTGCTCCGGCGCGACGAGTTCCTGCGCGAGCCCGCCCGGTTCCAGTATGTCGATGTGGCGGCGAACGACGCGGCGTTCGACCTTCCAGCCGGGCGCCTGGGCTTCACCTGCTGCGGCACGCTGGTGGTCTACGGTGCGCGTGCCCGAGGCCGATCTGATCGCTTAGGGGAGCCGACCGGGCCGGCTACCAGTCGGCCCGGCGACCTATGATGCTGAAGAACTCGGCCCGCGTGGCCGGGTCGTGGTGGAAGCAACCCAGCACCGACGAGGTCTGCATCACGCAGCTCTGCTTCTCGACGCCGCGCATCATCATGCACATGTGGCGGCACTCGATGACCACGCCCACGCCCGCCGCGTTGGTCGCCTCGCGAATCTCCCGCGCGATGTCGTGCGTCAGCCGCTCCTGGATTTGCAGCCGCCGGGCGTGGACCTCCACCAGCCGGGCCAGCTTGCTGACGCCGAGCACCTTGTCGTTGGAGATGTAGCCGATGTGGCAACGGCCGTAGAAGGGGAGCATATGGTGCTCGCAGAGGCTGTAGACCTCGATGTCCCGAGCGATCACCATGTTGTTGGCGGCGGTCTCGAAGAGCGCCTCGTTGATCACCTCGCGCGGCTCGGCGTGGTAGCCGCTGCAGAGGTACTCGTAGGCCCGAGCGACGCGCGCGGGGGTCTTGCGCAGCCCCTCGCGGTCGGGGTCCTCTCCGATCTCTTTGAGCAGTTCCCGCACCAACGCCTCGACGCGCTCCAGGTTCACGCTTGCACTCCCTCGGTTCGCCGCTCAGCCGTAGACCGAGCCGCGCAGATTGCGCCCGCCATCCACGTAGATCGTCTGCCCCGTGATGAAGCCGCTCCGGAGCAGGAAGAGCACGGCCTCGGCCACATCCGAAGCCGATCCCGTCCGCTGCAGCGGGTTCGTTTGCGCCAGCGACAGCGCGGCTTCCCTTCCCGGCCCATTGGGCGGGGCGATGAGGCCCGGCGCCACCCCGTTCACCCGGATGCCCGGCGCCAGTTCAAGCGCCAGCATGCGCGTCAGGTCGCGGAGCATCCGCTTGCTCAGGTGGTAGGCGGCGTGGTCGCGATCATAGTCGCCCATGCGCGCGTCGAGAAGGTTGACGATGCTGCCCGGTCTAGCCTGCGCCGCCATGGCCCGACAGAGGAGCAGCGGGGCCAGGGCGTTCACCCGCACGTTGGCTGCGAGCTCTTCGGGGTCGAAGTCGAGCACGCGGCTCGGCTCGTAGACCGAGGCCGAGTTCACGAGGATATCGACCGGACGACCGCACGCCTCCGCGGCCCGGCCCACCAGCGCCAACGCCTCTTTGGGGTCGGAGAGGTCGGCGCGGAGGCTCCATGCCTCGCCCCCGACCGCGCGGATCGCCTCGACGACCTCCACCGACCCATCGGCCGACGTATGGTGATGCGCCGCCACGGCAACTCCGGACGTGCCGAGCGCCAGCGCCACGGCACGCCCCAGGCTGCGGCCCGCGCCGGTCACTAGCGCCACGGAGCCGGTCAGGGACATTCCACCTGCTTCGGTCATCGGGCTGGGCCTCAGACCTCCACGGCCACGCGGCGGCCGCTCCGCGAGCTCTCCATGGCCGCGAAGACCATGGCCAGGCTCTTGATGTTGTCGTGGCACTCGCCCATGGGCGTGGCGCCGGTCTCCAGCGCGGCGAGGAACTCGCGCAGGGACCCGGCGATACCGCCCGGCACGCCCTCGGCCACCTCGATCGTCTCCGGCTCCACCTCGGCGTGGAAGCCGCCGTGCTTCGCCACTCGGTCGCCCACCGGGGTCCCGTGCCCGTCCCAGAGGGCGGTGCCGCCGGGGCCTACGGCGCGCCAGTCGGCCTCCCAGCTCGTGTGCTTGCCCTCGGCGCACCAGGAGCCGCGGTAGGTGTAGCGGAGGCCGCCGGTCATCTCGAAGATGGCCGTGGCGCAGACGTCGCCCTTGTACCAGCTCCAGGGCGGGTTGAACTCGTCACAATAGACCGCCACCGGATCGGCGCCGCAGAGGTATCGGGCGGCGTCGAAGGTATGGATGGCCATGTCCAGAATGAGCGGGCTGGGCATCTCGTCGCGGAAGCCTCCGAAGTGGGCGCCGATGTAGAAGTCGGAGTTCAGGATGCCCAGCGGCCCGGTGAAGCGGTCGATGAGGGCCTTGTAGGCATGGATGCGCGCGTCATAACGGCGGCTCTGGCTCACCATGTAGAGGAGACCCGCCTTCTCGGATGCGGCCACCATGGCCCTAGCCTGGTCCATGGAGGCGGCCATGGGCTTCTCGCCGATGACCGGGTAGCCGCGTCCGAGCGACGTAACCGTAACGTTGCAGTGGGCCTCCGGCACGGTGACGTCGACCACGAAGTCGGGCCTCACGGCATCGAGCGCCCGCTCAAGTTCGGTGTCGGCATGCACCCCGGCGATCTTGAGTTCGTCGGCGGCCTGCGCCGCGCGGCCCGGCTCGATATCGACCCAGCCCGCGACCTCGGTCTGCTCGCACGCCTTCAGGTTGTTGCCCCATGCGCGGCCCATGCCGCCCGCCCCGACGATCAGCGCCCGGTAAGTCTTCATGCTCCGTCCTCCCCTTTTCCCCCTCGCCTAGCCCTCGCCGGAGACGGCGGCGATGGCGCGACATATGGCCTGTATGTTCTGCTCGTTCATGGCGGCCACGCAGACGCGGGAGCTGTCTACCGCGTAGACGCCGAACTCGGAGCGGAGCCGATGGACAGCCTCAACCGGGAGGCCCAGGAAGCTGAACATGCCATTCTGCCGCGTAACGAAGCTGTAGTCCTTCTGAATGCCCGCGTCGGCCAGGGAGCGGGCGAAGAGCTTGCGCATCCAGGCGATCCGCTCGCGCATGAGACCCACTTCCTTGGTCCACATGGGCCGCAGCTGCGGGTCGGCCAGCACCGAGGCCACGATCTGCGCGCCGTGAGATGCGGGGCTGGAGTAGTTCGTGCGGATGATGCGTTTGATCTGGCTCAGGGTTCGCTTGGCTTCGTCGGCGCTCGCCGTGACGACCGTGAGACCGCCCACGCGCTCGCGGTAGAGCGAGAAGTTCTTGGAGAAGCTGTTGGCGACGATGAAGGGCTGCCAGGATGCGGCGAAGGAGCGCACGGCCAGCGCGTCCTGGTCCAGCCCGACGGCGAAGCCCTGGTAGGCGAAGTCCAGGAACGGCAGCAGGCCCTGGTCACCGCAGACCTCCACCACCGTCGCCCACTGCGCGGCCGAGAGGTCGACGCCGGAGGGGTTGTGGCAGCAGGCGTGGAGGATGACGGCGTCGCCGGCGGGGATGGCCTTGAGGCCCGCCACCATGGCATCGAAGTCGAGGCCGCGCTTGGCGGGATCGTAATAGGGGTACGACTGCACCTTGAGGCCGGCCGCCTCGAAAACGCCGCGGTGGTTCTCCCAACTGGGCGTGCTGATCCAGACGCCGGGAGC
>JAPLCQ010000133.1 GCA_026392115.1 Armatimonadota bacterium | reverse complement strand
AGCCTCAGCGTGGAGTCCGGCGGCGTCGTGGCTGTGTCGGGTCCCAACGGCTCCGGCAAGAGCACCCTCCTGCGCGCCGTATGCGGCCTGCTCACCCCGTCCGGCGGCGCGGTTCGCCTCACCGTGGCTGATCGGGCGGTGCCCCAGCAGGATGTTCGGCGGCATATCGGCTTGGCCGCCCCCGACCTGGGCCTCTACCGCTCCCTGACTGCTGCCGAACACCTCCAGTTCGCTGCGCAAATGCACGGCGTGGACGGCTCCATTGATCGTCTGCGCGACCTTCTGACCCTCGTCGGCCTCCGCGGACGCGGGCGCGACGCCGTGGGCTCCTACTCCACCGGCATGCGGCACCGCCTCCGCTATGCCCTGGCGTTGATCCACGAGCCCGCGCTCCTGATGCTCGATGAGCCCACGGCCAACCTCGACGCCGAGGGGGCTGCCGTGGTGAAGTCCATCGTGGAGCGCCAACGCGGCCACGGCGCGGTGCTCATGGCTACCAACGAAGCCTCCGAGACCGCCTGGGCCGACCATGTCTGTCTCCTGGGCGCGGCGCGCGCATGACGCAGGATCGGAAGCCCGTGGGCCTGACGGCGGGCGCCTTTGCGGTGTTTCGCAAGGAGCTTCAGACCGAGTTGCGCGACAGGGCGGCCCTCAACGCCACGCTCCTCTTCTCGGTGGCCGGGCTGGCCATCGTGGCTTACGGCGTAGGGCCGGCGGTCCTGCCCGCGGTGGTGCAGTCCGCCCTCCTTTGGGTTGTCCTCTTCTTTGCGGCGTTCAGCGGCTTGGCGCACGTCTTCACGCATGAGGAGGAGGCCGGCACGTCTGCCTTCCTTCGCCTCACGGCGGATGCCCATGCGGTGTATCTCGGCAAGCTGCTCTTCAACCTGCTGCTCACGGCCCTCATCGCGCTGATCACCGTGCCTGCCGGGTTGGTCGCCGTGTCCGCTTCGCCGGACCGCCCGTGGATGTTCGCCGCTGTGGCGCTGGCCGGCGTGCTGGCATTGGCGACTTCGGCAACGGTCGTGGCCGCCATCATCGCCCGAGCGCAGGGCCGCGGGGCGCTGTTCGGCGCAGTGGGACTGCCCCTCCTCCTGCCCGTGCTGCTCATCGCCGTCGACGCCACGAAGAACACGCTGGAGCCCGAGATGATCGCCGGCCTCGCCGGTCGCGAGATGGTGGGCCTCTGTGCCTTTGCCGTCATGGTCATTGCGGCTTCGTGGCTAGTTTTCCCGGCCGTATGGGAGGAGTGACCCGTCGTGATGCGTATGGCTACGGTGTACCCATGAAACCACAAACCACTCCAACACGAATCTGCGGGGCCTGGTGGAAACTAGGCTCTGCTCTCTTCATGGCCGCCACCATCGTGGTCGGTCTCGCCGTCGCTGGTCCGGTCATCACTCCGGACGGTGCAGCGATGTTCACGATGGGCGGCCACGGCGCCAAGCTCATCTTCTTCCATGTGCCCTGCGCCTGGCTTGCCAGTCTGGCCTACATCGTCGGGGCCATCTACGCCGTGCGGGTGCTGCTTTCCGCCGGCCGGTCGCCTGATATCCAATCCGACCTGGACATCAAGGCCTGCACGGCCATGGAACTGGGTCTGGTGTTCGCGTTTCTGGCGACGGTGACCGGGAGCATCTTCTCGCACAACGAGTGGCTCACGTTCTGGAACTGGCGCGAGCCGCGCATGGTATCAATCTTCGTCATCCTGCTGATCTTCGCCGCATATCTGGTGCTGCGCCAGGCCATCGACAACCCGAACCGCCGGGCCCGGCTGGCCGCGGCCTATGCCCTGATCGCCGTGGTGCCCGGGCTGTTCCTGATCTGGGTGCTGCCGAGGATGGTTGCCACGCTGCACGGCGACGCCAACCAGGCGGTGATGGGCAACAACCTTGGCGGGATGTATCGGCCGGTGTTGCGCTACTTGGCGCTGCCGGCGTTTCTCGGCCTGTTCGGCTGGATGTTCCAGTTGGGCGTCAGGGCCAAGCGCCTCGCGGCGCGTCATGCGGTCGAGTAGTCGCCGCCTGCGCCGATAGGGAAGGGTAAGCCGCAAATGTCCATGTGGTCACTGGTCGTCGTGCCGCTGCTGGTCTGGATCGGTACGGTTGCATACCTCGTCAAGATCGACATGCAGCTATCGAGGCTTGAGGCCGCCACGCAGGAAGTCGACCTGTGAAGCCCGGTTACATTGTGGCCCTCGTGGTGCTGGTGGTAGCGATGTGCGCCGCCATCTACAGCTTCAGCGGCGTGGTGGCCCAGCATGCCGACATCTCCACCGCGATCAGCCAACCGGGGAAGACGCTCCAGATCCCCGGCCGCATCCGCAAGGAGACGGTGAAGTACGAGATCACCGAGGGCAGGGGTTCGCTCCGGTTCACCATTGAGGACTTCGTGGATCCCTCCAAGACGATCCAGGTCGTCTATGCCAAGCCCAAGCCGGAAAACTTCGACGCCGCAGTCAGCGTCGAGGCAATCGGCGAGTACCGCGAGGGCGTGTTCGAGGCGCATAACCTGCTGGTGAAGTGCCCCTCGAAGTACAACGACCAGTCAAGCGCCGCCAAGTAGGGCCGGCCGAGGGAGCCTGAAGGGAGCCACATGGAGATCGGTCGTTGGCTAATGGGGTTGGGGCTCGGGTCCTCTGTCCTCTGCGTTGTGCTCTACGCCGTAGCCTCGCGGCAGGTTCGGGCCACGGTCTGGGCGCGGTGGGCGTTTGTGGTGGCCGCGGTGTGCGCGGTGGGTGGTTTCTGGCGGCTGATGTTCCTCGTGTCGCACTACCGGTTCCAGTACCAGTACGTGTACGACTATGTCTCCGCCGACCTGCAGGGCAAGTTCCTCTACTCCGCCACCTGGGCGGGGCAGGAGGGCAGTTTCCTGCTCTGGGCGGTCTGGACCGGCATCCTCGGCCTCTTCGTGATCTGGAAGTCCGGACGCTGGGAAGCCCGCGTCATGCCCTTCTACGTCGCCTCGCTGGCGTTCCTATTCGGCATTCTGACGTGGCTGAGTCCCTACGTGATGCTCACGCGGGGCGGCTCCAACGGCTATCCGCTGGATATGGCGTGGCCGCCCATCGACGGCAACGGCCTCAACCCGTCGCTCCAAAACTACTGGATGGCCATCCATCCGCCGACCATCTTCCTCGGCTTCGTGGGCCTCGCGGTTCCGTTCGCCTACGCCCTGGCCGCCCTGACATGGAAGGACTACTCGGACTACGCGGCCCGGTCGCTTCCATGGACGGGCCTGGCCGTGGCGTTCCTGGGCATCGGGCTCTTCATGGGCGGCTACTGGGCCTACGAGACCCAGGGCTGGCACGGTTTCTGGGCATGGGACCCGGTGGAGAACGCCTCCCTTTTCCCGTGGCTCGCGTCGCTGGGCCTGCTCCACGGCCTGCTCGTGCAACGGTACCGGGGCGGCATGGCGCGAACCAACCTGGTGCTGGCCATGCTCGGCTGGGTGATGTTCATCTACGGCACCTTCCTGACGCGATCCGGTGTGCTCTCCAGCTTCTCGGTGCATGCCTTCAGCTCGCTGGACAAGGGGGCGCTCTGGTTGCTGGTCGCCATGGTGGCGCTCTCAGTGCTACTGAGCCTCGTGCTGCTGGTTTGGCGCTGGAAGTCCATCCCACGGTCGCCGGCCGACGCCGCGCCCCTCTCGCGGGATACGGCGCTGTCGATCTGCGTTACGCTGGCGCTGGTTTCATCGATCGTCGTGGCGGGCGGTACTTCGTGGCCGCTGATCTCGCGCTGGTCTCTGCTGCACAAGATTCCCTTCCTTGCCGGCCTTACATCTGACACGGGTGTCCGTGTCGAGCCCATCTTCTACAACGTGTCTGGCGTTGTCCTGCTCATCCCGGCCCTGTTGGCCATGGCGATCGTGCCCGTGCTCACGTGGCGCAAAGCCAACTCCGAGCAGGCGATGTGGCGCCTCATGGGTCCGTGGTTCACCGCTATCGCCCTGGGCTTTGCGGTTGCGTGGTTCGTCCAGCACGAGACCGCCATCGGCTTCAAGGCGGATACGCCGCGGTTGGTGGTGGTGATCGTCTCCACGCTCAGCCTCTTCGCCGCGTTCGTCAACGTGGTCGCCCTGATCAAGTCGTTCCGCGGCGGTCTGCTCGTCAGCGGCGGCTGGCTGGCCCACGTCGGCATCGGTCTCCTCATGGTGGGCACGATCATCTCCAACTCCTACGAGAAATCGACGGACCTGATGCTCCTCGAGGGCGCCGATCCCGCGCCGACCCCGTACGGTTACTCGCTCCAGTTCGAGGGATGGACCCACGACGGCAAGAGCCACGACGAGGTCCAGAAGGCCTGGTGGACGTTCGACCATGCGGTGAAGATCAACGTGACGCCGTCCGACGGCAAGGGAAAGGGCTTCCTGGCGCAGCCGCCGGTCTTCTACCACCGCCAACTGGTGATGAACCAGGAGGAAGGCGCGCCGCAGACCATGCGGTGGCCGGACATTCACCGCGAGCTGCATCGCGACTTCTACATCGCCATAGCCAGCGATCCCAAGCTCATCCGGCCGTCCGCCACGCTGCGGCCCGGGGAGACCGCCTCGATCGGGACGCCGGGCCTTGAGATGACGAGGTATTCGGTTCGGTACAAGAAAATCTACACCGAGGGTGAGATGTCGGCAGGGGGCATCATCGGCGCCGAGATGGAACTCAAGACACCTGACGGCAAGTCGATCCCGATCCGTCCAGGCATCCGCATCGGGTCGGCCGATGGCGGCGCCTTGCAGGTGAACCCCGAAGTGCCCGACCTGAACGGCGCTGTGATCCTGGAGGGCGGCATCGATCCTTCCACGCAACAGGTAACGGTGGCCTTCGAACTGCCCGACGCCCCCGCACGTTGGACGATCCCTGTCGCGGTAACCAACAAGCCCGCCGTGAACCTGGTCTGGCTCGGTGTGATCCTGATGGGGATCGGTTCGCTGCTGGCCACGGTTCGCCGTAGCCTGGAAGCTGGGAAGAGCCAGATCTCGCCGGCGCCCGGGACCGTAGCGACGCCGTAGCCGCCGTCATTCGGCGGTAGGTCCTATGCCACCGAGGGCGCGTCACACGGCGCGCCCTCGGTGATTCGAGCTACAGCTTCTCGGCTACCGACTTGCCCTGCATGAAGAGCTGCAGGTAATCGCGGCCGCCAGCCTTGCTGTCGGTTCCGCTCATGTTGAAGCCGCCGAAGGGCTGCACATCGACGAGCGCCCCTGTACACTTGCGGTTCAGGTAGAGGTTGCCCACGTGGAAATCCGCCCGCGCACGCTCCAGCCGGGCCCGGATGCCCGAGAAGAGCGCACCGGTGAGGCCGTAGTCGGTGCCGTTGGCGATCACCAGCGCGTGCTCGAAGTCCGCGGCGCTGATCACGGCCAGCACCGGTCCGAAGATCTCCTCCTGCGCGATGCGGGCGTCGGGCATCACGTGGTCGATGATGGTGACCGGGACGAACTGGCCGTCGCCCTCGGGGACGCCGCTCTGGTAGACCTGGTCGCCCTCCGTCCGGCCGATCTCGATGTACTCCTGGATCTTGCGAACGGCTCCGGGATCAACCACCGCGCCGAGGTCGATGCCCTGGCAGGCCGGGTCGCCCATGGTGAGCTTCGGCACGAGCGCCAGGACTCGCTCCATCAAGGCGTCGTGAACGTCGTCAACCACGATTAGCCGCGAGCAGGCCGAGCACTTTTGCCCCTGGTAGCCGAAGGCTGAGGCCACCACGGCCGCGGCGGCGGCATCGAGGTCGGCGGTCTCGTCAACGATGATGGCGTCCTTGCCGCCCATCTCCAGCACGGTGCGCTTCAGCCACTTCTGGCCCCGATGCACCCTGGCGGCGCGCTCGTGGATGCGGACGCCCACCTCGCGTGAGCCGGTGAAAGAAACGAAGCGCGTGAGCGGGTGGTCGACCAGCACGTCGCCGACCGAGCTGCCGGGGCCGGGCACGAAGTTGACGACACCCGCCGGTAGGCCCGCCTCCTCCAGTACCTCCATGAACTTGGCGGCCACAACAGGTGACTGCGAAGCGGGCTTCACCACCACCGTGTTGCCGGCGGCGGCGGCGGCGGCGGTCATCCCCGCCATGATCGCCAGCGGGAAGTTCCAGGGCGAGATCACTACGCCAACGCCAAGCGGCACGTAGCGGCCCTCGTTCTCCTCGCCGGGACTGGGCGTCGAGGGCAGGGGAGCCGCCAGGCGCATCATTTCGCGGGCGTAGAGCTCCAGGAAGTCCACCGCCTCGGCGGCGTCGGCGTAGGCCTCGATCCAGGACTTGCTCACTTCGACGACCAGCCAGGCGGAGAACTCATAGATGCGCCGGCGCAGGATCGCGGCGGCCTTCAGGATGATACGAGCCCGCACCACAGGGGGCACGGCCCGCCACTCATCAAACGTGGCGGCGGCGCAACGGATGGCGCGGTCGGCGAGCTCAGGCGTCGCGCTTCCAGTGCGCCCGACGATGCGGTTGGGCGCGGCGGGGTTCGCCGAGACGATGGCGGCGTCGGTGGTGATCCGCTCGCCGCCGATGATGAGTGGGTAGTACCGGTCAGCCCGCGATGCCACCAAATCCAGCGCGGCGCGCATGGCGGCGGCAGGTCCAGGTTG
>JAPLCQ010000096.1 GCA_026392115.1 Armatimonadota bacterium | reverse complement strand
CCGAGCGGTTCGTTCGCGGTATTCCCAGACCGGCAGAGCTTCCAGCAGCCGTCTACATCAACCCGCCGGAGCACAACAACAACCAGCCGTAGCCAGCAACCAGTCAGAAAGTAAGTGTCTCAGAATCGTTGACACGCACCGACCGCCCTGAACGAGGGAATGAATGAGCCGTTCCGTTCGCAGGCTTCAGCTCTTCGCTCGATGGCTGGCCGGGCCGCTCTCCGGCCCGTGCGGCGAGGTGACGGGATGCCGACTATAGACCGAACCAGAGGTGGGCCTCGGGGCCCGGCGACTGAAGTCGCGGGCAACGAACGGCACGAAGCGCCCCTCCGGGCGCTCCCGACCGCACACGGCACCGCAGCAGTCGCCAAGTCGCCGAAGGGCGACTTCCCGCCGTTCGTTGCTGCGGTTTCAACCGCCGTGCTTCAGGCCCAGGCCTCTTCCTACAATGCTAACGGCAAACAGACCAGCCGCACGGCGGGCGGGACCACCACCGAGTTCGTCTACGGTGCGGGCGGCATGGCGCTGGAAAAGCAGGGCGGCAGCTACACACAGGCGTACACGATGGGCAACGGTCTGCTTCGGAGAAGTACCGAGTACCCCATGTTCGATGGGCATGGCTCGGAGCGAACGGTCACCAACTCCAGCTAGACCGTAACCGGCTCGGCAAACTACGAAGCCTTCGGGCAGATGGCGGGCTCCAGCGGCAGCAGCACAAGCCCGTACATGTACGCGGGCGACTGGGGCTACCGCAACGACGGCGACGCCGGGCTCATGCACGTGGGCGCCCGCTACTACGACGCGCAGGTGGGGCGCTTCATAACGCGAGATACGGTGCTGAGTGAGCACCCGTACCTGTATTGCGAGCATGAGCCGGCGGGGTTCGTGGACCCGAGTGGGCATCAGACCACCGCTCTGTCCAAGCTCATTGATGAGGCCTACCAGTCACAGATCACCAAGGCCACAACCGGTGGATCAATCGTTATCGGTGGTGGTCTGCTGATCGGAGCAGGGTCTACGCTGGACAGTATGCAGCACCCGCCACCATCTGGTAGCGGAAGGAACCTGTGGCCCTGGGGAGGAGGCCTGATCGGCGTTGGTGGCGGCATCGGCCTGGCGTGGGGCGGCACAATGGGCATGGGGCTACCCGGCGTAGGGACTGGCGCCGTCGTCATCGGCGCAGGCATGATCACCGTCGGTGTCGCGGTTGCAGATTTTGGGCTCATCGGCATGATCTACTTCGGCGGCCGATGGGCCAACTGGTGGTAAGGCGATGCCGCGGTTCATGGCCCCGGACCGGGCCTCGCGAAGCGTGACCAAGGCGGTGACTACACGGGCGCCCTGGGCTCGCTTGTTCCGAGCGGTCTTGGTTGCCGGAGGCGCGGGAGGCGCGGTACTGGCCATGGTGCACCATACCACCGACCTGACGGGGTGGATCCGGGTCAGTGGACCCGTGGGGGCTGGTGGTGCCGTTGCCATACTTGCCGCCCGATCACTGCCCAGACGCTACTTGATTCTGCCATTGGCCCTCTGCTGCATTGGTGTCGCTGCCTCATACCGGTGGATCACCGCCGAGAACACGCGTGACCTACTGAGCGGAGCGTTTGTCCTGCACGGCCTGGGCGAGTACCTAGCGAGACGCCTGCCTGCCTGCAGCAGGAGCCGTAGCCCCTTGCTTGCGTGGCAGGCAGACGCCTTGTTTGTGTCCTCAGCCTGCTGTGGGTTGGCGGCCTTCGCCTGGCCGGTCCCCTGGCGGGCCGTGCTTGGCGTGACGGCTGGCGCACTGCTGGTGGCTGGGCACCTCATTGACCACCGGATAGCCAGATAATGTTGATATGCACTCTCGGCGGCACCGCCTACTCCCTGAGCTATGACTACGACGGGCGGCTGACGCAGATAACCCAGGGGCAGACCAGCACCGACTTCGCTTACGACGCCCTCGGTCGCCGGTTCAGCCGCACGGCGGGCGGCACCACCACCGAGTTCGTCTACGGCGCGGGCGGCATGGGGCTGGAGAAGCAGGGCGGTTCGTACACCCAGGCGTACACGATGGGCAACGGCCTGCTCCGGAGAGGCTCCGAGTACCCCATGTTCGATGGACATGGCTCGGAGCGAACGGTCACCAACTCCAGCCAGACCGTAACCGGCTCGGTAAACTACGAAGCCTTCGGGCAGATGGCGGGCTCCAGCGGCAGCAGCACAAGCCCGTACATGTACGCGGGCGACTGGGGCTACCGCAACGACGGCGACGCCGGCCTCACGCACGTGGGCGCCCGATACTACGACGCGCAGGTGGGACGGTTTATCACCCGCGACACGGTGCTGAGTGAGCACCCGTACCTGTATTGCGAGCATGAGCCGGTGGGATTCGTGGACCCGAGCGGGCACATGACGGCCAGGACGAGATACTGGAGGGGACCGACTCTGATCATCTGCGCGGAGATCGTCGGTGCCGTCATCGCCATTGGCGGCACTGGTGGCGCCATCCTCCCGGCGGTGGGAATCGTGGGTGCCGCGACAATGGCGATCACAGGCACGGTGCTTTGGGCTGGCGAGGGTGATCCGGGCGGATCGTGGGGTAACGCGCCGCCCGTTGGTGGCGATGCTGACATGCCTCCGATCGCGTCCTTTTCGGCCGAGGGACGACGAACCGGGTTCGCCTATCGCTAGACTTGGCCGCCGTCTGGCGGCGACTTCCCTCGTGGAAGCTGCGCCAATCGGTGTGCACCGCAGCCACCGGTCGCCGGGATCGGCGGTCGGTGGCTGCTTGGGAGGATCACAGTGCGAAGGCTCTTTGCGCTTGTGGCGGTTGCCATGTCGCTGGCTGGAGCAGTTCTGACCACTTCGGAGTCCCGCAGTACGGTGAAGCTCAAGGCCTTGGCCGCATCGGTGTGCCTGGCATGCGTTGCCCTCGCAATCTGGACCTGGTCGGCCCCGCCGGCTGGTAGCGGCGAAGATCGGCTCGACGGAGACTCCAAGTGAGTGAGCCGGCACGAGCGGCTTGGGCACAGCGCTTCAGCCGCACGGCAGGCGGGACCACCACCGAGTTCGTCTACGGCGCGGGCGGCATGGCGCTGGAGAAGCAGGGCGGCAGCTACACGCAAGCGTACAGCCAGGCTAACGGCCTGCTCCGGAGAGGCTCCGAGTACCCCCTGTTCGACGGGCACGGCTCCGAGCGAACCGTCACCAACTCCAGCCAGACCGTCACCGGCTCGGTGAACTACGAAGCCTTCGGGCAGGTGGCGGGCTCCAGCGGAAGCAGCACCAACCCCTACATGTACGCGGGCGATTGGGGATACCGCAACGACGGCGACTCGGGCCTCATGCACGTGGGCGCCCGCTACTACGACGCGCAGGTGGCGCGGGTCCTGAGCCAGTGGGCGAATCGGGCCGTGGAGGGCGCTTACTCACGCGCCGCACTCTCGTGCCCCGGTGCGGTGCGGCCGTGGTCTCGGTACGACTGCCCGCCTGGCATCGGGCGGTCACTCGACCGGCGGCTGGGCTGGACGGGCAGCGACTCGGCCGCCGTTCGCGCGGGCCATGTCCAAACCACGGCGCACCCACGGTCACCTTCGCGGTTCCGGCGCCTTCTTCTTCCATGTCCGAACGTAGTCGATGCTGAAGGTGCTGGGCAGGTCCTTGTCCAGTGGGAGGCCGAACCAGTCGGGCATGGTCTCGGAGTCGAAGTTCATCGTCAGCGGCTGATGCCAGTGGACGTTGGGCCCCTGGCGCACGAGGAGGCCGTCGAAGTAGAAGCGGATGCTCGCCTCGTCCCACTCCAGGCCGTAGACGTGGTACTGATCCGCCAGGTCGAACGGGGCGTTCCAGATACCGCCCACCGAGAGGTGCTGCTTCACCTCGGGCGAGTGCATGACGTGGCAGGTCATGAAGAGCTTGCGGGCGAAGCTCGGCGCGCCGCCACCGATCTCGAAGACGTCGATCTCGGTCCACCGATCCGGCTCGCTGTAGTAGAACCAGAAGGCGCTGGACCCGTGCGACCTCATGGCCCTGGCCCGAACCTCGAAGTAGCCGTAGAGCACGCGCTCCTTGCTCTGCACCGCAGCCGAAGTCCAGGTGTGGTAGCCCTCGGCTTTCGGCATGTCGGTGGGCTCCTCCTTGCGCATGGAGAGGTGCATCTGCCCGCCCTTTACCTCCACGTTGCGCGGTGAGAACCATCCGGGCTGTCGGCCCTTCCATGAGGGGTTGGGGTTGTTCCACTTGGCCGGATCCAGCTTGCCGGCTTTGAACTCATCGGTGAGGGGCTTGTAGAGCTCCCATCCGCCGCGGTCGGCCTGGTCGGACAGCGGCAGGCGTTGGGTGCGCCGCTTTATGGGCTGGGCCGGCAGGTCGGGCTTCAGGTCCTCCCAGGCCGGCGGGGCGGCCTGCGCTTGCGCGGCGGCGCCGTGTTCCATTGGAGCGCCGCCCAGAACGGCTATCAGCGCCAGTGCGATCGCGACTCTCATGGTTGGTCCATCCTTCCTTCGTGTTCCGTGAAGGTACCCCAGCGGCGGCCGGCGGCGCGACCGGCACCGAAACCGCTCGCGCCCCGTATTCGGCATATGGCCGGACGGCCTTGCGCAAGGGGAGGGTGCGACATGAGGCAGAGCCGGGCGCGGAGCTCGGGCAACGTGCGGTGGGCGCTGACCGTCGTGCTCGTGTTGCTGGGCTGTCTGGTTGTCGCGGGCGTCGCGCTGGTGCTGCCCTATGTGCGGCCGCTGGTCACCGTGGTCCAAGATGTCGGCCCCGAGCCGAGTTACCAGTTCCCGGTCACCTCGTCGGCCAAGGCCGAGGGCGTCTCGCGGATCGATGTGCGGGTGCGGGCAGGGTCGGTGCGCCTGGCCGCATCGGACCGCCCCGACATCCAGGTGGCTGCCGTGCGCCACATTTCGCTCGAGCCGCTGGGGCGCGCCAGGTCCGCCTTCGCCAAGACGGACGTGAAGCTGACGCGTGCCGGCGACACCCTTCGCGTCACCGATGTCGTCCCGGACGGCTGGCGCATCAACGGGGCGCAGGTCCGCCAGCATCTGGTCGTTACCATCAGCGTTCCGTCCGGCACGTCGGTCACGGTCTCATGCCCCGTGGGTGACATCGACCTGTCTGGCAGGTTCGCGGCCGCGGCGGCGCACGTCAACACGGGGTCGGTTACCTGCACCTCCGTAGCTGCCGCGGGCAGGCTGATGTTGCGGTGCGATATCGGCGAGATCAAGCTTGCGGAGGGCAGTGGCGATGGGCCGGTCACTGTGGCCATCGGCACGGGCACAGCCGACGTCGCCCTTGCGTCCATACCGAAGCGGGGCGCCTCCGTCACGGTTGGCTCGGGCGACATCCATCTTACGTTGCCGTCCGGCGCCGGTGCGGAGGTGAGCGGCTCCGTCGGCACTGGTACGGCCAAGTCGAGCTTGCCTGGCGTATCGAGCGAGAGGGTAGGGCTTGTGGGCGCACGCCTCCGGGGCCGCGCCGGCGCCGGAGGGCCGAAGGTGGATGCCGCAGTGGGCGTCGGCACGCTCACCCTCGTGCAACGCGAGGCCCGGTAAGGCGCGCCGCCGGGTAGTATCGTGCTGGCGGCGCCCGACGAGAACCGCCGCAAGGAGACGCGCATGGCCGACCATCCCTTCCTCTTCGGAGCGCAGTACTACCGCGCGCCCACGCCTGAGCCCGAGTGCTGGGACGCCGACCTGCGGCGCATGGCCGAGCTGGGCTTCGCTGACGTGAAGCTCTGGGCGCAGTGGCGATGGTCGCACCGCCGGCCGGACCAGTTCCAGTTCGACGACCTCCACCGGCTTATGGATTTGGCCCATGCCAACGGCCTCCGGGTGACGCTCAACACGATCTTCGACGTGGCGCCGATCTGGCTCTACGACGCCTACCCCGACGCCAAGCAGGTGACCTGCACCGGCGCGGTCGTGGAGCCCTATGCCGTGGGTCACCGGCAGATCGGAGGCCATCCCGGCCCCTGCTACAGCCACCCCGGCGCCCTCCGCGAGCGCGTCTGCTTCATGCAGGCCGCGGTGAAGGCCCTCCGCGGCCACCCGGCCCTGACCATGTGGGACGTCTGGAACGAGCCCGAGCAGTCGTTCCAGGCCCGGCGCCCCAGCATGTCGACGCTGGTCTGCTACTGCTCCCACTGCGCCCGGTCGTTCCGGCAATGGCTGGCGGAGAAGTACGGCTCCATCGATGAACTGAACCGCGTCTGGGGCCGCTGCTACGATACCTTCGGCCAGGCCGAGATGCCCCGCGAGACCTCCACGCTGGTCGACTTCGTGGACTGGCGCCTCTTCCACCTGGATGTCATGGCCGACGAGGCCCGCTGGCGCATCGAGATGGTGAAGGAGCTGGACCCCGAGCGCACCGCCTACCTCCACGTGGTGCCCAACACGATGTCTGTTGTCAGCGCCGTCACATGCGTGGACGACTTCGCCATGGCCGAGCCGTGCGACGTCTTCGCCGCAACCATGAACGGCAGCCCGGACTTCACCGTGCAGGTCGTCTCCGCCGCCCGCGGCAAGCAGGTCTACAACGTGGAGAGCCACGTCAACTTCGGCAGCATCCGCACGCACCAGCGCATCCTGGGGCTGGACGACCTGCGCCGCGACCTCCTGCCGCAGGTGGGTCTGGGCGTGCGGGGCTTCCTCTTCTGGCAGTACCGCGCCGAGACGCTGGGCGCCGAGGCCCCGGCCTGGGGCCTGGTGGCGACCGACGGCTCCGACCGGCCCGTCACGCGAGCAGCCCGCGACTTCTGGGCCGCCTTGCGCCCGCACACCGACGGCCTGCTCGCCTGTCCGCCGCCCGAGGCCGCCATCGGGGTCTGGAAGAGCCGCCGCAACGAGGTGTTCCACTTCGCCACCGACCAGTCGCTGGACCCGCTGGCGCAGGCTGTCTCGGCCTACGTGGACGCGCTCTACTGGCAGAGCATCCCCTTCCGCTTCGTCTCCGAGAGCATGCTGGAGGCGGGCGACCTGGCCGGGCTGAAGCTGCTCATCCTGCCGCAGCCCACCTACCTGAGCCAGTCCGAGGCCGACGCGCTGGACCGGTGGGTGCGCGACGGCGGCGTCCTGCTTACCGAGCCGCACCTGGCGGCCTACAGCGCCACGTCCGGCCGCCATGCGCGGCGCCTGCCGGGCTGCGGCCTGGCCGAGTGCTGGGGAATCCGCGAGGCGGACACCACGGCCGCGCAGCACCTGCGCCTGCAGCAGTCTGCCGGCGGGGCGCTCGCGGGCGCCATGACCGACGACGAGCGCAAGGCCCTCCAGTCTGCCGCCCCGGCGGGCGGTCGCTTCGTACCGTTTCGCTTCGGCGACGGCGGCATGGCGTGGGGCGCCGACCGCTTCGCCTGCCTCGAGGGCGACGAGTTGGCCGTCTGGGCGCGCTTCGCCGACGGCAGCCCGGCCATCGTCTCGCAGCAGGTGGACCAGGGCACGGCGCTCTACGCGGCCACCAACCTGGGCGCCGGCGCGCAGCACGACGCCGCTGGCCTCTGCTCCACTGTGGCCTGGGCGGCCATGGCGGCCGAGATCGGCCCTACCATGGACGCCGATCCCGATGCCGACGGCACCGTCCACGCCGACCTCCTCTGCCACGGCGGTCGCGCACGGTACGCCGTCCTCGTGAGTCGCGCCGACCGCCCGCAATCGGTTCGGATCCAGTCCCCGGCGCCGGCCCGCGGCCTCTTCAGCGGCATGCAACTGGGGACCGGCCCCGCCACGGTCCAGCTACCGGCAGGCTTCGCCGACCTGTTCGAGTTCGAGGGATGAGGCGGGAGGGTCCTTCGCCTCTCGCCCTCTGACGCCGTCCAGCAGGAGGCCAACCATGGCCGACAACAGCACGCGGTGGCTGGTCTGGTGGTCGCACAGCGAGGCCTACTGGCTGGCGCTGCTGGTTCTCATCGGTCTCATCGTCGTCGCCTCCAAGGCGCGCGATGCGGCGCTTCGACGCGAGGCTGTGGGCGACGTGACCGGCCGCCGGCGCGCCACGGCCCTGCGTTGGGCCGCCGGGCTGGCCATGGCGCCGGTCGCCTTCGCGTTCGCGGCGGGGCTGTTCCACTTCGGTTGCGCGCGCGCCAAGGCCGCCGACGCGACGTGCGTCTCGAACCTGAAGCAGATCAGCATTGGCCTCCTGATGTACTCCGAGGACTATGACGGGCGCTTCCCGCCGTCGGCGTCCTGGGGTGCGGTGTCGGGCCGTCGCGTGGTCGGCGGCGGCGCGTCCCCGTGGCGGCTCCAGAACGCCGGCGTCTACCGCTGCCCCGAGGCGCCTCCCGGCATGGGCTATGGCTTCAACCGGGCGATGGGCGGAGTGGATCTGGCCAAGATAGACAGCCCTGCCGAGACGATCCTGCTCTTCGAGGCGAACGCCCACACGCTCTCGTTCACCGGAGGGCCCGGCGACGTGGCATGGAGCCGGCACGGCGGCTCGCCGAAGTTCGCCTTTGTCGACGGCCACGCCAAGTCTATGGGCCGGCAATCGGTTGATACGCGCATGTGGCGGCCGGCGGAGGTTGCGCCTGCACGGACGAACACGGACTGACACGGACCGGCACGGACCCCGCGCTGCCGTGTCCGAATCCTAAGTCCGTGTCAGTCCGTGTGTGCGCCTACCTCGCAAGCGAGAAGCAGACGATCTCGAGGTTGCTCCGCACGTACAGGCGGTTGCCTACCAGCGCCGGGTGCGACCAGACTGCCGCGTCCCCGTTGGGGTCTGTCGGGGCCAGGCCCTGCAGCAGCTGCGGCTTGTAGCCCGGCTCGGGCCGACCTGGCAGGAGCGCCATGCGGCCGCCCAGGAAGGTGGCCAGCACGGTTGCCTTCCCCGCGATGAGGCTCGCGTGCTCCTGAAGGGGCGGCTCCTCGCCACGCCAGACGACGTGGAGGCCCCGCTCGGCGTCCAGGCAGAAGAGGCCCATATCGGTCGAGACCCAGACGCATCCGCCGCACGCCACGGGCGAGGCCGTGCCCGGTCGGGCGTCGGCGCAGACGGCCTCGGGCGTTGGCACGATGGTCCCGTCGACCGCGAACCTGTAGAGCCGCGTCCCGTTGTTTTCCGTGGCGACCAGCAGTCGTGCGCCCACGGGCAGCGGCGTCGGCACGTTGAAGTCGCCCGTCTCCGGCGGGACCAGGCGCCAGAGCCTCCTGCCGGTGCGGAGGTCCCACCCGCCCAGCGACGTCTTGTCGTGCCCGACGACCTGCCTGTGTCCGCCCAACGTTGCCAGGATCAGGTTGCCGTAGCCGGGCGAGTCTCCGGAGCTCTTCCAGACCAGTGCGCCGGTCTCGGCCTTCAGGGCCACCAGCGATGCCGCCGGTCCACCCGCCTGCGCCACCACCAGCCCGTCGGCCACCAGTGGCGCGCCGCAGAAGCCCCAGGTGGGCGTGGCCGCACCGGAGAGGGCCCGGAGGCTCACGCGCCAGAGCCGCTTGCCCGTGTCTAGCCGCACCGCGTGGATGTCGCCGTAGGCCCCCAGCAGATAGGCCACGCCTCCGGCGAGCACCGGCGCGGCGCGGGGCGAGTTGGTGTAGTCCATCTTGCCCGGCGCGGGATGCTCCAGCCGCCAGATCGGCTTGCCCGTTGCCGCGTCCAGGCAGACCCAGACATCGCGCAGGTGGTCGGCGGTCTTGTCGGAGTAGACGACCCGAGTGGCTGTTGCCGAGACGCCGCCCACGCCCTGAGACAGGCAGGGGCGGCGCCAGACCACGGGCGGCTGGGCGGGCAGCGTCGTCGGCACATCGGGCGAGAAGCCCAGACGACCGGAACCGCGCCAGTCGGTCCAGCCGGCCTGGGGCGGCGGCGCGGCGAGAGCACAGCCGGCCGCCGCCAGGGCCAGGAGGGCCGTCAGGCTGCGCGTCACGGTTGCGCGGGCGCCTGCTTGACCAACCGCACGACGCTGTTGGAAGTATCCAGCATGTAGAGCTTGGCCCCGTCCTTCGTCACGCCCACGGTCACCTTCACGCAGCTCCCGTCGGCATCGGCCAGCTTGCCCGCGCGGCCCAGGAACTTGCCGTCCAGCGAGTACTTGTTGATTAGCATGGGCGACGACGCGGCGGCGTAGATGACCCCGTCCGGCGTGATCGTCAGGTTCTTCGGTTCGCAGCACCCCTCGCCGAAGTAGTCGGGCTTCTTGGCGTCTTCGTGCTTGAAGGAGCTGATCTTCCGGCCTTCGCGGGAGTAGCGCGCGATGGTGAACGCGCTGTTCAGGGCCACGTAGACGCCGCCCTCACGAGCGCAGATGTCGAGCTGGCCGCAGCATCCGCTGAGGCCGGAGACGATGCGCAGCGGCTCCTTCAGATCGAGCCCGAAGCGGATAATGGCGAAGCCCGAAGCCCCGCTGGCGCAGACGAAGATGTCCTCGCCCCAGTGGGTGATGGCGGTGCAAGAGGCGTTGTTGGGAACCTTCCCGGAGCGAACCTCCTTGCCCGCTGCGTCCAGCACCGCGATATGCCCCTGCCCGGCCACGAGGATCGATCCGTCGGCCATGCAGTCGATGCACTGCGGCGCGAAGGGGAGCTTGTAGCGGCCCAGCAACTGGTCGTCCTGTGTGGCACGGACGATGGACTTGTCGGCCTCGCCGGCGATGAGCAGGTTGCCGTCGGGGTCCATGCAGAACCCGCTGGGCTCCTTCACCTTCGTCGCGGCCGAGAGGCCCACGCTGCCCGCCAGCTTGTTCGGGTCGTTCACCTTGCGGGCGACCTTGATGACAATGGGCTCACCCTCCTTCAGCGTCACCTCGGCGTTGCCCTGTTTGTAGTCCGACGAGTTGCCCCAGTAGGCCAGGTACTGCTTCGATGGCGGAGCCTCGATGCGGAACTTGCCCTCAGCATCGGTGGTGACGCCGGGCATCGGCGCCCCTCCGCCGCCATCGGACATTGGCATCCATGTGATCTGCAGGCCCGCCGCCGGCTTGCCTTCGTCGTCTACGGCGGTCCCGGCCAGGACGGGCAGCGGCTTCAGTGTGAGCCGAAGGTCCGAGCCCGACGCGGGCGGTTGGGCCTGAGCGCCGAGCTTGCGGTCCTTGGACGTGACGGTGATGCCGACCTGGCCTTGCCGTGCGGGCAGGATGGCCACCGTGGCCGCACCGTAGGCGCCGGTGGTCACAGGCCGTCCGCCGGCCGCAACGGTGGCGCCGGGGGCCGGGCGGCCGTCGGCGTCGAGCACCACCACGCGCACCTTGCGCAGCGGCCGGAGCTTCACGCTCAGCGTCACACCGCTCAGGTTGGCGGCTACCTTGAGCGTCTGGGGACCGCTGGTGGCGTACCAGGCTTCATCAAGCGTAAAGCTCTCGCCGGAGGTCTGTACCAGCGGCTGCCAATAGGGCGTGACAGTGGAGCCGCGAGGCGCCGTGAGGGTGAAGGCCCCCCGGGCGTCGGTCAGGGCCTGCTGGAAGTTGGGGCGATCTGCCCGCGAAGGGGTCGCCACCATGACGAAGAGGCGGTACCCGGGCACCGGCTTTCCGGTGGACAGGTCGCGGACAACGCCACGAACCGTGCAGTTACTGGGTCGTCTCTGCGCCGGTGCGGCTCCGGCAGTCGCCGCAAGGGCCAGCAGTGCGGCCGACGCCATCGCGCCGACCCGGTAGCCATGAAGCCGTAGATGCATGCTGTCCTCCCACAGCGCCCGTTGCGCTGACCATCAGTATACGCCGCACGCTCGGCTGCGGTTACGGGCGCCCGCTTCGGCCCGATCAGGCGGAAGGCGGGAGGTATAATGGACCACAGGGAGCCCTCGAAGCGCGAGGCCCTGAAGACGGAACGCCACCTATGACCAAGCTCAGTTGCCATTGTGGCCAGCGCATCTTCCCGCGGGACGTGATGCAGCATGGCCTGTGTACCCGCCCCTATGGCCCGGCGTACGTCTACGTGCGTTTCCGTTGCTGCCGCTGCCGCCGCCTGGGCGAGCAGTTCGTCCGCGAGGAAGAGTGGACCGAGCAGATTCTGCGCGACGCAGTCTGCGAGGTCACCGCCGAGGAGCGCGAGCGCTTTCAGAGCATGGGCCCCATCACCGCCGAGGAGATGGCCAACTTCCACTACGCGCTGGGCCAACTAGACGCCATCCCCACCTTCAGCGACGAGAAGAAGGCCTGAGACCCGCCGGCCGGATCAACGTGGCAGTACTGCAGGCGATGCCAATAAGGTCAACGTAATGACCGTGTCGACCTTATTGACCAGTCTGCCGGTCCTTCTACCTCTAATCCCTACCTCGCGGTGACCTTGATGCCGAGGCCCTTGGGTTCGGCGTCGTAGCGGAGGAGCGCGGTGGCGCCCTGCATCTCCACCTTGATGGGCCTCGACGCGCCGAAGGCGTCCCAGGCCTGCGCGGTGACCTGCTTGCCGCCGGTCATCACGCGGATCACACCCTTGATGCCCGACGCGTTGCTCGCAACGAGCCGTAGCGCGCTGCCCGCGCGTGCGGACCACTCGATGCAATCCGAGGCCGCCGCAACGGTGGGTGCGCTCCCGACCTGCTTCGGCAGCTTCTTCAGCACCACCACCTCGTCGGGCGCAACCGGACCTGCGGGGCGGATGGCAAGATCGGCGCTCATCAGGTCGATGGCGGGCTCGCCAAGCTGCGCGGGCTCGTCGAACGCCTTGATGACGATGTAGTCGCCCCGCTCGATACCGACGTGCTCCTGCTCGCGGTAGGTCAGGCCCGCCTTGCCGCACGCGTAGCGCACCAGGGCGCGCATGGCCGCGTCGGCCTCCGGGGTGCGGGTGAACCAGGTCGCCGGCAGGCCGCAGACCACTACGCCACCCTTGCCCACCTCGGCCTCGGCGATCAGGTCGCCGGTCGGCGTCGCAATGACGGGCCGGGCGCCCAGGTTCGGGTAGGTGAGCGCACGAGAGGCGCCGTCCAGCGCGGCGGGATCTAGCTCCGCCGCCAGTGCAGAGCCGGGAGCACGCTGAGCGCGGCTGCTGAGCATGGCCGGCGCCGGGGCGGTCTCGATGCGGTACTGGTTGCCGATCTCAACCTCCACGGAAGCCCGCGTGCCGGGGTCGAACTGCAGCCGGTAGACCAGCTCACGCGAGGCATCCACGAACCGGCTCGTGCCGGCCAGGCCGCTGCCCGTGTCGGCGGCGGTGATGGCGCCCTCTTCGGGGCCGCCGGGCGTGATGCGCAGGTCCAGCGGCTTGCCGTCTCGGGCGCCCACCAGTCGTAACGATGTGATGAGCGCGCCCCATCCGTCGGCGGGCTGGGCGTCGGTGAAGCGGAGGTAGACCGCGCCGGTGGAGGCCGCCGCGGCGGTGAGGTCGACCTTCACCACGCCCCGGTTCTCCAGGTTGCGGCCGCGATAGGGCGTCTCCACGGCCACGCGGTACGGTGCGGTCGGCGCCGACCGCTCGGTGACCTTCATGCCCGCCCCGTCCAGTCCCAGCGCCTTGAGCAGGTAGGCGTGTGGCGACGGCAGGCCATCCTTGTGCCACCACATATCGAGGCCGTTGTAGGCGTCGTCGCCGCCGCAGAGGATCAGCCGCCCGCCGCCGCGCACCCAAGCAGCCAGGGCGTCCACGTCCTCCTTGCGCTGGGGCTTCATCGGGTCGAACGAGACGAGCAGCACCTTGTAGGGGTCCAGGTAACCGGGCTCGCGGATGCGGTCGAAGTATGCGGCTTGGACCGGGATGCCCTTCATCACCAGCGGGAGCGAGAGGCCGTAGAAGTGGTCGAAGTCAGCCTCGGAGGGCGGATTCCGCTGCCACATGAAGCTGTCGCCGAGGAAGGTGGCGATGCCCTCGGTGCCCCGGTCGTGGCGCACGGTCTTCTGGTTTTGCATGTCGGAGAGGGCGTTGACCACCGTGGTGACGGCCGTGGCGAAGGCGTCGGGCACCTGTCCGAAGATGCGCGTGGGCCAGGGCATCACCTCGAACCGGTCGGTCTCCGGGAAGAGGAGCGAAGCGCCCAGCGTGCGGCGGTAGTTGTCGAAGTACTCGTGCATGGGCCTGCCCGGGGCGTCCTCCAGCGGGTCCATGAGGAGCCACGGCTTGATGCCCGTGCCGCGAACGAGGTTCATGGCCGAGCTGTACTCAAGGTAGGCGTTCTCGAAGGTGCGCGCCTTGCGGATGCCCTTGTGGCAGACGGGGCTCTGGGCGGTGCCGGTCCAGACCTGGGTGATCATGTGGTCGGGCTTCAGCGCCAGGATGGCCTCATGGAACGGGAAGGCCACCGCCCATGCGAAGTAGTTCACGGGGCTGTGGACGAGCATCCAGGTTTCGGCCTTGGGGTTGCCCGCCCGGGCGCCGTCGTAGCAGGCGCGGAGGAGGTCGATCTCCAGCTTGCCCATGAGCCGCTGGCAGTCGGCGCGGGCCTGCGGCGACGTGGACGGGTCCACCCACGGCCAGCCGTACGCCGCCTGGAACTCGGCCTTGAAGCTGGGAGCGTAGGCCCCGGTCCCGAAGAACTCCGGCTCCTCCGGCGCCGCGCCCTCGGCCCCGTTCTGGTGCGCGCGCTTGAACTGGCCCGCCATCACGGCGCGCCGGTCGGCCGTGGGAACCATGTAGTAGCTACCCGGCCCGCAGTCCAGCGGCCGGCCCGAGGCATCGGCCTGCGCCGAGCCGGGGTGCGCGGCGAGGTAGTCAGGACCGGCTCGGAAGCCCGCCATGAAGGGCGTCCGGT
>JAPLCQ010000073.1 GCA_026392115.1 Armatimonadota bacterium | reverse complement strand
GCCGCCGTTTGGCCGAAGGACCCCCCGTAGGCCGCCCGCCGCGCTTCCGCGTTGCACGGCGCTTCCGTTGGCGTCGCGCTGAACGGCGGGGCGGACTGGTCCCGCAGGTGCGGCGGCTCAGGCCGGGGGATCCTTCCGCTTCGCGTCAGGATGACGTCAAAGGCACAGGAGCCCTGCCCCCCGGGCCGTCATCCTGAGGCCGCCGTTTGGCCGAAGGATCCCCCGTAAGCCGCCCGCCGCGCTTCCGCGTTGCACGGCGCTTCCGTTGGCGGCGCGCTGAACGGCGGGGCGGACTGGTCCCGCAGGTGCGGCGGCTCGGGCCGGGGGATCCTTCCGCTCCGCGTCAGGATGACGTCAAGGGCGGCTCCGGCCCGCCGTCGGCGGAAGGCATACGGCGGGTCGCGAGGGGCGTCGGCCCGGTCGGCGACTTACGGGGGATCCTTCCGCTCCGCGTCAGGATGACGTCAAGGGCGGCTCCGGCCCGCCTTCGGTGGCTCGGGCCTCCGCGCCCGAGTCCGGGAGGGTTGCGTCGTCGTCGTCGCGTACAATAGGGCGTCCTGACCGGACCTGGAGGCGCCCGCCATGGCTCGTATCGCTGCACTTCTCCTCTGTCTCGCATGGGTCGGCGCGTTGCCCGCCCTGGGGTCCGAGGCGCGTTCGCCCGAGGCCGCCGTGCGCGGCCTGTTGCAGCGGCTTGTGCCCGCCCAGGCGGACCGGTTTGCGCTGGAGGCCATCCCGGCGGAGCGGGGGCGCGATGTGTGGGAGGTCCAGGCCTCCGGCGGGCGGGTGACGCTGCGCGGGTCTTCCGGCGTGGCCATGGCTTCGGCGCTCAATTGGTACCTGGAGAACCGGTGCCGGTGCGACGTCTCCTGGTGCGGCGTGAACCTGCGCCTGCCGCGTCGGCTGCCCGATGTCCGCCCCGCCGTGCGCCGATCGACCCGCTACCGGGCGCGGTATATGCTCAACTACTGCGCGTTCAGCTACTCGCTGGCCTGGTGGGACTTCGCGCAGTGGGAGCGGCTCATCGACTGGATGGCCTTGCACGGCATCAACATGCCGCTGGCCGTCACCGGTCAGGAGGCCGTCTGGGAGGCGCTGGGAAGCCGCCTCGGGCTGACGCGGGCCGAGATGGACCGCTTCCTGGTGGGCCCCGCCTTCCTGCCCTTCGGCTGGATGGGCTGCATCGACGGCTGGGGCGGCCCGCTTCCCGCCGGATGGGTGGCGAGCCACGCCGAGCTTCAGCGGCGCATCCTGGATCGGGAGCGCTCGTTCGGCATGACCCCGGTGCTGCAGGGCTTCACGGGTCACGTGCCCGACGCCCTGGCCCGCGTGATGCCGGGCGCCAAGCTGCGGCGGCTGCCGAGCTGGGCCGGCTTCGCGGGCACCACCTTCATCGACCCCACCGACCCGGCCTTCCGCCGCGTGGGCAAGGCCTTCGTGGAGGAGCAGACGCGCCTCTTCGGCACCGACCACCTCTACGCCGCCGATACCTTCATCGAGATGTCGCCGCCCAGCTCCGATCCCGCCTTCCTCGCCGAGATGGGCAGGGCCGTCCACGGCGCCATGGCCGACGCCGACCCGGACGCCGTCTGGGTGATGCAGGGCTGGCTGTTCGTGAACAATCCCGGCTTCTGGCAGCCCGCCCAGGCTCGGGCTCTTCTCACCTCTGTGCCGAACGACCGGATGCTGGTGCTGGACCTCTTCTGCGAGACCGAGCCCGCGTGGAAGAAGACGCACGCCTTCTACGGCAAGCCGTGGGCCTTCTGCACGATCCAGACCTTCGGCGATACCGTGAGCCTCCACGGCGGGCTCCGGCAGATCGCGGCGAACCTGCGCGAGGCGCTGGCTGGAGGCGCGGCGGGCGACCTGCAGGGCATCGGGCACATCATGGAGGGGCTGGGCTGCAACCCCGTGGTCCACAGCTTCGTGACGGATATGATCTGGCGCGACGACGTGCCGGACGTCGACGCCTGGCTGCACGGCTACGTGATCCGCCGCTACGGCCGCGACGATCCCTCCGCGCAGAGGGCCTGGCAGGGACTGCTTCGGACGGCCTATGCCGCCCCAGGCCCCGCGGGCACGCTGCTCGCCGAGCGACCGGGGCTGGGTCGAGGCCAGGCCGCCCTCAGCCGCGATCTATACGAGGCCGGCCGCAGCCTGCTGCACGCGTCGGGCCGGCTGGCAGCCGTCGACACGTATCGGTTCGACCTGGTGAACGTCACCCGGCAGATCGTGGCGGCGTCGGCGTTGGAGCCCTACTCCGAGATGGTGGCCGCCTACGGCGCCGGCGACCGCGCCGCCCTGGCCCGAGCCGCCGGGCGCCTCGATCGGATCGCCCTGGACCTCGACGAACTGCTCGGCACGCGCCGCGAGCTGTTGCTCGGCCGATGGCTGGCCGACGCCCGGCGATGGGGCTCCTCCGACGCCGACCGGCGCCTCCTTGAGTGGAACGCCCGCACGCAGGTCACGCTCTGGGGGCCGCCGGACAGCGTACTCCACGGCTACGCCCAGAAGCAGTGGTCCGGCATGATGGAGGGCTTCTGCGCGGCCCGCTGGCGGCGGTTCGCCGAGGCGCTGGACGCGGCGCCGGCGGCGGGGAAGCCCTTCGACGGCGCGGCCTTCGAGGCCGACATCCGCCGCTGGGAGGACCGATGGACGCACGGCGCCGAGGCCTACCCCTCCGAGCCCGCCGGAGACCCGGTGGCCATTGCCGCGCGCCTCCTGGCGAACTACCGGTGGCGCAGTCCCGCCCGCGACGCCGTGAGCCTCACCACGGGCAAGCCCGCGACCTGCTCGCACTCCCTGGCGCCGTTCCCCGCCTCCGCCGCCAACGACGGCGTCACCGGCAATGCCGACAGCTACTGGGCCACCGACATCAACGTCAGCCCCGAGGCCTGGTGGCAGGTGGACCTGCTTCGGCCGTCCAGCGTTGGGCGGGTGGTGGTGGTCAACTACTACTGCGACGCGCGCACCTACGGCTTCACCGTGGAGGGCTCGCCGGACGGCCGTAGCTGGCGCATGCTGGCCGACCGCCGCGACAACGCGCTCCCGTCCACAAGGCAGGGCATCGCCTGCACGTTCGCCCCGGTTCGCACGCGCTACCTGCGCGTCAACGTCACAAGCTGCTCGGCGAACAGCGGCCGCCACCTGGTGGAGGTGATGGCCTTCGCGCGGTAGGCGCGGGGTGTGGGTCCGGCGGACTCGGGCACGGAGGCCCAAGCCACCGACGGCGGTGGAGGCCCGAGCCACCGACTACGGCCACGGCTTGACGGTGTTGACCGGACTGACCGGACTGACGGTTCCAGCCGTCGTCCTGAACGAAGTGAAGGACCCCGACTCCAGCGGTGCGGTGGCTTGTTTGGGGGGCCTGGCCCTGCGGACTCGGGCACGGAGGCCCGAGCCGACATCGGCGCCGGTCGGCGGAAGACGCTGTAGGCGCCGTCTATGCCACTTGACCTGTGCCGGGATCGGCCGCCGACCTCCGTGGCCTAATGGTGCTCCGTGTGGTCCGTGCCTGCCGTGTGGTCGTGGTAGACGCCGGCCCGGTGGAGCTTGTTGTGCATCTCGCGGTGGGCCTGGGTCAGCAGCAGGCGCATGCGGCGCGTGGCGGCGGCCTCGGCGCGGGTGCCCACGGTGTCGAGGAAGGCCATGGCGCCCTCGATCTGCTCCACGATGGTCAGCGCGTCCGGCGCGGAGAATGCGGGCTTGCCGGAGACCTCGGCCATGACGGGCGAGGTGTGGGCGGCGATCATCTCCGGCTTGTCCGCGTACCGGCCGCGCACCAGCAGCGCCAGCCAGGAGCTGCCCTCCACCTTCACGCTCCAGTTGCCCCGGCCTTCCGCGGCGCCCACGGTGCGGCTCTCGCGGACCTCGCCGTTCACAACCAGCTCCACGCGGGTCATGGGCGTGGTGACGCTGGCCGCCTGCCACTCGACCTGCAGCGTGCCGCCGCCCCGCCCGAGCTTGATCCGCGAGCCGGCGGGTTTGCCCTCGACGCTGAACTCCACGAGCGGGCCGTAGGTGGCGAAGGTGTTCCCCGACCTCACGGCGTCTTTCCAGGCCTCGTAGTCGAACGGGCGGCCGGCGGGGACCTTTGCGTAGGTGCGGATGGCCCCCACCGGGGTGTTGGCGCTCATCTTGTCGGTGCCGGCCACACAGGCCACGAAGATGCCGCAGTTCAGGTACCGGTACCAGTCCGACAGCGAGTAGGGGTCGATACCCGAGTAGAGGTTGCCCCAGGAGGTCATCTCCAGCCCGTCGACCTGCCCCTGCACGATGGCGGCCGCGTTCTCGGCGCGCGGATTGGGGAAGTGCGGCACGACGACCAGCCCGCCCTGCGCCAGGCACTGGCGCGCCCACTCGGTGAGGAGGACGTCGACGGGGTCGCCCAGGGCCGACTCGTCGGGCCCGCCCACGGTCATGGGCGCGATGACGGAGCCGTTGTAGCCCAGCAGCGAGATGTGTCCCATGACGTGCTGCCGGTTCTCGGTGCCCACGCGCACGAGCCACTCGCCGTCGTGGCCGGTCTCGCGGGAGCCGTAGGTGGTGCGACCGTCGAAGTCCCCGGCGTTGGTCATCAGCTCGCCCCACTGGCTGGCCAGCAGGTTCACCACGTTGACGCCCTCGGCCGAGCCCTCCAGGTGTGCGCTGGTGGGCGAGAGGAAGTGGACGTGCGTGTCGGCCGTCACCCAGCCCCGGGCGCGCCAGTCCAGCGCGCGTTCGATCTCAACCTCGACGATCTTGGTGGCGCCGGTGACGCGGATCACCTTGCGAACGGGTGCGATCTCGAAGCCCTTGCTCGCCTCCAGGTAGACGGGGCCCAGCGGCAGGTCGGCAGCCGTCTCGCCGGTGATGTAGGTGCAGCGGTGCTGTCCAGCGTGGACGAAATCGACCGACCAATCCTCATACCAGTAGTCATTGGGGATGCGGGCCCGGTCCAGTGGCTGCAGCTGCTCGCCGGCGGCGCCGTGGAGGTGGAGCTTCACCGGCACGGGCTTACGGCTGCCCTTCTCCACCACGCGGATTGCCACGCGCCGTGTGGCCGGCGCCACGGCGGAGAGGGGACCGTCGGCATCGGGCGTCACATCGGCCGCCGCCACGGATCGCCCTCCGGGCAGCACGAAGCGCGCCTCGGGGTGGCAGGTGTACTCCACCAGCAGTTCGTTCCCGCTCAGCGCGGGCAAGCGGTTGTTGTAGGTATCCGGCCACGCCGAGTCGGGGTAGAGCCGGCGACGCTCCAGCGAGATGACCTGGCCCAGGTCCATCTTCACGTGCTCCGACTGGCCCACCCCGTCGAGGTCAGGGTGGAAGCCCTGGCCGTCCGGCAGGCGCAGGATGGCCTTGCGGCGGGTCTCCCAGCGCAGCGGGTAAGTGGAGACGCGGCCGGCGGTGACGGCGCAGCAGATGAGCGCGCCCGACCGGTGCTCCAGCCGCACGCCGGCCAGCGGTCTTTCCGGGTGCGGGTTTTCCCACGCCCAGAGCCAGTTGGTCCAGCGCGCCAGGTCGGGCTGCGCGGCGCGCGTCTCGCCGGGCCCCCACGAGAGGCCCTGGCGTGGTTGCTCCGTGATGGTGCGGAAGGGGAAGGGCCGCTGGTGCGCCACCGCCTGGAAGCAGCACTCGCCCCACTGCCGGCTCATCATGCCCACCTGGTGGCGCCGGCGGATGGCGGCGCGCTCCTCCGTGCCGTCGGCGTAGAGCATGACGTAGTCCGCCACGTGTTCGTTGAGCAGCCCCGAGCCCCGGAAGCCATGCACGATGCCGTGGGCGTCGGGCTGCTGGAAGGCCACATCGCATGTGTGCATGAAGACGAGCCAGGGCGCCGCCACGGGCGACCACTTCAGCGTTTGCGAGCCCTCCTGGAGCAGGACCACCCGCTCGACGGAGAAGGGGATGCCCCAGCAGACGCAGGCGCCGTCCGGCGCGTTGACCGCAGCGTCGCGGGCGGTCTGCGAGAGCGGCTGCGAGGCCAGTTCCGGCACGCCGAGCGACCCCGGCAGGGCTATGGGCGTAAAGAGCGGCGAGGCGGGCCCGTCGATCGGGCCGACCCTGGTCGGCGAAGCGGCGGCAACCATGGCAGCACCCCCTGGTCCCGGCAGAGCGGCTCCCGCCGTCAGCGACAGCAGGCCGCGTCGAGTGATGGTGAAAGGCATCGCGCCCTCCGCGCCGGCCAGGCACGAGCGGCCTGGCTCTGAGGATGATTCTGCGGGCGCGCGCGAGTTCCCTGCAAGGAGCGGGCCAACCGAAGGCGGGCCCTACTTCCCTCGCTTCGGCACGGCGTAGAGGTCCACTCGGTCGATTTCCAGCGCGGCCGCGCCGGTCCAGACGGCTCGGGTCTCCAGCGTGCCGCCGGGGTGGTCGAATACCAGGGCGATCGCGCGCCACTGGCCCAGCGGCAGGTCGGCGGCCGTGACGGCCAAATCGCGCAGCGTCTTGGAGCCCGCCGACGCCGCCGCGTCGAGGTTGCAGACAGCTCCCGCGCCCGGTCCCGTGCGGCGCAGCCGGAAGATGGCCACGTAGTGTCCGGGGTCCGTCGGCCGGTAGGGGCCATAGGCGATGTGCCCCGGCTTGTCCCTGCCCGGCTCGGCTCGACGCACCTTGCCCCCGCTGCCCGTGGCCTCGGCGACGTTGCTCCCGACAAAGCTGGGCAGCGCCTCGGCCTCGAAGGAGGCCTCGAAGGCGGCAGTCGCAGGTATCTTGTCGCCCTTCAGCTCCGCCTTCCGCGTCAGGCAGAGCGTGGACACGGCGCTCCGGCGGCCAAATGGCCCGATGGCCGTGAAGGTGATGCTCTTGCCCGAAGCGGGTCCGACGGCTCGCACCTGGGTCGCCTGGCCCGGCTTCAGGGCGAGGGTCGCCGGGCGCACGGTGAGGGCTCCGGCTTCGGTGCGGGCCTCCAGGCGCAGGCGCAACGAGGTGCGGCCCACGTTGCGGAGCGGAACCGGGAGGCTCATGGGCCGTCCCTCCAGCGCGCCCGTGGCTGCGGAGACCTGCATGGTGATCTGCCTGCGCGCCATCTCCCGCCGGCAGAGCGCGGCCAGTTGCTCGGGCCCCACCGCCTCGTAGCCGGAACCCAGGCGGCGCGAGACCTCGGCCAGGGCGGGGAGGTCGAAGAACCAGTTGCAGACGAAGACGTGCAGGAAGGCGGGCGTCGACTTCGGGGTGATCTCCCGCACCTGCGCCACCATGCCGGCGATCTGCTTCTCGCGGTTGCCCTGCGGCTCCCATCCCGTGACGCCGTGAAAGACGGGCGCCGCGCCGCTGGTGGCGGTGGTCGCCTCGTCGTAGGTCCGGGCGCCCTTGCCGTAGTCGGCGAAGATGGCCTGGAGGCCGGGGATCATCTCGGCGTAGCGCGCCAGATGCGCCGGGGCGGCGCCGGAGGGGTTGATCGTCCGCAGGTCCATGGTCTTCATGGTGGCGGCGGTCTGGCGCAGGAAGCCGTCGAAGACCCTGGCGGGCTCGGTGTAGCGGCGGCCGTACTGCTGCGGGTAGGTGTAGCCCACGCCGGAGACGGCGGCCATCATCGAGTCATTGGGCGAGGCGTTGCTGTAGTACCAGTCGACGATGTCGGGCAGCAGGACCGCCGCCGAGGGTGAGATCGTCCAGGCCTTGGGGAAGGTGGGCCGGATCGTGTCGCGGTAGAGTTGCGGCCAGTTGGCGGTAGTGAGGACCGGCAGGTTGTCGCCGTCCGAGATGACGAAGGTGTAGTAGACCTTGCTCCGGTCCAGCTTCAGCGGCGCCTCGGCGGGACGGCGCAGCCGGGGGCTGGGGTAGCCCGAGTGGACGCTGAGGTTCGAGACGCCCGGCGAACCCACGAGGTACTTCCCGAACTCGGCCATGAGGCCCACGCCGGGTCCCTCGCCGCTGCCGATGTCCTCGCCCGCCCAGGAGTAGCCCATCACCGGCACGTTGGCGGGCATCTTCGCCAGCACTTCCTCCATGAGCCGCATCTCGGCCGCCGGGCGGGCGTAGGGCCTCGCGCCGTCGATGCGGCCGGGGAGCCAGATGATGGGGATGCGGTGCTGCACCAGGTAGTCGCGGAGGCCCGGGTCGGCGTGGTAGACGCAGGCGGCGACGTGGTGGCTCATGCGGTCCCAGTAGGTGTCGTAGGCCCAGCGGTAGGCCTCCACGCTGGTCTTCCACCGGCCGCGCAGGTCGGCCAGCACGGGCAACCCGGCTCGAGCGGCCAGCCGCGGCGAGCAGACGACGCCGTCCAGCACGCCCGCGACCATGGTGGCGATGTTGCGCGTGGTGGGCAGGGCGGGGTCGGTGATCACGGCGCCCTTCACGCTGGATCGGAAGCGCCGCAGCAGCTCCAGCGGGTCGGCCACGGCGGTCGTCTCGCGCACGCGGCCGCTCTTGCGCATCCAGTCGAGCCAGAAGGGGTCCTCGGCGGTGACGAAGCAGAATGCCCGCGGCTCGGAGCGGTTGACCAGGCCCTGGATGGTGGTGGCCATGGTCTGCACGTCGGCGGGTCGTCCGCGCACGTCGCAGATCGTCAGCGTGGGCGAAGGGCGGCTCGAGAGGGGGAAGTTGCCCGCGAAGGGCGGCTTCGGCGGCGTGTAGCGTAGGCCGGTGGGCTTGCCGCTGGGCATGGGCTGCGGGACCATGCGGGTCAGCGGCGCCACGGGCGGCCCTTCGCGGCGGAAGAGGGTGATCGAGTCCAGCCGCACCGACGTGGTGGCGGGCCAGTTGACGCGGCACTCCAGCTCGCCGGCGGCGGTGCGGAAGGCCAGCGGCGCCTGCACGTAGGCCTGGCCGCGGAAGTCGACCGGGCCCAGGTCGCGGTTGGCCAGAGGAGACGCGCCCCGGCCCACGGCGGCGTCGATGCCGGCGACGACGTCGTCGCCCGCCTCGCCCGCCGCGCGGAGCCGGAAGAACGCGACATAGTCACCCGCGGGCACGTTGTGGTAGGGCCCGTAGCTGAGCACGCCCGCCGGTGCGGTGATCTCCGCATCGGCGCCCCAGGCGCGGCCGCCCGATGCGCCGGCATCCTCCATCGACCCGCCGACCAGGTGCAGCAGCTGCCCCGCGGTCCATCGCCCCACCAGCGTGTAGGAGCCCGGCGGCAGCGCCTGGGGCTCCACCACCTCGGCCGTGATCGCCGCGGGCAGGCCGGGGCGGATGGACTGACCCCACGCGGGAGCCGTCGCCAGGGCCAACAGGGCGGCCAGGTACCCAATGCGCATGACGATCCCCCTTGCGCCGCCGCTACCGGGCGACGGGCCCGATCACGACGTGTACACGAAAAGCCGATTCCGTGACCATATCAGCCTCGACCTGTGCACTCTTGCCGCGTTCCGTGACCATATCAGTGCCTCTCCTCGGCGCTTGGCCCGCCGACTCGGGCCTCCATGCCCGAGGCCGCACAGCTACCGCGCCGCCGACGTCCGCTCGATCTTCACGTCGTCCACCAGCGTCTCATACGGGCCGCCGCCGGGCCTGCCGTCGAAGGCGAACATGATGACGGTTATGGCGTCGCCCGCCTTGTGGCCCAGCGGCACGACGATGCGCTCCCACTCGCCGACGGTCCCGCGGTCGGTGCCGGGGTGGACGCCCCGGTGCAGCGTGTCGACGCCGCCGGAGTCGCGCAGCGTGGAGCCGTCGTCGAAGAGCAGGTCGATGCCGGTCTTGCGGCTCAGCGGGTTCGACGCCTTCATCCAGTAGGTGAGTACCGTGTCCGGATGGACGACCACCCGCGTGGTGAAGAGCTTGCCGTAGGCGTAGCTGTGCTCGGGGTTGTCGGCATGGCCGGCGAAGCGCACCGCCGTGGAGCCGCCGCGCCCAACGCCCGCCACCGGGACGCAGGTTGGGTTGCTGACGTTGGCCATGCCGCCGGCCTGCTCCTGCGCCGTGTTCCGGTGCGGTTCGGGATCGCCGGGCTCCATGCCGCTGCTGAAGCTCGTCGGGCCGGGGCGGGGTTTGGGAGCCGGCGAGCATCCCAGCGTCACGGCCTTGCCGCCGGAGTTGGCCACGGTGAAGCCCTTGGCCTGGATGCAACCCACCAGGTCGGAGCCCCACGTTGCCCGCGTCAGCGTCACCGCAGGCTGCCACGAGCCCTGGAACAGCCCGGCGTGGAGCCGCAGGGCGCCCGCCTCGGCTCGGGCCGGGCCGGTGCAGTCGTTGAACTGCTCCAGCGTCACCTTGCCGGGGCCCTGCAGCAGCGCCAGCGAGCCCGGCGCCCAGATTTGCGTGTTGTAGAGGCGCGCCGAGCCGCGGAACTCGGGCAGCGTCACCACGGCCGCCACCTGGCTCACTCCCAGCACCACGAGTTGCGTGTTGTAGAGGTCCAGCCCCCTGGGGCCCACCGCGCCGAACGTGACGGCCCGGCTTCCGGCATCGGTGCCGTGGTTCACCACAACGCCCGAGGCGCCGCCGCCGTCGTTGACGAACTTCAGCCCGTCGATGGCCGAGTAGAGGAACGTGCGGAGGATCAGCTCATCCTGCGCCCTGCCGAAGACGAGCCCCTCCAGCTTGGCCTGCTGGAACGCGATCACCTGCCCGAACGGATCCGAGGCGTAGCGGGGCTGCGGCAGGCCTGCGGGCACGCGGGCCATGTAGTGAGGGTTGAACTGCACGTCCTCCACCACGCCCCGATCGCTCTTGCTGACGAAGACGCCGCGCCGGAAGAGGCCGCCCGCCAGGTAGCTGATCGTGTGGCCCGTACTCGGGTGCGTGTAGAAGTCGACGCCCTGCCAGCCGTTGCCGATGGTGAAGTCGGTCACCCAGCAGCCGGGCCCCAGCGACTGCACGGTCCAGGGGTAGGGCCGCGGGTCGGTGAGCGCCTGCTCGGGGTACCAGACCGTGAGGCCGCGGACGCCGGAGCCGGGCTTCAGGCGGATGAGGGGCGTCCCCGTCTCCTGCCCGCGTCCGCCGGTGGCCAGCAGCACGCTGCCGCCCGACTGGGTGTGGTGCGGCACGTCGAAGCTGCCCCGGAACTCCACGCCCGTGGGCACGACCAGTGCGCCAGCCACGCGGTACCGGCCTGCTGCGAGGTAGACCGTGCCCCCGCCCTTGCCGGCGGCGGCCAGGGCCGACTGCAGGAAGCGTGTGTTGTCGGGCGCGTCGGGCGAGGCGCCGTAGGCCGCGGCATCCACCAGCCGCCGAACGCGGGGCGCCGGCAGCGACGAGATGAGGCCTGGGATGGGCTGCGCTGTCTCAAGGCGCACCGCGCGCTGGTCGAGGAGGATGTCGGCGTTCGGCTTCTCCTGCACCATCACGACTTTGCCGCCCTCGGCTGACATGGAGGAGAGCACTCGCCCGGTGCGCACCGCCGCGCCGAAGCGCACCTGCGGCGCCGGCACGTCGAACTCGCATCCCAGCGCCACGAAGGTGCCGCCGGCCACGTTGGCCCCGGCTCCGGCTCCGGCCAGCTTCGACCGGCAGAGCGTGACGAACCCCTTGCCCTCGACGCGCACGGCCACGCCCTTGGGCGAGACCACGGCGCAGTCGTTGAGCTGCGTCACCGCCGTGTAGCCCGGCCGGGTCACGACGCCCGCCTCGGAGCCCTCGAACCGGCAGCGCGTGGCGGCCAGGCCCACGCCGTTCATCTGGATCACGTCCAGCCCGATGCGGCATCCCACCGCCTGGCAGCCGAACATGACGCCGTTGGTGGCGCCCTGCGCTCCCGGGCGGTAGCGGAAGCCGGCGCCCATTCCGGCGACGAAGACGCGGAACTGGTACTCCCAGTCGCTTCGGCCCATGTCGATGCCCACGGCCTCGCGGAGCATCCACCGGCGCAACGCGGCCCTGGCAGCCGGGGTCGCCGGCGCGCCGGGCAACTGGGCCGTCTCCCAATAGCGCGGCGAGAGGTCGATCTCGGTGAGGCGGCCGATGTCGGTGCAGGTATCCACGAAGACGCCGGTCTTCAGGGGTGTGCCGACCACGTCGCGCACGGTGTGGAGTTCGTTCCACTCCGGCCCGAACTTCATGCACTGGTAGGCGTTGACGAATAGGACGTCGCGCACCGTGTAGTTGTCGCCGGAGACCTTTGCCGAGCCCGCCACCGTCCAGGGGTAGGGCTGGATGTCGGTCGCGCTCTGCTCGGGGTACCAGATACTCACGCTGACGAGGCCCGTGCCCCGCTCCATGGTGACGGCGGCGGGCCCCTCCTCGCTCCCCTTGCCCGCCACGGGCATCAGCAGCGTCCCCTTGCCGTTGAACGCCGTGAATCGGCCCTTCTCGCCCCGACCGACATGGGGCTTGTCGCCGCGCAGCGTCACGCCCTCCTTGAGCGTCAGGGGCGTGGCCAGCCGGTACCGCCCGGCCGCCAGGAAGACCGTCC
>JAPLCQ010000118.1 GCA_026392115.1 Armatimonadota bacterium | reverse complement strand
ACACCGCCATTATGTAGCATGGCTAAGCATCTGTCAAGCGCCCAGGCGGCGATTTTCCGCCGATCTGTGGACAGGATGCGCCGGCTGTTGTCCGGCGGCTCCGGGGCGCGGTCAGATATAATGCTGGCGGCGGCGCCGATGGAAGCAACCGTCGCCTCGGAGGTCCCTGATGAAGGTGCGTTGGAGCGTTGCGGTTCTGGTAGCCATGCTGCCGGCCTGCCTTGGGTGTCGCGGTGCGTGGGCGCAGGACGCGCAGCGCGAGAACGGCGCCATTCTTGATACCGTCAACGATATCGACAAGCTCAGGGTCATCATGCCCCTGAAGCTCGGCGCCTCCCAGATCGACAAGATCGTCGAGGCCGTCGCCAAGGGCCGCGTTGCCTACAACAAGGAGGTTGAGCAGGCGGCCACCCAGCCTCTGGCCAAGGTGGCGGACGAGATCAAGCGCGTGAAGGCCGCCGCCCTGACCGGGGCGCCCATACCCAAGGAGTTCGACGACCGCATCAAGAAGGTGCAGGACACCTTCCTTGAGAAGCGCAAGACCGCCGAGAACACGGCGCTGAAGTCGCTATCCGACGCCGTGCGCGCCGTCCTCACACCCGCCCAGATCAAGACCGCCGCCGACAGCGCCAAGGTGGCGGCGGAGGAGCTGGCCGGCGGTTCGCCGCTCAAGGGCACCGAGGCCCAGTGGTTCAACGCCTATGTGCTGAACGTTCTGATCCGCTATGATCGCATTGATGTCCTGCTCGGCGAGGTGAAGTCCGCCGGCGCCAAAGAGGCGGTCTCCAAGTAAGCCCGGTGCGCCAGCCCTGGCCGGTGCGCGGCGTCGGGCGCCGGATGTGAGTTGCTCCCCGACCCCGGAGGGGCGCGCCTACGCCCAACGGCACGCCCGGTGGAACTTCGCCGTGCTGTTGGCCGACGCCTGCGCCTTTATGGGCGGTGTGGCGTTTTTCGACGGCAGCACGGTCTACCCGGTCCTCCTGGCGCGCCTGGGGGCCGGCGACGCCCTGATCGGTTTCACGCGTCTCGTCCAGACGCTGGGGTACACGCTTCCCGCCCTGGTCGGATCGCACTACATTCATGGGATGCGCTACCACAAGCGCTACCTGCTATGGACGTGCGCCATCGGCCGCGTGCTGCTGCTGACCCTGCCGCCCGCGCTGCTCCTGGGCGGCGCCCATCCCTCGCCTTTGATCCTCGTCTGGGTGGTGGCTTCGACGGGCCTCTTCTGGCTGCTGGACGGCGCCTGCGCGGTCTCGTGGTTCGACATCGTCGCCAAGAGCATCTACGAACGTGTGCGCGGCCGCTTCTTCGGCGTGATGCAGAGCATCGGCGGCCTCTTCGCCATCGGCGCCGGGCTGGTGGTTCAGGCCATCCTGGCGCCGAAGGGGCTGCCGTATCCGGCCAACTTCGCCCTCCTCGCCGCCCTCTGGTGCGTCGGGGCATTGCTGTCGCAGCTGTTCCTCACCATGATCCGCGAGCCGGCCGGCGACGTGGACGAGGAGGCAGACAAACCGGGCATCAAGCAGTACCTGCGGCAGATCGGACCGCTGTTCGGAACCTACCCGCGCCTGCGCCGTCTGGTGATCGCCCGCGTGCTGCTGGACGGCGCCTACATGGCCGCGCCCTTCTACGTGTTGTTCGCCCAGCGCGACCTCCACGCCGACCTCCGGACCGTGGGTCTCTACACGATGCTCCTCAGCGCGGGCAGGCTGGCCGCGGGGCCGTTCTGGGGCTGGCTGGCCGACCGGATCGGCCCGGGCCACGCGGTTCGGTGGATCGCCATGGCGGTCGTGGCGGCGCCGCTGGCGGCCATCGGCGCGGCGCACGGGGCGCCGTGGCTGATGCTGGCGGTCTTCGTCCTCATGGGCGCCACCGGCGACGGCCTCTGGATGGTCCTCTCGACGGCCCTGCTCGAGAGCGTGGAGGCCCGAGACCGCCCTCTGGCCATCGGCGTGGCCACCATGTGCCAGACCCCCAGCGCCATCTATGGGCCGCTCGGGGGTGTGCTGACCCAGGCCACGAGCTACCCCACGGTCTTTGCGCTCTCGGCCGTGGCTGCGGTGGTGGGTTCGGTGGCCGCCTGGCGGATCGGCGCCAACCAGCTCGGCGCGCCGCCGGCCGTACAGGAAACCGAGCCGGCCGCGGCGAACTAGCTCAAGTCGTGCCGGCACGCAGTCGGGCAGGCCGAAAGGGGCGCGTCTCATGGTTCGAGGGTGGCTACGGACGCCGGCGCTTCTGGTCGGCGCCGCAGGTTTTGTCGTACTGGCCGTGCAGGCGTCGGCAGCCGTGTCGACCATTGAGAACAAGGCGCTCCGTGTGACCCTGGACGCCGATGCCGGCATCCTCACCGTGCTGGACAAGCGCTGCGGCGCGCTCTGGCGCCAGGCCGCGCTCGAGGGCCTCGCGCCCAGGTTCGCGGCCGTCACCGCCTCGAGGAGCTCCATCGGGTTTCGGCTGGAGTGCGGGTGGAATGCCGGCGCCACGGTGGGCTACGACTGCCGCCTACAGCTCGTCGGCGACGAACCCGACCTTCGCCTCACGGCTGCCGCCGCGCCGGACCTGGCCATGCCCGGCAACTCGCGCTTCCTGGCCGGCTTCGCCCTGGCGAAAGGCGACATGGCTCTGGCAGTGGCCGACTACTCCAACGGCCACCTCTACGCCATGGACGCCGAGGGCATTCCCTGCGGCTGGCTGGACGGCGACCGCCTCGACCTGCCGGTTCTCGGCCTCTGCGACCTGACCACGGGCGCGGCTTGTGCCATGATCCTGGAGACGCCTGAAGACGCCATCGTCGAGACGCGCCTGCGGGCCGTGGGCTCCCGGCGGCTGCAGGTTCCGTCGCTGCAGTTCAGGCCCGCCATGGGGGTCTTCGGATATCCCCGGTCCGTGCTGTTCCGCTTCGCTCCAAAGGGCGGCTACGTGGCGGTGGCCAAGGCCTATCGGCGCTACGCAGCCCGGCGCGGCCTGCTGGTGACCCTGGCCTCCAAGGCCAAGCGCAACCCCAACGTGGCGAGGCTATTCGGAGCGCCCGATGTCTGGGGCGATGCCTCGGAAGCCTTCGCGAGCGCCGCCTATGCGGTTGGCGTGCGGAAGATGCTGATCCACGGACGCTCGGATGCGGTCGAGATGCGGCGCATCAACGCCCTGGGCTACGTCACCAGCGATTACGACAACTACACCGATGTGCTGCCGTCGGGTCCCGGCGTGCCGGTCGACTCCTCGCACGACCGTGTGCCCGAGAGTGTGACGCTGCGGTCCGACGGCACGCGGATGCCAGCCTGGCTCACCTTCGACAAGAAGACCCAGTACATGAAGCGATGCCCGGCGCTCTGGACGGCCGCGGCGGCGGCGGTCATCCCCGATGTTCTGAAGCGCTCCCCGTACCTGGGACGTTTCATCGATGTGACCACGGCCGAGGCGCTGTACGAGTGCTACGACCCCGCGCACAGGATCGACCGCCGCGGCAAGCAGAAGGCCGGCGCCGACCTGTTGGCCTACGTTCGGTCGCGGGGCCTGGTGGTGGGCGGCGAGCACGGAATCTGGTGGGGGGCGCCGCACCAGGACTACATCGAAGGCATGATGAGCTCCTACCAGTTCAGCTGGCCCGCCGGGCATCTCATCCACCCGAAGACCAAGCAGGACGGCTTCACCGACCCGTGGGGCGGCAAGACGCCCGCATGGTCCGAGTACGCCACCCGCGGTATCGGCCATGAGACCCGCATCCCCCTCTGGGAGCTTGTATTCCACGACTGTGTGGTCTCGACGTGGTACTGGGGCGACGCCACCGACTGGCTGCTTGAGGCCGCGCCGGAGACCCTGCCCCGCAAAGACCTCTTCAACATCGTATATGGGACCATGCCCATGCTCTGGGCCGATGCCGCGGGCTCGTGGCTACGGGATCGAACGGCTTTCCTGCGCACCTGCCGCACGGCCTGCAAGGTGCACGAGGCGGTGGCGACGTCCGAGCTGGTCTCGCACGCATGGCTCACGCCGGATCGGGCTGTGCAGCGGAGTCGCTTCCACAACGGCGTCGTCGCCACGGGCAACTTCGGGCGGGAGCCGCGCACCGTGGAGCAGGCCGGGCGTCGATGGCTTCTGCCGGAGAACGGCTACGTGGTAAGCGGGCCGGGCATCCAGGCATCCAGTGCGCTCGAAGGCGGCGTGGCGGTCCTGCGGGTGCGGCAGGGCGAGTTCCGCTGGGTGTCGCGCGGGTCCGACGGCTGGGTCTCGTTCGCCGATGGCCCCGGCCGCCGGCGCATCCTGCTGGAGGGCCGGCCGCTGGGCCCGGGAACCTTCGACCTGTCCGCTGCGGGCGTGCCGTCCGGTTCGCCCTGTCTCGTCTACTCGGTGGATGCCTGCGGCGCGCGCGTCCGGCTGGTCGCCGCGGTCGGTCCGGGCCGGCGCGCCCCGGAGTTGCCGTGGCCGGGCTCCTACGAGGCGCTCACTGGCGAGCGTGCGCGGGGGTGTGATCTGGCGGTCGCCGCCGCGCCGGGCGTCGCCTCCGCGACGACGCAGGGGGCGCCCCTGATGGACCGCGTCGTCGTGACGAACCGCGGCGCGGGCTCCGCTGGACGGGTAACGCTCCGCTGGTATGCGGACGCGCAGTTGCCGGAGCGCCTGCTCTGTTCGCGCGTCGTGCCGATGGGGTCCGCGAGCCGCATCGAGGTCCGTTGCCCGGTGCCCACCGACCGCGTCGCCGGCGTCGTGGACCTGGTGGTGAGTGTCGCGTCGAGCACGGCGGATTTGGGTCCAGGCGACAACAGCCTCTCACGCGCGGTCCGGGTCTCTCCTCGGCCCGATCCTGCCCCTTGGCGCATGGAGGTGGAGGCCGATCCGGGCGACCTGGCGCGGACCGACGCCGTGCTCCTCCTGCCGATGCCCGACTTCGCCGGGGAGCCGGGCGCCGTGGTGGTTCGTGAAATCCTGCTCAACGGCGCCGAGTCCCGGCCCGTACCCGCCCAGCTCGACCCCGCCGGACAGGGCGCTGAGGCGCGCGCCGCGTTTCCTGCCGCTACTCTCTGCTTCATGGCTCCCGGGGAGTGGCCTGCGGGCGCTCGGCGGCGTTTCGCGGTGACCTGGTCCGACCGGTCCGCAGGCCGGCAGACGGCCCTGGCTCCCTGGTCTGGATGGGTGAGCCCTGATGCCCGCCAGGTGAGGACGCCCGCGTACTCGTTCGACCTGACCAACGGTTCGCCGTCGGCGCTGAAGGTGGCAGGCGTGATCGACAGTCCCGTGAAGGCTTCGGTGATCTACTCCTCGGCCAAGACGGGCTGGGTGACCGAGTCGGGCGCGACACTGGAGCGGCGCATCCTTTCGGCTGGCCCGGTTAGGGCGCTGGTCCTGGTGAGGCGCTCCATGGACGGCGGCGCCTGGTACCGCAAGCTCTACACGATCTACCGTTCCGGCTACGATGTCTCCGTGGCCACCAACCACGGCGGGTGCATCCCGGATCGGTCCTACTACTCGCAGTCCGGCAAGTTCACCGACTCAGGCGGCGCCCAAGCTCTGATCGATGGCTCGGGAGACGATGAGGGGATCAGCGGACGCACCCGGAACCCGGTCTGGTACCACGTCACCGGCGCCGGCTGGAGCGAGGCCGCCGTAGCGCTTGGGCCCGTGTCAGGCATCAGCTACTGGGATTCATCGGCGCGCGGAGGCCTGGGCTTCGGCCCCGCCGGAGTGCCTGAGCACCGCGTTCGGTATGTGTTCGCTTCGCGGCCGACGGGAGCCGAGTGGGCCGCCGCGCTCGCCGTCGAGGCCGCGAAGCCGCCTACCGTGACAGTCACGCACGCGCCGCGCCGCGCCGACGGCACGGCGAAATGATGAACGCAACAGGGGGAAGCATAGTGAAGAGAGCGCTGATTGCCGCGTTGTGCGTGCTGGCTGCCTTGCCGGCCGCCCACGCCGATGTGCTGTTCGCCATCGGCAAAGCCGACGGGGATTTCCGGGACCTGGCCGTTGCCGGGGACTACAAGCAGGTGGCGGTCGCGTTTGGCCAGGGCGTTACCTATACCGTGGGGCAGTCGGTGGCCGACCGTGACTGGCCCTACATGCAGCCCGGCCCGGTAGACGGCTGGGCGGGCGGTCGCGAGTATCGGTACCGCATCCGGTTCAACCTGGTTGCCGCGCCACGGGGCGTCTGCCGCCTGAGCATCAAGGCCCTCTGCGCCCACTACGGATCCCCGCCGCTGGTGGCCGTGGACGTGAACGGCAAGGCCTCCTACCGCTACCGGACGCCGGCGGGCACGACCGACGCCGCGCTGACCGATCCGAAGGCCGGCCGCCCGTTCGAGCTGCCGATCCTGATCCCCGCCGATCGCTTCACCGCGGGCGCCAACACGATCACGCTCAGCCTTCCGCAGGGAAGCTGGATGGTGTACGACGCCGTGACGCTGGAGGATGGCGTCGCAGCGCCGACGACGCCCCGGGTCTCCGCCCTCTCGGCCGTGGGCACCATGCTGTACAAGAAGGACGGCGCCAAGGCCAAGCAGGTCCTGCGCGTCCAGTTCAACAACAGCGGCGTCGAAGGCCCCGTCGACCTGGCCATTCCGGAGTTGGGCGTTCGCCGCTCGTTGCGCGCCAGCCAGCCGGGCGAGTGTCTGGTGGAGCTGTTGGTGGATCCGGTGCTCAAGCCCACAAAGGTCACCGTGACGGCCACTGCCGCCGGTTCGACGGCCAAGGCCGAGACCGAGCTGAAGCCTGCCCGCAAGTGGCGCATCTTCGTGGCGCCCTCGGTCCACACCGATATCGGCTACACCGACGTGCAGCCCAAGGTCTTCGACCGGCACCGCGAGAACCTCGGCAAGGCGCTGGATGCCGCGCGTTCGGACCCGAACTTCGCCTGGAACCTGGAAGTCGGCTTCCAGCTCGACCTCTGGCGCCGGGGCCGTCCGGGAAGGTCCGAGGAGTTGCTGGACCTGATGCGCAAGGGCCGCTTCGGGATTCAGGGGCTCTACCTGAACATGCTCACGGGCATCTGTTCCGGCGAGGAGTTGGTCCGCGCCCTGACGCTGTCGGCCCGTGCCGGCGTTGAGGCGGGCTTCGCTACGCCCATGGCCAATGTCACGGACGTGCCCACAGTGGTCGGCACCATGCCCACGCTGCTGGCCAACGCCGGCTACCGCTACTGGGCTGAGGGCATCAACGAGGACCGCGGCCCCGTCTTCCGCTATGCCGACGCCCGCCAGCGGCAGGCGCCGTTCTGGTGGGAAGGTCCCGACGGCAGCCGCGTGCTGGCGCTGTTCGCCGGCGGCTACGCACAGGCCGCGGGGCTGGGGCTGCAGTCCAGCGTGGACGACCTCGCCGGTCGGCTGGCAGGCTGGCTTCCGGGCTTCGATCGCCCGGACTACGTGGGCGACTGCATTCTGGTCTATGGCGGCGTCAGCGACAACGCGCCCATCGAGGTGCAGATATCGAAGACCGCGGCCGAATGGAACGCCCAGTACGCCTATCCGCAGATCATCATCGGCCGCACCGACCAGTTCTTCGCCACAGTGGAGAAGGAGTTCGGGAAGCGGCTGCCCGTGTTCCGCGGCGATATGGGTGTCTACTGGGAGGACGGCGCGGGCTCATCGGCCTTTGAGACGGCCCTCACGCGTTACGCCCGGACGCGCCTCCAGGCGGCGGAGACCCGCTCGGCCCTGAACAGCGCGGCAGGCCGCGGCGAGTTCGCCGACGAGGCCGTGGCGCAGGCGTGGGAGAACGTGCTCTTCTACGACGAGCACACGTGGGGCGCCCACTGCAGCATCTCGCAGCCTGAAATCCAGTTCACGCTGGACCAGTGGAATATCAAGCGGCAGTTCGCGGTGGATGCCGCCACGCAGTCCGACAAGCTCTATGGCGCCAACCTGGGCGCTCCGGCCTCCGGTGCGCGGCAGGTTGCCGTACGGAACACGGTTGGCTGGCGGCGGAGCATGGTGGCCTCGGTCGCGCTTCCCGCCGGGTGGCGCTCTGCCGTGGTCCGCGCCATGCCGTCGGGCCGCGTGGTCGCGTCGCAGGTCTCCGGCGGCAAGATCCACTTCGTGGCAGCCGGCGTACCGTCGCTTGGCGCCGCCCGGTTCGAAATCGCGTCCGGATCGGCGACCCAGCCTTCTGCCGAGTTGCTGCGCCCGGTCGAGGGCGGCGCATGGTCCGCGGGCGGCGTGCGCTTCGCCCTGGACCCCGCAACGGGCGCTATCGCCAGCCTTCGCACGGGCGGATCGAAGCGCGAGTGGGTTCGCGCCGGATCGGCGTACAAGCTGAACCAGTACGTCTATGTGCTCGGCGGCGGCAACGACAGCGGCATGGTGCATCCGTTCCTGCCCAAGCCCAAGCTGGAGGTCGGCACCCACGCATCGAGTTCCGCGCGCATCGTGGAGAACGGACCCATCCGCGCCGTGTTGCGCATTGAGCGGACGGGCGGCGGCGTCGACGCGGTGACGACCTACGTCACCGTGGACGTATTGGGTGGCTTCCGCCTGACGAACGTTCTGCACAAGACCGCGACCTACGCCAAGGAGGCGGGCTACTTCGCATTCCCCTTCAACGTGGGCGCCGGTGGGCCGGTGCGGTCGTTCATCGACCTGCCGTACGGCATCGTCGAGGCCGAGAAAGGCCAGATGGCCGGCGCCTGCCGGGAGTGGTACTCGGCGGTGAGCTTCGCCGCATCAACGGACGGCAAGGCGACGGCTTGCGTCTCAACGGCGGGCGCCCCGCTGATGACGCTGAACGATGTCTGGCGCGGCGACTGGCGCGGCTCCATCGCTCCGCTGACGGGCGATATCCTCAGCTACGCCTTCAACAACTACTGGCACACCAACTACAAGGCGAGCCAGGAGGGCGACCTGGTGCTGGAGTACGGCCTGTCGCTGAAAGATGCTGGGTTCGACCCGGCGGCGGCTACGCGCTTCGGCTGGGAGCGACTCGCCTCGGCGCCTGACCCGAGGGGGAGTGTCGACGCCCTGCCTACGGGCGACGCGGACTGCGTGGCGTCCGTGACCGCGCCATCCGAGCCGCGGGTGGAAGTGGCCGGCGCGGCGCTGCTGGGCGGTGTGACGTGGCAGGACGGCGGCCTCTCCGTGCGGCTCTTCAACCCCTCGGACCGGCCCGTGGCCGCCCGGGTGAGCGTGCCGGGCCTGGCCGTCGCGTCGGCGAAGCGAACGGACCTGGCGGGACGCCCGAAGGGTGCGCTGGTGGTGGAGGGCGGTGGCGTGCGCTGCACCGTCCCTGCCCGCGGACTGGCCACCGTGGCTCTGACGCCGCAGCGCTGACGCGCACCGAGGGCCGCCCCGCGATGGGGCGGCCCTCGGTGCACGGCTTGCCTGACCCGACCCTAGAGCGGGTCGGAGAGGTCGCGCGGCGTGATGTGGATGTCGCCGCTCAGCGTCTGGATCGCCACCGTTCCGGCTCCGGTGCCCACGGCGCCCGTGAGCAGGGAGTCGGACCGGTTTTCGTCGGTGACGGCCAGGTCGCAGACCATATCGCCGGACTGCGTGGTGAGCGTCAGCCGGAAGTTGCTCTCCGCGGGCGCCGCCAGTGATACGTCGCCGGACACCGTGTTGAACGAGACCGTGCCGTTGATCGCGGCTCCTGCCTCAACGCGGATGTCGCCCGAGACGGTTTGCGCCTGCAGCGTCGCGCCGCCGATGTGCCTCCCCTCGATATCGCCGGAGACCACCTTCAGCGAGACCGCGCCGTTGGCTTGCACCACGCGCACATCGCCCGATACCGACTCCACCGCGATGTCGACGGGCGCCTGTAGCCCGGCTCGTGTCAGTGAAACATCACCCGATACCGACTTGGCTGCCACGCGGCCGCCCTCGGCTTCGGTGACCTTCACGTCGCCGCTCACCGAGTCCACGGCCACGCCGCGCGTCAGGCCGGATGCCTGGATGTCGCCGCTCTTGGAGGCCGCCTTCATGGCTCCACGCACTCCCTGCGCGGTGACGGAGCCGCTGATCGTCTCAACGGCGAGCTCGCCGCCGATCTCAGCCACATGGACCGCTCCGCTGGTGGTGTGGACGTCGACCTGTCCCTCCAGACCCGTGACGCTCACGGCCCCGAAGGCTGTGGCGACCCGGGCGCGGCTGTCGGCAGGTGTCTTCAGCGTCAGGTGTACCACACCGTCGCGCCACGCGGGCTGGGTTGCGACGCGGACCTCCAGTCGGCCCGGTGTCGGGGTTCCCGAGGAGTCCGTGCCGGCCTCCAGCGAGTAGGTCTCGGCCTTGGCCTCGGCCAGACGCGCTTCGGCTTCGGCCTGCGTCGGCGCCCAGCACTCGGTCGTGATCGTGAGCTCGTGGCCGCCATCGGATGGGACAATCGTGACGTCGCCGAAGGGGTTGTCGACCTGCACCACGGCGCCGTCGGTCAGGGCGAAGGTCTCGGTCGTAGTCTGCGTGGCCGTGGGCCATCCCAGCGGGTTCTGGGGCGCCTCGTCGTCTTCGGCCTCCCACATGCGCTGCCACGAGCGCATCCTCTCCTGGAACTTGCGCCCGCCGACGCCGACCTCCTTGAGGATTTTGTCGGGGTCGATCTTGCGGACGGCATCTGTGATCTGCTTGCCCAGGTTGCCCAGATCCAGCGGAAAGCCGGACTTGTTGGCCCAGCGGAAATCGAACTGCTTGCTTCCCGTGGGTTCGGCCTTGGGCTCCGGCGGCTCCGGCGGCTCGGACGGCCTGGGCGGGACGGCGGGGCGCGGCGGCGGGTTGGGCGGCGTCGCACCCGGGGTTCGTTGGCCGACGGAGGCGATCAGCGCCTCGGCGTCCTTGGCCGTGATCTTGCCTTCTTCCAGCATTCGCAGGATCAGGCCGATATGCTCATCTGCCATGGCTCATCTCCTTGCGGGCATCCCTGTTGCCCGATGAGGCGGCTCCTAGTACTCCTGTAGCCTCCGTGTGGCTTCTTCCGCCGATATCTCGCCCCGGTCCAGCATCTCCAGCACCGCGCGCCTCGCGGCATCGCTCATGGTCCGAGCGCTCTCGTGCGCTGGCTGGACCTGAGCCGCCTCGGCCGGGGCGGGCTGAGGATCGCCGCGCAGTCCCACCGCATCCAGCGCGGCGTCGAGCCTCCGCGCCACGGTGGGGAACGAAACTCCCAGCTCCCCCGCCAGGCTCGTCATGTTCCCTCGGTGCCGCAGGAACATCTCGATGAAGGCGGCATGCTCCGGCTGCGCCTTGCAGAAACGGCACGCGCCGAACGCTCCCTCGATGGAGATGCCGCATGCGGCGCAACTGACCTTGCTGACACTCAGATCGCCTGAGCAGACCGGACAGACAACCAGTCTCTTTGCCATTGGCATCCTCCTGCCACCCTACTGACGTAAGGAATCCGTATCCGTTTCGGTCGTCCGCGTACGAATCACGGAAACGTGCGGCCGAGTCGCGTGATCGAGGCCCCGGGGCGCCGTCGGCGTCGACCGCAGGCCTCAAGGGCCCATTGACGCGCCCCCCGACCGCGCGGTATGCTCCTCGGTTGATAGCTAGGCAACCCCCTTTTAAGTGTGCGTCCGGTGAGGCCGACAAAGGGAGATGCGATGCGCTCTGTGCCGAGTGCGGGTGAACGGCCCCATCTCGTCCCTTCCGCTGCGTCGTTCTTCGTCGCGCCTCCCCTCCGGGCCCACCCGGTGCGGAGGCGTTTTCGTATGGAGCTCGACGGCACGAGCAATACTCGCATCATGGACGGCGACGAAATGCGCCGCGCCATCACGCGCATCGCCCACGAGATCGTCGAAAAGAACAAGGGCGCCGCCGATCTGGCCATCGTGGGCATCCGCCGACGCGGGGCGCCTCTGGCCGACCGCCTCGGCGCATTGGTCCACCAGATCGAGGGCGTCCCCGTACCCGTGGGCAAGCTCGATGTCTCCCTCTACCGCGACGACTACCCCGACCGCAAGCCTGAGGTCGGCCGCACGGATATCGGTTTCGATATCACCGGCCGGACGATCATTCTGGTCGACGAGGTCCTCTTCACCGGCAGGACCGTGCGCGCCGCAATCACCGCCCTGACCGATATGGGCCGTCCGGCCGCCATCCAGTTGGCTGTCCTGCTTGACCGGGGTCACCGGGAGCTGCCGATCCGAGCCGACTATGTGGGCAAGAACGTGCCGACGGCGCGTCCGCAACGCATCGTCGTGCGCTTGCGCGAGCTTGAGGGTGAGGACTCCGTCACCCTGGTGGACGGATGATGGGCCCGTGCGGCGCTCCGGAGGAGGGGTGAGATGGCTCTTCGCCACCTGTTGAGCATCGAGGAGACCGATGCGACCGACCTGCGGCTCATCATGGAGACCGCGCGGTCGTTCCAGGATGTCATCGGACGCCCGGTAAAGAAGGTTCCCGCCCTGCGCGGCAGGACCGTGGTGACGCTCTTCTATGAGGCCTCCACGCGCACCCGAACCTCCTTCGAACTGGCGGCCAAGTACCTGAGCGCCGACGCCGTGAACATTGCCGTGGCGCAGTCGTCGGTCACCAAGGGCGAGTCGCTCAGGGACACAGTCCGCACGCTGGAGGCCGTCACCGCCGACTGCGTGGTCATGCGCCACTCGAGCTCCGGCGCTCCGCATCTTGCCGCGGGAATGCTCGGCATCCCGGTCATCAATGCCGGTGACGGCCGCCATGAGCATCCCACCCAGGCGTTGCTGGACGCCGTCACCATCTGGGACGCCTGGGCGCCGGGGCTGGGCAAGCGGGTCGGCGTCGATGCACCCGACTTCACCGGGCTGCGCGTAGCCATCGTCGGTGATGTGGCCCACAGCCGCGTGGCGCGCTCCAACTCCTGGCTCCTGAGCCGCCTTGGCGCCGAGGTCCGCTTCGTCGGCCCCGCCACGCTGATGCCTGCCGATGCCTCGCTGCTGCCCGCCACGGTCCACTCCGACCTGAGGTCCGGCATCGACGGCGCCCATGTCGTCATGGTGCTGCGGCTCCAGACCGAGCGTCAGGAGGCGGGGCTGCTCCCCACGGCTCGCGAGTACGCCCGCATCTGGGGCGTGAGCCGGTCCGCGCTGGCTGCCGCGCGCCCCGACGCGCTGGTGATGCACCCCGGCCCAATGAACCGCGGCGTGGAGATAGCGCCCGATGTCGCCGATGGGCTGGCGGGCCACCCGTCGGCCATCGAGACGCAGGTGCGCAACGGCGTGGCGGTCCGCATGGCCTGCCTCTACCTGCTCATGGGCAGCGCGGCGGGGGAGGTGCTCTGATGCTCGTCACCGGTTCGTCCCACGGGGCGCGGGAGGATGTTGGCGTGAATGCGGTGCGCGATGTCGTCCAATCCGCCGTGACATCGGGCCTGGCGCCCTGCGCGGTCGTGGGCCTCACGGACAGCGAGCGCGATGTCTGGTCGGCCGTGGCGCCCGGCGCCGAACCGGTCCGCCGCGACTCGATCTTCCTGATCGCCTCCATCAGCAAGCCGATCACCGCCACCGCGGTCATGCAGCTGGTGGAGCGGGGCCAACTGCTGCTCGACCGGCCCGTGGCGTCGGTCCTGCCCGAGTTCGCGGCGGCGGGCAAGGGCGAAGTGACGCCCTGGCACCTGTTGACCCATACATCGGGCCTCGATGAGACGCGCTGGGCCGGCGGGCGCTTCGGCTCCGACCAAACGGTGGGCGACTGCTTCGAGGAGGCCTGCCGCGCGCCGCTCTTCTTTCGGCCGGGCTCCCAGTGCCGCTACTGCACGTTGAGCTTCACGGTATTGGCCGAGATGGTCAGCCGTATCAGTGGGCGGCCCTTCGAGGAGACCCTCCACGACCATGTGCTCGTCCCCGCCGGCATGCGCGACACCTCCTTCCGGCCGGCGGAACCCGCGCGGCGCGCTCCCGTCCATGGCCTGGGCGACCAGGGCGCGGGCGACCGGCTCATGGCCCGCAAGATACCCGGTGGCGGGCTCTGGTCCACGCTGGCCGACCTGTTGGCGTTCGGCCGCGTCTTCCTGCGCGAGGGGCATGGCGATCGGGGGCACGTGCTCTCGCCGCCCTCCGTGCGCCAAATGGCTCGATTGCACACCGAGGGGCTGTGTGCGGTCACAGACGGGCGCCGCGACCGGTTCGACTACGGCTTGGGCTGGGGTAAGCCCGGCGCCCTGGCGGGTCCGCCGGCGGATGCATCGGCCTTCGGCCACGGAGGCGCCACGGGTACGTTGCTCTGGGTCGAACCGAAGTGGGACTTCGCGTACGTATTCCTGACGAACGTCTGGGGCGCTTCGGATGAGGCGGCCCGGCGCGGCCTCGATGCGGCCTACGGGGCCGTGCGGGCCGACATCGCGGCAGGGGAGGCCTGAGCCATGAGACTGGTACTGCGAGGCGGACGCGTGGTGGACCCGGCCAACGGCGTCGACCAGCCGGCCGACGTCGTCATCAACGGTGACCGCATCGAATCCGTGGCTGAGCCGGGCGTCGCCGTTGAGGGGCGCGAGATCGATGTCTCCGGCAAGGTCGTCGCGCCCGGCTTCATCGACTTGCACGTACACCTCCGCGAGCCGGGTTTCGAGTACAAGGAAGACATCGAGTCGGGGACGAGGGCGGCGGCGGCGG
>JAPLCQ010000144.1 GCA_026392115.1 Armatimonadota bacterium | reverse complement strand
GCCGCGCTTCCGCGTTGCACGGCGCTTCCGTTGGCGGCGCGCTGAACGGCGGGGCGGAGTGGTCCCGCAGGTGCGGCGGCTCACGCCGGGGGATCCTTCCGCTTCGCGTCAGGATGACGTCAAAGGCACGGGCGCACTGCCCCCCCCCCCGGGCCGTCATCCTGAGGCCGCCGGATGGCCGAAGGACCCCCCGTAAACCGCCCGCCGCGCTTCCGCGTTGCACGGCGCTTCCGTTGGCGGCGCGCTGAACGGCGGGGAGGAGTGGTCCCGCAGGCGCGGCGGCTCAGGCCGGGGGATCCTTCCGCTTCGCGTCAGGATGACGGCAAAGGCACAGGCGGGCGCCGCTTGCCTTTGCCGTCATCCTGAGGCCGCCGTATGGCCGAAGGACCCCCCGTATGCCGCCCGCCGCGCTTCCGCGTTGCACGGCGCTTCCGTTGGCGTCGCGCTGAACGGCGGGGCGACCGTGGTCTCGCAGGCGCAGTGGCCCGAGCCACCGACGACGGGCGCGGCTTGACCGTGTTGACCGTGTGGACCGGACTTCCCGCGGTTCGGCGGCGCCGCCCTGTTGACTACGTGTCCGATGGGCTGTATCATGCCGGTATGGTTACCCTCATGGCTCTGGCGGCTGGCGCCGCCCTGGCGGGCTCGGCGGCTGCGCCCGCTCCTCCGCGCGTCTCGGGCACATTCGTGCAGGACGAAGCTCCCCGGCGTACCGCCCGGCAAGGCCCGGTCGGGCGCTACCCCATGCTGGGGCGGAGCGTGCAGGTGGACCCGGCGTTCGGATACTACAAGGACCGCTCGCCGGAGAGCATCGCCGCCGAGATTCGGGCCAACGGCTACGGCGTGGTCCACTACGTGGTCACCAGCGCCGACAAGGCCGACCCCAGGCTCGTGGAGGCCTTCCACCGGCAGGGCATCGGGGTCTGGTGCCTCGTCTTCGGCAACGGGTGCTACACCACCGCCGACCTCCCCGCCGGCTGGGAGGTCTGGAAGATGGTCACCCGCACCGACCTGCAGGGCAAGGCGCTGAACGACGGCTACACGCGCCTCTGCCTGAACAACGCCGACTACCGGCGCTGGAAGAAGGCGAACATGGCGGCCATCCTGGCCAAAGGCGGCTTCGACGGGCTGGAGATCGCCGAGCCCCACTGGCCCGAGTACCCCGGCAAGGAGTCGCCCGCCTACGCCTGCTTCTGCGCCGCCTGCAAGGCCGAGTTCGCCAGGCGGAACCCCGGCGAGGCGGGCCTGCCCGACATCCTGGATCACGCGTCGCCCCGCTCGCCCGAACGCAACCCCGGCCTCTGGCGCAAGTGGCTGGAGTTCCGGCGCGACACGTTGACCGGGTTCCTGAACGACCTGGTGAACGGGCCGGGAGGTCTGCGCACCTCGTCGCCGGGCGTGAAGGTCTGCACATGGACGCTGGCGCTGGCCCAGCCCGACGGCCTCCGCCGCGTGCTGGAGGACAGCGGCGAGGACGCCGCGCTCGTGGCCCGCACGGTTCGCCCGGACCTGCACGGCCTCCAGACGCACTGGCCCGACTGGATACGCGGCGACCTGCCGCCGGACTACGTGCGCGCCTACAAACCCTTCATCGACCCGCTGCTGGCGCATTCGCCGCGCATCCCCGTGCTGATCCAGGCCGACATCGGATCGCAGAAGCAGAACCGGTGGGGCTGGGACTGGGTGCGCCGGTTCGAGGCCGCGTGCGAGAAGCTCGGCGCCCGGGCCACGACGCTCTACGAGTACTTCATCGGCGGCTACATGTACAGCGATCCGCCCCGCATCGCCGCCGCCGCGCTGGACGGGAACGCGCTCACGCTCAGCTTCACCAAGCGCCTCGGCGCCGACGCGGCCCAGGCGTCGCGTTATACGGTGAAGGGCCGACGCGTGGTCTCGGTGCGCGTCGATGGCTCCCTGGCCATCCTGACGCTGGACCGCGCCGCCAAGCCCGGCGAGCGGCCGCGCGTCACAGCCAGGAGCATACCGGACGACCCCGGCAGGAGGCTCTACGACGACAAGCCCGCGACCGTGCTGGAGGAGCAGGTCGTGACCGTGGCGGGACGGTGAAGGGACGAAGGGGAGAAGGGGCGCGGCTCTCGGTTGCCAGTTCGGTCAATGATGTCAGCGGGGTCCCTTGCGCCGGGGCGTCCCCTGCGCCTCGGCCCATGACCTCCGACCTGCCTACCCCCGCCCTGCTCGTCGACCTGGACCGCCTGCGGGCCAACATCGACCGGATGCAGCGCGCCTGCCGTGCGGGCGGGGTGGAGCTCTGGCCCCACGCCAAGACCCACAAGTGCGTCGAGATCGCCCGGATGCAGATGGAGGCGGGCGCGGCCGGGCTCTGCTGCGCGAAGCTGAGCGAGGCCGAGGCGCTCCTTCCTTGCGGCGTGCGGCGGCTCTTCGTGGCGCACTCGCTGGCGGACCCGGGCCTGGCGCCGCGCCTCCGTGCGCTGGCCGACCGGCTGGACGAGCTGATCGTCGCCTGCACCAGCGAGGCGCACTTCCCGGCGCTGGAGGCGCTGCTTCGGGTCGCCGGGCTGCGGCTGCCGGTGCTGATGGCGGTGGACACGGGTCTGGGGCGCGAGGGTGTCCGGGACAGGGCCGCCGCGCGCCGGCTGGCCGCGCGCATCACGGCCTGCCCCACCATGCGCCTGCACGGGCTCTACACGCACGAGGGACACGCCTACACGTCGCCCGAGCGGCCCGAGGCCTGCGCGGCGGAAGCCCTGCGTGCGGCATCGGCCGTGCGCGACGCTCTGGACCCGGCCCTGCCGCTCTGGCCGGGATGCAGCGTGACCGCCGAGGCCATGGCGCAGATCGAGGGCGTCCACGCGGTGCGACCGGGCACCTACGTCTTCGGCGACCTCTCACTGGCGCGGACGCGGCCCGTCATGCCCTGGTCGAGCCTCGCGCTGAGCGTGTTGGCCACGGTCGTCGACCGGCCCGAGCCGGGACTGGCCATCGTTGACGCCGGCAGCAAGTGCTTCAGCAGCGACCGAACGCCCGACGGCCTCGCGGCCGCCGACCTGGACCGGCGCGACCTGCTGGTCCGCCGCCTCAGCGAGGAACACGGCTTCGTCACGGGCGCCGACGCCGACGGCTTGAACGTGGGCGACAGGCTGCGGCTCGTGCCGGCGCACGTCTGCCCGGCGGTGAACCTGGCCGACCATCTCACCGTCGTCAGCGGCGACGCCGTGGTTGCCTCCTGGTCCGTGGCCGCGCGGGGTTGCGTCTGGTAGCCTTCTCCAGCGTCGGCGGGGGGCGCCTCCTCGGCCGTCACGGCCTCGCCCGAGGCCACCCGCCCGGTCGCGCCCTCGAGCCTGGGGAGCCGGACGCCCTCCTCGAACTGGTGGCGGCGCGCCGGCGAGAGGCGCACGCGGGGCGGGTCGCGGCCCCGGCGACCGGAGCCGCGACGCCCGCTTGAGCGCCCGGTACGACCCCTCGAGGGGCGGCGTTGCGCACCTGCGCCGAGACATCGGCGGGCAGGCGGAAGTCGTCGCGCAGGGGGTCGGCGAACGCCACGGTCGCGACAACGCCGCCCTGCTCAAGGCCGAGCTCTCTTCGAACCTCGTCCAGCCGGGTGTACCGTCGATTGCGAAGCCACGGGGCGGCCCAGTGGAAGAGGCCCCGCCCCTCCTCCACGGCGTAGACGTTCCCGCTGAACCCGAGCGCCAGCGCCTCCAGGCTGAGGCCCCGCGGGGCGCCGCCGTCCAGCGCGGCCTGGTACTCGCGGGCGAAGTCGGCCTCGGGCACGTAGGAGGGCCGCTCGCGCCGGGCGGTCTGCATCCGCTCCGGCCAGTGCCGCTCGTCGAAGGTGGTCCACCAGCCCCAGACCTGGGCGTCGCGGTTGTACGCGAACAGGTTGCCGCGCACGGTGTCGTGGTGGTTCCAGACCCATACCTCCGGCGCGCCCTCCGCGGCCCCGATGCGCGGCGTCCGGCGCATCTGCTCACGGAACTGGAAGCCCTCCTTGTTGCCGAAGAAGAGGTTCCGCTCGATAAGGCAACCGGGCGACGACGAGAGCGCGATGCCGCCGTTGGCGCCCCATGCCCCGCCCGAGCTGAGCAGGCCGTTGCGCGCGATCACGTTGTCGTGGGCGTGCAACCCGTAGCTGATCTCGTAGAAGACGCCCGCGTCCTCGTTGTCGGCGATGAGGCAGTTGCGCACCACGCAGGCCTCGTTGCCGATGTCGAACCAGATGCCGTGGCCCCGGTTCCGCGTGAACCGCGACCGCTCCATGACGACGCCGCGCGACAGCACGACCTTGCAGCCGCCGGCGCCCCAGCCCCGATCGAAGTTCTTCGTGTTGTTGTTGCGTATAACGCAGTCGCTGATCAGCAGCCCATGGGCGTTGCCGCCCGTGAAGCCGTCCTGTCCGTTGTCCATGAAGCGACACCGGCGCGCCGCCTGGCCGGGCCCTCGGAAGTCGGCGCCGTCGGTGTTCGAATGCTCGATGGTGCAGTCTTCGATGGCGTCGCCCGCCCCTCCGAGCCGCACGAGGGCCTGCTGCGCCTGCGTGGCGCCGTAGCGGAAGGCGATGCCCCGCGTGAGGACGCGGTCGCCGCGCACGTCCCAGAGCGTCTGGCGCACGCTCGCCTCGACGCGCGGGCTCCACGCGGAGTCCGGACCCAGGGCGGCGTTGTTCGAGGCCTGCACGATGAGCCGCCTGCCCTCAAGGTCGGCGTAGAAGGTCCCGCGGCCGACCTGAGTGCGCGACAGGACCTGGTGCAGGGCATAGCCGTTGACGAAGACCTGCTCGGCGCGTCCGATGAGCTTGTGGTAGTCGTCCGCCGGATGCGTGCCGGTGGGCGACCATCCTATGAACCGATGGGGCCACGGAGCCGAGCAGACGTTCTCGCCCTCCGGCGAGGGCTCCTTGCGCCAGTCGAGCAGGCGATCCGCGCCGGTGACGACCACCACCGCGTTGGGCGCGGCCTCGAACCGGATGGGCCGCTCGCGCGTTCCATCGGCCTCGATGGTCACCGCCTCGGGGTAGGTCCCGCCGTGGATGACAACCCTGTCGCCCGCTCGCGCCCGTGCCGCGGCTTCGCCCAGGGTGCGAACCTGAGCCGTGACCGGCACGCCTGCGAGCGGGCTCTGCGAGACATGGAGCGTGGTCGCCGAAGCGGCCGGACCCAACGGCCACACCGCGGCCAGGATACCCAGGGCCGCACGGGCGCACCGCGCCGCTACCATCCCCACCACGCCCGATAGCCGTTCCGACGTCCCATGGCCTTGAAGAACGCCGTGGCCGCCTGCGCGCGGGCCATGAACCGCTCGTGCTCCATGGTGGCCTCGGCCAGCAGGCGGTCGGCGTCGATCTGCTGCCGAGGGCGCTCGCCCGGCAAGCGCGCCGACGGCGGGGCCGTGAGCGCCAGGACCATCTGCTCCAGCGCGGCATCCTGCACCCACATGCCGCCGCAGAAGGGGCAGCCGTCCACCTCGACGTGCGTGCCCTCGTAGGGATAGCGCCGTAGCGGGCGCGGGCAGACCGGGCACCAGCGCTCGGGGCGACTGCGCCGGGCGTGGTTGGGCGCGGGCCACACGGCGGCTTCCACCTGATGCGCCGCCCGGCGGCCCTGCTTGCGGAGCTCGTCGAACTCGAGCCGGTCGAACCAGATGCCGGCGCACGCGCCGCAGACGTCCAGCTGTATGCCCTCGAACTCGCGCATCGTCAGCGCCCGGTGGCAGTCCGGGCAGAGCCGTTCGGTCATGTGATCCCCCAAGCCTGGCAACTCGAGGGAGGGTACCCCAAGCGCATCGGCTGTCCGATGGACCGAGCAATCGCGGCGTTCGTGGATAATATTTGGTGTACCGAGGCAGAGGTCTCGTTGCCGAAAGACGGCGACGGGCCGATGGGGGTCCCAAATGAGCCTTGCACGGAACCCGGAGCAGTGGACGCCGGAGGCCTACCTGGCCTTCGAGCGGAAAAGCGATGCAAAGCACGAGCTGATCGACGGGCGCCTGGTCGCCATGTCGGGCGCGAGCCGGGCGCATGCGGCCCTCGCCGCCAAGCTGTCCGGCATCCTCTACCAACGACTACGCGGGTGCGGCTGTCAGGCGTTCAGTTCCGATCTGCGCGTTCGGGCCGGCGAACCTGACCAGTACACCTACCCGGACCTGTCTGTCGTCTGTGGCGAGGTCTTGCTGGAGGACGATCAGGGCGATACGCTGCTCAACCCGACCATGCTGGTTGAGATTCTGTCTCCCAGCACCCAGGCCTATGACCGGGGCGCCAAGTTCCGGCGTTACCAGGGGATCGCGGCACTGCGGGACTACATCCTCGTGAGCCAGGACCAGCCGCTCGTCGAGGTCTTCAGCCGTGCCGACGGCGGCAGGTGGCTCTATGCCTCCGCCGAAGGGCTCGCGTCGATGATCGAGGCGCCGAGCCTGGGCTGCACCATCGAGCTGGCCGAACTCTACGAGGGCATCGCGTTCGATGCTGCCGCAGGGACGTCGGAGGCTACGGGCGCGGCCCGGCCGACGTGAACCGCGCCCCTCCGCTCGCCCGAGCGGAACGGCCCCTACTCTGGCACAGGCATTCCCATGCTCTTGTAGATGCCCTCGATGAGGTCGCGACCGCCCACTGCCCGCTGGTTCGCGCCGTCCAGTTCCAGGGCGCGGCGGAAGTAGCGAAGGGCGCCGCGGTACTTGGGCTTGGAGGGCAGCGTCGACTTGACCATCATCGCGTCGCCCGCCGCGGCGACGGCGTCGGCTGTCTTCTTCTTGAGAGCCGCGTCACCGGGACTGGCCTTCAGCCCCTCTTCGGCATCGGCGGCGGCCTTGACATGGGCAACGCCGGCGGTGCGGCGCCCCCGGGCTTCTTCGGCGGCTCGCCGGCGCAACCGTACATCAGCAACGCGGCGGCGGCGGCCGTTCCGAAGATCGCAATAATAGTTGACTGCACTCTCAAGGCGTAGGCTCCTTCCAGTAGGTTCGCTCCCCGGCCGAAACCCGGCCAACCGGCGCTCTCCACACCTGATATACCACCGGCAGCCGCTCGAGTGCGCCTGCACGGGACCGATTCGGCGCCATCCTCGGGCAGACGCAATCTGACGACGCCCCACGCCTCGGTCCGGTATGCTTAGGGCAGTGCCGCGGCCGCCTGCCGGCCCGGCGTGAAAGGACGCGTCTCCATGCCCTCGGTTCTCGCCTGCCTCCTGGCCCTCATCGTCGGACCCGCGCCCGCCGGCGCGACGGCGTCGCCCCTACGCCCGGTCCAGCTTACCTGCGAGTACCTGACCCACCCGCTGGGCATCGACACTCCCCGCCCGCGCCTCGCGTGGAAGGCGGCAACCAGCGCCCCGGCACGGCGAGGCGCCCGGCAGACGGCCTACCGGGTGCTGGTGGCGACCAGCCCGGCGACGCTTGCGGACGGCAAGGGCGACCTGTGGGACAGCGGCACGGTGCGATCCTCCGCCTCCACCTTCGTGCCCTACGCGGGCCGATCCTTGGCCACGCGCACCCGGGCATTCTGGAAGGTCCGCCTCTGGGACGAGGCCGGCCGCCCCTCGGCATGGAGCGACCCCGCCGGGTGGAGCATGGGCCTGCTGAAGCCGGGTGACTGGGCGGCCGAGTGGATCGGCGCCTCTGCGCCGGTGGCGGGCCCGGGCCGCAACGCGCCGCTCTTCCGGCGCACGTTCGACCTCCCCGCCGCCCCGGCGCGCGCCGAGATGACGGTCGGGTCGCTGGGCTTCCACGAGCTCTGGATCAACGGACGGCGCGTGGGGGACGCGGTCCTCAGTCCCAGCATCAGCGAGATGGGCAAGCGCATCCGCGCCGTCACCTACGACGTGGCCTCGTACCTACACCCCGGCCGCAACACCGTGGGGCTCTGGCTCGCGTCGGGCTGGGGCGGATTCGACCGCTTCCGACAGCCGCACCACCCGTTGGCCATCGCGCGCCTCGACGCCTGGACCGCCTCCGGCCGGACCACGATGGTGACCGACGCAAGCTGGCGGTGGCGCCCCTCGGGCACATGGGCCGTAGGCGGCTTCCCCACCCACGGCGGAGAGCGCGTGGAGACGCCCGACGCGCCCGCCGGGTGGTGCTCCGATGGCGCCGCGGCGGGCTGGGAGCCGGTGGCGCTCCGCGACCCGAACGTGACCCTCTCGGCCGAGATGCTGGAGCCCAACCGCAAGGTGCGGGAGTACCGGCCCGCCTCCATCGCCGGGCGGTCGAACGGATGCCGGATCGACATGGGCGTCAGCTTCAGCGGCTGGCTGGCCCTGCGCCTGCACGGCAAGCCGGGCGGCGTGGCCACCATCACCGTCTCCGAGCGACCGGGCGACGACGACAGCTTCCGCCAGCGGAGCGAGCTGGTCCTCGGGCCGGACGGCTGGGGCCTCTTCCGCAGCCGCTTTAACTACGTGGCGGGCAGGTGGATCACCGTGACGGGCATCGATCAGACGCCCGGGCGCGACGACGTGCGGGGATGGCTGGTGCGGAGCGGCTACGAGCGCGCCGCCGGGTTCCGTTGCTCAGATGAGCTTCTCAACCGCATCTACGAGACCACGTTGCATACCTTTGAGTCCCTCAGCGTGAGCGGCTACACCGTCGATTGCCCGCACCGCGAGCGCATGGGCTACGGCGGCGACGCCCACGCCACCATGGAGACGGCCATGCGCAACTACGGCATGGGCGCCTTCTACACCAAGTGGCTCCAGGATTGGCGCGACGTGCAGCAGCCCAACGGCGACCTGCCCTATACCGCGCCCACCTACAACGGCGGCGGCGGCCCCTCGTGGAGCGGCATCTGCGTCACCATGCCCTGGGCTCTCTACCGCGCCACGGGCGACACGGGCGTGCTTGCCGCCAACTACCCCACCATGCGGCGCTGGCTCGCCTTCCTGCAGACGCACACCCGTAGCGGCCTGCTGGAGAAGTGGGGCGGCGATTGGGACTTCCTGGGCGACTGGGTGCCGCCTGGCCGCGACCAGGGCGCCAACCGCGTGGACGCCCTCTCCACGCTCTTCTACAACAACTGCTACCAGGTCTACAACCTGCGCATCGCCGCCCGGGTGGCCGCGCTGCTCGGCCGGCGCGCCGATGCCCGCGCCTACGCCGACCGGGCCGAGGCCTGCGCGGCGGCGGTGCATGCCCGCTTCTACCGCCCGGCCGAGCGCAGCTACGCCGCCGGCGGGCAGCTGAACCTGGCCCTTCCGCTACTGACGGGCGTGACGCCCTCCCAGCTCCGCCCGGCCGTTGAGGCGAACCTGGTGCGCGAGATCACCGACGTCAAGCGCGGGCACGTCGACACCGGCATCCACGGGACCTACTTCCTGATCCAGCAACTGCTGGCCATGGGCCGCGAAGACCTGGTCTGCCTCATGGCGCGGCAGACCGACTACCCCGGTTGGGGCCACATGCTGACGCAGGGCGCCACCACCATCTGGGAGCAGTGGGACGGCCAGAACTCGCTGCTGCACAGCTCCTTCCTCTCCATCGGCCAGTGGTTCATCGAAGGCGCGGCGGGAATCCGGCCCGGCCCGAGCCGCCCCGGCTACGCGTCGTTCATCATCAAGCCCGGCGTCACCAGGCAACTGAAGTGGGCCAAGGGTAGCTACAACTCGCAACACGGACGCATCGAGGTCAAGTGGCGCCGCTCGGCCCAAGGGCTGCAGATGGATGTGACGGTTCCGCCCAACGCCGAGGCCACGGTCTGCGTGCCCGCTCCGCCCGGCGCAACAATCACCGAGGGAGGAACGCCGGCAGCCAAGTCCCCCGGCGTTACCGCCGCAGGCCGCCGGGGCTGCTTCGCGATCTACCGGGTAGGATCAGGGCAATACGTATTCAAGACGGCGGAGGCGCGGTAGGGGCGCGTATACCATGAGGGTTCCATCGAGGCGGATGCCGGCCGCATCGCTCCAGCCCGTGACGCCCGCGGGCTACGCGCTCCTTGCCGCCATGCTGCTGGGGTTCGCGTGGGCCTGCTACCTGGCTCCGTGGCTGCTTGCCCTGCCGGCCCTCATCGCCGTTGCGTCGCTTGCCCACAACATCGCCTACCGCCGCACACTGCGGGACCTGACCTCGAGGCGCGGCGACGGAGATATCGGCGCTTTCGCACGGGACTTCGACTGCCGCTCCGTCGATACATGGGTCATCCGGGCCGTCTACGAGGAGCTGCAGGCATGTCTGGGCAACGCGAACCCGGCCTTCCCGCTCCGAGCGACCGATCGGATTGCCGAGGACCTACACCTGGACGACGAGGACCTGGAAGATATCGCCGTGCGGGTCGCTGAACGAGCCGGCTACGACCTGTCTCGGGTTCACAAGGACCCCCTCGCCGGCAAGGTAACCACGGTGGGTGAGCTTGTCCAGTGCCTCAACCGCCAGCCGTGCCGGCGTGGCTGACTGTCGGCCCCGCCGCGGCGACGGCCGCGGCCTGACCGGGTATCAGCCCGCTGCTTCGTCGCCTCCACTACAACGCGGGACATGGGGCTGCCAGCTGTTCCCAACCGTCCTGCGGACGCCCAAGGGCACGTCGGCGCGCTCCGCCCGCGGCGGTTGGGCCTCCGTACGTTCCCGTTCGCTCAGTCCGGCGGTCAGACTGAGTCCATGTGCCGACAAGGTGCGCGACGCGCCGTCGCCGGAGGGTGTCTGCCGGGCCGTGGCTGTACGGCCTGGTGCGGCATGGGGGGAAGCGTTAGCTAGATGACCACTTCAGCACAGCCGGACCGGTCGTTGCGCAGGCGTGTGCTGGGCCGTCTGTTAGCCTCCCTCCTCGCCATAGGCGCCGCAACGGCTGCCCGTCCGCAACCCGCCGCGCAACCTCAGCCGGTTTCGCCTGCCCCGCTGAAGCGGCTCAGTCTGGAGGACCTCACCCAGGTCGAGGTCGGCGTCGTCTACGGCGCCTCCCAGCGCGCCCAAAGGACCACCGAGGCGCCGTCGTCCGTCACGATCATCACGCGCGAGGACATCCGGCAGTTCGGCTACCGCACCCTTGCCGATGCGCTGAGGAGCGTGCACGGGCTCTATGTGACGAACGACCGGGCCTACGACTTCATCGGCGTTCGCGGCTTCAACCGGCCCGGCGACTTCGGCGGCCGCACGCCGGTCACGATCAACGGGCACCGCATCAACGACGCCGTCTACGACAGCAACTTCGCCGGCACGGAGTTCCCGCTGGACCTCGCGCTGGTCGAGAGAATCGAGGTCATCCGAGGGCCCGCGTCTTCGCTCTACGGGAACAACGCCTTCTTCGCCGTCATCAACGTGGTCACGCGCCGAGGCGGCGACATCGGCGGAACCGAGCTGTCGGCAAGCGGCGGCACATACCGCACCGCCAACGGCCGTCTGACCTATGGCAACCAGCTTGAGGGCGGGGCGGAAGTCACCCTCTCGGGCACGCTCGCAGGGAGCGCCGGACCCCGCCGCCTCTTCTACCCCGAGTTCGAGGCCGTGAACGGCGGCGTCGCCGAGAACATGAACGGCGAGTCGGGCGGCAGCCTGTTCGGCGAAGTGCGCCGCGGCGACTACGCCCTGGCCGCCGTCTATGGCCGCCGCAACAAGCACGTGCCCAACGCGCCGTACGGCACCCTCTTCGGCGATCCGACCTATACCACCGCAGACGAACGGGCGTTCGTCGACCTGCGGTATGACCACGAGTACGCCAACCAGCTGGATTTACGCGTGCGGGCCTACTACGACCACTACGCCGGGCGACAGCAGTTCCCCTATGAGTACAACTACAGCGTGCCGCCGCTCCTGGGCGACCGAACGCTGAACATCGAACTGGACACGGCCCGCAGCCTCGGCGCGGAGGCCCAGGTTAGCAAGACGCTGTGGCGCAAGCACGAAGTGATGCTGGGCGCCGAGTTCCGATGGGACCCGCTGCTCCACCTCAGGAACATCGACGTCGACCCGGCCTTCACCTGGCGCGACAACCACGACAGCGCACGGACGGCCGGCGCCTACTTCCAGGACATGGTCCCGCTGACCGCCGGGCTCGCCCTGAACGCGGGCCTCAGGTATGACTGGTTCAGCCGGTTCCGCAGCACGGTGACGCCGCGGGCGGCGCTGATCCAGAGCGCCGGCCACGACACGACGGTGAAGCTGCTCTACGGCCAGGCCGTCCGCGCGCCGAACTACTACGAGTACGGCAATATCATGCCCGGTTATCGGTCGAACCCGAACCTGCAGCCGGAGACGACCCGCGCACTGGAGCTCGCCGTGGAACACGGCCTGAACGCGCACCTTCGGGCCAACGCCTCGCTCTTCCTCAGCGACATCGGACGCCTGATCGGCCAGGCCTACGATCCGGCGACCGACGAGTTCTACAACGACAACCTTGGCGGCGCACGCACGCGCGGCGCGGAGTTCGAGGTCCAGGGCAGGTGGGCGAACGGGCTTCGCGGACGGCTGAGCTACACGTTCGCCGATGGCGCCGACACAACGACCAGGGCGCGGCTCAGCAACTCGCCCATGCACCTGATGCAGCTCGGTCTGGCATCCCCGATCACCGGCGGGCTCACGCTCGGGTTCGAGCTGCAGGCCGTTGGAAGCCGGAAGACGGCCCGCGGCGGCGACTGCGGGGCGTACGCCGTAGCGAACCTGACGCTCTCCCGCGCGCGGCTCGCGGGACGCACCGAGATGTCGCTAAGCATCCGCAACCTGCTCGACACGCACTACGCCGACCCGGTGCCGGAGGATTTCCAGCAAGACGCGATTCGCCAGGACGGCCGTACCTTTCAGCTCAAGATGACCCGCAGGCTGTAGGGACAACCGAGCATGCAGCTACGCGATATGCCCCATATCGGACGGCGCCGGCGAGACGACGGTTGGGCGCCGTCCGCGCCTGTCCGCGCACTCCTCGCCATGGTGGCGTTCATGGTCATGGCGGCCGCCGCAACCACCCCGGTCGTTGCGCAGGCCCCTCGCGTCGCCTCTGAATACGATGTCAAGGCGGCATTCCTGTACAACTTCGCGGGGTTCGTGTCGTGGCCGGCCTCCGCGTTTCCGACAGCCGGCTCGCCGTTCGTCGTCGGCGTCCTCGGCGAGGACCCGTTTGCCGGACGGCTGGAGAGCACGATCCGCGGCGAGACCATCAACGGCCACCCGATGGTCTACCGCCGCGTCACTGGGCTCGACCAGATGAGGGCCTGCCACATCCTCTTCGTCGGCACGTCCGAGCTCGCGCGGCACGCCGACGTTCTGTCCGATCTGCGCGGATCGCCGGTCCTCACCGTCGGCGAAAGCGAGCAGTTCCTCGGGTCCGGCGGCATGATTCGGCTCGTGGTGGTCGAGCGCCGGGTCGGCTTCGAGGTGAACCTGTCCGCCGCGTCCAAGTCCGGCATCAGGCCGAGCGGACGCCTGCTGAAGGTGGCTCGACGCGTGATCGGCGCATGAGATGAGGTCCTTCCGGGAACTGCCGATCCAGAAGAAGCTGACCGCCGCGCTCATGTGTACCAGCGCGGTCGTGCTGGCTCTCGTCTCCGCCGCGCTGGTCACCGAAGCCGCCGTCGTCTTCCGCCGGGACCTGATCCGCAACCTGAGCACGCAGGCCGCCGTCACGGCGGACAGCTGCACCGCCGCGCTGGCCTTCGCCGACGAGAAGGGCGCAAACGACACGCTGGCCGTGTTGGACTCGGACCCGCACATCGTCGCAGCATGCCTCTACAACTCCCTCGGACGACCGGTGGCGCGGTATGTGCGGCGCGGCCAGACGGGGTTTCGCTTCCCGTCGCCGCCGCCGGCGTTGCCGTACCAGTTCAAGCCGGGCTACCTGGAGTGCGTGCGACCGGTACAGGTCGGCGGCAAGACCATCGGCACGGTCTACCTGCGGTCCGACCTGAAGGCCGGGCAGGAGCGGTTCCAGCGCACCGTCTGGATCGTGGTCGCTATCCTGATCGTCGCCCTGGCGGTCGCATATCGGCTGTCGTTCTTCTTCCAGCGGATCATCGCGCAGCCGATCCTGCTCCTCGCCGAGGCCGCGAACGAGGTCGCGCTGAGGAAGGACTACTCCACCCGTGTGCGGAGCGACAGCCGCGACGAGGTGGGCACGCTCGTGACCTCCTTCAACGAGATGCTGTCGCAGGTGGAGCGGCGCGATGCCTCGCTGAGCGCGGAGATTGCGGACCGGAAGCGCGCGGAGGAGACTCTCACCAGTGCGCTCGGCCAGCTTTCCGAGGCCCGGGACCAGGCGCTGCAGGCGTCCCGCGTAAAGTCGGAGTTCCTGGCCAATATGAGCCACGAGATCCGCACGCCGATGAACGGGATCATCGGCATGACCGGAATGCTCCTCGAGACGCAGCAGAGCCCTGAGCAGAGGAACATCACGGAGACGATCCAGGGCAGCGCCGACGCACTCCTCACGGTGATCAACGACATCCTCGACTTCAGCAAGATCGAGGCGGGCAAGCTGACCCTCGAGGTGACCGACTTCCACCTGCGGAGGTTGATGGAGGACGTCGCCGACCTGCTCGCACCAAAGGCGTGGGAGGCCGGCATCGAGCTCACCTGCGTGACGCCGGATGACTTCCCCGACTTCCTCAGGGGGGATCCCGGCCGGTTGCGGCAGGTGCTGACGAACCTGGTGGGCAATGCCATCAAGTTCACCCATGTGGGCGAGGTCGCCATGGAGGCGCGCCTCCTCGACCAGACGCCCAGCCACGCGCACTTCCGCATATCGGTCCGAGACACCGGGGTCGGCATCCCGGCGGACCGGCACGCCGCCATCTTCGACAGCTTCACGCAGGCCGATGGCAGCACCACGCGCAGGTACGGCGGGACGGGTCTGGGCCTCGCCATCTCACGGCAACTCGTGGAGCTGCTCGGCGGCCGCATCGGCATGGAGAGCGAGCCGGGCCGGGGCAGCACCTTCTGGATCGAGCTGGAGCTGCCCCGCCACGCCGCCGGCGGCGACGCGTCCGACAGACCGGCCGCGCTCGCCGCCCTACCGGTGCTGGTCGTGGATGACAACGCGACCAATCGCCGGATTCTGCTCGCCCAACTGCTCTCGTGGGGATGCCGGCCCGCCCAGGCGCCGGGCGGCCCCGAAGCGCTGTCCGTGCTGCGCGCCAGGCCCGACGCCTACTCGCTGGTCCTGCTGGACATGCAGATGCCCGATATGGACGGAATGGACGTCGCCCGGGCGATGGCGGAAGACCCGAGACTGGCATCCATCCCGATCGTGCTCATGTCCTCCATGGGCCCGCGCGACCCGGACGCCGACGCCGGCGGGCCCGGCTTCGCCGCCTGCCTGACCAAGCCGGTCCGGCAGTCGCACCTGCGCGAGACGCTGGTGGCGGCGCTGGGTGGCCGCAAAGAGGCCGGAACCGCACCGCCAACGCCTGCGCCGAGCCCGGCCGAGCCGGCGCCGCTCGGCCTGTACGTGCTGCTCGTGGAGGACAACGCCGTGAACCAGAGGGTGGCGGCACGGCAGTTGGAACGCCTCGGATGTCGGGCGGAAGCCGCGTCCAGCGGCTCCGATGCGCTCGCGGCACTGAAGCGATCCACGTTCGACGTGGTACTGATGGACGTGCAGATGCCCGGGATGAACGGGTTTGAGACCACGGCCGAGATACGGCGCACCGAGCGTGAAACCGGCGGCTACGTTCCGGTCATCGCCATGACGGCGCACGCCATGGACGGATACCGGGAGAAGTGCATCGAGGCCGGCATGGACGACTACGTCTCCAAGCCGGTCAGGCTGCAGGAGCTGCGCGAGAAGCTCGAGGTGTGGAGGCCCCGGCGCCAGGCCGGCGTCAGGGGCTGAAGGGGGGCGGATCGACGTCCGACTCGTCCGACGAGCCCGACCAGTCCGACGAAGACCGCCCCCCCCAATCGCCGGTGGCGGCTAGTCGGGCCCGCCCGCGGTCGGCGCGGTCACCGTGGGCGCGCCGTGGGTAACCAGGTCGACGCCGGGGTAGCCCCCCGCCACCTTCACGCGGGAGCAGGTGGGGACGTTGGTGCGCCACTGCTTCGGGTCTCCGCCGATGAGGTAGTTGACGATCCCCGGCTGCTCCTCCAGCCCCGAGGCCGCTGCCGCCGGATTGGAGCCCTACCGCTTCAGGCGGGCCGGGGGTGTGCAAGCCGGTCCGCGACCCACGGATGAACGCCCGCCCCTCGACCCGGCGAAGGTAGAATGCCTTTGAGCGCCCGCGCGGCGCACAGACCGTGGAGGCCGCCCATGTCGCCGACGAGCCAAGCCGATCCCCGCTTCTCCTTCATCCGCGCCCATGCGTGGGCCGAAGCGCAGGGCATGGGGCACGATGAGGCTCTGGGTTGGGCGTGGGCCGAGGAGTGGCGGGCTCGGAAGCCCGTGGTTGTGCCCGACTGCCTGCTCGCGGGCATGCCGGGCTCGCGGTCGCTGGTCCGCATGGGCGTCGGCGGGCTCACCTGCGAGGGCGAGCCGCCGGCCGACCTTTCGGGCGCCGAGATGGACGAGGCCCGCGCGGCCATCGCGCTCTGGGCGCCCCGCACCACGGGGGCGCGCTTCGCCGAGGCGATCCTGGCGCGCTTCTCGCCGGAGGAGCGCGAGGCCATGGACGAGCCCTCGTTCGGCTGGGGCGGAGGCTGGGGCGGCCATGCGATCCTGGGCTACGAGGAGCCGCTGCGCGACGGCATCGGCGCCGTCGTCGCCCGTCTGGAAGCCGCCGAGGAGGCCGCGCGGTCGGCCGGGGCCGACGACGCCGAGATCGATTGGCGGCGCGGCGCTCTGCATGTGGCCCGCGGCATCGGCGACTTCATCGCAGCCCACGCGGCGCTCGCCGAGGCCCTGGCCTCCGAAGCCGCCGACCCCGACGACGCGCGCCACTTCGCCGAGGTCGGCCGCACCTGCCGCCACGTCTCGCGAAGCGGCGCGCGCGATATGCGCGAGGCCGTGCAGCTCCTCTGGATGCTCCATGTGCTGGACGAAACCGACTCGCCTGGCCGCATCGACCAGTTCCTCTACCCCTTCCTCGCCTCCGAATCGGGCGAGACCGACGCCCGGCGAGCCGCCTCGGCCATGGCCGTGCTGGACGCGCTCTGGGGGCGGTTCGTGGCGTGCCGCAGCTGGAACGTCTGCCTGGGCGGCCAGACGGCCGACGGCCGCGACGCCGCCAACGCCCTCTCGTTCGCCTTCCTCGACCTGCAGGCCAAGCACCGCCGCGAGGCGCCGAACCTGAGCGTGCGGCTCTTCGCGGGATCTGACCCGGCCCTGCGGCGACGCTGCACCGAGGTGATCGCGCTGGGCGCCGGCATGCCCGCGCTATACAACGACGACACGCTCGTCCCCGCCCTGACCGACCTGGGCATCCCGCTGGAGCATGCCCGCAACTACGCCATGAACGGCTGCATGCAGGTGGACATCCAGGGCATGAGCCACATGGGCTTGGAGGACGGCGAGCTGAACCTCGCCAAGTGCCTGGAGCTGGCATTGCACGAGGGCCGCAGCCCTGTGACCGCCAGGCAGGTCGGCCCGAAGACGGCGCCCGCGGCCTCCATCACCAGCCTTGGCCGGCTCAAGGAGCAGGTCCGCATCCACATCGAGCACGCCACGCGGCTCCTCACCCGGCGGGCCAACGTCTTCCAGGAGGTGATCGCCGCGAGCGCGCCGCACCTTTACCGGTCCCTCTTCCTGGCGGACTGCATCGGCCGCGGGCGGGACATGAAGCGCGGCGGGGCGCTCTACAACCATGGCCAGTTCCTGACCGAGGGAGTGGCCAACACGGCCGACGCGCTGGCCGCCATCCAGATGCTGGTCTTCGACGAGCGTGCGCTCACGCTCTCCGGCCTCGTCGAGGCGATGGACCGCGACTGGGCCGGCGACGAGCCCCTCCTGCGGCGCATCCGCAGCTGCGCGCCGCGCTTCGGCAACGACCTGCCGGACGTGGACGCCCTGGCCGCCGAGGTGTTGGGCTGGTACTTCGACTGCCTCAACACTCTCACGACCTGGCGCGGCGGCCGCTACTCCGGCGGGCTCTGCACCTTCACGCGCGCACCGGGATACGGCAAGCACCTGGCTGCCGGGGCCGACGGCAGACGCGCCGGCGAGACCGTCGCCGACTCCTGCGGGGCCGCGCCGGGTCGCGACCGCGTGGGTCCCACCGCCCTCCTCCGCTCCGCGGCGCGCCTGCCGCAGCGGCTGGCCACCAGCGGCTTCTGCCTGAACCTGAAGCTCTCGCCCAGCGCCCTCCGGCCTGACGACGCCGACGCCATCGACCGCGCCACGGCACTCTTCGCCGGCTACTTCGGCCTGGGCGGGCAGCAGCTCCAGGTGAACGTGGTCGACGGCGCGGCCCTCCGCGCGGCCCAGTCCGACCCGGCGGCCCACGCCAACCTGGTCGTGCGGGTCGGCGGCTTCTCGGCGCGGTTTGTGGCGCTGGAACGGGACCTGCAGGAGGCCATCATCGCGCGCACGGAGCACGGGCTGTAGCCCCGTGCGCAATACCTGCCCGAATGTGCCATAATAAGCGTGACGTACCTCCCCAGTGCATCGCTGCTTCGTGTCGCACCCCGGTTTGCGCCCTCAGCTCGCTCGAGGCGTCCCATTGGACAGCCCCGACCTTTGCACCCAACTCGAAGCGTCCGAAGCCGGACCTGCGCCTCTGCGCGGGGCTTGGACAGCTTCAGGAGATTTCTCCCAACATGTCGTTTGACGAACTCGGCCTCAGGCCCGAGCTGCTTCGCGCCGTCGCCAAGGCCGGCTACACCGAGCCCACCCCCATCCAGTGGCAAGCCATCCCGCTGGTGCTTCAGGGCCGCGACGTGATGGCCGGCGCACAGACCGGCACAGGCAAGACCGCGGGCTTCGTGCTCCCGATCCTGCAGCGCCTCACCGCAGGCGGTCCGCCCACGGGCCGCGGGCGCCGCATGATCCGCGCCCTCATCGTCACCCCCACCCGCGAGCTGGCCGCACAGGTGGAAGAGAGCATCCGCGAGTACGGCCGCTTCCTGCCCGTGCGCTCCGCGGTCGTCTACGGCGGCGTGGGCATGCGCGGCCAGTTGGACGCACTGGCCCGCGGCGTCGACATCCTGGTGGCCACTCCCGGCCGCCTGCTGGACCACTCCGAGCGTCGCTCCGTCGATCTGAGCGCCGTGGAGACCGTGGTGCTGGACGAGGCGGACCGGATGCTCGACATGGGCTTCCTACCCGACATCCGCCGCGTCCTCAAGCTCCTGCCGACCCAGCGCCAGAGCCTCCTCTTCTCGGCGACCTACACCGACGAGGTGCGCGGCCTGGCTGCCGGACTGCTGCGCGACCCTGCCACCGTGGAAGCTCCGCGGGAGACCGTGGAAAGCGACCTGGTGGAGCAGTGCGTCTACCCGGCAACCAAGGAGGGCAAGAAGGCCCTGCTGGTCCACCTGCTGGGCAACGAGGTCGGCGCCGGTGCGCTCGTCTTCGTCCGCACTCGCCACGGCGCCGACAAACTGGCCAAGCACCTGGACCACTCGGGCATCAACGCCGTGCCGATCCATGGCAGCCTCAGCCAGAACCAGCGCATCCGCTCGCTGGGCGACTTCAAGGCCGGCCGGGCGCGGGTGCTGGTAGCCACGGACATCGCCGCGCGGGGGCTGGATATCGACCAGTTGCCGCACGTCATCAACTTCGACCTGCCGAATGTCCCCGAGGACTACGTGCACCGCATCGGCCGCACGGGCCGAGCCGGAACACAGGGCGCGGCCATCTCGCTGGTCTGCGGCGAGGAGATTCCCTTCCTGCAGCAGATCGAGAAGCTGGTGAACAAGCGCCTGCCCCGCGTGCGGGTGGACGGAATGGAGGAGCATACGCCCTCCGGTAGCCTGGAGAACTGGGGAGCGCCCCGCGAGCAGGCCCCGCGCCCCGCTTCTGCCGGAAACAAGCCGGTGCGCCGCCGCGGCCCGGAGCGCGCCGTGCTGCAGGAGCGCTTCACGTCGCTCCGCGCGACGGTGGCCGAACCGGTGGCCGATGCCGCCGTACGCCCGGCGCGCCGCAACCGGCCCGAGGGCGTCAGGCCTCCGGACCTGGACCAGCCCCGAGCCGCCATGCGCGGCGCCCGGTAGGGTCGTCGAGCGGCAGACAACGAAGAGGCGCCCGCCATTCCACATGGCGGGCGCCTCTTTCATACATGGAAGCGAACCGGTTGGAGGCTAGTTCGTCTGGATGGCGCCTGACTTCGTGACGGTCGACTTGGACCATTCCGACGAGGTGGAGGCGCCGGCGGGGGGCGGCACAACCTTACCATCCTCGGTGGTGTACATCGAGGGGTTGTTCTTGTTGCGCATCGGGCCCGAGTAGTACCCCGACTGGGACGGAGCGGCCTCCACCTTCTTGCCCGGGCGCATGGTTATCGCTAGGACCACGGCCAGAACGATCAGGGCTCCCAACAGGATGTAGTGGTTACGCTGCAGTCGCATGGCTTTCCGTTCCGTGTTTCGGGTCCACCGTGCGCCGCCGGCACATCCTTGTGCATGGCGGCGCACGACGAACCGGTTCTGACCTTACTGGCCGACAGATGCGCCCTTGGCGCCCGGCTTCGCCTCAGCGCCGCCCGGCCCCGGAGCCACGTCGTTCTTCGACTTGATCGGGCCCTCGTAGTAGCCGGGCACCGTTGGCTCGGGCTTCTCCTTGCCGCAACCGACCAGACCGGCCAGGCAGCATGCCAGGAGACAGAGCGGCAACGCCGCCCTCAGACTAAGGTTCCGCCGGATATCCGATGGCATGAGAAACGCCTACTCCAGCGGGAAGGTGAAGTAGCGCTTGAACCACGCGCCGCTCGCGGTCTGGGCCAGGTAGCGCTCGGAGTTGCGGGCGAGCCACTTGGAGTGACCGTCGACGAACGTGTGGTTGCCGCCGCCGGTATGCATCGCCGCGGCCTCGCAACCGAAGGTGATGATGAAGTAGCCGCCGCCGACGTTGGTGATACCGTCGGTCACGATGGCGGTCTCGGCCGGGCGCTTGATCTCAGCCAGGAAGCGGACTACGGGGCCGTTGGCGGCCGGGTAGGCGTAGGAACCGGGATACTGCCAGTAGGGGTCGACCTGGGTGCCGGAGCCAACCATGGCGGCCTGATGCCAGGCGAAGCCGTAGTCGGCGTAGCGAGCGGTGGCCGGGAAGTAGGGGGCCAGGCCGCCGGGGCCGTCGCACTCAACGCTGTCGGCGCCTTCGAAGAGCTTGGCGTCGGAGTAGCCGGGATCCTTGAACATACCGGTGGGACCGGGCTGGCCGCCGTTCTTGATGTAGGGCTGGAGCTTGCCGGTCCACAGGCGCTCGGCCTGGGTCGGAGTGCCGCAGCCGAGGCTGGCGCCGCAGGTGATCCACGGAACGATGGACTCTTCGTAGTCCTGCGCGTACATCTGGACCGCGGTGCCGATCTGCTTCGTGTTGGAGAGGCAGACGACCGAGCGGGCCTTCTCACGGGCCTGCGCGAAGACCGGGAAGAGGATGGCGGCCAAAATCGCGATGATCGCGATCACGACCAGCAGTTCGATCAGGGTGAAACCCGATCTCTTGTGGGACATTGTGTACTCTCCTCTGGAGTGTAGTTGGGCCGCTTGGACCCTTGCGCGCCACGGGGCGGGAAACGGTAGCGATACGACATCGCCGAGAGGTTGCCTCGGAGGTGTCACCACTGCCCCTTGGCAGTGCGTCGGCGCTGACGCCTGCCAGTACGTCATTCTATAGTCTAGCCTCCAGAGGGCCGCTTGTCCAGAGGTCTGGGCCCCGTCCGGAGCGATTTCTTAGCCGTACTCGGCTTTTTTGGGGCCGGCTACCGGGCTGGAGGCAGTCGGACCGGCCATCGCGCATCGACATCGGCGGCCTTGATCACCGCCTCGCTGTGCCACTGGACGGGAGAGGCCCCGGCCGGCAGCGCGTCAAAGATGGGGTTGAAGGCAACGTCGGCCTTCCGCTTGGGCCGGGCCAGGATGGCGGCATTGGGCTGTGCGCGTGCGATCCAGTCGTAGACGGGCCGCGGCGTCTTGCCGTCCGAGCGCAGGATGCCGAAGCCGTAGTCGTCGATCGTCCGCCCCGCCGGCAGCTTGATGCGCTCCTTGATCTTGCCCTCGGCGTCGTCGCGCTCATTGCCAGCGGCGAGCTGGTAGGGCAGAATCTTCTGGTAGAGCCGGTTCTTTGCGTTCCACTCGATGCACTCCCGCCACTGGTCGACCTGGGTCTGGTCCAGGACCTGCGCGTCGTCGCGCGGCGGCTTGTCGGCATGCGGATAGCCCCAGGCGCCGATCACGTTGCCGCCGTCGATCCCGAACTCCGTGTTCCAGAGCGGCTTGTCGCCGTCGCCGTAGGAGCGCATGACCTCGCGGACGGTCCTGCCTCTGTCGATGAAGGACCAGGTGACCGGTACCCCGTAGGTGTGGATCGCCAGGATGTCGAAGTACTCCTTGCCGCCGCCCTCGTAGATGCCGCGTGGGAAGTCGCGGAAGTCGGTCATGCCGCCGGTGAGCACCCAGGCGTTGGGGTTGGCCGCCCGGATGGCCGGGTAGGCCAGCTTCAGCATCCGGGCGTAGAGCTTGCCGCGCTCCACCATGGCGACGCCCTTCTCGTTGGCGCCGAAGATGTCCGTGAAGGCGCCGTCCATCTCGTTGAAGAGCTCCCAGTAGCGCACAGTCGGGTAGCGCTTGGCCATCGCCGCCATGAAGCGGGCAAAGCGCTCGTAGGCCAACTCCTTGTGCGCCCAGTCCATGCCCGGCGGCGGCGCGTGGACCACAGCCACCAACTCAATGCCCTGCTCGCCGGCAAGGCGCACGTGGTCGTCCCACGACTTCAGGTAGTCCGGTGCGTACTGCGCCTCGGCGCCGGGCTCCATCTGGTTCCAGTAGAGCGTAAGCCGCACGAAGCGGATGCCCAGCGGCTTGAGCACGGCGACCTGCTGCGGCGTGAACGCGTGCATCCCGATGCCGAGTTCGGGGCGCGCATCGTACAGCACGGTCTCCGCCGCCGACCGCTGCCAGACCACGATATCCTCGGCGGCGAGGCAGGCGGGAGCCAGGGCGGAGAGCGCCCAGACCGTTATGATGGAGCGGATCAGCGAGTTCAAGGCGACCCCCTATGGCCCGGCCTCGGCGGAGGAGTGCGCGACCGACGCGGTCCCCCGCCCTGCCTACGCCTCCACGAGCGCCGTGACCAGCCCGCGCGGGCGAGCCGTGACGGTGACCGCGCCGTCGTTGATGACCAGCGGCGAGCCGGGCTCCTCGGCCAGGTTGCCCACCGTCGCCCGTCCGGAGAGTAGCGGGCCGGCGATGGCCGCCTCCGCGGGCTCGTCGCCCAGGTTCAGGACACGAACCAGCCACGCCTGCTCGTCGTCGGTCACCTTGACGGCGGTGGCGGCCATGGTGTCGGGGCCGACCGTGAGCAGCGACGCCGATGCGGCCAGCGGGCCCGCGTGCAGGCCGGTCTGGGTGGCTCGGAGCGGCGCGCTGAAGCCGTGGGCGGCCTGCCAGACGCGGGCTTCCCGCCAGTCGCCGGCGTGGGGCAGCAGGGCCAACTCGAAGCGGTAGGCGCCCTGCATCTGCCCATCGTGCTGCTCGTCGGGCGCGCCGACGCCGTTGGCGGTGGCGCGCAGGAGCGTTACGGCGATGGTCCGCTGGGCGTCGTCCTTGACCTCGACCTCGGGGAGGCCTTTGTTGATGACGCAGAGGCCGCCGGAGGCGTCGGAGACATCGGTGAAGGTCTTCTGCGGACCGGTGGCGGGCTGCTTCTCGCGCCAGCCGGTCGTATCGGGCTGGACGATGGGGCGGGCCACCACGTCGTAGGCCTGCTCCACGTCGAAGTGCGTCGCCTCGGTCGCGCCGCTGGGGAAGAGCACACGCAAGCGATGGTCCTTGGCCGCGTTCACCACATCGATGGTGATGTCGGCCCGGCGGGCGCCCCGGCGAAGCGCCACCACGGCGCGGATGTCGATGGGCGCCTGGACCACGTCGTTGCGGGTGTCGCCGTCGCGGTCGGCGGGGACGAACCACTGCCGCCGGATGATGAGCCGCCCCTCGGTCTCGTCGCGCTCGGTGAGGATGGTCAGGCCGTCGCCCAGGAGCGAGCCGGCGGTGGTCATCACCATGTCCTTCGGCGGCGCGACATAGTTGTAGCCGTCGCCGAAGTCGCCGCCGTCTTCGAAGACCAGGCCGCCCGACGTGGTGCGCCCGGTGGCGAGGTCGGTGAGGGAGATGGAGCCGTCCTCGGCCACTTCCACGCGCAGGTACTCATTCTGGAGCGCGCCGTCAGCCACCCGAACGGCGCCCTCGGAGGGAGCCACCCGCACGGATCCGGGATTGGCGACCACATGATACGTGGAATAGCCGAAAGCGGGCGCCTGGGCCAGGAAGCGGACGCTGAAGCGCTTCCAGCCGAAGGCGACAGGGATATCGTGCGGGGCCTGGCTCATGGTATGCGCATGGCCCATGGGCGTGATGCGCGCGCACGTTTCGCCCTCCGGACCGACGATGCGGATGCTCTCGGCCTGGCTGTCGCCGGGGATGCGCACCACGACATCGACGGGCTCCGCGGCGCGGTCCCAGCCCAATGGGTTCGTCACCACCAGGGCATCGAGCGCCTCCGGCGTGTGTGGGTCGGCGCTCACCGGCGGCGTCGTGTCGACCCGTGCGGCGATGCGCTCCAGGGCCTCGGTGGTGAGCTTCTCGCCCACCTGCAGGCAGCGCTCGTAGCGGTTGATCATGTCGCGGTGGACCTGGTCCACCGAGCAACCGCAGATGGAGTCGTGGGGCTGGTTCAGGAGGAGCTGCTTCCATGCGTGGCGCAGAAGGCCCACGGGCGGCCGTTGCCAGTACTCGGGCCGCCGCTCGCCTCCGACCACGGGTCCGTGCTGTTTCTCCAGAAGCCACGCGAAGGTGGTCCAGGGCTCCGCCCAGCGCTCGAGGAGCGTCTCGCACTGGTGGTTGAGCTGCTTGGTGTGGATGCGCGACGAGGCCACGTGGGCCAGCAGCGCCTGCAGGTTCCAGGCGCGGTTGGCGATGCGCATCTCGCCGGTATGGGTCTCCAGGTCGGGCGCGGCGGCCAGCACGGCATCCACATGCTCGCGGAGGGTGGCCGTCTTCGCCTGAACCCGGTCGCCCAGACGCTCGTTGACGATGCGGATGATCTCCGGCGTGCGCGGCTGCGGCAGGACGTGGTCCACGCCGTCCATCCACAGGATGTAGGGTGTCGTGGGGCGTTCTGCCAGGCTCTCCTCCAGCAGCTGCGTGGCCTCGGCCACCACGCGCTCCGGGTCCAGGGCGATGCCGCGGTCGGTGTCGCCCAGCGTCTCGCGGAAGCGGTAGTAGAAGTTGCTGTAGGCGGTGTTGTCGGGCATCTTGACGGCCAGGACCTCGGACCCGTCGGGCGAGCGCCAGAGGAACTCGGAGGCCACCTGGTCGGCGGTGATCCCGCGGAAGAAGACCGCGTTGTCGATGCCGAAACCGCGCAGAATCTGCGGCATCTGGCTGGTGTGGCCGAAGGCGTCCGGCGCGTAGCCGACCTGCTGGCCGGTCTGCCACTCCCGGCACATGCGGCGGCCCAGGAGCAGGTTGCGCACGAAGGACTCGCCGCTGACGAGGAACTCGTCGGGCTGGACGAACCAGGGCCCGGTGACCAGCCGTCCGTCGGTGCAGGCCTTGCGGAGGCGGTCGGCCATCTCCGGCCGGATCTCCAGGTAGTCGTCGATCACGCAGGTCTGGCCGTCCCAGTAGAAGGGCCCGTAGGCGGGGTCGCTCTCCAGGAGGTCCAGCACCGCGTCGCCCTGGTCCACCAGGCGGAAGCGAAAGACCTCAAAGGTGCGGTACCACTCGCGGTCCCAGTGGGTGTGCAAGACGACGTGGGCGGTCAGGGGCGTGGCGTGCATAGGTTCCTCCGGACGGGGCGGTTGCGGTGCGGTTTCCGAGTTCACCGTCCCGCCCGGCGATTCCTGCCGGCGCCGCTTCGACCGTGCCCGGCATCACTCCGGCAGGCGATCGAGCCAACCCATCACGGCATGACCGTCCCCAGCGGAGGGTCTGCTGCCGCCACCCGTCGCCTCATCGCAAGCTGTTGCATCGAAGGCTGAGCGCTCCAGCCGTCGGAAGTCGGAGCGGCTATAACCAGCACCACGCCGACGGCCGCTGTCGCCGCCGCGCCGAGCAGCATGCCAAGAACCGCCCGGCGCGGAAACACACGGTCGAAACGCAACATCACAGCGCGAACGACGGGCGCGAGCCGTCGTTGCTGCCGAGCTGGTTGTGGCCAACAGCGTCCGGCAGGTGCCACTTCACGTGCCCGTCACAGAACCCGTAGTTCGCGCCACCGGAGTGTCGCCGCCAACCATCTTCTTGGCCGGGTGGTCGAGCGTTAGGATCAAACTGGTACGGATCAGGGGCCCCTGTGATGTAGACGCCGATTGCCGCATCGCATAGCGCAACCGTTACGGCAGGGAACCGGACTGCTGCGTCCTGCGCGGGTGGCGTATTGCCGGTCAGCGAAACAACCCCCGACGTGAGCGCAGTGGAGTAGGCGTAGCCCGGCACCGCCGGCCATGCGACCACAATGATCGGCGCCCTGGCGTCCGGGCAACCGAGTTGCCTGCGGTCTCGCCCGAGATACTTGGGAAGGCCGGAGAGCCAAGCGGCGGTCGAGGGCCACGCGCCATCGTTGTCGCTTGTGTACAGGCGGAGGGCCATGCCGATCTGTCGGGCATTGGAGGAGCACACGGCGGTGCGCCCGGACCGGCGCACCTGGAATGCCGCCGAGACCGACAGGGCCGCAAGCACCGCGATGATGGCGATAACGATGAGGACCTCCACCAGCGTGAAGGCGGCAAGGGCGATGCGACCGCCGTGCCAGCGTGGCCGGTCCAGGTAGGAGGTGGCCCCAGGACCGGTTGCAGCTCTACGGGCCACCGGGGCACACCGATTCGGCGGCGTGGGCCACATGGTCCGGGCAGGTAGCCAGAGAAGCCGTGCCGACCAGCAGAGCCACGAGGCCGAGCAGAGCCAGTGGCCGAGACGTACCGTTCCGCAATGCCATGTTTGCGCCCTCCTTGGGCGAACAGATTGTGTACAGCGCCACGCCGACAGACTCTCCCCATGACACGCCCGACCGTTGACACTGTATTCCACAGTGTGCACTCGTGCCGATCAATGGCTCTTCCCACTGAAGTCAGAGCCATCACATCAACTGACGATGATCTGAAGCTCTCCATTGTAACACTCGGTCTCGGACGAGTCAAGAAGACGGAAGGCACACGATGGAAAAGTGCCCAATCTATCTGGCCTGCGGTCTTGGTCGGTCGGTCAGATCTACAGGGCAGGTAGCCAGGGCCGCCGCGGCTTCACGCCCTATCGCCCCGCCGCGTGGTACTCTCGCATCAGAACGGGCGGGTCGGGAGGGCATCATGGTCTGGCTGATGGCGGCGGGGCTCTGCGCGGTGGCTTGCGCGGCGGGACAGGCGGGCGGGCCGGCGCCCATCGCATGGCCCGAGGGCGCCACGGACACGTGGCACGGCTATACGCGGCACCAGTTCACGGTAGCGGGCTGCACGGCCTGGGTGGTCGAGCCGAAGCAGGCGGCGCCGGGCCGGCCCTGGTCCTGGTGCCTGGAGTTCCCGGACGCCTTCACCGAGCGCTGCGCCGCGCCGGGGCTGCTTGCGCGGGGCTTCCACCACGGGCATATCGCCGTGGGCAACACCTTCGGCTCGCCGGACGCGCTGAAGAAGCTCACGCTCTTCTACAAGCTCGTCACCCGCCTTGGGCTCAGCCGCAAGCCCGCGCTCATCGGCCTGAGCCGCGGCGGGCTCTACGCCTACCGGTGGGCGGCCGAGCACCCCGGCTGGGTCGGGGCCATCTACGGCGACGCGCCCGTGTGCGACTTCAAGAGCTGGCCCGCGGGACCCGGCAAGGGGGCGGGCAGCCCCGGCGACTGGCAGGAGCTGATCCGCTGCTACGGCTTCCGGGACGAGGCCGAGGCGCTGGCCTACCGGGGCAACCCCATCGACGCACTGCGGCCGCTGGCCCGCGCCAGGATACCGATCATCCACGTGGTGGGCGACGCCGACGACGTCGTGCCGCCGAACGAGAACACGGCCATCGTCGAGGAGCGATATCGGAAGCTGGGCGGGACCATGCAGGTGATCCACAAACCCGGCATCGGCCACCACCCGCACGGGCTGGAGGACCCCGAGCCGGTGATCCGCTTCTTGGTGGAGCACTGCAGGTGAGCGGCGCCGGTCCTCTTCTTGGTCTCTGCCCCATCGGCAAGTTCGTCTTCAGCCACGAGGACGCCATCCGCCAGAAGCAGATCGTGCAGGCCCTCCTGACCGAGATGGGAGTGCGCTTCGTTGACCTTGAGGGCGTGCTGGAGGACGGGCTGGTGAAGGACCAGGCCTATGTCGATGCCGCCGTGGCGCGGTTCCGGGAGGCGGGCGTGGATTGCCTCTTCATGCCGCACTGCAACTTCGGCACCGAGGGCGCCGTGGGCATGATCGGCAAGAAGCTGGGCCTGCCGGTGCTGCTCTGGGGGCCGCGCGACGAAGCGCCCCTGCCCGACGGCCGCCGCCTCCGCGACACTCTGTGCGGGCTCTTCGCGAGCAGCAAGGTGCTCCACAAGCTTGGCGTGCCATTCACCTACATTGGGAACTACAGGCCGGACGAGGAGGCGTTGCGCCGGGGGATCGACACCTTCCTGCGCGCCGTCAACGCCGCCAAAGTGCTGCGCAAGGGCGCCCGGATCGGCCTCATCGGCCAGCGGATCGACTTCTTCTGGACCACAATCGTCAACGAGAGCGAACTGCTGGAGCGCTTCGGCGTCGAGGTGCTGCCCATCGATATGGTGGAGTTCCTGGCCGAAGCCCGCCGTCGTGTCGAGCGCGATCCCGCGGGTTACGCGGAAGCCGCCGAGGCCATCCGCCGGCGCCTCATCGTGGAGGGCTTCGACGACGATGGCCCGCTCATGCGGGTGCTGGCGATTCGCGACCAGATCATGGCCCTTCGAGATCGGCACGGGCTGGACGGCGTCGCCATGCAGACCTTCATGTCCGCCGTGGACGCGGTCGGGTCCTACTGCTCGCTGGCCCAGAGCCTGGTGGCCGACGTCTGCCCCATGGCCTCGGAGAGCGACCTGCACGGCACCCTGAGCGACCTCATGCTCCGCCGCGCCGCCATGGGCCCGCCCGCCTACCTTGCCGAGTTCACCGTGCGCCACCCGGAAGATGACAACGGCATCCTGCTATGGCACGACGGAGCGCCCACATCCATGCTCCACCCGGACGTGCGGCCTCGCCTGGGTCGGCACTGGATTCTCCCCAGCCCACTGGCGGGCATGACCCACTTCAGGCTACAGGACGGTCCCATCACCGTGGCCCGCTTCGACGGCGACGGCGGCCGTTACGCCCTCGCCATCGGTCAGGGCCATACCATGGAGGGCCCCGAGACGCTGAACAACTACGCCTGGATGCGCGTGGACGACTGGCCCCGCTGGGAGCGGACCCTCATGCATGGCCCCTTCATTCACCACGTGGCCATGGCCTACGGCCACTACGGCGACGCGCTACAGGAGGCCTGCAAGTACGTGCCGGGATTGGAGGCGGTGCGGCTGGACGGGGGCAGGTAACCAGGCCGCCGTCCAGCCGTTCCCGCCTACCTCACCCGTTGATCGTCCAGCCCTTGCGGTAGGTGCGCTTGAGCAGTTGGGCGGCCTCGGGGCTACCGGTCACCGCGCCGGTGGCGCCGTCGTATGTGAGCTTCGCGCCGGCGCGGTACGCCACCAGGCCCAGCAGGAGCTGCTCGATCATGTTGCCGCTGTATTCAAAGTCGCAGGCCGTCTTGAGGCTTGGGTTGCGGCAGGCGTCGAGCCACTGCTTGGTGAAGTCGCCCAGGTTCGGCAGGATGGCCTCCTTAACCCGCGGCTTGTAGTAGCTCATGTCGGCGCTGTCGCCCAAGGGCAGGATAATGCGCCCGCCGAAGTCGGAAATCAGGTAGCCCCGTGTTCCCTCGAACATGGCGCCGTGGTCGATCCTGCGCAGGTCGAGCCACGAGCTGGGCGATTCGGGCATGGCGCCGCCCTGGTACCAGCTGACGTCGATGGGCCCTCGCCACGAGTTGGCCGGGTGGTCGAAGTGCGACTCGCACTCAACCGGCGTCACATCCGGGTTGAACTTCTCTCCCTTGGCCTGGGCCGAGGTCGGCAGCTTGGCGTCCACGGCGTTCCAGAGCAGGTCCATGGTGTGGCTGCCCATGTCGCCGATCTGGCCCGCGCCGAAGTCCCAGTACATATTCCATGAGAGGCAGTTCATGCCGGGGCCGCCCTCCAGGTAGCTGGGGCTGTAGGGATGGTCGGGCGCGGCGCCCAGCCAGAGGTCCCAGTGGAGCCCCGCCGGGGGTTGCCCCTGCGCGGCCGGGTAGGCGGGCCTGCGTATCTGCCGGTTGCCCCAGGCGCAAGCCGAGCGGAGGTCGCCCACGGCGCCGTCGCGGATCAGCTCGCGCACGCGGTTGAAGTTCGGGTAGGCGTGGCGCTGCATGCCCACCTGCGTGGCGAGCTTGCCCTTCTTCCTGAGCCAGTTGGCGCGGACGACGCGGGCCTCCTCGACGCTGATGGCAAGGGGCTTCTCGCAGTAGACGTGGAGGTTCCGGTTCAGCGCCCAGTTGGCGATCAGCGCATGGTGATGGTCCGGCGTGCAGATGACGACGGCGTCGAGGCCCTTGTGGTCCAGGCACTTGCGCCAGTCGATGTAGGTCTTGGCCTGCGGGAAGCGCTTCAGCGCGTCGGCGAAGCGATCCTCGTAGACGTCGCACACCGCCACGACGTTCTCGGTGGCCAGGACGTCGTAGAACGCAAACGCGCGGCCCCAGACGCCGATCAGCGCGATGTTGAGCTTGTCTGCCCGTCCCGACTGGCCGGCAGCGACGACCTCGGGCATCCCCGCCAGTGCGGCGGCGCCCACGATGAACTGACGACGATCCACGGTTGCGTCCTCCTTCTCTTATACGGCCGTGCCGGCCGCGTGCAACCGCTGATGCGCGGCCACGCATCCCATTTCGTCGCGGCGCGGGCAGAGTCCTCTCGAGGTGCGCGCGATGGTGGATCACCGCCGCCCACGCGCGGTACCATGTCGGGGAATGCCAAGCCCCCTGCCCGGCAAGGCGGGCGCGGCACGGAGGATCGAGCCAATGGAGCTGACCTGCTTAACGCATCCGCGGTTGCGTGTTGGGGCGCGAACGCGGGCCTCGGCGTGGCGTACGGTAGCGGCCGCGGCGCTGTCCGTTTGGGCCGGAGCGGCTCCCGCTGAACCCGATGAGTACTTGGCCGGCTACCTGATCATCCCAACGGCCGGGAGGGTCGAGGCGCGGTACGGCGCCGGGTTCTCGATGTATGTAGCCGCATGGCCGCTGCTGCGCGCCTACCCCGGGCGCCGCTTCCAGACAGGGCTGCCGAGCACGTGGATGTTCGCGCAGCCCGATGGCCCGGCCCTGAAGGACATGTACTCGGACGTTGAGGGCGGCCTTGGGTGGTGGCGGGACACGCGCTTCCCCACCGAGACCCCGAAGTTCATCATGGGCGGCGTGGGCCCCAACTTCTCGGAGATTGCCAACGGACCGGCGCACGGCTGGGGCTCCTGGGAGGAGCCGCGCGGGCTCTATGGCGTGGCGCAACTGAGCCCGTGGCTGCTCTTCCCGATCGACGGCCTCAACGTGAAACAGGGCACGTGCGGCCAGTTGTTCGGCTACGGGTATCTGTCGCTGCCGCTTGGCGAGGCCAAGGCGACCACTGAAGGGCGGAACGTGCCGACCGGCGGCCAGTTCTGGACACTGTTCCTGAGCACGGGCAACTTCAAGGGGCCGGTCGCCTTCTTTACGCCCCACTTCTGGTCCCACGCCGGTATCAAGGAGCCTCGTCTGATCGGCCGGCTCCTCGACAGCCGGCCGGTGGATCCCAACCGTCACGTGCAGATGGAGACGCAGTACATCCCGTGCCGCACCGCCGTGGGAGCCGATGGCCGGTCGTACGCGCGGATCGCGCCCACTGCGTTTCCGCGCAGGTCCGACGGAAGGTCGGTCCTCGTGCACCAGGACACCGCTTACGACAAGACCGCGCTCTGGGATTCGGTCTCGGCGTGGTTCGCGGGCGGGCCTGCCGCGTCCGGCGCGGTCAGCCCCCGAGGCGCGCACGTTCGCACCTTCCCCGGCAACGGCGCCGCGACCTGGGAGATCCGCTCCTCCGAACCCGACAAGCCGGAGAAGCGTGTGCCGATCGAATGGAGCGCGTTCGCGACGCCCACGGCCATCGATGCCGGCACGTTCGGGTACCAGTGGAACTACGCCGGCGCCACGAAGACCGACACGAAGGACGGCCGCCTTGTGACGCTGCCGGAGTACTACCGCCTGGAGAACGCCGGCGATGAGAAGAAGGCGAAGTGGATGCCCGTCGCCCCGGCCGATGTCCCGCCGGAGACAGGGCTCCAGCGGCTAACCTGGGACCGACCCGTTGAGGCGCAGGAAGATGCCTACTCGACGCCCGACGACCCGAAAAGCTGCTGGAAGAAGCCGGGCCCCGCAGCCGGGCCATTCCAGGCGCGGCTGGGCGACGGCAGCGTGGTGACCTACTACTGGTACCGGTTCGCCGACCAGCCTGCGCTGCTCAACGCCGACCTGACCGACGCAGAACGGGAGCGCATGCAGGCGAGGGTGGAGAAGCTGCACCGCGCCTGGCCGAAGAGCCGCGACTACCTGGCGCCGCCCACGATGGGCAAGCCGGCCGACCTCGACCCCGCCCAGATCGTCAAGCCGCCCAAGGGGCTGGAGGTGGGCTACGTGCCCATCGCGACCCGGCAGGAGGCTGCCAGGCGCTGACCACGCGGCCGACCGCCGCTCTGTGACGCGCCTGCGCTGCCGGCACGGGCAGCATTCACGTCGCTGGCGGGTCCGAAGGGCGCTGGAGCAGGGGCGGGTACAATCGTTAGCCATGATGGCAGAACCAGAGCTCGGCGCGCGGGGCATGGCCGGTCTGTCGGCTGTGCCCGATGCGTGCTGGCAGTCGGCGATTCTCATACGGTCCTTTGAGGAGCGGCTCCTACGCCTGTTCACGGAGGGCGCCATCTTCGGGACCGTCCACACCTGCATCGGGCAGGAGTTTACCGGCGTGGCGATCGCCCAGGCGATTGAACCCGACGACGTGATCTTCTCAAACCACAGGTGTCATGGGCACTACCTCGCCCGCACCGACGACGTGGATGGCCTGATGGCTGAGATCATGGGCCGCCAGACCGGCATCTGCGGCGGTCGCGGAGGCAGCCAGCACATCTGCTCCGGCAATGTGTTCAGCAACGGCATCCAGGGCGGAGGCGTCCCGATCGCCGGCGGCCTGGCCCTGGCGCGCAAGATTCAGGGATCGACGAGTATCGGCGTTGTGTTCATCGGTGACGGCACACTCGGCCAGGGCGTGCTCTACGAGGCGCTGAACATGGCCTCGAAGTGGACGATCCCTCTCCTGATCGTCCTAGAGAACAACCACTACGCGCAGAGCAGTTCGTCGTCGCAGACGCTGGCCGGCGATGTGATGGCGCGCCCCGGCGCGTTCGGGATCAGGGCCTTCGAGGCCGATACCTGGCGCCCGGACCAGTTATTCGACGTGGCGCGTGCCGCGGTCGGTTATGTGCGCAGCGCGGCGCAACCGGCGTTTCTGGCCATCGACACCTACCGCCTGATGGCGCACTCCAAGGGTGATGACCAGCGCGACGCCGACGAGCTGCGTCACCACTGGGAGATCGATCCGATCAGCCGATTTCAGGCTTCGAATCCCGATCGGTACGCGGACATGCGCCGACGCGCCGACGAGCGCATCGAAGCCGCCATCGGCGCCGCGGAGCCGGTGGCGTTTGCGAGCCCCGCCGTCGCGACTGAGCCCGCTCCGGGCTCGGTGCGGTGGGAGGCGACGAAGGCCCCCGACGGGCGCGAGCGGATCGCCGCCCGTATCGGCGCCGCGCTGCACAGGGCGATGGCTGACGACGGGCGTGTCGTCTGCCTTGGCGAAGACATACAGGACCCCTACGGTGGCGCGTTCAAGGTCACCAGCGGGCTCAGCACGGCATTCCCCGGCCGCGTCCTGAACACGCCGATCAGCGAGGCCGCGCTCGTCGGTACCTGCAATGGCCTGGCGCTCGGGGGCCTGGTGCCGATCTGTGAGATCATGTTCGGCGACTTCATGACGCTGGCAATGGATCAGATACTGAATCACGCGGCGAAGTTCCGATATATGTATAACGGGCAGGTGCGTGTCCCGCTGGTCGTCCGCACACCGATGGGCGGGCGACGCGGCTACGGGGCAACGCATAGCCAGAGCATAGAGAAGCACTTTCTGGGCATCCCGGACACGATGATGCTGGCGATCCACCACCGTTTTGACCCGTTCGAGATATATCGCCGCATATTTGCTGGCATTCAGATGCCGACCATTGTCATCGAGAACAAAACGCTGTACGGGCGGTACTCGGAAGTGACAGCCCCGGAGGGCTTCCACTGGGAGCACTCCGACGAGATGTTCCCGACGTCGCGCCTAATCGTGGAGCAGAGACCCGATGTGACGATCCTCTGCTATGGGGGAATGCTGCCGGAGGTCGAGGGCGTCGTGGACGCTCTGGTCGACGAGTTCGAGCTCATCCCTGAGGTCGTGTGCCCGGTCTCGCTCTACCCGCTCAACGTGAAGCCGATCATCGATTCAGTAACCAGGTCGGGCCGCCTCGTGGTGGTCGAAGAGGGGCAGGGCTTCTGCGCGTTCGGCGCCGAGGTGATAGCCCGTATTGTGGAGGAGAGCCCTGGTTCACGGTTCCATTACCGGCGCCTGTCCGCCGCGCCCGCGGCCGTCCCATCCTGCAAGCCGACCGAGGAGCAGATGCTGCCGGGCACACAGGCCATCCTGGCCGCCTGTGTGGAGGTGTGTGGACTTTGACTGAGCAGGCGCCGGTCCTGGTTCCGCGCGAAACGGTCAACGACGATTCCGTTCGGCTGGTTGCCCTCCACGTCGAGGATGGCGCCGCAGTCGCCGAGGGGCAGCCCATCTGCGAGATCGAGACGAGCAAGGCGGCGGTCGAGATCGAGGCGCCACAGGCCGGCTTTGTGCGGTTCGCCGCAGCCGTTGGC